>JBJXGX010000350.1:0-59741 GCA_046160305.1 Burkholderiales bacterium
ATCAGCCAGGCCAACTGGCTCAAGCAAATGAATAACGTCGATTGCATCGGGTGCCATCAGCTCGGGCAGGAATCCACGCGCACGATTCCGGCGCAGCTCGGTAAGTTCGAGTCGGGCCGCGATGCCTGGATTCGCCGGCTTCAGTCGGGGCAATCCGGCGACATGATGACGACCCGCATTGCCGGTCAGTTCGGCGGCGCACCATACAAGTACTTCGGCGATTGGACCGATCGCATTGCCAAGGGTGAGTTGCCAAAGGCAAAACCGCCGCGGCCTCAGGGTGTCGAGCGGAACATTGTCGTCACGTCGTGGGAGTGGAGCAGCGAGAAACACTATTTGCACGATCTGATCGCCTCGGACCGCCGCAATCCGACGGTCAATGCGCACGGACCACTCTACGGCTCGCCGGAATACGCGACCGATAACATGCCGGTGCTCGATCCCAAGACCAACTCGGTATCGATCTTCAAGATGCCGGTGCGTGATCCGGACATGCCGCTGTCGCTCGGACCGGGACATGCCGCGGCGATCAAACCGATCCAACCATCGCCGTACTGGGGTGAGGAACAGATCTGGGACACGCGGGCCAACAACCACAACGCGATGTTCGACAAGCAGGGCCGCCTCTGGATGGCTGCGAACGTCCGCGGTTTGGACAACCCCGCGTTCTGCAAGAAGGGCTCGGACCATCCGTCAGCGAAGGAATTCCCGATTGATCGCTCGTCGCGGCAGGTCTCGATGCTCGATCCCAAAACCAACAAGTACGTGTTCGTTGACACCTGCTTCGGCACCCATCATCCACAGTTCGGTTATGACGCAAACGAGACGCTGTGGTTGAGCGGCACCGGTCAGGTCGCGGGCTGGATCAATACGAGGCTATTCGATGAGACTGGCGATGCGGCGAAATCGCAAGGCTGGTCACCGTTCATCATGGATACCAGCGGCAACGGCAAGCGTGACGAATACGTCGAGCCTAACCAGCCGATCGAAGCGGGCAAAGACAGGCGTATCAACCCGGGCTCAGGCCCCTATGCGGTGATGCCGAATCCGGTGGATGGCTCGATCTGGTACACGGTCGGCGTGTTCGGCGGGACGCCGGGGTTCCTGCGGTTCGATCCGGCGACAGGGCTTTCGGAAATGTTCAACCTGCCCGAGCGCGGCATCGGCATTCGCGGCGGTGACATCGACAAGGACGGTGTGGCGTGGGGCTCACTGTCGAGCGGCCATCTCGGCAGCTTCGATCGCCGTAAGTGCAAGGGCCCGCTCAACGGTCCGAATGCAACCGGCAGTCATTGCCCCGAAGGCTGGGCGTTCTATCGGTATCCCGGCCCAGGCTTTGACGGCTTTACCGCAAACAGCGCAGAGGCGAGCTACTACACCTGGGTCGATCAGCACAACACGTTCGGGCTGGGCGCGAACATCCCGATGTCGACGGCCAACCTGAACGACGGGTTCGTCGCGCTGAAGGACGGCAAGATGGTGATGATCCGCATCCCGTATCCAATGGGCTTTTACGCCAAAGGATTCGATGGCCGCATCGATGATCCGAACGCCGGATGGAAAGGCCGTGGTCTGTGGAGCACAAGCGGTGATCGCACACCCTGGTTGATGGAAGGAGGAAAGGGCAGCAAGCCGCGCGCGGTGCATATCCAGTTGCGACCTGACGCTCTGGCGCACTAAGCAATTTCGAGAGGCGGTTCGCGCCGCCTCTCGCGTCGATGCCACACCGATCTGAACGAGACTCCGCGCGGCCTGCCGCGGGAATTCCCAGGGAGCCCTTACCCAATGGATTTCGTGTTCGACTACATCGCGGTCGACACCTTCTGGACGATCGTTCTCATCATTCACGGGTTATGTGCCGTCGCGCTGCTCGGTGCGCTCACGCATCAGGCAGCAGTGGTGCTGATGCCGGTTCGCAATGCGGGCGGCGATAGCTTCGTTACCCGGTTCCGTGCGGTATCCGGACCCCGCTACACCAACGCCGTGTGTGTGCTCTGGGTGGTCACGTTCCTCTTCGGCGCGTGGATATACCTCAAGTACCGAATCCATATTCGTATCCCGATCGAGCAGCAAGGTTCTTGGAAGACCCTGGGTGCCTTTGAATTGAAGGAGCATCTGGTTACGATCGGCCTCGGCTTGCTGCCGATCTACTGGTACCTCTGGATGAACGCGAGGGAACCGGAATACGACAGTGCCCGCAAGTGGCTGACCACATGCCTCGCGATCACCTGCTGGTACGGCTTTCTCGTTGGCCACATCGTCAACAACGTTAGGGGATTCGGATCATGAGCGCGGTCGATTGGTCGGCCAGATCGCTCGCCTCGTCATCGAAATTCAAGACCTTCGCGATCGTCTTCGGCATTGCGACCGCGGTGCTGTATGTTATTTGCGATACCGCGCGATTGCCGCTCTTCACCTATCACCCTGGAACGGACCGCGTCGATTTCGGTTGGGCACCTGCCCGCAAGGATGAAGGGCCGGCGATGTATTGGTATGGATGGATCGCGACATCGGTTCTCGGCGCCGCGATCCTCGGACTGCTGGCGACGATGCTGCCCGATCGCGTGACGAGTAAGATCCCGTTGTCACTCGTCTGGATCGTGCCGGTCGCGTTGACGCCGGTGCTGATCTATTCGCTCAACTTCTTCTGGCGGTGGTAGCCATGACAGTCCTGATCCGACCTCTTGTACTCGCGGCGAGCACTGCGTTCGCAATGGCCTTTGGGCCCTCGGCCATTGCAGGCGGTGACGATTACGACGCCGCCAACGACAAGGAAAACGCGGGGCCCGCCTATTTCGGCTTCGTGCGTGACACACGCGGTTCGCCGGTACCGGATGCGCGCGTGGTGCTGCGCCCGAGGACCGGCACGCCGGTCGAAATCAAGTCCAATGCGGTTGGCTTGTATCGGAGCCATGTCTCCAAGGAAGCGCGCCCCGACGATGTCGCGGTGACCTGCGAAAAGCCCGGCTTCAAGCAGACGCGCGTCTTCCGGCGCACGCCACCGGGCAGCACGGCGATGTTCATCGAGACCGACTGTACGCTGCAACGTTCGTAGGAATCTGCGCAGCAGACCGCGCAGATTCCTGATGATAGACGCTTGGAGTTGTGAACGGTGTTGGCGCGATACGCTGGGTTAGTTTGCCTGCTGGCGGTACTGGCGCACGATGCGCCGGCGCAGCTGGGAAACACTGCTGACGCCATCCTGATTCACGGCAAGGTCGCAAGGTTCGATGGCGCACCGGCCGAGGCGCTCGCAGTCCAGGGTGGACGGATCGCTGCGATCGGACGCACCGCGGATATCCGCGCGTTGGCCGGTCCCGGCACCCGCATCATCGAGCTTGCCGGCCGCACCGTAATTCCCGGTCTGATCGATTCCCATATCCATGCGATTCGTGCCGGCCTCACTTGGCAATCCGAGGTGCACTGGATCGGCGTCGCTTCACTTGCCGATGCGCTCGATCGCCTTCGCGCGGCAGCCAAGACCGTGCCGAAAGGATCCTGGCTCGTCGTCGCGGGCGGTTGGGTCGAGCGGCAGTTCGTCGAAGGTCGCCGCCCCACCCAGGCGGAGATTGCCGCGGCCGCCCCCGATCACCACGTCTATGTCCAGGTGCTCTATTCGGCGGTATTGCTCTCGCCGGGCGGATTCGATGCGCTCGGTGTCCGGAATGATCGCGACCTGGCGTCACGTCTGAAGATCGAGACGGGCCCGGACGGTCGTTCAACCGGATGGCTGTCCGGAGACAATCGGAGCATCAGCGATCTGTTCGATCGCCTCCCCCGCCCCACGTTCTCGCAGCAGGTCGCCGGGACGCGCGCTTTTTTCCGCACGCTCAACAGTTTTGGGGTGACGGGTGTCATCGATCCGGGCGGCTACAACCTTCCGGTGGACGCGTATCGCGCCCTCTTCCAGGTATGGCGCGATCGTGCTCTCACCATTCGCGTGGTGTACAGCCTGTGCGCACCGCGGCGCGGCCATGAGCTGGGCGACTTCCAGGCGTTGACCGCGATGCTGCCGATGGGCTCGGGCGATGACTGGTTGCGCTTCAACGGCATCGGCGAGAACGTCACCTGGGATATGTACAACAACGATGCGCCGACCGATGCGCAGAAAGAACACTTGCTCCGGGTGTTGCGATGGGCGGCGCCGCGCGGACTCGGTGCGACCTTCCACTGGCATAACGATCGCTCGGTGCATCACCTGATCGATGTGCTGGAACGCGTCAACCTCGAGATGCCGATCGCACCGCTCCGCTGGTCGATCGCGCACCTCAACGACGCTTCACGCGACAGTCTGCGACGCATGAAAACATTGGGCGTGGGATGGCTCGTGCAGAATGCCTTCTATTTTCGTGGCGAAGCATTCCTCGGCCAGCGTGGCGCGGACGCCGCACGGCTCGCACCGCCGATCGCAAGCGCGTTACGAATGGCGGTCCCGGTCGGTGGCGGCACGGATGCGCATCGGGTGATGTCCCACAATCCGTTCGTAGCCCTGCAATGGATGCTGGACGGCAAGACCGTGGGCGGCACGCCGATGCGCGCGGCGGAAGAAACACCGGCGCGCATGGAGGCACTGCGCATCTTCACGCAAGGGAGCGCATGGTTCGCGCATGACGATGGGCGCCGTGGCGCGCTCGAGGTCGGCAAACTCGCGGACCTCGCGGTATTGAGCAAGGACTACTTCAGTGTCGCACCCGATGAGGTGGGAAGTATTCGCGCGTTGCTCACCATGGTCGATGGTCGCATCGTATATGCCGATGGACCCTATGCGCAGATCGAAGACCAACCGCTACCGGTCAAGCAATGACGAGACGCGCGCGCCTCGTCGGATAGGTCCGGTGGGATAGGATGCCGCACAAACGCGTTGCTCCGATCGACGGCGCCGCGCTTACTCCAATCGACGGTGCCCCGTTGCTCCAATCGACGGCATAAGGACGGTCCATCCATGCCCCAGCCCGCGCCACCCCCGACCCTCCAACAACTGGTTGCCGATGCCGATTCCGGCGGGCGTTCCGCGAAAGGCTTTGCCGGCAAGCTGCTATTCGCCGTGGCCATCGCGTGGTCGCTCTTCCAGCTCTGGTACGCCTCACCGCTGCCATTCACGCTCAGGATCGGCGTCCTGAACGACACCGAGGCACGTGCGCTGCATCTTGGCATCGCGCTCTTCCTCGCCTTCCTTGCCTATCCGGCGTTCAAGCAGTCGGCACGCGAGCGGGTGCCGGCGATCGATTGGCTGCTTGCGATCGCCGGTGCGTTCGCGGGGGCGTATCTCATCCTCTTCTATGCGGATGTCGCCACGCGTCCCGGACAACCGAGCACATTCGACATCGTGACCGCCACCATCGGCATCGTGTTGTTGCTCGAAGCGACGCGACGGGCCGTCGGGTTGCCGATGACCGTGCTCGCGATGGTGTTCCTTGCCTACATCTTTCTCGGCCCGTATCTGCCCGATGTCCTCGCACACAAGGGCGCGTCGCTCCAGCGCATGGTGTCCCACATGTGGCTCACGACCGAAGGCGTGTTCGGGGTCGCGCTCGGCGTTTCGTCCGCGTACATCTTCATCTACGTCCTGTTCGGATCGCTCCTCGATCGCGCGGGTGCCGGCAACTACATGATGCAGGTGTCGTTCGCGCTGCTTGGACATCTACGTGGCGGGCCGGCCAAGGTGGCGGTCGTATCGTCCGCGCTGAATGGATTGATCTCGGGCTCGTCGGTCTCGAACGTGGTGTCAGGTGGCATCTTCACGATTCCGCTCATGAAAAAAGCGGGCTACGGGGGAATCAAAGCGGGCGCGATTGAAACCGCGTCGTCGGTGAACGGGCAGATCATGCCGCCGGTCATGGGTGCGGCCGCGTTCCTGATGGTCGAATACGTGGGCATCCCGTATTCGGAGATCGTGAAGCATGCGCTCCTTCCGGCGACGATCTCCTACATCGCGCTCTTCTACATCGTGCATCTGGAGGCGATGAAACTCGGCATGCAGCCGATGGCGCGTGTTCGCGATCGCACCAACCGCGATGCGCTCGTGTCGTGGGGCCTTGGCCTGTCCGGGACGATCATTGCCTGCGGTCTCATCTATTACATCGCGGTCGCGGTGCAATCGATGTTGGGTGAGGCGGCGCCATGGGCGCTCGGCATGCTGCTCGCATTGCTCTACGTCTATACCGTGTACGTCGCCGCGAAGTGCCCGGACCTGCCATCGGACATCGATGTCGACAACCCCGTGCTTCCTGAAGCGTGGCCAACGGTCAAAGCGGGGCTCCACTTTCTTATTCCGATCGGCGTCCTGATCTGGTGCCTGATGATCGAGGAGCTGTCTCCTGCCCTTTCCGCCTTCTGGGCGACGATCGTGCTGATCGGGCTGATGCTCTCGCAGCGTCCGCTCACCGCCTGGTTCCGTAAGCGACGTCCGACCGTGACGGACGTCTTGCAGGGATGCCGGGAGTTGATCGGCGGATTGAACGATGGGGCCCGCAACATGATCGGCATCGCAATCGCCACCGGTACGGCCGGCATCATCGTCGGGGGAATCACCTTGACGGGACTAGGCCTGCGCATGACCGATTTCATCGAAGTGGTGTCGATGGGGAATGTCACCCTGATGCTGCTCTTTACCGCGTTCGTGTGTCTCGTGCTCGGGCTTGGCGTTCCAACGACCGCGAACTACATCCTCGTTGCCTCGTTGATGGCGCCTGTCATCGTCGAGTTAGGCGCGCAGTCGGGCCTCATCATTCCGCTCATTGCGGTGCATCTATTCGTTTTCTACTACGGCATCATGGGCGACATCACCCCGCCCGTGGGGCTCGCGACCTTCGCGGCGGCGGCCATATCGGGCGAAGACGCGATCCAGACGGGCATCCAGGGTTCGATGTACGCACTTCGCACCGTGGTGCTGCCCTTCGTCTTCATCTTCAATCCGCAGTTGCTGCTGATCGACGTCGATACCTGGTGGGACGTCGTGATGGTCTGCTTCTCGGCCACCGCCGCTTCGCTGATATTCGCCGCTGCGACGATGGCATGGTTCCGAACGCGATGTCGTTGGTGGGAGGTCGTCGCGTTGCTCCTTGCAACCTTTATGCTCTTTCGGCCCGACTGGTTCATGGACAAATGGCACGCGCCCTATCGTGAGGCACCGGCAGGCGAGGTGTTCGCAATCGCAAAAGGACTACCCGAAGGCGGGCGCTTCGTGGCGGTGATCGCCGGGTCGAATATCGAAGGCGATGACATCAGGAAGACCGTCGCGGTGCGCGTCGGGGCCGCGGCCGACGGCAGGCAGCGTCTTGCTCAGGCGGGCTTGACCATCTCCCCGCCGCTTGGCAATGACGCGCAGATCACCGGCGTCAAGTTCGGCAGCCCGGCAAGGAAATCCGGCTGGGAGCAAGGCTGGAAGATCGTGGCGATCAAGGTGCCGAATGCACGGCCGTCGCCGCATTGGTTGTATCCGCCTGCGCTCTTGATCGCCGCGTTCGTTTGGTTCATGCAGGGTGGACGGGCACGAGTGGCCGAATGGTGATTCCGCTCTCCTAGATCTCCACCGTCGCCGCGTCGTACGAAAACAGCCAATCGTATCGTTCGATGAGCGGCGCCGGCGCGAACTCACGTTCAATGTAGGCCTCCGCGGTGGCAGGATCGGCAAGCGATGGATGATGAAAGCGCTTCGCATTCGCGGCCGAGCCGAGCACCGCGCGCGCGGTGCGATCGCGGCGCAGGTCTTCGTAGCGCATAAGCGCAGCTTCGATGTCGGTCGGTTCAACGACATACCGGTCAAGTACGCGCGCCAGTACGATCGCATCTTCCATCGATTGCGCCGCGCCCTGCGCGAGGAAGGGCAGCATCGCATGGCAGGCATCCCCAAGCAACGTTACGCGCCCGCTCGACCAGCGTGCCATCGGTGTGCGACTCATCAGCGCCCATTTGAACGGTACATCCACCGCGCGAATGAATGAATGGATATCGTCGTGCCAGCCGGCGAAATCATGTGCCCATTCTTCATGCGTGCCGCGCTCGGTCCACGATTCAACCAGCCAGTCGTTGCGCTCGACGAGACCGACGAAGTTCATCACTTCGCCGCCTCGCAGCGGGTATTGCACCGAATGTCTGCCCGGCCCGACCCACACATTACTGATGCTCTCGGCGAGGTGCGCCGGCAGCCGCTTCATTGGAATCACGCCACGCCAGGCCACGACGCCGGTGAACTCCGGGCGGTCCGGCCCGAATAGCCCCTGACGGGTCGGTGAATGCACGCCGTCCGCGCCCACCAATACGTCGCCTTGGATGCGCCGGCCATCGCTCAGTCTGAGTGTGACGCCCTTCTCGTCCTGATCGAATCCGGCAACGCGGTGGTTCAGCCGGATCGTGCCGGGTCGCGCACGCTCTAGCGCATCGATCAAGGGTTGATGCAAGTCGGGTCGGTAGACGGTGATGCTTGAATAGCCCCAGCGTTGGATCGCCTCGGGGCCCACATCGATGAAGGGCCAGATCTTTCCCGATTTCCAGTGACGGATCTGCCGTGCCGTGGGCACGCACGCGCGCGCCCGAACCGCATCGCCGATACCCAATTGATCCAAAACGCGATGGCCATTCGGTGTGAGATTGATCCCGGCACCGAATTCACGCAGCTCGCTCGCCTGCTCGAATACGTCGACGGTAAAGCCTCGTTGAACGAGCGCAAGCGCAAGCGCAAGGCCGCCGATACCGGCACCGGCGATGAGTACATGCGGTTTCTTATGCATTCTGGTGCCAGCCCCGCAATAGCAGTCGTACGACGATCGTGGTGGCCCGCTGCACGCGTGGGTGGGCTGGCGGGTCGGACGCGATCATAGCGGAGTCTTTCCCGTCTACGCCAGACACGGGTGTTTCCGGCCCGATGCCGGTACTGATCGATAGATAATCAGCGCGCAACTTCCGGCTTGTTACGCGACACCGTCGTGGCGTATGCTCCATGAATGAGCAGAGTCGAAAGGTGAACATGAACGCGCCACGCCAGGAGATTGGTAGTTTCGCGGATGTAAGTTACGAAGAAGCGATGCGCCGCTGCCGCGACCTCGTGCCGGTGTTGCGCGCCCGCGCTACCGAGGCCGAGCTCAGTCGCCAGATGATGAAGGAAACCGAAGCGGATCTGCACCGATCCGGGTTGCTTCGTTTCGGCCAGCCAAAGCGCTTTGGCGGGATGGAGTTCGATTTCATTGCCTGCTTCGAATTGCCCGCGGAACTTGCTCGCGGGGACGCCTCGACCGGCTGGAATCTCGCCAATCTTGGTGTTCATCATTGGATGCTCGCCTTGTATGACCAGCGCGCGCAGGAAGACGTCTGGGGGTCGAATCCAGACGCGCTGATTGCATCGGGTATCGCCTTTCCCCAAGGCACCGGGCGCAAGGTCGACGGCGGATTCATCATCACCGGCTACTGGAATTTTTCGAGCGGTGTCGACGTTGCAACCTGGAACATGCTCGCCGTCACGGTTCGCGACGGCGACCGCGTGATCGATCACCGTATGTGCCTGGTCCCGCAAGGCGAGTACGAGGTCGTCGACGACTGGCATGTGCTCGGCATGAAATCGACCGGTTCAAAATCGGTGCGCGTGAAGGACCTTTTTGTCCCCGAGTACCGCGCGTTGTGCATGTACGACATTCGTGGTGGCAGCAATTTCCCCGGCGCAAGAATCCATGCCAATCCGACTTACCGAGTGCCACTCGCCGCATTGGGTTCGCACTGCATCTCAGGCGCCGCGGTCGGCAATGCGCAAGCGGCGGTCGACCTCACGATCGAGATCGTGAAGGAACGCAGCACGAGTTACACCGCCATGCGAATGCGCGATTTCCAGGCCGTCCAGTTGCGCGTGGCGGCCGCCTCTGCGAAAGTGCATGCGGCGCGGTTGATGATCAAGAACGATTGCATCGAAGCTCAGCAGGCGGCGGCCGCGGGCCGCATTCCTTCCATCGAGGAGAAGCTCTGCTTCAGACGCAACGTCGCCTGGGCGGTCAATCAATGCACCGAAGCGGTGGACCTGCTTCACGCGATGGCGGGTGCCAACGGGATTTACGATCGCTATCCGATCCAGCGGATTTTTCGTGATGCGCACGCGCTCGGCGGGCATATCGGGTTCAGTTGGGACGCGCAGGGCTCGCCTTGGGGCATGGTCGCGATGGGTGGCGAGTTCACGAGTCCGAACCTGTAGTGTGCGGACCGATCAACAACGCGTATTGACTGCAGCCGAAGCGCTGCAAGCGGTCGCGGCGCTCGTTCCAACCCTCAAATCGCGTGCCGCCCGGTGTGAGGCACTGCGGCGCGCGCCCGACGAAACGATTGCGGATCTGCATGCCGCGAACCTGATGCGCCTCATGCAGCCGCGCGCGTTTGGCGGCTCCGGACTGGGCATCGACACTATCTTCGACTTGTCGCTCGAAATGTGTCGTGGTTGCCCCTCTACGACATGGGTGTGGATGAACCTGGTCACCCACTCCTGGAACATCGGCCAGTTCGCGATCGAGGCGCAACACGATGTTTGGGACACCGACCCGAATGCGCTCGCCGCGACGGGCCTGGCGCTTCCCGCCGGCAAGGCGCACAAAGTCGACGGCGGCTACAAGGTCCGTGGCAAGTGGCCATTTGGCAGCGGCATCGATGCCGCGACATGGATTCTAGTCGGCGCCATGATTGATCGCGAAGGCGGGCCGCCCGCGCGGCGGTTTTTTCTCGTGCCGCGATCCGACTTCCGCAGTCTCGACAACTGGCGGGCATACGGCCTCACCGGTTCGGGCAGTCATGATGTTGAAGTCATCGATGTGTTTGTACCCGAGCATCGCAGCCTCGATGCAGACGTATTCGCGACGGGCATGGAAACGCCGGGCGGGATCGCGCACGGGTGCCTGCCTTACTCGCTGCCACCCTTTCCGACCTTCGGCTTTGCGCTTGGCACTGTCCCGCTCGGTTCGGCGAAAGCCGCCATAGAAGAATACGTATCGATCACCCGCAAGCGCGCCGGCACCTATAGCGGTACGCGACTGGCTGAACTCGCGCCACTACAGATTCGCATCGGCGAAGCGTATGCCTGCGTGGATCTCTTCGAGAAGACCATGCGAGCCGACATCGCAGAGTTGATCGGATCGGTGGCGCGCGGTGAATCCCCCTTGGTCGAAGCCCGACTACGTTGGAAGCGGAATATCGCTTTTGGCGTGGGGTTGGCAACGCGCGCGGTGGATACGCTCATGGCAGCCAGCGGCGCGGGCGGATTGTCGAGTGACGCGGCGCTGCAACGCCACTTCCGGGACGTCCACGCGTCCGCCTCGCACATCGCCCTCACATGGGACGTGCAGGGCGCCGCTTACGGACAGCATGCACTTGGGCTGCCGCTCGCCGCCGGGTTGCTGCTTTGATGAGGGATTCATTCGAAACGGGACGCCCTGCCACGATGGCGCCGTACGGGATGGTCGTATCGCCCCATGCGTTGGCATCGCAAGCGGGGCTCGAGATCCTGAAAGCGGGCGGTAGCGCCGTGGACGCGGCGATTGCGACGAGCGCGGTGCTCTCGGTCGTCTATCCGCACATGACGGGTGTCGGCGGCGATGCGTTCTGGCTCATCTATGACGCAAAGGCGAAGCGCGTGCGTTATCTCGACGCGGCGGGTCAAGCCGCGGCCAGTGCCTCGATCGGCTGGTTTCTCGCGCGTGGGCTGACCGAGATTCCGTTTCGCGGCGAGCTCCCGGCGACACTGACTGTTCCGGGCGCGGTCGATGGCTGGTGTACCGCGCACGTTGAATTCGGGCGCCTGCCACTTGCGCAATCGTTAGCGGCTGCGATCGACTACGCGCGCGATGGGTTTCCCGTCAGCGCCCGACTCTCGCGATGGATCGGTCTCACCGCCGCCGAGAGCACGTTCAATGACGATGCGCGCCGCATCTTCACGCCGGCCGGGGTGGTTCCGCGAGCAGGCGCCAGACTCGTCAATCGAAATCTCTCTCGAACGATTGCAGCGATCGCATCGGACGGACGCGACGGTTTCTATCGCGGCGAGAACGCAAGAGCGATGGCGGCATTCGCCCGCGCGAATGATGGCTTCTTCACCGAGGCGGATTTCGCGGCACAGCGGTCGCGCTGGGGCGAACCCATCTCGACGACCTATCGTGGCGTCACGATCTTCGAGACGCCGGCCCCCACGCAAGGGTTCACCGTCCTCGAAATGCTGAACCTGCTCGAACCGTACGATGTCGGGCGCTGGCCGTTCCTCGGTCCTGATCATGTCCATCATCTCGTTCAAGCCAAGCAGATCGCCTATCACGATCGCGACACGCAGCTTGCCGACCCTTCGTTTGCGAAGGTTCCGATTGCACGGCTCATCTCGCGCCCGTACGCCGATTTGCGACGCGCGCTGATCAATCCCTCGCGTGCGCTCGCCTGGGATGAAGTGCCCTCCTATGGGTCGCTCAAAGGGGACACCGTGTATATCGGTGTCGTGGACGCCGAGGGCAACGCCGCATCGCTCATCCATAGCGTGTATGGGATCTTCGGGTCCGGTGTCGTTGCGGGGGATACCGGAGTCGTGCTGCAGAATCGCAGCGCGTATTTCCTGCTGGATCCGGATCATCCCAACCGGCTTGAAGCGGGTAAGCGGCCCTTGCACACGCTCATCGCATCGATTGCATTGGTGGGGAGCGAGCTACGACACCTCGTGGGCTGCATGGGCGCGGACGGGCAGCCTCAAATTCATCTGCAAACCTATACCGGACTCATCGATTTCGGGCTGGATATCCAGCAAGCGGTCGAAGCACCGCGATGGCTGTCGGGGCGCTTCGCGCTTGGCGAGGCGCGCGATACGCTCAATATCGAAGGCCGATTTTCATCCGCGACCCTCGACGAGCTCGCGCGGCGCGGCCACACGATCAATCGATGGTCGAATTGGAACGAGCTTGCCGGGCATTGTCATGGCATCACGGTCGATCCGGAATCAGGGATGCGGATCGGCGGCGCGGATCCGCGAAGCGACGGGGCGGCCATCGGGTATTAGAATAGGGGACAGACCACATTTACTCTGATGCGACAGCATCGAAAACGTGGTCTGTCCCCAATTTCTGCTATTTCTGAGTTCATGTACGATTTCGCTCGACCCACCGCGACATCAATTCCATTGCGAGTAGCGAGGCCACCGCGCTTGCCAGGAGCGTGAGTTCGGCGATGAACCATCCCCACTGGTCGACGATCCACGCAAAAACCGTCGGCGCGGCGGCGTTGACGATCAGAATCGGGGTGGCGATCAATCCCAGCACCGCGCCATAGCCGGTGGCACCGAACAGTGCGAGCGGCACCGCCCCGCGTACGATGGTGATGACCCCTTGCGATGCGCCCATCAGCAAGGTGAAGGCCACGATCGCATGAAAGTTTCCACCTGATATCAGCAGCAGGAGGGATATCGGCAGAACGGCGATGGCAATTCTCGCGACCGTGATCGACCGAAGATTTGCACCGAGTGTGATCTCGGTCAGGCGACCGGCGAATTGCGCGAATCCCTTCATGGAGGCGACCCACACGGCAACGCCTGCCGCGAGTCCGGCTGCCTCGAGAATCGGAACGAGTTGCACGGTGATCACACCGAATACGAATGCGTTGATCGACATGATGAGCGCGAAAAGACCGATCGCGACCGAACGTGTCCGCCCCGACAACGGCTGGCCTTCGCGCGACACGTGAGCGGCCTCCTCGGCGGCGTTGCACGCGTTCGGTGATTCGCGCCGGGCGAGTCCGAACCAATTGAGCGGCAGGCACACGACCAGATTGATCAACGCGAAAATCCCCAAGGTCTGCCGCCATCCGAACGCTTCATTGAGGAAATGTCCGATCACCCAAAAGACGGACGATGCAAACGCGCCGAAGAGCGTGAGGTACGAGATCGCGCGCCGGCCGCGGGACGGCGCGACCTGGACCAGCGCGGCGAACGCCGCATCGTAGAGGCACAATCGCATGCCAAGGCCGATCAATACCCAGGTAGCGAGATACGCCGCTTCGATCCGCACGAGGGAAAGCAGATAGAGGCCGCACGACACGATCACCGTTCCCGCGGCCATGACGCTTCGCGCGCCATACACGTCGATCGCGCGGCCTGCCCGCGCGGATACCAATCCCATGGTGAGTAGGGCAACGGTGAAGCCCGAAAAGACAAGGCTGCGACTCCATCCGGTATCGGCTGCGATTGATCCGGCGAGGATGCCAAGGCAGTAGTAGCTCGTGCCCCATGCGGTGATCTGCGTGATGCCGAGTGCCCAGACCGCGACCAGCATCGGATCGCTGAAAATAAGGGACAGACCACGTTTTCCGCGCTGCTGCGCCGAAGAAAACGTGGTCTGACCCCTATTTTTGATGGTCTGTCCCCGAAGTTAGTTGGTCACTGCCGCGAGAACCGCCCTCGGGCCGACGCGACGAACCAGCGCCTGCTCCGCCGCATTACGCACGAACAGCGATCCCGCGAAACCAAGCGCATTCACCGAAATCGTTTCGAAGTGTTCGCGAGTGCGCGGGACGACGATCATCCACGACCGGGTTGCGAGCAGGTTGTAGGCGCGCGACTGTCGATCGCCTTCCGGTGACGGCACACCGGTGATCCCAAGCATGCCGATCAGTTGACGATACTTCGCATGCATTGCCAGTCCGCGCGTTTCACAACTCGATTCTTGGTCGTCGCCGAGCCAGCCGAGCGCATGCCGATATCCAAGATCGGCGATGTCCGTGCCCTCTTTCCGCTTTTCGGTCGAGAGGACTGCATCAATCGGCGTCCCATGGCCGGCGCCCTCGAATGGCAATGGCACGAACTGGAGGTGGCGATGACGCTGGCTGCCACCGGCCTCACGCCCGGCGTTGTAGAACGCGAGGCAATCGCGAGCGCCCATCGCGCGTGCCAGCGCGATGAAATCATCGGGCAACAGCAGCGTTTCCTGATGCACGAATTCCCGGGAGATCACGAGCAGATGCCGGCTCATGACGGGGAACTTGTTGAGGAGCAATACATGGCCTGGGCATGGATCACCAATATAGAGCGCTTCTTCATAGGGCAGGAACGGATTGCGCTTGGGGGATGCCTGCGCCTGTACATCGAACTTCTTCAGCAGCGAAGACACTTCCCTGACGAAGAAATCAATACTGCCGTCCGTGAGCCCCGAGCCGGTGGTTTCGATGACCTCGAGCGCACCCGACGCCAACGCGGAGCGGGTTACCACGTCGACTTCGTTCCACACCTGCGTCGGATCGATCGCTCTGCGGCTCACACCTTCCATGTTCACCTCTCACTCGGTCCGTGGCTTGAATGCCCAGGGAAATGCTGGGCTGAATTTCTGGCGAGCCCCAATCACGCTTATGGGCGTCCCGATCCTGCCGATAGGGAGGCGTCCCATCCAAATTGTGTCTAGTCAGTCACACGAATCAGATCTGGGTCTTGAATTATCGGTCGCACGGCCATATTATTGTTGCATCGCAACAGAACGATCGTTCTATTAAAGGAGCTTTCATGAATTTAGATCCATCCGAACTTGAACGTACTGCACGTCGCATGCGTGCAGAGGCGGTATCCCGTTGGCTCGTAAGCCTTCCCGGTGTCGTTCGCAGCGCGAGCCGCAATTTCGTTGGTTTCATTCGAGCATTCCGCGCATTTCCTGGTGTTAGGGCGTAGTTAGCTCTCACTGACAACCATCGAGACGAGGCGCTGGAACGTGCCATCGGCAAGGCCCAGATCGGTTAAATGCGGGCCTGCGTTGCAGGCGAGGCACTGACCCGACAGGGCCTTAAACGTCCGATACGGACCTTCCCATTGCACCACAGCACCTGCGGCTTCTACGATGGCGCGGTGCTCGCGCACCACCTCGACAGGCGGCTTCGCGGAAAGCAGTCCTGCCACCGGAAAGGCCATGCTGGCAGCCACTTTTCCGTCGCGCACCACGGCGCATCCGCCGCCCATCGCAATGACCTGATTGGCAGCAAGCGCCATTTCTTCCGGCTTGGATCCATACACGACCAGATTATGCGAGTCGTGCGCATAAGTCGTTGCATAGGCGCCACGCCATTGCCCCCAGCCTTCGATGATGGCCGACTGCGGCCCGCTCTTCGATCGACCGTGCCGATGGACGACGGTCATGATGTTGGCGTGCGCCGGCACGATCGCAAAGCCGTCGTTCACCGCCACCTCCAGCTCTCCCCATTCGGTGAATCGCGCCCCGTTCACGGTGCGCAGCCGGACCCGACCGGTTGCGACGCCTGAAACGCGCACACGAAAGTCGTCCGCCCGAAGCGGTACCAAGTGCATCGATGAGGAAAATAGGGGACAGACCACGTTTTTCGACGCGGGATCGCTGGTGAAAAACGTGGTCTGTCCCCTATTTTCCAACGAACCATCGGCTGCGACCTGATTGCCGTTCGCATAGACGAATGCCGGCCGCATTTCCCGAAGGTCGGGCAGCACCACCAGATCCGCGCGCCGCCCGGCCGCGACCCACCCCAGGTCATCGCGCTTCAGGCGATAGGCATTGTTGATCGTGGCGCATCGGATCGCCTGGAGCGGATCGAGCCCATAGCGCACCAGGCGTCGCAGCACGTCGTTGACGCCACCCTGCTCCACGAGGTATTCGGGAAACACATCGTCGGTGCACACCGTCAGATTGGTCGGCACCACCGGCAACGTCTTGATCGCATCAACGACCGCGGGCAACAGGTAGTCGTGCGAGCCACGCAGCTCAACGGTCATCCCGGCGCGCAATTTTTCCAGCGCATCCGCGCCCGACACGATCTCATGATCGGCGGTGATCCCTGCCGCGAGATACGCCTGCAGCGCTTCGCCGGACAACCCGCGGGCATGACCCTCGATGATCTTGCCGCTCCCCAACGCTTCGGCAAGAATACCGATCATGCGCGGCTTGGCTTCCAGCACGGCGCGCATGTCCATGACTTCGGCCAAGCCGGCGACTTCGGGCCATGACAAGAGCTCGCGGATCTCCGATTGGCCGAAGTCGGCGCCGGATAGTTCGAGTCCCGGTGCAGCGGGAACGCAGGACGACGCCTGCACGATGAACCGCAGCGGCAGCCCGCGTGAAGCCGCGATCGCGTAACGAACACCGTCCATCCCGAGCACATTCGCCAACTCGTGCGGATCGCAGAATATCGTCGTCGTTCCCTGTGGCACCACGACCGATGCATAGTGATGCGGCAACATGTGCGAACTCTCGAAGTGCACATGTCCATCGATGAATCCGGGCGCGATGTAGTGCCCCGACACATCGTGCGTGGTACGGGCTTCATGAAAACGTCCGCGCGGATGCACGCTTGCAATCAACGGTCCGACCAGGCCGACATCGGCCTCGCGCAACTCCAACGTCGCGACATCGATCACGGTTCCGCCGACCAGCAGCACATCGAACGGCACACGGCCTTGCGCGGCATCGATCGCGCGGGTGCGCATCGCGACATCGATGGCGTCAGCGCCGGTCATCACTCAGCCCGGATGTTCCCGGCCTTCACGATCGCCGAAAACTTGGTGTGCTCCGCTTCCAGGAATTTCGCGAACGCGGCGGATCCCATGCCGAGTGTGCGCATGCCGAAATTCGCGAATTTCTGTCCGAGCTCGGCGTCCTTGAGAATTTCCGCAAGCTCGTTCTGCACGCGTGCGACCACGGCCTGATCCACCTTCGCGGGCGCGAAGATCCCGAACCACACGGTGACATCGACACCTTTTGTATCCGCATGCTCCGCCATGCTCGGCACATTCGGGAGCGCCTGCGAACGCTGCGGTTCGGTCACAGCGAATGCCTTGACCTTGCCCGATCGAATCTGCTCGCTCGTGAGCGGAATCGGCAGCATCGCGAGGTCGATCTGCCCGCCCATCACATCGGTCACGATCTGTGCACCGACCTTATACGGGACGTGAATCATCGACACTCTCGCCTGCTGATTGACCATCTCACCGGCGACATGCAGCGAAGTTCCAACGCCAGAGGTCGCATAGTTGAGCTTGCCTGGCTGCGCGCGCATGAGTTTCAGCAATTCATCGAGACTGTTCGCCGCGAGCGTGGGCTTGCCGACCAGTACGAGCGGTGCGCTCGCGAGCAGGATCACCGGCTTGAAGTCGGTGAGCCCATCGTACTTCACGATCGAAGGCGACACGAGCTTGGCGATGACGATCGTGCTCTCGACCGAGAGGAGCAGCGTATAGCCGTCGGCGGCCGCGCGCGCCGCCTTCTCGGTGCCGATCACGCCGCCCGCACCCGCCACATTGTCGATCACGATGGTTTGGCCAAGGCGCTTGCCGAGTTCCGGTGCGATCCACCGTGCCACGGCATCTACATTGCCGCCCGCCGCGTAGGGCACGATCATCGAGATGGGCTTGGCCGGCCAGGATTGCGCATGCACCGGATGCGCCGCAAGGAGGACCAAGGTGGCAACTGTGATACGGATCGTCAGGCAGCTCATTGCGACCTCCAGGAGTGGGGCGTGCATTGTTCGGGCATTCGCGGCGCTATGATAGTCACACCGCTCCGTCACTGCACAGGCGAATATGCGATGACTATCGAGAAGGCCCCGACCATCGACCTACCGACATTTCTTCGCCGGATACCCAAGGCGGAGCTGCATTGTCATGTGGTCGGCACGCTGCGCCCGGCCACCCTCGCGGCATTGGCGAGAAAACACGGACTTGCGTTGCCACGCGCGAAGCACACCTTGTATCAGTATCGAGGCTTTCACGACTTCATCGAAGTGTTTCGTCTCGCCTCACGGGTGCTGGTCGACGCGGACGACTTTGCGCGCGTTGCCTACGAATATATCGAAAGCGCCCATCGCGATGCGAACTTGCGCCATATCGAACTCTTCTTCAATCCGAGCTACCACTATCCCTACGATGTTTCCTACGCGACGCAACTCGATGGACTGCTCGAAGGTCTGCGCGCAGCCCGCAAGGACTTCGCCGTCTCGGGCCTGCTGATTCCCTCGATCGATCGTGAATTCGGGCTCGACGTCGCCCACCAGGTCATGGATGACGTATTGGCACGGCGTGCGGATGAAGTCGCCGGCATCGGACTCGACGGTCCGGAAGATCGCGGTCCGCCCGCGCGATTCGCGGCAATCTACGAGCGCGCGGGCAAGGCGGGGCTCAAGCGTACAGCCCATGTGTGCGAAGACTACGCGCCGATTCCGGCCACCAACTACCTCGTCTGCAAGGATGTGCTCGGCTGCGACCGGCTCGATCATGGCTACCGCATGCTCGCCGATCCGAAAGTCGTGCGAAGAGCCGCCGCCGATGGCATTTCATTCACATGCTGCCCAAAACCATCGACACGCGAACGGGACGCGCTTCGCATTGGAGCGATCGGCGGAATGCTTGATGCGGGTATCGCGATTTCGCTCGCGACCGATGATCCGCTCATGTTTGCAACCGATCTTGTCGATTGCTATGAACGCGCGTGCACGGCGTTCGGCTGGGACTTGGCGCGCATCAAGACGATCGCGTTAGCCGGCGTGGACGCTTCATGGCTCGATCCGATGGCGAAGGCTTCGCTTCGCGCCGAGTTCACGCGAGAACTCGATACGCTCGCGATGGCTTGATCTAGGATCGGTGCAGCCCGCCAGCGCCTGAGCGGATCACTCCTCCAAAAACTGCTGCACCGTGTTGAAGAGATCCATTCGATTTTTTTCCATCATGATCGTGTGGGTCCCTTCGCTCAGAACCACAAGTCGCTTCCATGGGGCATGCACCAACTTCGGCAGAAGATTCTGCGCCATGTATTGCGGCGTATCCCGATCCCATTCTCCGAGTACGAGCAACGTCGGGACGACGATCTTCTCGGGGTCCCAGTAGGGTCGGGGAGGTTGCGTTGTCGCACCCCAGAATTCACTGGAGTCCTGCAAGATACCGTTCGGTGCGCGCAACAACGAGGGCGTCAGTTTGGAGAACTCCGGATCGGTTGCCCAAGTGGCGTCTGCCCACGCGTCGAACCATCCGCCGGGGATCAGCGATGCCTTTTTATTTTCCGGTACGCCGGTCAGCCAGCGCCCTAGCGCCTGATCGCGCCGCACGGTTCGATAAGCACCGAGCTTGCCCTGGACCTGCACGAGTGAAGCCGTTTCGCGGAGATAGGATGGCGCATACAGCGCGAGCCGATGCACCTTCGTTGGATTCTGCGTCGCGTAGGCACCCATCAGGGTCGTTCCCCACGACCAGCCGATCAGGTTCAGCTTGGCGATGCCGCGTTTGGCGAGAATGTGATCGACCACTGTACCGATGTCACGCACGGCAACGTCTCCGCGCACGACCGGCTCATTGGCGTCCGCCGGCTGCGCCATCTGCGGTGGGCGTGTTGAGAGCCCATACCCGCGCACGTTCACCAGCCATACGTCGAAGCCGCGGCTGGCGATGAAATCCATCCAGGATAGGCCGCCGAGTTGAAGATCGAACGACGTGTGCGCGGGATAGGTCGCGCCATGCACGAACAATACGGTTCGCTCTGGTGAGAACTGCACCATCGAGGACGGACGTTTGTTCCGGACCTGAAGGGCGATGCCGGGGTCGTTGGACTTGACCATGAGGTCATCGCGCGCAAGCTCGATGAGATCCGTTGGTGCCGTTCGAGTGAGCTTGGCAGGCGGGCTCGCGCAACCTGCCAGCCCCGAAAACGCGACGGCGAATGCGACGATAACCAGCGCGACGCGTGTCTTTGGCACGGAGAATCCCCTTTTTTTCCAGACCTCACGTTAACGCGAACCCAACGCACACGCAAGTAGCTGTCACCGGCTGTCACCGCGATGATGATGCGCGACCGCTTGCGGCCGCGCATCCAGTAAATAGGGGACAAACCACGTTTTCCGGCTTCCAATGCGGAAACGCGCGGGAAAGCGTGGCCTGTCCCCGATTTCCTACCACCCCATCGCGTAGGCCTCACGCCGCGGATCCGCGCCGGCGTGCAACCAACCGGTTTCCGGATCCTGCATCACTGCGCAGACCGCGCCGCTCGCGGCCGGGAACGGCGGCCACACTTCGACATCGTGCCCGCGTGCGCACATTGCTTCGATTACGGCTGCGGGCATCGTCGATTCGATATTGAGTCGCCCCGGCAGGTACTGATGCGGCGCGAACGAGTTGAGAAAATTCGAGGTCGAGAAACGCGGCGCCTCGACCGCCTGCTGCATGGTCATGTTGAATTCGACGACATTGAAGAACGCCTGCATCATCGCTTGCGTCTGCACATCACCGCCGGGCGTGCCGAATCCCATGAATGGGACGCCATCGCGCAACGCGAGCGCGGGGCTCGGTGTCAGGCGCGGACGCTTTCCCGGTTTCACTTCGGAGGGATGGCCCGGCTCCAGGCGCGACTGGGATCCTCGCGACGAAATGGTCATGCCGGTACCGGGAATCACCGGCGAATCGTACGAATTGTCCGAGAGCGTGGCGGAATAGGTGTTGCCTTCGCGATCCATCACGCAGCAGTAGATCGTGTCCGGCGCCATCGGTGTTGCCGCTGCACTGGCGAATTGGGCGAACCGGCCGGCATGCGGCTTCGGTCGGCCATCGAGCGAACCGGGTTCGGGCATCGCGCCGAAGGCCCGCCCGTGATCGATGCGCGCGCGTTGCGCCGCGACATACGCATCGGACAGCAACATGTTCGTCGGCACTTGCACGAATTTCGGATCACCGACATACGCCTCGCGATCGGCGAACGCGAGATTCATTGCTTCGGTCATGAGATGCACATAGTCGGGCGAGTTGTGACCAAGTGAGCGCAAATCGAAACCTTCGGCGATGCGCATTGATTCGAGCAGCGAAATCCCCTGGCACCAGACGTCGCAACTTTGAATCGAGAATTCACGATAGGGCGCCGAGATCGCCGGCTCGATCGGCGTGGTGAATCGCGCGAGGTCGTCGTCACGAACGAATCCGCCGTTGGCACGGTGATAGGCGTCGATTTCCCGGGCGATCGGCCCACGATAGAAGTAGTTGTGGACGGCGACCAGCTTCGCGTCGCGATTGCCGGCGCCCGTTCGCTCGGCCTCGATCAGCCGCCCGAATGTTCGCGCGAGATCGGCTTGAACGAGGATTTCGCCGACCCGCGGTGCACGCCCTTCCGGGAGAAAAATGCGCGCATTGTCGGCCCAGCGTCGATAGCCCGCTTCATTCTTCGCAAGCGTATTCGCAAGCACCGGGAAAACCGCGAAGCCATGCGTTGCGATCTCCATGGCGGGTGTGACCGCTTCCTCGAATGAGATCGACCCGAATCGCCGCAAGGCCTCGATGTGGGCGGCGAGCGCTGCCGGCATCACGGAGCGCAAAATCCCTTCCGGAATCGTACCTTTGCCTTCTTCGCGCAGCCGATCCACGTCGGTCAACGCGGGCCACCATCCCAATCCCGGCACGCTCCACGTCTGCCGGTCGCGCCGCATGCGCACCAAGGTCGGCGCTACGCCCCCGAAACCGACGATATCGGGCTGCAACACGGCAAGCGCGATGGCCGCGGTAACGCCGGCATCCACGACATTGCCACCGCTATCCAATACCCGCATTGCCGCCTGCGCGGCGAGGTAATGCCCGCACGCGACGGCGTACTTGCGCGCGACCACGGTCGGTCGATAACTGGCCGCGGGGAGAGCTATCCGGTTTGATGCGGGAGCAAGCAGAGTCATGATGGACATCTTTCCAGTTTGTTGCCGAAACTATTACCCAGTCCGGCTTCTCGCGCAACCGGCAGTTACAATCGTCAATGTAATTCTTTCCCGCCCCGCCGTCATGCGCGATTCGACGCCTCGAACCATCCTCCTCAAGGACTACTCGCCCCCCGCATTCTTCATTACGACCGCGGACCTCGATTTCAACATCGAAGAGGCCCACACGACCGTTCGCAGCGTGCTGGCGATGCATCGCAACGTTGCCGCCGCGACCGTGCATGGGCCACTCGCACTCGTATTGCATGGTGATGCGCTGATCCTGCTTTCCGTGGCCATCGACGGCAGGATTCTCGCCCCATCCGAATACACTGTTGAAGCTGAACACCTGAGCATCAACAGCGTGCCCGATGCCTTCACGCTCCAGATCGTGAATCGCATCAAACCGCACGAGAACACCAAGCTCGAAGGCCTCTACGCGTCGTCCACCGGCCTCTTCACGCAATGCGAGGCGGAGGGCTTTCGTCGCATCACGTATTTTCTTGATCGCCCCGATGTGATGGCCCGCTATGCCGTCACCATCCACGCCGATCGAACACGCTTTCCGGATTTGTTGTCGAACGGCAATCCGATCGCGCGCGGCACCGAAGCGAATGGCCGGCATTGGGTGCGATGGGAAGATCCGTTCCCGAAGCCCTCGTACCTTTTCGCGCTCGTCGCAGCACGGCTCGACCGGCTCTCTGACTCCTACGTTACCGCCTCCGGACGCCGGGTCGCGCTCGAAATCTATGTCGAGCCCGGCAAGCTCCTGCAAAGCCACTTCGCGATGGCCGCACTCAAGCGCTCAATGCTATGGGATGAGCGCGTCTTTGGTCTCGAAGTGGATGTCGATTGCTACATGATCGTCGCGGTCGGCGATTTCAACATGGGCGCCATGGAGAACAAGGGCCTCAATATCTTCAACACCAAATATGTGCTCGCCCGGCCCGAAGTCGCCACCGATCGCGATTTCGAGAATATCGATCGAGTGGTCGCGCACGAGTATTTCCACAACTGGACCGGCAATCGCGTGACATGCCGCGACTGGTTCCAGCTCTCGTTGAAAGAAGGGCTGACGGTTTTCCGTGACCAGGAGTTCGGCGCGGACCACTACTCGCGAGCGGTCTCGCGCATCCAGGAAGTACGCGGCTTGCGCTCGGCGCAATTCCCCGAGGACGCCGGGCCCATGGCCCACCCGGTGCGGCCGCAGGCGTACATGGAGATCTCGAATTTCTACACCGCTACCGTGTACGAGAAAGGGGCTGAAGTGGTCCGCATGATCCACACGCTCATCGGACCCGCGAATTTTCGCAAAGGCATGGACACCTACTTCGCGCGGCACGACGGGCAGGCGGTGACGACCGATGATTTCGTTCAAGCCATGCAGGACGCGAGCGGGTGTGATCTCGCCCGCTTCAAGCGCTGGTACGACCAGGCCGGCACACCGGTCGTGACGGTGCGTGCCGCCTACGATGCGGGCCGAAAGTCGCTGACCTTGCGGTTCGCCCAATCGACGCCGCCCACGCCGGATCAGTCCGAGAAGCTTCCGCTGCACATTCCGTTCTCGGTCGGGTTGGTGGGCGCGGATGGCCACGATGTGCCGTTGCACATTGCCGGGGATTCGTCGAGCGGTGATACCTCGCGCATCATCTCGCTCTTCAACGCGACGGAGACGATCGTCTTCGACGACGTGCCGGCCGGTGTGGTGCCATCGCTCAATCGCGGATTCTCCGCCCCGGTGATCGTGCGATATCCGTATGCGGACCTCGAGCTCGCGCATCTGATGGCGCACGACAGCGATCCGTTCAATCGCTGGGAAGCGGGCCAGCAACTCTCATTGAAACTGATCCTCGAGGGGATCGCGTCCCACCAGGCCGGTCGAACGCCGGCGTTTCCGGAAGCCTTTATCGACGCGCTCTCGAAGGTCCTCGCGAACGGTATCGACGATCCCGCGTTCGCGGCCGAGGCGCTCACATTGCCCGCCGAAGGCCTGATCGCCGAGCACATGGCGATCGCCGATCCGGACGCGATCCACGCGGTGCGCAGGCAGGCGCGCGTTCGCATCGCGTCGGCATTGCGCGCATCGCTCGAATCGACGTACCACGCGATGCGGGTCGAGGGCCTCTATTCGCCCGACGCCGCGTCGGCGGGCAAACGGTCGCTTCGCAATACCTGTCTTGGGTATCTGATGGAGATCGCCGACGACGCGGCACGGCAACGATGCCTGCGCCAATACGACGACGCGGACAACATGACCGACATGCTCGCGGCCATGACGGCGTTCGCCAACTGCGACTGCGCCGAACGCGACATCGTGCTTGATCGTTTCTATCAGCAGTGGAAGGACGAGCCGCTGGTGATCGACAAGTGGCTGGTCGCGCAATCGACGAGCCGGCTTCCCGGCGCGCTTGCCGAGGTGCGCCGTCTGCTCGGCCATGAATCGTTCGATATCCGAAACCCGAACAAGGTCCGGAGCCTGATCGGCGGGTTTTGCCAGAATAACCCGGTGCGATTCCATGCCGCGGACGGCAGCGGCTATGCGTTCGCCGCCGAGCAGATCCGCGCACTCGATGCGATCAACCCGCAGATTGCTGCCCGCCTGGCACGCGGATTCGATCGCTGGCGAAAACTCGATGCCGGCCGGCAGGCCCATGCGCGAGCCGCGCTCGAGCACATCAAGGCCGCGAAGGACCTCTCGAAGGATACGAGCGAGGTGATCGAGAAAGCACTCCGCTAGGCGTTCGCGCGGGTGGTCGCGCGGCTGGTCGCGCGGATTCGGTGATCGAGTCGATGTCCCCGTTGCGCCAATGCTTGCGATGGTTCCGGGCGATGTCGATAAACGACTCGATCCTTTCTGAAGTGCGCCCGCCATGCTGACCTCACCCTTAGCCGATCTCGACAGTTGGTGCCGTTTATTCGCCAGCCCATCCATTCCGGTGCTGCGTCGCACCAAGCGGCAACTCGATCTGCTCGCGAAAAATGTCGACGCCGTAAGTGCACGCGACGTTGCCAATATTGCGATGCAGGATCCGCTGATGACCGCGAAGCTCTTCGCGCTGGTGGCGGAAAAACGAGCGGGCCGGCAATCCACCGACATTACGTCGGTCGAGGGCTGCGTGTTCATGATCGGCGTTCCACCCTTTTTTCGCGCCTTCTCGAATCTCCAAACGGCCGAGGAACAGTTACGCGGCACGCCGCATTCGCTGCGGGGACTCCTCCGGGTGGTCCGTCGCGCGCGAAAGGCATCGCGTCTGGCATGGGACTTCGCGCATTGGCGGACTGACCTTGCGATCGAGGAGATCGCGATGGCGGCGCTCCTCCATGATCTGGCGGAAATGCTCGTCTGGTGTTTCGCACCCGAGCTTGCCCAGCGGATCCAGTCGATCCTGAAAATGCAACCGGGCACGCGATCGCGGGCAGCACAACGCGAAGTGCTCAAGATCGAACTGCACGATCTGCAACTCGCGCTATTCGGGCGCTGGCATCTCCCTGAGCTCTTGACCACGATGATGAATGACGCGCATACGACGCAACCCCGTATCCGCAACATCCTCGCCGCGGTGAATGTCGCGCGCCATTCCGCGCACGGCTGGGACGATCCGGCACTCCCAACCGACTATGAAGACATCGCGCGCCTGCTCAACACGTCCGTTGCATTCGTCGAGCGGCAGATCCGGGGCGGGCACGGCATGTCGACGCATCGCGCCGCGACGGGCGACGACCCGGATCAAACCACCGAGGGCGCCGCGGCCGTCGCGGCCTGAGTCGGCTCATGCTGATGTTCGTGGGCATGGTCGTGATCGTGGTCATGCCTATCGCAACCCGCCGGTCCGCACGAATCAGGCGCCTGCACGCTTGACGCGATAAGTTGGGCGCGCCCCGCTTCGCCAAGCACCAGCCAATAGGCTAGGACCTTGTCCATCGAGCCCGCATGGTGCTCGAACCATTTGCCCATTTCGGTGGCAAGTACCCGGCCGAGATAGACCTCGCCATTCGCCACACGCTCGCGTACGTCCCGCATGATCAGCAGCACCTGCTCGTGCTCATGGGTATGGCAATGCGACGGCGGGAACCGCGTTGCGGCCATGCTCGCATCCTCGTCGGCGAAGTGCCGGGCGGTGTGTGCGATGAACGCATCCATCCGCGGCAGAAATTCTTCGTCCGCCGCTTCACCCATGTGATTCAAAAGGACTGCGTACTCGCGATGGGTGGCGTCCATCGTCGGCTCGCCCAGTTCGAGGGCGGGCGTCCATTCCAAGAGAGGCATGTCGAATTCCTGTGCGAAGGCCCATTGCCTGGCTGATTGGCCGGAGTCTACACGCTGGAAAAAGAATGCATCCGGAGCCGGACCGCTTGCGAATGTGTGGACGGTGGCACCGCCCGTCCCGTCAGGTTCGCCGTTGCAAGAAAGTTAGAACCGTTTCGGGCGCGATGCCGACTCATCGGCATGGAGGCTCGAATCATGGACCACAACCTACCCCTCGGCGCACATCTCGTAACCCCTCGCGGCTGGTACAGCCACCACGGCGTGTATGTCGGCGAAGGGCGCGTCGTCCACTACGCCGGTTTTTCGCGGGCGTTCCACCGTGGGCCGATCGAAGAAACCTCACTCGAAGGCTTTGCCAAACACTTCGGCCTCCGGGTCAAACCGCATGCAGCACCGGCGTTCTCCCAGGAAGAAATCGTCCGCCGCGCGAAGGCCCGCATGGGCGAGGACCGATACGGCTTGCTCTCCAACAACTGCGAGCATTTCTCCGAATGGTGCATTCGTGGCCGGGCACGCAGCAGCCAGATCGAGGCGTTGTTCGATATTCCCGTTCGCCTCGCGCAAAGTATTTCCAAGTTACTGATTCGATTGTCGGAATCCATGAACCTCGATATCAACCCCGGCCGCTGGGCGAGCGCCTGAGGGATCCGGCCAAGCACACCGATTCCCGGCCAATCCCTTTGAACCGAATTCCCGAATCCTGCGACCCATGTGACATGGATCACCCCTAACCCGCAACAAGGAGACAAAAAATGAACCGCTCATACGCCCACGCCTTCGAATCGTTTGACGACGGCGCCTTCGAAATGACCGACCGCCTGCTCGACCTGTTGAATGGCGAGACCGACATCGAAGATCTCGACGACGATGATCTGATCGATCTGGATGACGACACGGAAGAAGTCGATCTGCACTAGGAATCCGCGGGGCCGCGGATTCCTGATGGCAGATGCGATCGTTCAGATCAGCCGTTCGCCCTGAGCCTGTCGAAGGGCGAAATGCATGGGGAAGACTACCGCCACAACGACACGATCGCAACGCCCGCTGCCAACAGCGCGAATCCGGCCAGCTCGGTCCGTGTGAAACGCTCGCGGAATACCTTCTGCGAGACGATCAGGCTGAACACCAGCTCGATGAGCCCGAGCGTTCGCACATGCGCGACCGGCTCCAGCGCGAACGCCGTGAACCATGCCCCCGAGGCCGTGGCGCCCATCAGGCCCGCGAACAGCGAGGCGCGCCATGCGAGCAACACGTTTTTTGCAACCGCCGGTTGCCGGATCGCAAGCCAGCCCCCGAGCATGATCGTTTGCAGCACCTGCGCCGCCACCAGCGTGCAGGCCGCGGCGGCGAGAAAGGTGGCGCCATCCAGGGTCAGCGCCGCGCCGCGATACCCGACCGCCGATAGGCCGAAGCCGGTGCCCGAGGCCAATCCGAGCAGCGCGGTGCGCGAGGTCCAGCCGGTGAGCAGCGCGCGAATCGGGTTTTTCTTGTCAGCGGGTGACAGCAGCAGCACCCCGATCGTGCCGAACGCGATCGCGACCAGGACCGGCACACTCAGCGGATCCGCGAGAAACACAAACGCGAAAAGCGCGATCTGAATCACCTCGGTCTTCGAGTAGGCGACCCCCAGCGCGAAATTCCGATCCGCCATCACCCGCAGGAGCAGCGCGGTCGCCGCGATCTGTGCGATGGATGAAACGAACACCCATGCCCAGAAGCCAAGTGTCGGTATGGGAAGTGCCTGACCCGTGAAGTGCAACACCAGCCAGAGCCATAGGGCCGCGAACGGCAAGCCATAGAGGAAGCGAACGAGCGTCGCGCCCAGCGTGCCAAGCGATTGCGTCAGATGGCGTTGCGCGGCGTTGCGCAGGGTCTGCGCGAGCGCGGCGCCGATCGTGATCGACATCCAGAGCCACGCAGGTGAGGACAAGCAATCTCCCGATGAGTCGATTTCGAAATCTGCGCGGCGAGCCACCCAGGCTTCTGACTATACGGGAAGCGAATGCGTACGTTGGGGATGGGTCGAAAGCCTGCCTGGTCTATCCATTCACCCTTCGACGGGCCTGTCCTGAGCTTGTCGAAGGGCTCAGGGCGAACGGAAAGAGGAGGCGGGATCGCTCGTGACCATGCGATCGCGCGCCGGACTGTCGTACGGATGGCTTGAACGCGTGGGCGCGCGATGTTCCGGCGGGCCGGCACCAAGCCAACGCTCGAGCATGGCGGCAATCGGTCTCGCGAAGAGTCCGAGCACACCGGCGATGACATCGCGTGGCGAGAATTCGATTCGCTCGATCGTCATCTTGCCTGCTTCGATCTTGGAAAAATCCAGCACGTCGTTGATGATCGAGAGCAATGCCTGCGCGGAGTCGTGCGCCACCTGCGCCAGGTGTCTCGACTGCGGATCGAGGTCGCTATCGAGCAGAAGTTCGGTCATGCCCATCACGCCGATCATCGGCGTGCGGATCTCGTGGCTCATCGTCGCCATGAACCCACTCTTGAACCGGCTGGCCGCCTCGGCGGCTTCCTTCGCTTGCTGAAGCGCACGCGAATGCGCGATCAGGCGCTCGCGCATCAAGTGGAAGCTCGCTGCCACCGCGGCGACTTCGTTACCCTTTGCTGCCGGCACCGCATCGTCGAACATCGTGCGAACGGTTTCTTCCGCTGCATTTTGCACGGCCTTAAGGGGACGAAACACGAACCACATGAACATCCCCGCGAGGAGACCCACCAGAACGGTGGCAACTGCTGCAAAGGCGATCTGGATCGACGCGAGCGTTTGTGCCATCAGCACATAAGCGGGCGCGCTATCGATGCCCACCACGACACCGAATGTTTCATCCGCCGGGGCGAATGGGAAATACGCTTTGGTGCGGCGAAGCGCGCGATCGTGAATGTATACGCCGCCCTTCTCGGTCAGGCTCCGGGCCACCGCATCGAGGTCGATCCGCGCACGCTCTTCGCCCGTAAGAGAGGTGGCAACTGAACCGTTCGGTCCGACGAAAGACACCGACGTGCCGGTCTCGGTCGCGATCCCACGCGCGAAGGCATTATCCAGGATCGCCCCAACGGTCAATGCGGCAGCCACTTGGCCGCGCACCTTGATCGGCACGATCGCCCGCAGCGCCAGCCCCGTCGGGCCCTCGGCGCTTACGACGATAGGCGCGCCGGCGAGCGCTTCGGCGACGCCCCAAATATGCGGGGTGTCGCCCGACTGGTTGGGCAAATGTGCCCGATAAAGGACACGCTCGCTGCGATCGGCGATCTCAAGGACACTCACCTTGAGCGCAGGTCGAAGTGTATCGAGCACCGCGGCGAGACGCGCGCGCCGACCCGTGCGCAACGCTTCATCCAAGGCCTCATTCAGCGTCTGATGACCCTGCAGCGCGACGGCGACCGCCTCGATCTGGGCGATCTGATCGCGCACTTCGGTCTCGATCAGTCGCTGCATGTCGCGCGCCTCGGTCAACTCGTGGCGTTGGACCGATGCCTCGAGGGCATCTTTGACGATTCGATAGGCCAACGTCGCGCCGATCATCAGCACCAACGTGATGACGCCAAGGACCGGCAGGAGCAGACTACGGCGCATGCGCTGCCTGCGCGGGCGGAGCGAGCGGCACGACGCCACCCTGCTCGATGGTGCGGCGCCCGGCTTCGGAACGCACGAACGCGATGAAAGCACGCGCGCCCGGGGTCAGGCGTGCAGGCTTATAGAGCAGACCAAAACGGAGGGTCATCGGGTAGCGACCCGACGCAACATTCGCCGGCGTCGGATCAAAGCCATCGAGCGCGATCGCGCGGAGCGGTGTTTTTGCCATTGGAAGATTGGAACGCGCGGCGAAGCCGATACCGGCGCCGAACCGGTCAAGGAGCGCCAACACCTCGAAGTCGCGATAGACCCGCTTGCCCTGCGCACTAAACTCCAATGTGCGGAACGATTCGAGGTGCTGCCGGATTGCCCCCAAGCTCGCCTCGGTGGGCTCGCCGTAGACCACGCGAATCGGTGCGGGTTCACCACCGAGCTCGCGCCAATCCGTCAGCCGTCCCGAGAAAATATCCGCCAATTGCGCGCCGGTGAGCCCGTGCACCGATACCCGCGCTCCCACCGCAAAAACGACGGCGTCCAAGGCGAACGGCACGAATTCGATCCCGCTCTCAGGCTGACCGTCTCCCAACGGGCGGGCGGTTGTGCGAGCGAGCACCGCCTCGTTCTGTTCGATGGCCCGCCGTGCCCCGGCTCGCCCGGTGCTGGGCGGCACGCTCACGCGATGATTGCGGTGGGATGCGTTGAATGCTTCGGCAAGTATTCCGAGCACGCGTTCCGGCGCGCCGGAACCGGGAATGATGAGGTCCTCGGCCGATACCGGGGCGGCTTGCAAAAGCGCGATTGTTGCCGCACAAAGGCCGCGTACGATGTTCAATGAAATCCGGAGGGGCAAGGGTTGAGCGGTGCGTTTTCGGCGATGCTCGTCGAACCGGGCCGCGACCGAAAGTCAACGTTCGCTGCCATGTGGCAGTCTCTCACGTGAGGGTATCGCAAGTGTCGCCGCCGTGTCGCGCCAGCAGCAGGCGGATTCCCTGCGCACTCGCAAGCCTGCCGGCAGCGGCTTTGATGCGCGTCGTGATGCTCGGCGCCGCGTCATCCGCCCATTGCACCTTGGCCTTGCTTCTCCCGAGTAACCGGTCGTATCGGCTATCCTTGCAACGCTGACCCGTCGCGCGAATTTCGTTCATCAATTCATTCACAGGAGGCGGCGATCGATCATGGATCTGACTGCATTCAAAGCAAGCCTTGTACAGGACGGCTACACCGAGATCGATACGAGAACGATCGAACCGAATCTTCACAACCCGGCGCACTCGCATCCGTTCCATGTACGCGCGCAACTGCTGGAAGGCGAGCTGACCCTCGCATGGGCGGGGCAGCAGCGCACATTCCGGGCGGGCGACGTGTTCACGATGGCCGCTGACTGCGAGCACTCCGAATGGTTCGGCGCTGAAGGGGCGAAGTACATCGTGGGCCGCAAGACGGCGGCGACGGGTTAGCAAGGCGCTCGAGCATCGCATTGCCAAGCAGCCGCGGGCGAGCGCGCCAGACAGGCGCTACGACTTACTCACTGCCAGGACGCGCAGGCCGGGAATACCGGCGAAGTCGCGGATATTGTCCGTTGCAAGCGCAAAGCCATGTTCGATTGCCTGGCTAGCCAGCCACAGGTCCTGAACACGTTGGCGAATCTTTCCGGATTTCCTCAGCTGGGCGGCCACCAATCCAAAGATATCGCCCGTAGCGACGCCGATCGGGAGAGAAGGCTTTCGCTTCAATCGCTCGAGGGCAGCGAGTCTTTGCACCTTCGTGGCCGCATCGGATGCCAATTCCGCGCCAAATCGCAGCTCGGCCAGTGTTACAGGAGAAATGAACACCGGCTCGTCACCGGTCACGCGCTCGACGTCATCCGGCGTAAGACTCGCATTGGTTACCGATACCCAGATGCAGGTGTCGATCAGGACACCCACGGGTCAATCACCCCATCCCTGCCGGCGCCGCGCGCATCCTTGAGCCAGCTCTTTCCGGCCTTAGGGTCCAGAATTCCATAAAGATCAATCAGCGCTTCGCGAGCGGTGAGCTCACGCGTCGCCGGAATCAGATGAGCGACAGCGCGGCCATTGCGCTCGACCGTGACCGGCTCGCGCTCGGCCATCACCCGATCAAACACGGCGCGGGCTTGGCGCGCGAAATCGGTGGCAGAAACGACCTTCATGGGCAACTCCGGCTCGCAAACTACATGAATTGTGTATCTTACACATTTCATGTCAACATAACCCCTCAAACGAAGTTGATCAATCGGGAAGATTCGGCAACCGTCGTCAGCACGTCGAAGGGTCTGAAGACCTTGACGGCCTGATGGTGGCAAGGCCTTCGCGCACACGCGGTGCACACAACGGCATGGTGGCCGGGTGCAAGGCATCGCCTGCCGATCGGACGTGGCGTCCCGCGGCGGCGGGCAAGGACAAATCATGGTTCCACGCAGTCGCAATCCCTGGGATGTGATCGTGATCGGTGGCGGCATCGCCGGATTGACCGCTCTGGTGCAAGCGGCCCGACGTGGCCTATCGGTGTCGCTCATCGAGCGCGAAGTTTCGTTCGGGGGCCAGGTCTCGACCGTCAACGCATTGCACGACTGGCCCGCGGTCAATGTCACCTCCGGTGTCGAGCTTGCCGCGGCACTCGCGCACGAAGCACGCCAACTCGGCGCGAACATCGTCGTTGCATCGGCGAGCGCGATGACCGCGAACGCCGATCATGTCGACATCGAAACCAGCGCGGGCTCGCATCGTGGACGACGGATCCTGCTTGCCACGGGCGCGCGACTGAAATCATTGGGTGTCGCCGGCGAAGAAGCGTTGCGGGGCAAAGGTGTCTCGCAGTGCGCGCACTGCGACGCGCATTTCTTTCGCAACGAGGACGTGGTCGTGGTGGGCGGTGGCGATGCCGCGTTGCAGGAAGCGCTGGTCCTTGCGAAGGTGTGTCGATCGGTGACGATCGTGACGCGCGGCGCACTGCGGGCACGGCGCGCCTATGTGGAGCACGCGGCGGCGCTCGACCACATCGTGTTCCGCTGGGCGTCGCAAGTGACCGCGATTCTCGGCGATCAAAACGTGACCGGTGTTCGCGTGCAGACGGCGGGTGAAACAAGCCCGATCGAGATGGTCTGCTCGGGCGTATTTCCGTTCGTGGGCGTGACACCGGATTCCGATTTCGTGTCGAAGACAATCGCGCTCGATGCCAACGGTGGCGTGACGACCGATCGCGACTACCGCACGACGGTGCCGTCGATCTTCGCGGTAGGGGCGGTACGATCAGGCTATCGCGGCGATCTGGTCAGCGCTGCGGGCGAAGCAGCGAGCGCGATGGCTGTCATCGCGAACGAGCTTGGGAGTTGAGGGACGGCACGCGGCTGAGCCACGCGCTTGTACACGCAGCGAGCGTACACGCAGCGAGCTTGTACACGCAACGAATGCGTTCACCGCCGTTTAGCGCAATGGGACCGCTGATCGGGACCGCTGATCGTGCGCTCGACATCGCGCTCGATGCGCATTCGATATCGGGGGCGCGGATCGAAACCCTGAAATGGGCGAAAATGGCGTCCCCGCTTCGTGCCAACGGCGCCGCCCCGGCAATCCATAGAGGCAACGATTGGCGCCGTTGTCATCCCACTCCAAGGAGAATCGAGCAATGAAAGCCGTCATTTTCCCCGGTGATCGCAAGATCGAATTCCGCGATTTTCCCGATCCCACGCCAGGCCCGGGTGAAGTCGTGCTGGAGATCAAAGCGTCAGGGATGTGCGGGAGCGATCTCAAGATGTACCGGTCCGCGGGCGGGCCGGCGGCGCTCGGCTTCAAGATGGCGGCCGGACCGGTGATCGCCGGCCACGAGCCGTGCGGCGTGGTCGCTGCGATCGGTGCCGGCGTGACCGAGAAACAGGCACGCATCGGCCAGCGCGTCATGCAGCATCACTATCGTGGCTGCGGCGTGTGCGACCACTGCTCGACCGGCTGGATGCAGCTTTGCTTCGAAGGTGTCGCCGAAATTTATGGCACGACGGGCCATGGCGCCCATGCGCGCTACATGAAGTGTCCCGCGCGCACCTTGGTCCCGCTGCCCGACTCGTTGTCGTTCGATACCGGCGCCGCGATCTCGTGCGGAACCGGCACGGCGTGGGGCGCGCTGCATCGCCTTGGCCTGCAGGCCGATCACACGATCGCGATTTTCGGGCAAGGACCGGTCGGGCTCTCGGCCACGCAGCTTGCAGCATCGATGGGCGCACGAGTCATTGCGCTCGATGTGAGCGATGCACGTTTGCAGCGAGCGAAAGAATTCGGTGCGACCGATCTCATCAATCCCACCAGGGCCGAGGATGTCGTGGCCGCGATCAAGGACCTCACGCATGGACGTGGCGCCGATCTGTCGCTCGACGCTTCCTCTTCACCCGCGGCTCGCCAGCAAGCCGTGCAATGCGTACGCACCTGGGGCAAGGCGTGTTACGTCGGCGAAGGCGAGACGGTGACGCTCAATGTCAGCAACGACATGCTGCGCCGGCAGGTGACCTTGATCGGATCGTGGACGTTCTCCACCGTGGGACAGGCCGATTGCGCGCGCTACATTGCCGATCGCAAGGTCAAGGTCGACAAACTCTTCACGCATCACTGGAAGCTCGAGCAGGCGGTGGAAGCCTACCAATTGTTCGACCGGCAATCCGATGGCAAGGGCGTCATCCACCCATCGTAGCCTTCATGCCCGATATTTCGCGGTACTACAACATCGAGGATCTGCGCCGTGGCGCGAAGAAGCGACTGCCACGGGCGATCTTCGATTTCTTCGATGGCGGTGCCGAAGACGAGATCACCCTCCGGGATAATCGCGCGGCCTTTAGTCGATTGCGTCTCCTTCCGAAGGTGTTGCAGGACGTCTCGACGATCGACACCGCCTGCGAGATCATCGGTGGGCCATCGAAATTTCCGCTTGTCATCGCACCAACCGGCGCCATCGGCATGGGGCGCCCGGGGGCCGATCTCGCGATCGCACGCACGGCCGCAAACCTTGGCGTGCCGTATACGCTCTCGACGAATGCGACCGCCTCGATCGAGGACATCGCGAACCACGCACCGGGCCGACTCTGGTTTCAGCTCTATGTGCTGCAGGATCGCGCGTTCATGGAGGAGAAACTTATCGCGTGTGCCGAGGCGGCCGGTTACGAGGCACTCGTGCCGACGGTCGATCTGGCGGTCGGTGGCAAGCGCGAGCGCGACTTTCGCAATGGCTTCAGCACACGTTTCAAACCGAAGCTGCGCCACTACCTTGAAGGATTTTGCAAGCCCGCGTGGGCCTTCAGCATTCTTGCCAATGGCGGGCTGCCCGACTTCGTCAATATTCGCGGCTACCGCGGGAGCACGCAGTCGGGCGCGACCCTTGCCTCGTCGGTCGCCCGCGACACCGATCCCGGGTTCGATTGGGACGACCTCGCGCGCATGCGCGATCGCTGGAAGCGAAAGCTCATCATCAAAGGGGTGAGCCGGGTCGACGATGCAGAGCGACTCGTTGCGATGGGTGTCGACGGTATCTGGGTGTCGAACCACGGCGGCCGGCAGCTCGACGGTGCGATCGCCTCGTTCGATGCGATGACCGCGATCACCGCCGCGGTCGGCCACAAAGCGGCAGTGATCGTGGATGGCGGTATCCGACGCGGCGCCGATCTCTTCAAGGTCCGCGCGATGGGTGGACAGGCCGGTGCAATAGGACGCGCCGTACTCTATGGTGTCGCGACAGCGGGCGAAGCCGGTGCCCGGCGCGCGCTCGATATCCTGATCGATGAGCTCGTTCGCACGATGCAGTTGTGCGGCACGCCCTGCATCGCCGATATCAAACCGGATCTGGTCGAGCGGCGGCCATCGTGAGCGCACCGCTCGAAGGTCTACGCGTGGTCGAATTCACCCATATGGTGATGGGCCCCACCTGCGGCATGCTGCTCGCCGATCTGGGCGCCGATGTCATCAAGGTCGAACCGATCGAGGGCGATCGCACGCGGCATCTGCTCGGTGCCGGCGCCGGATTCTTTCCGATGTTCAACCGGAACAAGAAAAGCATCGCCATCGATCTTCGCACACCGCAAGGGCTCGACGTCGCACACAAGCTGGTCGGCACGGCCGATGTGGTCGCCGAGAACTTCAAGCCGGGAGCACTCGATAAGTATGGCCTCAACTACGCATCGCTCAACAAGCACCATCCGCGTCTCGTCTATGTGAGCCACAAAGGGTTTCTGCCCGGTCCCTATGAGCACCGCACCGCACTCGATGAAGTGGTGCAGATGATGGGCGGACTCGCCTACATGACCGGCCGTCCGGGTGATCCCTTGCGCGCGGGCACGAGCGTGAACGACATCATGGGCGGCATGTTCGGAGCAATCGGCGCGATGGCCGCGCTGATGCAACGCGCGGTGACGGGCAAGGGCCAGGAAGTGCAGTCGGCGCTATTCGAGAACAACGTGTTCCTGGTGGGCCAGCATATGCTTCAGTATGCAATCACCGGTCAGCCGCCCGCGCCGATGCCCGATCGCATATCGTCGTGGGCGATCTACGATGTGTTCACCGTCTTGCATGGCGAGCAGATATTTCTTGCGGTGGTGAGCGACGCGCAATGGGATGTGTTTTGCAAGGCATTCGGATATGCCGACCTCAAAGCCGATCCGAGATTTACCACGAACAACGATCGGGTCAGGCAGCGAGCATCGCTCATGCCGGACGTGCGCGCAAGGCTCGCTGCGCATACCGCCCGCGAGTTGTCGGAGATGTTCGAGAAGCACGGCCTGCCGTTCGCGCCGATCACGCGGCCCGAGGCTCTGTTCGATGATCCGCATCTGCGTGCAACCGGCGGCCTGGCGGATATTCGCATCCCCGATGGCAAGCGGGCCGGTGAGATCACCCAGACTGCGTTGGCACCGCTCATGATGGATGGGCAGCGGCTCGGCGTGCGAATCCAGCCTCCCATGCTCGGCGAACACACCGAGGCACTGCTCGCGAGTCTTGGCTACGACCCAGCCGCGATCAACGCGCTGCGCGCGGCAAATGCGGTGGCCTGAAGCGGTAGCGACCTGGAATATCATCTCAATGGCGATCGCTAATTCCGTTCGGGCTGAGCTCGTCGAAGTTCGAGCGGATTGACGCGATGACACGGTTCACCCTTCGACAGGCTCAGGGCGAACGGCGATCATTCGCGTCGCCAATCGCCAAGTGGTGCCAATCGATCGGCCGGTTTTCAAGATCCTCGACTGGAGTCATGCATGACACACGGTATTGATCGGATGGCCTCAAGTCGGATGGCCTCGCATTGGATGGCCTCACGCGGGCGCCGCGCGCCAGCGCTGCTCATCGCGCTTGGCATCGCCGCATTCACCGCGCCATCGCAGGCGCAAAGCACCGACAAGCCCCTGCGGATCATCCTGCCGGTGAGCGCGGGGTCAGGTGTCGACACGATCACCCGCACGGTCGGCCCTGCACTCTCCAAAGCGCTCAGCCAGCCGGTCGTGATCGAAAATCAGCCGGGTGCGGGCGGTATCAACGGAACGCTCGCGCTCGTCAAATCGCCGGCGGACGGATTCACGATCAGCGTCATTTCGAACAACCATGTGATCTTCCCGAGCGTGTACAGCAAGTTGCCCTTCGATGCGATCGAGGACATCACCGCCATCACGATCATCGGAACCACGCCGCTCGTGCTGGTCGTCAATCCGACCAAGGTGCCGGTGCAAAACGCGCAGGAACTGGTGGCGTTCTTCAAGGCCAAACCCGATGCCTACAACTACGCGTCCTCCGGCAACGGAACGATTCTTCATCTCGCCGCCGAGATGTTCGTCAGCGAAGCAAAGGTGCAGGTCCGGCATGTTCCGTACAAGGGTGTCGCGCCGATGGTGACCGATCTGATCGGCGGTCAAGTCGAAATGGGGATCCTCGCACTGCCCTCCGTGCAAGGGCATATCAAAAACGGCACATTGCGCGCACTCGGCGTGGGTGGATCGAAGCGAACGGCGGCCGCGCCCGACCTGCCGACCATCGCCGAACAAGGGCTCCCCAACTACATCGTCGAAGCCTGGTTCGCGGTGATCGGACCCGCCAAGCTTCCGCCTGCGCAGGTCGCGCGCCTGCATGCCGCCCTCACGGCCGCATTCGCATCTGCCGAGGTGCGCGAATCAATGACCAAGCAGGGGAACGAAATCGGTCTCCAGACGCCCGAGTCGGCGAACATATTCCTGCGCGCTGAATCGGTGAAGTACGCGAAACTGGTGAAGCAGGCAGGCGTGAAGGTCGACTGAGGCGGCGCGCAGATCATGACCGCCCCGTCCATGCCGATCACGCACGCGGACAATCCGATGGGCACCGACGGATTTGAATTCGTCGAGTACGCCGCGCCTGATCCGGTTGCGATGGGGTTGGTGTTCGAGCGGATGGGATTCAAGCCGGTCGCGAAGCACCGCCACAAGAACGTCGTGCTCTATCGGCAAGGCGAGATCAACTTCATTCTCAACGCCGAGCCCGATTCGTTCGCGCAACGCTTCGCGCGCCAGCATGGGCCCTCGATCTGCGCGATCGCCTTTCGCGTTCAGGATGCGAAGCTCGCCTACGAACGTGCCATCTCGCTCGGTGCCTGGGGTTATGCGGGGCAGGCGGGCCCGGGCGAGCTCAACATCCCGGCGATCAAGGGCATCGGCGACAGCGTCATCTATCTGGTCGATCGTTGGCGCGGCAAGAACAACGCAACGCCGGGCGACATCGGCAATATCGGTTTCTACGACGTCGACTTCGAGGCGTTGCCTGATGCGCGCCTCGAGACACCCGGCATCGGTCTCCATGTCATCGACCATCTCACGCACAACGTGCATCGCGGCAGGATGGGCGAGTGGGCGGAGTTCTATGAACGGCTGTTCGATTTTCGCGAGGTGCGTTACTTCGATATCGAGGGACAGGTCACCGGTGTCAAGAGCAAGGCGATGACGAGCCCCTGCGGGAAAATCCGCATCCCGATCAACGAGGAAGGCAATCAAACCGCCGGCCAGATCCAGGAATATCTGGACCGCTATCGTGGCGAAGGCATCCAGCACATCGCCCTCGCCGCGACCGATCTGCCAACGAGCGTCGATGCGCTCCGTGCAAACGGCGTCAAGTTGCTCGATACGATCGACACCTACTACGAGCTGATCGACAAACGCATTCCCGGCCATGGGGAAGATGTTGAAGCGCTCAAGCGGCGCAGAATTCTTGTGGATGGCAAGGCGGGTGAGCTGCTGCTGCAGATTTTCTCGGAGAACCAACTCGGGCCGATCTTCTTCGAGTTCATCCAAAGAAAAGGCGATCAGGGATTCGGCGCGGGCAATTTCAAGGCGCTGTTCGAGAGCATCGAGCTTGATCAGATGCGCCGCGGCGTCCTGAAGGCAAGCGAATAACGGCTGGTCGCGTAGCAGGCCACACCATTCATCGAAGCAAGGGGAAGCAGCGCATGGCGGTTGTCGCAGCGGTAAATCAACAGGTCGAGCAATGGTTGGCGCAATTCGGTAGAGCGCTCGAACATCAGGACATCGATCGTGCCGCCGCCTTGTTCGGCGATGCGTGCTTTTGGCGCGACTTCGTCGCCTTCACCTGGAACATCGATACCTCCGAGGGGCGGGACGCGATCAAGGCAATGCTGCGTGCGACGCTATCGACGACATTGCCCTGCGAGTGGAAGATCGATGGTGAAGCGCGTGAACGCGACGGCGTTACGCAGGCATGGATTTCGTTCTCGACGAAGACCGGACGCGGCAAGGGTCATGTGCGCCTGCGCGGGGACCGTTGCTGGACGCTCTTCACCACCTTGCAGTCGCTGAAAGGCTTCGAAGAACGGTCCGGCAGGAACAGTACGCGCGAGACGGGCGTGCAGCATGGCATCGTCAAGGATCGCGAAACATGGCTCGCGCGCAAGGAGCGCGAAGCGGCGGCGCTCGGGCGCACCACGCAGCCGTATTGCCTCATTGTCGGCGGCGGCCAGGGCGGCATCGCTCTCGCCGCGCGCTTGCGACACCTCGATGTTCCGGCGATCGTCATCGAGAAGAACGAACGCGCCGGCGATTCTTGGCGCAAGCGCTATCGCTCGCTTTGTCTGCATGATCCGGTCTGGTACGACCACATGCCCTACCTGCCCTTCCCCGATCACTGGCCCGTGTTCTCACCGAAAGACAAAATCGGTGACTGGCTCGAGATGTACACGAAGGTGATGGAGGTCAATTACTGGTCGGGCACCGAGTGCACCGGCGCCCGCTACGACAACGCAACGAACGAATGGGACGTCACCGTCCAACGCAATGGTGAGACCGTTCGATTGCGTCCGAAGCAGCTTGTGCTCGCGACCGGCATGTCCGGTGTCCCCAACATGCCGGACATTCCCGGCATGGCATCGTTCAAGGGGACGCTCTGTCATTCAAGCCAGCATGCAGGGGGATTGGGCTACGAAGGCAAACGCTGCGTGGTCGTAGGATCCAACAACTCCGCCCACGACATTTGCGCAGACCTTTGGGAGCACGGCGCCGACGTCACAATGGTTCAGCGATCCACGACATTGGTGGTGCGCTCTGAAATGCTGAAGGAGCTTGCCTGGGGTCTGCTCTATTCCGAGGAAGCGGTTGCGAATGGCGTTACGACCGACATTGCGGACATGACCGTCGCATCGATGCCGCTCAAACTACTCCCTGCGGTTCATCGACCCATCTACGAAGAGATCAAGCGGCGCGACGCCAAATTATACGAAGGACTCGAGAACCGGGGCTTCATGCTTGGATTCGGCGAAGACGGCTCGGGAATCCATTCGACCTATCTGCGCCGCGGCGCCGGCTACTACATCGACGTGGGTGCCTCGCAACTCATCATCGATGGGCATATCAAGCTCAAGAGCCGCGTTAGTGTCGAGCGGATCGGCGAACAGTCCATCACGCTGTCCGATGGCACGACCTTGCCGGCTGATCTCATGGTGTTCGCGACCGGCTACGGCTCGATGAATGGCTGGGCAGAGAAGCTCATCTCGCGCGAAGTCGCCGACAAGGTCGGCAAATGCTGGGGTGTCGGATCGGACACGAAGAACGATCCAGGACCCTGGGAAGGCGAGCTTCGCAATATGTGGAAGCCCACGCAGCAGCAAGGCCTCTGGTTCCATGGCGGCAACCTGATGCAGGCGCGCTTCTATTCGATCTATCTTGCGCTGCAATTGAAAGCGCGCATGGAAGGCATTCCAACGCCGGTGCATGGCATGGGGCCGGTGCATCATCTGCGGTAGCGCGCAATCGGTCCAGCAGCCAGAAAGAGAGACATCGCAATGCGCATCCGTCCACACCCCCGAACGCTTCTTGGTGCTTGGCTACTCGCCATTGGGTTGACCGCAGCGTCGCACGCACTGGCCCAGACATGGCCCGCGCGCCCGGTGCGATTCGTGGTGACCACGCCGGCGGGTGGGGCCACTGACCTCATCATCCGCACACTTGGCGCCAGGCTCAGCGTGTTGTGGGGACAGCCGCTGGTTGTGGACAATCGTCCCGGCGGCAATCTGGTCATCGGCACCGAACATGTCGTACGTGCCGAACCCGACGGCTATACATTCCTTGCCACGGTGTCCAGCATGACGAGCAACGTTTCGCTTCTCAAACTTCCCTACGATACATTGCGCGACCTCGCCCCCGTCACGCTCACCAGCTACGCGCGCATCCTGCTGGTATCCGATCCGAAGTTGCCGGTGGGCACCCTCGATGATTTTCTCAAGCTCGCACGTGCTAGTCCCGGCAAGTTCAACTTCGCCTCGCTCGGCAATGCGAGCCGCGCGCACTTCATGATCACGAAGATAAACCGTGATGCGAACGTCGATGTGGTGCACGTGCCCTATAACGGATCGGCGCCGGCGATCCGGGCGATCCTTGCAGGCGAAGCGGCAGTGGGCGGCGTCGACACGAACAACGGCAAGCCGCAGATTGATGCGGGAAAGCTGCGGCTCCTCGCGCTCACCGGCTATAAGCGCTCGCCGTTTTTCCCCGATACACCGACCTTGGAGGAACAAGGCATCACCGGATTCGGCGCCGACTGGTCAGGCGTGTTCGCGCCGGCCGGCACACCGGAGCCCATCCTCGCCAAACTCGCGAAGGACATCGCCACCGTCGTGGCAATGCCCGACGTCGATGCCTGGTATCGAAACCAAGCGCAGGAACCGGTCAGCAACACGCCTGCTGAATTTCGCGAACAGGTTCGCGCGGAGGTCGAGCACTGGAGCAAGATCGTGCAATCGAGCGGAATACGATTGAATTAGAACGGGGTACGCGAAGCGTAACCCCACGTCGACCGCTAGTCCTGAAGCGGGATATTCGCGTCCTTGACGAGTCGCGCCCAGCGGGGATATTCCTCGGCGATGTGACGACCATAATCGTTCGCATTCATGTACGCCGCGGTTGCGCCCACGTTCAGCAGGCGCTCTTTCAGAGTCCCATCTTCAAGAGCAGCCGCCACCTCCTTGCCGATGCTCTCGACGATCCCCTTCGGCAGCCCGGCCGGGCCGAGGATCCCGAACCAGCTCACGACGAGAAGCTCCGGCATGCCTGCTTCGGCGGTAGTCGGTACGTTCGGGAGCAGCGCGTGGCGTGCCGTATCGGCAGTGGCCAACCCTTTTAGTTGACCGCATCGTTGGAGCCTCCGGGCGCGAACGGTACGATCAGGCGGATCGGGCGGATCGGGCGGGTTGGATAACTCTGCGCTTCGACGAGCGCGCTGAACACGACCAGCAGGAGCGGAAGGAGACGATACCCTGTCATTCTTGTTCGCATGGTGTCTCCATGTTCTTTCACTAGGCGTCCATCAAAGTTGTAAATCCCCACACCTTACCCTCGGCAATCCCGGCCAATTCACGACCGCAATCGCGAATGATCGGGGCCGCTGACGTGGCATGTTGTGTTGCCGCATGCATGTCGCGGAAAAATCGTTGGAGCGTACTTGCTCGAAGAGAAGTGCCGCCTGCCGCGTAATACGCGAAGCGCGCGACCTCGGCGGTCGTCCACGTTACGTGATTCAGCGACAAGCGATGCAGGGTGCCCTGCCGCGTACTGAGCGGCTCGCCTCGATATAAGGATTCTTCAATGCCACGCCAAGTCTCGTAGGCGAACGCCCGCGCCGCCCGCAATTTCGCTTCGGCCGCACCGAAATTTTCCATAAAACTCTCACCGTCGCCAAGCAGCCCGAACCGCCCCTTCTTTACTCTGGAAAGCGCGGCGACTTCATCCAGCATGCGCCGCCCGACGCCCAGCGTGAAGCCGGTGTGGCAGATTGTGCTCATGCCGCGAATACCAAGGAGGAACAACGGCCCACCCCGGTTTGGCGTGGTGCACTCGGTGAGATGGGTTGCACCTTCCGGAATGAACACGTCCTTGCAACTGTAGTCGATGCTCCCGGTGGCACGCAGCCCCATGACATCCCAGTTGTCGCCGAACACGCAGGCTTCACGCGGAACGACGAAGATGCGTGTCTCAGGTAGGCCGCCGACACCGACGACCGGTGCCCCACCGGCGTCGCAGACCATGCCGCCCGAATGAATGAAATCAGAATGCCTGACGCCGGAACCATAGCTCCAATTGCCCGAGAGCAGGAAGCCTCCCGGAACGCGTGTTGCCTTGCCCATTGGGGCACCATGTCCGGCGATGACAGGAAGTCGATCAAGGGAGAAAATCCGCGTCGCGTCTCCTTCGTCGAGGTAAGCACCGCCCGTGCCCGTCGAGAGCGCAGCGGCCATTAGCACCCAGCCCGTGGAGCCATCGGCATAAGAGATTTCTTCGAGGAGATCAAGTCCCTGGGTAGGGGTGACCTCAGCCCCGCCCAGAACCTTTGGCGTGAACATGCCAAAGAGCCCAGCTTGCTGAAGCGCATCGACCACCTCGCGCGATAGCTCGCCCTTCTCTTCGTTGATGGGTCCCATCCGATCGATGAGAGGCCGAGCCTTGCGAGCCGCCTCCATGAGCGAGGAGAAACTGTGCGGCGCGGCAGTTCTGATCTTCACGGCTTGATTCATGCGTGCGATCTCATGGATTATCGAGGCGGATATTCGCGGTGCGAAGGATGCGCGCATAGCGCTCACGATCCGATTTGAGGAACGCAGCGAATTCCGCGGGAGTCGTGCCGCGCGATTCGAGGGCGTAGACGGTCGCAAACTTTTCCGCGAACGCCGGGCTCTTCACATACTTTGCCACTTCGTCGGCCACCTTGTTCACCGACTCCGATGGCGTCCCCGCAGGGGCCACGAGCCCCCACCAGGCGCGAAAGTCGAATTCAGGAAAACCTGCCTCGGTGAATGTCGGGACATCAGGCAACAGCCGGTGACGCACTCCGCCCGGAACACCCAATACTTTCACCTTACCCGCCTTGAGCGAGGGCATTCCCACACCGATTGCGGTGACGAGCATCTGCACCTGATTCGTCTGAATGGCCGGAATTGCATCGGCGCCACCCTTGTAGGGGACGTGCACCATGCGTATTCCGGTCAGCTGCTCGATCTTCACGCCGGCAAGATGCGCGTTGCTCGCGATGCCGAATGAACCGTAGTTGACTGCGCCCGGTTTTGCCCTGGCCGCATCGACGAACTCTTTCACCGTGCGCGCGCTCGTCTCGGCGCTCACGAACATGACCTCATCAGCCTGCGCCATCAGCGTGACCGGCGTGAAGTCCCGGTCGGGGTCGTAAGCGAGCTGTGCATACACTTGCGGATTGATCGACATCGTTGAATCGGTACCGACCAGGAACGTGTACCCGTCCGGTGCTGACTTCGCGGCCGCCTGCGCGGCGATGATCGTATTCGCGCCGGGACGGTTCTCGACGATAACCGGCTGTCCGAACGCATCGGTGAGACGCTGGCCAACGGACCGCGCCAGCGCATCCTGCAGGCTGCCGGCCGGAACCGAGACGATGATTCGGATCGGTTTTGACGGGTAGGCCTGCGCGATCGCGAGAGGCGGCATCGCAAGCAGCGCGAGCGCGGCGGTGCGTATCAGGTGTCGATTCAAGAATTTCTCCTGGGTTCCGAACGGGGTGGTCAATTAGTGGAACGATACCCCACCATCCACATTGACGATTTGTCCGGTCATGAACGCCGCATCATCGGACGCAAGGAAGAGCGTCGCACCAACCAGATCTTCAGCAACTTCGTGGCGCTTGAGTGGGCGCTCCTCGAGCCGCTTGTCGAGCAACGCCTTAGGCATGGTTCGCAATACCGTATCGGTCGTCGTCAGCCCAGGCGTGACAACGTTCGCGGTGATGTTGAACTCGCCCAGTTCCGAGGCGAGGGATCGTGTAAAGCCGATCACACCCATTTTCGATGCGACGTAGTGGGTAAATCTTGGCGTGCCCTTGAATACGGTGCTGGACGACATGCTGATGATTCGCCCGAAGCGCTGGCGCTTCATGACGGGCACCACAGCGCGGGTGACCAGAAACACCCCTTCGAGATTGATCGACATGACACGCCGCCACTCGGTGAGCGTGATGTCCTCGATCGCGGACATCGGATAGATGCCGGCGTTGTTGATCAAGATGTCGACGCGTCCCCATTTGGCAACGATCGCGTCGATCGCGTTCTGGCAACTATCCTCGGACGTCACATCAAGCACGCAAGCAAGAAGGCGATCTGCGGGAATCGAGCTACCGAATCGCGCATTGACGGCTTCGACGGTCAAATCGGCGGCGGCGACACAAGCACCCTCCGCGATGAAGCGACGTGTAATCGCGGAGCCGATACCACCCGCCGCGCCGGTGACCAGCGCAACTTTTCCCGCAAGTCGGTTCGACATCGATTATCTCCCCCTGATGGTCGTACTCATGCCGCCGTCAACCAGCACCACCTGGCCGCGTATCATGCTGCCGCCCTTGGATACCAGGAAGGCAGCCACTTCGGCGAGGTCTTCAGGCGCAATGCGCCGACCATTCGGCGTCGTCGGGGGAGGCATGGTGTCGCCCGCGGCTGTTCGTGGTGCGGCCGAACGATACAGCTCGGTATCGACTGGGCCGGATCCCAGCGTGTTGAAGTTGATGCCTTGTGCCGCACACTCGATCGACAGGTAGCGAACGAAGCAATCGCCAAGCGCCTTCGCCGAGGCGAGGGCGCCGTACCCCGGTATAACCAAATGCGTGGAGGCGCCGGACAAGAACAAGACCGAGCTGCCGTCACCCATTAATTTCATTGCGGGTTGGACGAGATAGAGCAGCGCCATCCCGCCCACTTCGATGGCTTGCCGGATCTCCTGAATGCTCTGCGTTGCGAGCTGGCCTTTCTTCTGTAGAGCGGCCGAATGAACAAGTACATCGAGACGATCCACTCTTGCGCCGACCGCATCGATGACGGTCTTTCCGCCCGCCTCGGAACCCACATCGGCTTTGATCAGGTGAGGCGTTGCGCCGCACCTGGTGATGCGCTCGGCCGCTATTTTGGCCGCCGTATCGTCGTGGGCATAACTGAGAAAGATATTGCTGCCCGGACTTGCGAGACGTTCAGCGATTGCAAGACCAATCCCCTTCGTGCCGCCTGCCACCAGTACTGCCTGTGTCATGGTGTTCTCCTCTCGCTATTCGCCCTGCCACTTGATGAGCCGACGCCCGATCAGCTTGGAACCAAGATCGAGCAGGAGCCCAATCACGGCGAGCACGACGAGCGGACTGAAAATGCCCGGGAGATCCAGGCGCGCACTGCGAAATTGAATCAGATAGCCAAGTCCCGCGCGCGCGCCGACGAACTCGCCAACCACCGCGCCGATCAACGCAAAGATCAATCCGACTTCGAGCCCGCCGAACATCGAAGGTAGCGCGCGGGGGAGTTGCACTTTGGTGAAGATCTGCCATGCGCTCGCTTTGAGTGAACGCATCAGCTCCACTTCGTCGTGGCGCATCGCACCCATGCCGACGATCACACCGACCAACAGCGGAAAAAAGGCCACCATTGCCGCCAGCGCCACTTTCGATCCGATTCCGAAACCGAAAACAATCAACCAGAGCGGGGCGAGAGCGACCTTGGGAATCGCCTGAAAGAATACGATGATCGGGTAGAACATCCGTTCGAGCAATCGTGAGCGACCGATCGTGATGCCAATTGCAAGTGCCCCCGCCACGGCGATCAGCATCCCCCAGAACACCTCCTGCATCGTGATCGCGGTATGCCGCCAGACTTCACCGGTCGACAAATCTTCGTAGAGGGCTTGGACAACCGACATAGGCGAGGGCAATACATACCGAAGCCCCTCAAAGTCGAGAATCGTAAGGATCTCCCATCCTGCGATTGCACCAACAAAGGGAATTGCGCCAAGCCCAATCGACCACCAGCGCCCCTCCGGTCCGCCGCCGCCTGTGAGCGAGCGGTTGCCGCTCATGCAACACCGCGTTTGAAGAAGACCTCGCGCAATGCATGCACCTTTTCGAGAAAATGCGGGCTGTCGATGCGATCGGCGTATGCAGTGCCGGGCACGAAGCCGGTTTCGACGACCCGATCGATCTTACCGGGCCGCGCCGTCATGACCGCAACACGGCTCGCGAGTCGCACCGCCTCGGCGATATCGTGCGTCACGAACACGATCGTCTTGCCCGAGCGCTGCCAAAGCTGATAAAGCTCTTCGTTCATCGCATCGCGTGTCATGGCGTCGAGCGCGCCGAACGGCTCATCCATGAAGAGAATGTCCGGATCAGTCAAGAGCGCTCGGCAGATCGCGGCGCGTTGGCGCATTCCGCCAGAAAGCTGACGCGGATAGTGATGCGCGAAATCGGTAAGTCCCGTCATTGCAAGCAGCTCACGTGCCTTGCGCTCCCAGTTCGCAATATCGCCGCCCCGCACCTCGCTTGGCAGCATCACATTCGACAGGATCGTTCGCCACGGCAGCAATACCGCCGACTGGAACACCATGCTCACGCGATCGCTGGGTTCATCAACCGCTCGATCGTCGATGCGAATTTCGCCGGCACTTGGGCGTTCGAGGCCGGCCAGAATGCGCAGCAGCGTGGTCTTGCCGCACCCACTTGGTCCAAGCAACGCAAGAAAATCTCCGTCCGGAATTGCGAGGTCGACCTGCGCAAGCGCAATAACCTCACCCGTGCCTCCGTCCTGAAACCGCTTGGAAACGCCGTCGACGCGGATCTTCGCGCCCGACTGCAAGGTCACGGCAGCTTCGATAGATCGACCGCGTTGGCCGCTTTGACGAAGTCACTCGTGTAGAGCCGCGTGGTTGCCACCTTCTCCTTGATCATGCCGCCCGCCATGAGCACATCGACCAGATTCTGCCAGGCCGCATCGTCCATCGCTCCCCATTGCCCATTGATAGGAAACGTGATCTTGACGCGCTCGCGCCATGCGCGTTCCTCCAACGCCGGATTCTTGCCGACTTCGGGATGCAGCTTGGCGAACGCCGCGGTCGCACCGGCCGGGTCCTTGGTCGCGTAGGCGAGCGACTTCGTCATGCCGCGCAAAAAGGCTTCGACCACGGCGCGTCGCTCGGTGAGCACTTTCTCCAGTCCATAGATCGCCTGACCGGCAAAACCACGCTCGAGCGCTGGACTCACGAAATAGGTCAGGGAAATACCGTTCGCCTCGAGAAATGGATAGAAAGTATCGTGATAGATCAATACGTCAGCCTCGCGGTTCTTTACCGCCGCGAACGCCGCGGCACCAACACCGAGCGGCACGAGTTGCACATCCTTGATCGACAGTCCGGCCTCTTGCAAAATGTATTGCAGGACCAAAGCGGAGGCGCTCCCTGCCGAGAGCAACCCGACTTTCGCGCCTTTGAGATCCTTGACCGACTGCACCTTTGCGTCCTTGATGAATGCAAGGCGAAAGATTGGGCGATAGGAATAAAGATAGACGGCCCTCATCGGCACGCCCTTCTGGACATAACCAGGCAGTGGCTCCAACGCGCCCAATCCGAGATCCGCAGCGCCCGAGGCGACGAAGCCTGCCGCTGCAACGGCGCCGCCCGAAATCTGGATGTCCAGATCGATCCCCTGTTCCTTGAAATAGCCGAGTTGCTGTCCGGCAAACAAGAAAGTCGAATCGGATCCCGGCGCGACTGATGCATACGCTATGCGCAGTTTGGTGAGTTGCTGGGCACCCGCGCTTCCTGCACCAACCAATGAAATTGCAAAGGCCGCCACCATGACAACGACACGCATCCCGTGCTCGACACTTCCAAACATCGTGCTCCCCTTTAGAGACTAGCGACCTTCGAGATGCTTTCCGTACCACGCCTTCGCCCGTTCCGCGACAAACGATAGCTGCTCGTCATACACGCAGAAATGCCCGCCGGATTCGAACAGGTGGAGTTCCTTCGGACCGCGGGCACGATCATGGAGACGGATCGCCTGCTCCACCGGCACTAGCAAGTCGTCCTTCGCTCCCATGACGCAGATCGGGACGGACATCTGATCCGCCTGATCGACCGGCGCATGCTGGAGCACGTGATAGAACGTTTCGATGGCGACCGGCACGGGGTCTTTGTAGCGCGCGGAAGTAAGGGGATCGGGGACCATGATGTTGAAGCGCTCGACCATCTCGATTTCGGCGTTCGCGGCCTTGCGCGCGATCGCACGCATCGAGCGCGCGCGCAGTTCGTTGTATTCGCTCCAGCGCATGATGCTGCGCAGCCAATCACCGCCGTGCGTAACCGGCACACTGACGACCACCGCATGCGCAAGGCCGCTTTGATGTGCTGCCGCAACGGCGACCCCGCCGCCGAAACTCGTGCCGTAGATTCCAATGCGCCGTGGATCGAGTCCATGCTGCGTAGAGAGCCACGCGAGTGCATGCACGGCATCCTCGATCTGCTCCGCGGGATTGAGGCGGCCGCGCGGACCTTCGCTACCGCCGAAGCCGCGATAGTCGAACGTAAGAACCGTATAGCCATACTCGGCAAGCAACGTGGAGAGCCCAAGCGGCGTGCCTTCCTTGTTCCCCCCGAAGCCGTGGCAGAACACGATGCCGACACGCCGGTCGACCTTGGCGTCCGGCAGATACATGCGTCCCGCTATCTTTGCGTTCGGCCCGGAATAGAACGTGATGTCTTTCACCTGCATTGTCTCGATGCCCCTTTCTATGTCCGTCCCGGTTGATCCATCGGGACACCTGCGCGCAGACGCCTAGCTCCGCATGATCGCCTGACCCCACACGTTCAGTGTGCGCTGCTCGTGGGGCCACAGTCCCTCTTCGCGATCAGCGGCGCATTGCTCGATCTCGGCTGATATCTCGACCAGGTTGTCGTCGGGATCCTTCACCATAAAGAAAAGATCATTACCCGGGCCGTGACGACCAACGCCCCAGAAGATCGGAATCCGGCGCGCGGCCAAATGATCAGCCCACCGCCTGATATCGTTCCAGTCGCCCGTTTCGTACGAGTGGTGATCGAGCTTCGCTTCCGGCGCGCGGAACACGGCAAGCGCGTGGTGCTCGAGATCGGTGCGCATGAAACAGGCGCGAAGCGCGCCGGATTCGTCCTTCACGCGATCGGACACGGTGAACCCAAGGGCCTCGCTGTAGAACGACACCATCGAATCGATGTTCGGACTGCGGAAGACGATGTGCTGGAGCCGCGCAGGCAATGCGTCGTCAACGCTCATTGTGCTACGACTGCCGAACACGACCCGATTGCCGTCGGGATCGACCACCGCAAATGCATGCGTATCGAAAAACGGCGATGGACTCGCCTGCAGCGCGACGCCACGCTTCGCAAGCGATACTCTGAACGCGATGAGGAGCGCGGACGTGGCAAACGCGTAGGCGAAATACGCCGTCTTGTTGGCCGGCCCCGCCTCGATCAGCACGCGCCGCTCTGGGGCCTGACAATGCCATCGACTGCCGAGTGGATTGGTTTGCATCCCGAACCCGCGCTCAAAAAAACGCGCAAGACGTTCAGGCTCGGGCGATTGAATGCAAAGATGATCGAGGCGCGCGCCAAGCTCGGGGCGAGCAAGCATCGATGACCCCTCTTCTACGTGCCGGACGCCACGCGATCCGGCCGTCGCAGGAGTTCGGTCTCGCGCTCACCCGATTCGTAGCGGCGAATCATGTCGGCCGGATCGAATTCGATGCCGATCGGATTGCGCATGAATTCTTCGCTCATCATCCATGCGTTGGTCAGCGCCGCATCGGGAAAGCTATCGACCTGCAACTCGACATCGTTCTGGTCCGGATCCTTGTAGTAGAACGAGACCGTCGGCCCGTGATTGATCGCGCGCCAGGGTTTGATGCCCGTCTCATTGAGGCGAACGTAGGTGCCGAGCAATTCACCAAGCTCCTTGTACGTGAACGCAACGTGATAGAAGCCGACCGAGTGTCCCGGCAGCTTCTCCTGATATTTTTCGGCCGCGACGAACGCGACACGGTGATGCTCGTCGTCGTATGAGATGAACGCGATGCGGTCCGACTGATGCGAGGGTTTTGCAACGAGTACCGTGCAGTACCAGTCGAGCATTGCCTTCTGCTGGTTGGTCCGAAACACAAGGTGCGCGAGCTTGGCTGGGGCGACGCGTGTCGAGACCACGGCCTTGGCCGCTGTTTGCATGGGTGCGTTCATGGAGGATCCTCCGGTTGATAACAATGGCCGAACTGCGAATCTATCATTTCCTGCGCACCGAACGTTGGCCTTCATCCTGCGGTGCTTCACGGCCGGTCAGCGTCCCGGAGCGGGTGCAGGTCCTCCCGCGTTTCAGCGCGGCCGCAAACCCTTCACTAGCGGGGTCCGCACGTCGCCCTCCTGGCCCTCGCGAATCTGCCGCTGCAATTCATTGAGATCGAGATACCCGGACTCGCCCTTGATCAACGTGTCCTCGAAGTAGACCCAGACGGTCATCGGCAGGAACAGCGGCTTGCCGTGGGCCATCACCCCGAAGAACATGCCGTTTGGACTGCCTTTGTAGTACCCCTCGGCCACGAGCACCTTATCGGTCACGATCATGCGATGGGCATAGAGACCCTGCCCCGAAAAGGTCTGAAAGCGCTCCTTGTAGAAGGCACGCACAGCATCGTAGCCGTAGACCGCGAGTCCAGTCGCATGAAACACCTGGAACGGATCGCGCGTCATGGTCGCCATGGTCGTATCCAGGTCGCCGGTCCACTCCGCCGTGGTGTGTGCACGCATGCGCTCGAAGTTTTGTTGCGCGATTTCGGTGCCTGCAAAGGTGATATCCGGACCCAGATCAAACGATGTCTGCTGCGGCATGGTGTCTCCTGTCTTGATCGACGCGGTGTCGGAGCATCCATCGACGTTGCACCCCGATTGGAATGATAGGGCTACACTCCGAAGCGCGTCTTATTGCCGATACGAGGTGCCGCGATGTCCACGATGACCAACGTCTCGACGCTGCCGGCCCATCCGGCGTTACGCCGTTTTATCGAGGCGATCCAACCGCTATGGGGCGAGCGCCTTACCGATGCTGCGCGTTGGGCCAAGGTTGGCGAATATCTGCCCGTCATGCTCGACGACCGCGATCTGCAAGCGCGCGCGACCGATTGGCCCGACACCCGCGCGCCGGACGGCAAGCATACGAATCTCCTCTTCTATGAGGATCCGCATCATCGATTCGTGATCAACGCGCTCGTCAAATGGACGGGCGCGGTCACGCCGGTTCACGACCATGCGCACACCTGGACGAGCTATAGCGTGCTATCAGGCTCTGAGCGTGTCGTGCGCTATGCGCTCGAAGAAGACGGTCCGGTTGGCGCGATCGGCAAGCTCCGGGAAACCGGCGCGTACACGGTGCGGCCTGGGTTTGTCGACGTCGTGCCGCCCCACGTACCGCATGCCGAGTATGCAGGTGATGCGCGAACGGTTGCACTCATCGTCCGCAGCGAACGGATCGGCACGTTCAATCACCGGATGTGGCATCACGCTACGAAGGAACATTTCCTGGCACCGGGGCCTTCGCAAGTGCCGTTCGTGCTGACGTAGAGCCCTGGCGCACGCCCGTCACTTTTCATGCAAAAACCAAAATGGGAAGGCCTCCCTGACCAAGGATTGGGCACCTTAGTCGCGGACTGACCTTCGCCTTCGCCAATAGCCCGGCCGCCGACTGCTATGTGCCACCGCGAGAACGCGAATCTGCTCACCGGCCGTTGTGTCGATGACCCCATAGGGAAATCGCCTCATCAACAAGCGACGCCGACCGAAGCGCCAAATCGCACCCAACCTGGGATACTCGAGCAACAAACCGATGGTGTACTCAAACTCCGCAAAGAATGCTTGCGAGAGCGGTGCTCCGGCCTTCTTGCGGTAGAACTCGGCTGCCTCCCGAAGATCGTGCTCCGCCCCGAGATGCAACCAGTAGTTCATCGAAATTCGGCCTTTAATCGATCGAGGGCCTCGTGGCCGGAAATTAGGGAAACGGCACGCTCTCGATCTCAGTGTTACGCCGTTCGACTTCGGCCGCCCAAGCGTCTTCAATATCCGAATCTGTATCGAGACTCGCGATCAATCGTTCGACGAGGCGTGCCCTTTCCTGGTTAGAAAGGCTAGCGCTTCAGCTTCTAGCGTTTCCACAATTGAGTTCATGAGGCACCATCCGCATCGGTTCAGTACGCCATAGCGTTCCACAACCACGCGGTCTCGTGCAAACGCCGTCGGGTGCGTAAGTAGGCCGACTCAATGAATAGGTGCCTTTCCCGCTACCCCTTTCCCGCCAGCGCTTCCCATCGCGCCAGTGCCTGCATCAACTGCTCTTCGATCATTGCATGGCGCGTTTGCAGCGTCTTCACCTGCTGCGCCTGATCGCGATAGAGATTCGGGTCGTTGAGCTTCGCCGTGATGTCGCGTTGCTCGGCCTCCAGCGCCTCGATTCGAGCAGGCATTTCATCAAGCTCGCGCTTTTCCTTGAAGCTCAGCTTCGATTTCTGTTTCACAAGGGCCGGTTCTGGTTTTGCGGCGGCCGCCTCGCCTTTGCGAACAGGTGCCGGCACCTTGACTGTCCGAACGCGCTGCCAGTCGCTGAAACCACCCGCGTACTCCTTCCAGGTTGCGTCACCTTCGAAGGCGATGGTCTGGGTCACGACGTTATCGAGGAACACGCGATCGTGGCTTACCAATAGGAGCGTGCCTGAATAGTCCTGCAACTGCTGCTCGAGCAATTCGAGTGTTTCGATGTCGAGGTCGTTGGTGGGCTCGTCCAGCACGAGCACATTCGCCGGACGACTGAAGAGCCGCGCGAGCAGCAGGCGATTGCGCTCTCCACCGGAAAGAGTGGACACGGGTGCGTTGATGCGCTCGGGCGGAAACAGGAAATCGCCGAGATAGCTGATCACGTGCTTGCGCACGCCGCCGACCTCCACGAAATCGCTGCTTTGGGTGATCGTGGCACCAAGGGTTGCATTCTCGTCCAACTGCTCGCGCAGTTGATCGAAGTACGCCACCGACAATTTCGTGCCGCGACGCACCGTGCCGCTATCGGGTTCGAGCTCACCGATGATGAGCTTCAGCAATGTCGACTTGCCGCTGCCGTTCGGGCCGATCAGGCCGACCTTGTCGCTGCGCAGGATGCGCGTCGAGAATCCCTTGATGACGGCACGATTGCCGAAGCGCTTCCCGACGTTTTCGAGCTCGACCACCAGCTTGCCGGAACGGTCGCCTTCACTCAGACCAAGGCCCACGCTGCCGATGCGATTGCGCCGCGCGGCCCGCTCGAGACGCAACGCTTCGAGCCTTAGCACCCGCCCTTCGTTGCGGGTCCGTCGCGCTTCGACGCCTTTGCGGATCCAGATCTCTTCCTGGGCGAGAACCTTGTCGAACTTGCGGTTGTGGATCGCTTCGGTCTCGAGTTCCTCTTGCTTGTAGACCTGGAATTGACTGAAGGTTCCGGGATAGCTGGCGAGTGCGCCGCGGTCGAGCTCGATGATGCGGGTGACAACGTTATCGAGAAAGCGCCGGTCATGTGTGACCAAAAGGACACTGCCGCCGAATGCGGTAACCGTTTCCTCGAGCCATTCGATCGCATCGAGATCAAGATGGTTGGTCGGCTCATCGAGGAGCAGCAGATCGGGCTCCAGCACGAGCGCGCGCCCCAATGCAACACGCTTCTTCAATCCACCGGAGAGCGCTTCCACAAGCCGATCGGCGTCGAGGCCAAGGCGAGACAACACGCCCTCGATGCGGTGATGCACCTGCCAGCCGCCCTTCGCTTCGAGCGCTTCCTGCAAATGCATGAGCTCGTCCATGCGTGCGGGATCGTGGTCACCGTCGGCGATTGCATGCGCCACCGTGTGGTAATCGACAAGGATCTTTCGCACTTCACCCAAGCCGGCCGCGACCGCCTCGAACACGGTCGCACCCGGCGCGAACTCCGGTTCCTGCTGCACGCTTGCCACCTTGAGGCCGGGGGCGCGCCACAGGTTGCCGTCGTCCTGCACAATCGAGCCTTCGATCAGCTTGAGGAGACTCGATTTGCCGGTGCCGTTGCGACCGATCAAGCCGATCCGCTCGTTGGGCTCGATCACGAGATCGGCATGGTCGAGCAAAGGACGATGGCCGAACGCGAGCGAAACGGCGGAGAGCTGAATGAGGGGCATTGGTAGGGTCTGAGTTCTACTTCACTTCAAAAGTAAGAAATTCACCACGGAGGAAACGGAGGGAACGGAGGAAAGACGAGGCGGATTGATTGAATGGATTTCGCGTATATCTCGCTGCGGTCCGGAATCCGCACGCATAGATTTCCCCGGGACCACGCATTTCTCGCACGCTTTTCCTCCCTTCCCTCCGTTTCCTCCGTGGTGAATTTTTGAGAGGCTGAATCGACGCTTAAGGCGCTCGCACCTCGATCCCCCTCTCCGCGAACGCCCTTCGCAACGCGCTTGCGAAGGCCACCGCACCCGGCTGATCACCGTGCAGGCAAAGCGTTCCGGGCGCGACATTGACGGTCTTGCCCGATAGGCTCGTCACCGCTTGTCGCTCGATCATACCGAGCGCCTGTTGCACCGCGCGCGATTCCTCTTCGATCATCGCGCCCGGCTGCCTGCGGGGCGTAAGCGTCCCGTCGTCTTGATAGCTGCGATCGGCGAAGACCTCACCGATCACGGGCGTGCCGATCTTGCGGGCGGCCGTAATCATGCGGCTCCCCGATAGCGCGTAGAGCTGCACGCCATCACCGAGGTCCTTCACGGCACGCGCCATGGCTTCGGCCAATTCGACATCGACCGCCGCCATGTTGTAGAGCTGGCCATGCGCCTTCACATGATGGAGGCGCGCTCCGGCGGCGCGCGCAAACGCTTCGACCGCGCCGGCCTGGTAGACGATGTAGTCGTACATCTCCTCCGCTGTGATCGTCATGTTGCGCCGGCCAAACCCCATCCGATCGGGCAGTGACGGGTGCGCGCCGATCGCGACCCCGGCATCGACCGCGCGGCGCACCGTGGTGCGAATCGTCGAGGGATCCCCGCCATGGAATCCGCATGCGATGTTGGCCGACGAGACGAGCGGCATGATGGCGGCGTCATCGCCCATCTTCCAGGCGCCGAAGCTCTCGCCCATGTCGCAATTGAGATCGATCACCTTCATGCGGCGTACTCCCACGCGATAGTCTGGACCAACGCTGCCACGCGCGCCTGCTGCACCTTTCTCGCGGCCCGGGCATCGGCAAGCGTACATCGCTGGAACCGCACTTCCATGCCGGGAGTGCGCTGGGCCAGTCGCGGGATGTCCGCGCTCGCGACTTCGCCGATCTTCGCGTAGCCGCCGGTGGTCTGATGATCGGCCATCAACACGATCGGCGTACCGTCACCGGGTACCTGGATGGTGCCAAGGCACGTCGGCTCGGAGAGCACGTCGGCGTTCTTGCGTCGCTCGAGGCGCGGGCCGTTCAGTCGATAGCCGATGCGGTTTGATTCCGGGGCAATACGCATCGGCTCCGTCTCCATCGCCGCATGGGCTGCCGCGGAAAACATCCGCCAGTGCCGCCCTTCGATGAAGCGGATCGGCGCTTCATCAGCATGCGGCAATGAATCGATGGGGGCCGACCAGGACACGCTTTGCGGCGCCTTGATATCGATCGGGGCGCCCGCGCGCCGCTTCAGCGATGAGAATCGCGCCACGCTCAACGTGCTGTGTGCACGGTCAAGCGGCAGGCGGTCTCCGGCGCGCAACGCACGCCCAAGATGTCCGCCGAATCCCGCTGGAAGGTAGGTTGAAGCACTGCCAAGAACCGGCGGCACCAGGATTCCACCCGCAACGGCAATATAGGCGCGCGCGCCGTGTTGGACATCGCCGATACGCAATCTGGCGGACTTCGGCAGCAACACCGGCCGGTTCGACAGCATCGGCGTCGTTTTGCCCTTCGCATCGATGCACTTCGCATCGAAGGTCGCACCGCATAGCGCGACCAATGTGGGCTGCTCGAACTCCAGTTCCGGCCCGCGTATGGTGATCTCGATCGTCGCCGCGGCGGCGGCGTTGCCCACCAGCAGATTCGCGATCCGATGCGCGTCGATGTCCATCGCACCCGATGGCACGATGCCAAGATGCTGCCAACCGAATCGGCCCACATCCTGCACCGTCGAGAGGAGCCCCGGTCTGATCACGATGATCGTCACATCGTCCCTTCGCTCTTCGCGACCCGATCGAACTCGACCCGGTCGATGGATCTGAATCGCACCGCATCGCCCGGCTCGAACACACTGGGCTCCTCTTGCGTCGCATCGAACAAACGCAGGGGCGTGCGGCCGACGATATTCCATCCTCCCGGCAGCGCGTAGGGATACACGACGCTTTGTCGATGCGCGATGCCGATCGAGCCCCCCGGCACAAGCGCCCGCGGTGTCGACCGGCGCGGGACCGCGAGCGCGGCATCCAGTCCGCCGAGATAGGGATGCCCGGGCGCGAAGCCCATCATCAGCACGGAAAATTCACTCCCGGCGTGGCGGCGCGCGATCTCCTCGACCGGCATGTGAAGAACCTCCGACAGCTCGGGAAGATCCAGGCCGAACGCCTCGTCATAGCAGATCGGCACATCGACACGACGCGCGGGTTCATCAATGAGACTCGATGCACGCGCGAGGCACTCATCGATCAATGTCTCGGTCGCCTGGACCGGATCGCGATCACCCAATGCCGTGAGGTCGAAATGCAAAGCAAGCGATGCGAGGCTTGGCACAACATCGCGAATCCACGGAACGCGCTTGCGTTGCAGGATGCGGGCGAGACGCTGAATGCCGGCGTTCACCGCGACATCGACCGTATCGGCAAAGTCGATCAGAACCGCCGCGTCACCCAACGGGACGATTGCCTGGGGTTTGACGACGAGGATACGGGGACGGGCCATGCGTTGGTCGAAGGTGAGGGGCGAAGGGCGAAGGGTGAGGGCGAAGAGAGGCGCAGCGGCGGCTCGGGGTTGAGAGTCAAGGATATGCCAAACTCGCACTATTCAATTTCCCGTTTCACCTTTCACCTTTTCCCCTTCCCCCTTCCCTCTTCCGTCTTCCCTCTTCCCTCTTCCCCCTTCACATTGATCCGATGAACCAACCCACGACACTCCTCCCCGGCGGCGAGGTCATCGCCCGATTCGGCATCGGCACGTGGCGGATGGGCGAGAGTGTCCGTCACCGGCAAGCCGAGATCGACGCGATCAAACTTGCGATTTCCCTCGGTGTGCGCTTGATCGATACCGCCGAGATGTATGGCGAGGGCGGCGCCGAGGAAGCGATTGCTCACGCGATCAAGGGCGTGCGCAACGATCTCTTCGTGGTGAGCAAGGTGTATCCGCACAACGCCTCGCGCAAGGGCACCATCGCCGCGTGCGATCGCAGTCTGAAGCGACTGGGCACTGATCGAATTGATCTGTACCTCCTGCATTGGCGAGGTTCGTACCCACTCGCTGAAACGGTCGGCGCATTCGATCAGCTCCGACGCGACGGCAAGATCCGGTACTGGGGTGTATCGAATTTCGATACCGGCGACATGCGAGAGCTTGCAACGATCGCGGGCGGCGAAGGATGCGTGACCAATCAGGTGCTATACAACTTGACCAGGCGCGGCCCCGAGTTCGATCTGCTGCCCTGGCAGCGGGCACGTGCGATCACCACGATGGCGTACTCGCCACTGGATCAGGCGCGCATGCTCAGCCATCGCGTGCTCGCGAGCGTGGCGAAAAAGCACGACGCCACGTCCAGTCAGGTGGCGCTCGCATGGTTGCTGCGATTCGAGGATGTCATCACAATCCCGAAAGCGGTGAAACCCGCGCACGTTCGCGATAATCTCGCGGCGATCGCGCTCAAGCTGGACGC
>JBJXGX010000351.1:0-36956 GCA_046160305.1 Burkholderiales bacterium
GCCGCGATGGGCATGAAGATCGTGCATGAAGCGGTCGATTCGCTCTACGAGATGGCGGGCGCCAACGGCATCTACGACAACTATCCGCTGCAACGCATCTTCCGCGATGCGCATGCCGGCGCCGCGCATTTCTCGTTCAGCGTCGATGCGCAGGTGACCCCTTGGGCGCTGGCGGCATTGGGCGGTGAGGTGAAGAGTCCGACGTTGTAGGGCTATTTGACCGCCCGCTTCCGCCACGCGCTCCTTGCGCACGGCCAATACGCTCGCCTCGGTGCGTTCGCGCTATGACTCATCCGACGGCGCCATGGGCTTCGCGCCGAGCAGCCATTCGAGGCGACGCTTCAGCTCCTCGATCCCGGTCACCAACTGCATTTCGCGCAGATCGGAGTCCGGATCGAGGACGGCCGCCGCCAATTCGTGTTTCGCGGACAACGTCGCGAGCAGGTTCTCCTCGATCGTGTTCTCGGTGACCAGCAGGTAGACCTGCACGCGGCGCTTTTGTCCCATCCGGTGCGCGCGCGCGATGCGTTGCTCGAGCATCGCGGGATTCCACGGCAGATCGAGTGCGATGCTCACGCGCGTGCAGCGCAGCAGCACCGGCTTCAAGCGCTCGCGCAATGCATCGAGATTCTTGTGGCCCAGCACCTTGCCGGTGTCACTCGCCACCCGATGGCGATGGATGAATCGGTACGCCGGGCCAAGCCTGCGATCATCGATGAATTCGACCACCGAGTAGAGATCGTCGAGCCGATTCTCGAGCGGCGTGCCGGTCAGTACCAGCGCGAAACGCGAGCGAAGGCTCTTGATAATGCGACTGGTCCTCGCTTCCCAGTTCTTGATGCGCCGGGCTTCATCGAGAATGATGTGATCCCACCCGGTGCGTTCGATGTCGAGATCGTCACGCAGCACCTGCTCCTCGTTGCAGACGGTGAAGAACGCTTTGCGTTGATATCGGTTGAACGCATTGCGTCCGTCTATCGCGCCGCCCGCGCCCCATTAACCCCGATTTTCCCTACCGAACGTTCAATCCCCAGCTACACTCCGCGCGCATGAACCGCGACGCGACCGACGAGGAACTGATGCTTGCTTATGCCGCCGGCGATGCCGCGGCGTTCGACGTGCTTTATACAAGGCACCGGGGACCGGTATTTCGCTTTGTGCGGCGCCAAGTGCGGGACGACGGGGCCGCGCAAGAGATCTTTCAAGACGTCTGGATGCGGCTGATCAACGCCCGCGCCCGCTATGTGCCGACCGCGAAGTTCACGACCTGGGTCTTCACGATCGCCCACCATCGGATGATGGATTACTTTCGGTCGTCCGCGCAGCATGTTGAATACGTCGCGTTCGATCCGGACCATGAGGATGATGATCCCGCGCTCGATCCGCCGGCAGCCGCCTCCGAACGCCCTGATGCCATGCTGGAGCGCAAGCGTCTGGCCTCGCGCATTGTCGCTGCCCTCGAAGAACTCCCGCCGGCGCAACGCGAAGCGTTCATGTTGCAACAGGAAGGCGATTTGACGGTCGAAGACATTGCGAGTATCACCGGAACAAACCGCGAAACGGCCAAGAGCCGCCTGCGCTACGCGCTGGCCAAGCTGCGACGCGATCTGCAGGATCTACGATGAGCACCGCGAAGAACGGGATGACCGACGAGCCGCGCGACCCGCAGATCGCGCGTGCGTATCGCGATGCTGTGGACGATGATCCCGCCGCCGCGCATCCGCCGGCCGCGCTGGATGACGCGATCCGCGCCGCCGCGCGCCGTGCAGCGAATACCGGACCGGAAACACGTGCCGCGGCCGGACGCCGTTCGGACGCGATCAAGCGCGGCTTCCGGCGAACCTGGCAAACGCCGCTCGCCGCCGCTGCGACCGTAGCCTTGGCAGTCGGTGTCGCGATCAAGGTGTACGACTCAGGTGAAGCGGATCTCGGCTTGGAGCGTTCGCAGTCGGTGCCTTCATCGCCAACGGCCGCACCCGCTCCCGCATCGCCCCCGGCTGTTGCCGTTGTTAAGGCTGACAGCGCCGCGGTCGATCGGGCTCCGCTCCGGGACGCGGCGCCACCCGTGGAAGCCGAATCGAAAGTCGTTGGCGAATCCGCGCGGCAACCGCCGGCGGCGATCGCGCGACTGGAACCGATTTCAAAACCGACGGCGGAGGCCACACCGCCTGGAGCGTCCCTGTCCGAAGAGAGGGTCGCGAGGCGCAAAGGAGCGGTCACGGCTGAAACGGAACGCCCCAAAGCACGCGAAGAATCCGACGTGCCGCCGAGTATGGCAAGCGCGCTTCCAGCGCCGGCCGCGGCACCACCGCTTGCGCAAGCCGGTGCGGACGCGAGCCTGAGGCGCGATGCGCCCGCCGTGCTGCAGCGATCCGCCGACGGCCACCTCGCCCTGCAGGCGGAGCCCGCGCCGTCCGCAGGTCGATCATGGAATCAACCGCCGGCGCGTCGCGCGGAAATGGAAGATCGCATGGCGCCCGGTAGCACGGTGAGTGCGCTGCTCGCGCAACTGGCCACCCGCCCGGTCGACGCCTGGATCGAAGAAATGCGCGCGCTCAAACGCGCCGGGCGGATCGCCGACGCGAATACGTTGCGCACGGAATTCCAGAAGCGGTTCCCGGACGTCCGGCTCCCTGACGATCTGCGCTGAGAAATTTTTCCTCGATCGATTAACCCCAGGTCCGTGCCGCAGCCGTTTCATCGGTCATTCACCACGCTTCATGAGGAGCTGACCGATGCGCACGATCACCCGATCCCTTCTTGCCGCAATTTCGCTCGCCGCCACACCCGCGATTGCGGGTACGCTCGCCGACATTGAGGTGATCAGCCGCGCCACCGGGCAGCGTCTCCCCGTTTATCACCACGACGGCAAGCTCTTCGTCGCCGGGAATCCTGGCGAACGCTACGCAGTGCAGGTGGCAAACAAGACCGGCGCGCGGATCATGACGGTCGTGTCGGTCGACGGCGTGAATGTCGTGAGCGGTGAGACGGCCACGCCGTATCAGAGCGGATACGTCTTGCATCCGTGGCAAAGCTACGAGATCAACGGCTGGCGCAAGAACCAGAATGAAATCGCGGCGTTCTACTTCACGTCGCTGCCGGACAGCTATGCCGCACGCACTGATCGGCCGCAGCATGTCGGCGTCATAGGCGTCGCGGTATTCCGTGAAGCGATGCCGCCGCGCCCTGCTCCATCGATCAGTCCAGCGCCCCGCCCGTTCGAGCGATCCGGTGCATCGGGCGATACCCGAGCCAATGCGGGCGACGTACCGGCGGACGCACGCGGCGCAGCCGAAAGTGAATCGCGTAAAGCCGAATCGGCCGGGCCTGCGACGCAATCCGGTGCAGCGCCGTCGAGCGCGCCGCCAAGTTCGCTCGAAGCGGATCAATCGATCGCGAGCCCGCGCCGGCAGTTGTCGCGCGAACGCATCGGCACCGGACACGGCGAGCGCGAAAGCTCGCACGTTGCGTACACCCACTTTCGCCGCGCATCGCCCAACCCGAACGAGCTGCTGACGATCCACTACGATCGCTACGACAATCTCGTCGCACGCGGCATCATTCCGGGCGCCCCCAGGTTTGCAGAACCGCAGCCGTTTCCGGGCGGCATTCGATTCGCACCAGATCCGCGGAGCTGAACGGTGATGAAGCGCCTGGTGATGCGAGAGGTGATAATGCCGATGGCTATTTCGGATTGCACACACCGGCCCGCATCGTACCTGTGGATGCGAGCGACCAGGCGAAGCGCCTGGTCGCATTTCTATGCCGCGTACATCGCTTACAGCGCCGGGACGGACTCCGCCTCGGCTCCATCGTTCTCCGTGGCAACGACATTGGCTGTCTCGCGACCTTCGCTTTGATCGGCGTTCGGCGCGGCGATCACCTTGGCAACCTCCGCGACGAAAGCATCGCTGGTCACGGCCGGCCCGGCCGAACCGCCTGCGTTGCCGGTTCCGTCATTGTTGCCGCCACCACCGCCGCCGCATGCGGACATCGCGAAACTCGCCAGTCCGGTGATCACGGTCATCTTGATTCGATTCATTCGGGGCCTCCGATTGGTCATTGCTGCGGATTGGCCGGCTGGCCGTTCACACCGTTCGGGCTACCCGGAATGGGCGTTCTGAGATAGGGGAACGCGTTGTCGAACTGGCTCGCATTGACGAGGGCACCATCCGTAAAGGGAAGTTGACCACTCGGTGCCAGTCCCATCGGCAGGAGGTATCCCATCGCGACCCGCAGCTCGATATCGACCACGTCGTCGCCCGGGCGCCGCCCGTTGGGGAAGCCGGCCGGATCGCATCCCGGCAGCATCACGTTCAACACGCCGTTCTGGAAGCAACCCGCCGCACCGAGGCGATTCTGCGCGGCAGGTGCAGAGACCGGCAGCGCGGTGTTGAGCCGCAACATTTCGGAAAGCGGTGAACCGGCCGGCTTGTTCACACCGGGAACACCAGTGAGAAATACCGTGACGAGATCGGCGCGCGGGGATAGCGTGGGAGCCTTCACGCCAGCGTCTTTGTAGAGCAACTCGAGCAGAAACGGCAGGGTCGGATTGGTCACATAGTCGGCGAACTGGCCGTCATCCTTCGGTTGACTCGAATTGAATTTGTCCTTGTCCTTGAGGCCGATCACGAGCTCATTGACCAGCGGGTGGCCGAGGCGAGACACCTGCACCCAGGGACCGCCTTCCAGCGAAGCGGATGTGGTGTTGCTGCCAGGCGCCGGATTGAGAAGACGCCCCTGACGCAGGCTCGCGGTCGTCCAGCCACCGATCACCGGGTCGGATCCGTTCGTGAGACAGTTGATCGGGACCTCCAATGCCAAGGTGGTGATGTTCTTGTCATCGGTCGTGCTCTGCGCACCGTCGGGCCGACCGATAACGGTAGGGACCGGAATATTCACCAGATCGAAAATTTCGCCGAGGTTGACCTGGAACGGCTCCTTGCACTGGCCAACGAACACCCGTCCTTGCGTACCGCAGCCTGGAATGGCTATGTTGTAGATATGCTGGGACGCATAGGCCGCATAGTCGGGCAATGATTTGTTGCCGATGTTGTCCACCGGTTTGATGAATGTGCCGCCTCCGCCTTGGGCGTTGGTGACCTGCGCCTTTTGACCCTTGCGCCGATCGCCGCGCACGATGTCAAGCGTATAGATTTCGTTCACGTTAAGCGTGCCCGGATTGACGCTCGTGATCGCCCCCGCATTGATGAGCGGTATCGACATTTCCTTGCCGCCAACCGGAACCTTGATGTCCTTCAGGTTGCTCTTGAAGCGGAACTGAAAGCTGACGTCTTCCCGGTTGTCGCCATTGTTGTCGATGTGGATCTCATACAAAGCATCCGGATCGAGCTGAAAGTAATTGGGGCCGCCGTAAGCGTCCTGCAACGGCAAGTAGTTCGCAATCAAGGTCATATATCCCTGACGGCCAGGCTCGTAGCTTCGAAACATATAGAAATCGGTGCCGTCGACTTTCGGGTGACGGGTGATGAACGGTGCTTCTCTATGGCTCGAAGCGATCACGGGCACGGAGGTGACCGCGGACAACGCCGCACTTGCGGCAAGACAGGCAAAACCGCACCTCCGGCAGCCGGAGCGGAAGAAAGACATGTGGGTTCTCCTTGAATCAGTTGGGAAGCGAACACCATCGCGATGGGTTCTGGCGCTAATACGGAACTTCTTTGAAACTGGATGAGAGAGCCCAAACTCTCAACTGATTCCGATGGCGGCCGCACCGCCGGCACCGCTCGACACCGGTTAGCGCGTCAGCCGATGCGCTTGATTGTTGGCATACTCGACTCTCCTCTTGCCATGATCGAGTCTTCTCAATGACCTACCAAGACATCCGCTTCGAAATCAAGGATGGCATTGCCACACTTGCCTTTGCGCGCCCCGATCGCAAGAACGCGTTCGACATCAATGCGCGCGGGGAAATCGCGGATGCCGTCGCACGCACGAAGAATGACGCGTCGATCCGGGCGCTCATCCTCACCGGCGACGGCGGCGATTTCTGCGCGGGCGGGGATATACGCTCGATGGCCGCGGCCGGCACCGATGCCGAAGCAGGCCGCAATCGGATGCGTGCACTGCATGTGTGGATGCGTGAGCTGATCGAGCTCGATCGTCCCGTCATCGCGGCGGTCGACGGCGTTGCATTTGGCGCGGGCTTCAGCCTCGCGCTGGCGGCGGACTTCATCATCGCCACGCCGCGCGCGCGCTTTTGCATGTCGTTCATGCGGGTCGGACTGGTGCCCGATGCGGGGGCGTTCTATACGCTGCCCCGCGTGGTCGGTGCGCAACGCGCGAAGGAGTTGATGTTGTCGGCCCGGGTTGTGGGTGCGGACGAGGCGCAGCGACTTGGGATCGTGATGGAGATCGTTCCGGCCGATACACTCATTGCACGGGCCGAAACGATCGCGCGTTCGTTCTTCGAAGCATCGCCCTCGGTCGTTGCGATGATCAAGGCCGCGCTCGAGCGCTCGCCCGGAACCGACTTGGCCGCCGCGCTACAGTTCGAAGCGGGCGCCCAGGGCGTCGCGTTCTCGACCGAGTATCACCGTGGGGCGGCGCGCGACTTTCTTGCCAAGAAACCACTGAAATTCGCTTGGCCTGAGCGGGCCGTGGGGAACGACAAGTAGGCGACGGCCTGTTCGGAAAGCTCAGTCGTCGAAGAACGGCGTCTCGCCTTCTCCGCGCAGCCGAATATCGAATCGATACTTGCCGGATCCTTCCGGGCGGCATATCAACCCGCGCCGGAGCGCTGCCGGTTCGACCGACGTGAGGACGACGTCCGCTTCATTGGCCGCCTCACCGTCGAAGAACATGACGGTCTGCAGATGACGCATCAAGCCGGACGCCATGATCAACATATTGATGTGCGGCGCGCGCTCCGTGCCATCCGGCATGCGGTACCCGCCCGGTTTGATCGTACGAAAAATATAGCGACCATCCGGACCGGTCGCGGCGCGTCCCCAACCCAGAAAATTTGGGTCCGCATCCCTCGACTGCGGATCGGCGGGATGCATGAAGATCCCGTTCGCGTCCGCCTGCCAGATCTCGAGAATGACGTTTTGCGGCGCCTTGCCGTCTTCCTCGACGACCCGCCCGGTGATTTCGATCGGGAGGCCCCTCGCATTACGCCCGCGGACCTTCGTCAGGTCATTCGCGCCGATATCGACATACGCTCCGGGAAAGAACGGGCCGATGGTCGCTTCGCCGGTAGGAATGTGCGCGTTCATCGGGACATTCCGATCGGTCAAGATGCCGCGGGCGTTGCGCGTTTTCCGCGAACGATGATCGTGTGCTCGAAAACCAGTGCATCGAGCGGCCCGTCGCGGGTCGGCACGGCCCGGGCAACCTGGCGCTCGCGCGCGATCACGTCGGGCACCGCATTGAAAATCAAGTCGTCACTGTTCAGCACCTCGCCGGGAAAATACATCTGGGTCACCACCCGGGACAGCCATACCTTGCCCCAGACGGAGAAATGAACGTGGGGCGGACGCCACCACCGTTCAGGCCCCGGCACCGGATACGCGCCGGGCTTGATCGTGCGAATCTCGATCATGCCGCTCGCATCGGTTCGTACACGTGCCGTGCCCTGGAAATGCGGATCGAGCGGCGCGTGATCACTATCGTTGGGATGCGCATAGCGGCCTGCCGCATTGGCTTGCCACATCTCGACCATGGTTCCGGCGACGGGCGACCCGTCTTCATCCCGGATCGCGATTCGCAGATGGATCAGTTGCCCCAACGCCCGCAGCGCTCCCTGTCCCGCCGCATCGGCGCCATGCAGGCCAAGCCGCGGTGAAAGATCAGTCGGTCCGGTGAGCTCCGAGCGGGTCGGCGGGCGGCGATGGAGAACACGCGCGGGCGTTCGCCTTGACGTCTGCTCGTATCCAGTGACGATTCGCAAGGGTTGTGTCCCTTCGGAAATCCGTGGAACCGTGTAGCCCGATTTCACTGTTTTCTTTGTCAGGTCGACTTCGATGCTCAATTATTCGCCTTTGAAAATTGGGCGCAGCGCTGGCGCGAATCGAATCCGGGGAAGGACGTTGTGTGCAGACCCTACACGAAGCCCCACGACGGGTCAAACAGGAATCCTTGGAGACCTCGCGAGGCGGTGTCAGGCAATGTCCAGTTGTTCGATCTGAAATTCCCGCACACGATCGGCATCGAGCGTCACACCGAGCCCCGTGCCGTTCGGTAGCGTAATTCGACCGTTGCGGATCGCCAGCACGTCATCCGTGAGCAGATCGGACATCAACCCGTCGTGTGCCTGGTCGTGCGCGTGACGGGTCAAGCCGAGTCCGATCGCAACGTGCAAATTGGCGGCGGCCGCCACGCCGCACTCGTAGAAAGCGTGATTGGCGAGTGCAATGCGCAGGGCATCGCACGCCGCGGAGAGATCGCGGAGCCCTTCGACACCGCCCCAGTGGAGCGTATCCCCCAGCACGACATCGATCGCCCGTTGACGCGCGGCCGGTGCGAGATGATCGAACTGGACCACCGCCATATTCGTCGCAATCGGCGCGGCAAGTCGCGCCCGGAGTCTCGCAAGGCCTTCGATGCCATCGGTGGGATCCTCGACCCAGCAAAGACCAAACGATTCGAGCGCGCGACAAATGGTCAAAGCGGTCGCGGTATCGTAGGCGGCATTCGGATCGAAACGAATCCCGACGGCAGGCCCGAGCGCCTCCCGCAACGCGCGAATCGCCGCGACGTCCCATTCGAGGCCGATCCCGGAACTCTTGTACTTGAAGCAGGTGATGCCGTGCACGTCATGCAACCGCCGTGCGTACCGCGCGACGCGCTCGGTGTTGCGCGAATCGGCGAACACGCTCGCCAGTTCCTCGCGCGGCACGACACGATCGAGGATCGCGGTGGGAATCAGGCTCACGACGCGAAGCGAGCGTACCGAGGCCGTGCTGCCCAGCCAATCGGCAAGAGAGAGGTCGAGCGACTTGCCCAGGATGTCGTGGCAGGCCACTTCAAGTCCGGCGAACGCCTGCCAGCCGTTCCGCCCGTTACGATTCTCGTAGATGATGCGGGCGTACCGGCGCGCCATCGATCGTCGATCGAAGGGACTCGCGCCGATCATCCCTTTGGCAATGCCGGCGACGAGCCGGAACACGTCCTCCGCACCGAGCGTCTCGCCAAGACCCATGACACCGTCGTCGCTTTCGATCTCGATCAAGGTACGCAGCACGTGATCGGTGAGATACATCGCGCTCACATACACCTGTCGCAACGGCACCTTCACTCGACGCAGCCGGATGCGCCGGATCGTCGTGCCCGGCCGCGATCGTGAAGCACGCGTGAGATGCGTGGAACGCGTGGAATGGGTGGTTGCGATGCCAAGCCCCGGATCGATCGAGAAGCCGAACGCAGCCGCGAGCGATGTGGCCAGCAAGCGCTCCCGCTCATCGCTCGTCGCAAGTTTCGCGACCGCCGCGAGGTTGAACACGCGTGCCACCGCCAGCACGCTGCGCAGGCCCTGCGGGCCACCGACATGCGACAAACTGAAGCGCACTTCGACGGCGTTCCGCGCGAGACACGCCTTTGCGAGCGCCGCGGGACTGGCGATCGCGTCGTAGTCGAGGACGGCTTCCGGATCATCCGAACCCTGTACCTGCGCGACTCGCGTCTCGCCGCATGTGCCGAAGAGTTCGGCCACCGTGATCCCCAGCGCATTCGCGGCAAAGTCTGCCGTGGCGAGCTCCAGCGCGCTGAACGCGAACCGTTGCGCGGACGATTCGAAGTGGTCACCGCCGCGTGCATGCCAGCGCCGCTCGAACGCGAGCGCATCGTCGCCGAGCCAGATCGATCGCATGCGATCCAGGGCATCGACCAGGCCCGGCGACCGCGGCACGACCGCAACACCGATCGTGCCATCGTTGCCGGCGACCGCAACTTCGACGAGCTTCTCATGCAATCGCGTATCGATGCGCCCGATCTTGAGCCGACGGGCGGCGTGAAGGCAGGCGGCGTCTGCCATCAGGGATCTGCGCAGTCTGCCTCGCAGATCCCTAGACGAGCGGCTTCGCGCCTGGAAACAGGTCGCGGCGCACCATCGCGTGAATCCCCTTGTTGCCATCGACGATCTGCGTGACGCGCAGATCGCAGGCGATGCTGCAGAACATGTAGGCGTCTTCGCGACTCAGCCCCGCGATCTCGCCAAGGAGTTTGATCATCTCGCGCAGCGCCTGCTTCGCCGCGTCATCCAGATCCACGTCGAGCCCGACGGTGATGTAGTGCGTTGCGGTAAGCGCGCGGGGCATCGACCAGTTGCGCTGCTTGTGCAGAACGAATTCGAATGTGCCGCGCATCGATGTCTCGAGCGCGGTGAGGTTGACTTCACCATCCCCTTGCACCGCATGCCCGTCACCCGCCGAAAACAACGCACCCGGCGTGAACACCGGAATGAAAAACGTGGCCCCCGCCTGCAGCTCCTTGAGATCGATGTTCCCGCCATACTCCCGGGGCTCGATGCTGCTCACCGCGCCGTAGACGGCCGGTGGCGCGACGCCCATCACACCGAAAAACGGTCCCAATGGCAGTTGCAAACCCCACGGCATCGTCGCCATGCGGGTCTTGCGATCGAGCGGAATATGGAGCCGCCGGAACAACTTGAAATCTTCCGGCAGTGACCCCTTGAGCGGCATGATCCGGTTGTAGGCCCAGTTCTGGCGCAGGTCGACGTCAAGAATCCGCACCTCGAGCACATCGCCCGATTCCGCGCCATTCACCGCGATGGGTCCGGTAAGGATGTGCGCGCCGAAACGCGGCTGGTGCTTGGCGTGGATGGCGCGATGCTCGGGCAAAACCTCGAACCGTGGATCGGTCGGGATGTCATCCGGCCCACCCGAAACGCTGTCGATCGTGACGCGATCACCGGAATCAATGGTGAGCACCGGCTTCAATCGTGCATCGAAATAACCCCAATGAACGGTCTCGGGCGAAGCGGGAAGCGTGTGATGTTTGCTCATGAGGGCTCGCAGGGATATCGGCTCGCGCGAGTCTAACATCCGGCCAACGCATGCGAATCGAGCGCGAAGATCGCCGCCCCGCATGTGGCGTCTGGCGCGGCTGCGTCCCGCCGGACAGCCTGCGATGGTCGACGTAGTAACATTGGCGCGCCCCTTCATTCTTCCCTGTTCGATTGCCGCTGATGCATACCGCTGCAACCCTGTTTGAAATCGGCGCGCAATGGCCGTTACCGCGTCTGGTCAGCGAAGCCGCGCGCATGCGTGACGCGGGCCATGGTGAGCTGGTCAGCTACTCGCGGAAAGTCTTCATTCCGCTCACACACCTCTGCCGCGATGTCTGCCACTACTGCACATTCGCGGAGTCACCACGAGACGGCAAGCGCGCGTATTTGTCGCCCGACGAAGTGCTCGCGATCGCACGCGCGGGACGGGACGCAGGCTGTCACGAAGCCCTGTTCACGTTGGGGGACAAGCCCGAATTGCGCTATCGCGTCGCGCGCGAGGAACTCGCGGCGCTTGGGTTCGAGAGCACGATCGCCTATCTCGCGGCGATGTGCGCGCTCGTGCTGAAAGAAACGGGCCTTCTGCCGCACGCCAATCCCGGTGTCTTGTCGCGTGAAGAACTCACTGCCTTGCGTGCCGTGAGCGCATCCCAGGGCGTGATGCTCGAGAGCACCGCGAAACGCCTGTGTGAACGCGGTGGTCCGCATTTCGGTTCGCCGGACAAGGATCCCGCGGTGCGCCTTGCCACCATCGAGCAGGCGGGCATGTTGTCGATCCCGTTCACCAGCGGCATCCTCATCGGTATCGGGGAAACACGTGCCGAGCGGATCGATGCGCTGCTTGCGCTCCGCGACATCCACCTGCGGCATGGTCACCTCCAGGAAGTGATCGTGCAGAATTTTCGCGCGAAGCCACGAACCTTGATGGCCGCAACGCCGGATGCGGAGCGGGACGACCTTCTCTGGACTGTCGCGATGGCACGCCTGACGCTCGGCCCGGACATGAACATCCAGGCACCGCCGAACCTGAGCCCCGACGCTATGCAGGCGCTGATCGCAGCCGGCATCAACGATTGGGGCGGTGTATCGCCGGTGACCCCGGATCATGTGAATCCGGAAGCACCATGGCCCGCCGTCGAACGCTTGCGCACGGCAACCGCCGGCGCCGGAAAGATATTGGTCGAGCGTCTCGCGTCGTACCCACGCTACTGTCTCGATGCGTCGCGATGGCATGATCCTCATCTCGTCCCGCATATCTTGCGCAGCATGGACACGGCCGGCTTCGCGCGCGTGGGCTCCTGGACACCCGGCCGCGATGTCACGCCCCCCGCGGTCGCATCCGGCGTGCATCGACCAACGAACGACGCGGTGTTCGAGCGCCTGCTCGGCAAAGCGATGGGGGACGATCTCCTCACCGAAGCGGAGATCGTCCAGCTCTTCGCGGCGCGAGAAGATCAGGTGGCGCGCGTATGCGACACCGCCGATGCGCTGCGCGCACGGAGCGTCGGTGACACCGTTCGCTATGTCGTCAATCGCAACATCAACTACACGAACGTCTGCTACTACAAGTGCCGCTTCTGCGCCTTCTCGAAGGGCCGACATTCGGCCGATCTGCGTGGCGCACCCTACGATCTCGCGCTCGATGAAATTCAACGTCGCGTGACCGAGGCCTGGGCGCGCGGCGCGACCGAAGTGTGCATGCAAGGGGGCATCCATCCGGACTACACCGGTGCGACCTATCTTTCGATCCTGCGCGCGGTCAAGGAAGCGGTGCCGGCCATGCATGTGCATGCCTTCTCGCCGCTGGAAGTGTCGCAGGGCGCTGCGACGCTTGGCATTCCGGTCGCGAATTTCCTTGAACAGCTTCAGAGGGCCGGACTCGGAAGTCTGCCCGGCACCGCCGCGGAAATTCTGGACGACGAGGTGCGAAAAGTTCTCTGCCCGGACAAGTTGCGCACGGACGAATGGCTTGCCGTCATGAATACCGCGCACGTGGTGGGTCTTCGCACCACCTCGACCATCATGTTCGGACATATCGACCAATACGCGCATTGGGCGCGGCATCTCATCCGCATTCGCGACCTGCAGATCCGCACGCAAGGCTTCACCGAATTCGTGCCGCTGCCGTTCATCCACATGGAGGCGCCGATGTACCTGCGCGGCATGGCACGCACCGGCCCCACCTATCGTGAAGCCCTGCTCATGCACGCGGTCCCGCGGTTGGCGCTGTCGCCGCATATAGAGAACATCCAGACATCGTGGGTGAAAATGGGACGCCTCGGCGCCGCAGCGTGTCTTGCGGCAGGGGCCAATGATCTCGGTGGCACCTTGATGAATGAAAGCATTTCCCGCGCGGCAGGCAACGAGCACGGCCAGGAGTTGCCACCGGATGCGATGGATACGCTGATTCGAACCGCCGGCCGGCAACCGGCGCAGCGCTCAACGCTTTATCGCGTGCCCGACGCCGCGCAGGTGGAACGGTCTTACCACGCCGAGCCGCTGACCCCGGTCGTTCAGACGCCGGTCAAGCGGCGCGTTCGCACATCGCCCGGCACCCTTCCCGCATAGGCTTTTTTTTCCAATCGAACAATGGATGCAACGCAAGCAACACCTGGCACGAAACCAGTCCTCGCAATTCTCGGTGGCACCGGTAAAGAAGGCTCGGGACTCGCGGTACGCTGGGCGAACGCGGGCTATCCGGTCATCATCGGATCGCGCGATGGCGCGCGCGCACAATCCACCGCGGCCGAATTGGGGAGTCTGATCGGCGCACATGCAAAAATCTCGGGCGCGAGCAATCTGGATGCGGCGACCAATGCACACGTGATCGTGCTCGCGGTGCCGTACAACGCCCAGCTCTCGACGGTCGATGAGATTCGCGGTGCCCTCGATGGCAAGATGCTGATCGATGTCACCGTCCCGCTCGTGCCGCCGAAAGTCGATCGCGTCCAGCTTCCGGAAGGCGGTTCCGCGGTGGTACGATTGCAGCAGATGCTGGGCGCGCAGGTGCAGGTCGTGTCCGCATTCCAGAACGTATCGGCGCACCATCTCAAGGTGCTCGATCATCCGATCGAATGCGATGTGTTGATTTGCAGCGATAGCGCCGAAGCCCGCGAGCGGGTGGTCGCGCTCGCGAAAGCGGGCGGCATGCGCGGGATCAACGCCGGCGCACTCGCCAATTCGGCCGCGGCGGAGGCGCTGACTTCGGTTCTCATCGCCATCAACAAGCGCTACAAGGTACCGTCCGCCGGCATTCGCATCACCGGCATCCCGGACGAAGGCTGAACCACGCCTCGATGCTCTGGACCATTGTTCCCATTCGCGGCTTGGCGAGCAGCAAGTCGCGGCTGATCGGCACGATCAACGACGGCGAACGCGTCGCGCTCAATGAGTGGATGTTGCGCACCGTGCTCGAAGCGGTTGGCGAAAGTCAATCCGGACTCGATCGATGCCTCGTCGCAAGTCCAAGCATGGATGCGGTCGACTACGCGAAATCCCTGGGTGCCCAGGTTCTGGAAGAGCCCGAAGGCATGGGCCTCAATCAGGGGCTTGGGTTCGCCGCGGGTCATGCGGCCGCACATGGCGCAACGCAGTTACTGGTGTTGTCGGCGGACTTGCCGTACGTCACGCGACAGGCCATCGACGGTCTGCTCGATGTGGCACGTCACGGCCAATGGATCGTCGTCGCGGCCGACCACACGAGTACCGGGACGAATGCGATCGTGCTCGACCTCCCCACGCGGTTCCGGTTCCGCTTTGGCGAAGGGAGCCTGCTCTTGCATCGCGAAGAATCGATCCGGATCGGCGCGGCAGTCGTTGTCCATCGTGACGATGCACTCGCCAACGATCTCGACACGCCGGAGGATCTGGCGCGCTGGCAAGGGCACTTTCCCGCGGACGACAAGTAGACGCTTCGAGCGGGCATCCGCGCGAAGACCGCGGAATCCGCTAGCGCCCGATGCGCAGGATCTGCCCCGCCTCGTAAGCAACGGAAGGGGCGGCGCGATCGTAGAAATGCATGAGCAGCTTGCGCTCGTCGACGGCCACGCTTTCCAGCTCGACACAGTTGCCGGGAATATCGTGAAGGTGCGCCGCCCCTACTTTCGACAACACGACCAGCAGCGTCTTGTTTGCCTGGCAGAACAGCGATCGCGGTTCGCCGGTATCGATGACCAATGCAACCTCGTCGCCGAACTCACCGATGGCGGCCTCCAGCCGGTTACCGCCATGGCGCGACACGATGCTGGGCGTGGATTCCACATGCAACTCGCGCAGGGTCGAGTCATTCCACTTGAGCGCCCAAAGATTCGGATTCAACGGCACGCGCTCGAGCGAAATAGCACCAAGCGACGTCGCGGCATGGTGCAACCCAGCGGCCGGCAACTCGACGCCTCGACGCGCCCCCATGCCGGATGCGCGCATCGCCTGATGCAGTTCGATGACCGGTGCGAGCGGACGGTTGTCGCGACGGGACGGTTGCGCACCCGTATCCGAACGCCCCGCGGGAACGGAGTAGCCGGGGATCGCGCTCGACAGCACACCGATGGTGGCGAGCGCACCAAGCGCGAACACGAATTGCTGGATCCCGGGTGTCCAAAATCGCGCCATTCGCGACGCAATAATCCGTAGCGGACCCACCGCCGCCCCACGAATATCCGCGACGATGCCCCGGTACCAGGAACCATGGGTGGCCTGCGCCCCAGAGCGGGTCTCTGCGCGCGGTGGGGCCTCGACACCGATCTCGATCGAGCAGCGACATCCGGCTTGCGTCAGTAGATCAGCGAGGCGGGTGGCCTCCGATGCATAGCGCATCCTGCGGGCGATCGGCGGGCACTCGGGCATGTCGTTGTGCTCGTGGCTCGGTCGGATCCTGTCACGCGGAAACAGATGGGCGACACCTTGCAGTACGGCGGTGCGATCGAACCCAGGCCGGATATCGTGAACGATCACGCGATACGATAGTCGCCGGCCGGACTGCGCATGCCCAGGCGCATCATCGATCTTGTCAGGCGGCGTCATCGTGCAGCCGCTGCCTGTTCGGATAATCGAACGATCCATGGCGTTCGTTTCGGCGGCTCTGGAGCTCACGGCATTCGCGGGGTATTTGTTGAAAGCGCCTTTCAATGTAGTCGCACTATCTCGCCGTGGGCGAGACGGATGCCCGCCTTTGTGCGTCGCCCCGCAAACCAACCGTGAATTTTTGGACACTCCCGGCGCGCCGATCAACGGCCCGAACGATCCCATTACGGATGAGACCACAGACAAGCAAGCGCGCACGCTGGACGGAGTCGCTAGCTGCTTTTTGCCCACGTATCCCTAAGTCCTACGGTCCGATTGAACACAAGCGCGCCGGGCTTGCAATCGAATCGATCTGCGACGAAATATCCCAACCGCTCGAACTGAAAGCGTTCCTCAGGTCTGGCTTGACCGAGTGCCGGTTCGACGAGCGCGCCGAGAATTTCTTTCGAGGCGGCATTCAGATCGACGAGCCAGTCGAATTCATCCGCCTCCTCGCTGCCCGCGTCGTTCACCGGCGCATCGCCAATCCCCGGAAGCGGCGCGTGGATAGCGCGGCCACGGCGTGAACCTGGAAACGGCACGCTGAAAAGTCGATCGTAGAGCCGCACCTCCGCGGCAATCGCATGTTTTGCCGACACCCAGTGGATGTTGCCTTTCACTTTCTTTTTGTCGGCACCCGGCGTGCCGGATCGCGTATCCGGATCGTAGGTGCAATGGATCGCGACGATGGCTCCGGCGGGGTCTTTTTCCACGCCGACGCACTTCACCACGTAGGCGTAGCGCAGCCTGACTTCGGCGCCCGGCGCCAATCGAAAATATCCCTTGGCCGGGACTTCCATAAAATCGTCGGACTCGATCCACAATTCGCGCGAGAACGGCATCGCACGCTTGCCAAGCTCAGGCTTCTGCGGGTGATTCGGCACCAAGCACTCTTCGACCGCGCTCTCCGGATAATTGTCGATGATCAGTTTGAGCGGCCGCAGCACCGCGACGCGACGCTCGCACTCGGCGTTCATTTCATCGCGAACGGCCCCTTCCAACACGCTGTAGTCGATCCACGAATCAGACTTCGACACGCCGAGCCGGTCCGCGAACAATCGCAGCGCGCCCGGCGTGTAGCCGCGCCGGCGTGCACCGACCAGCGTCGGCATGCGCGGGTCATGCCAGCCGTCGACCCGTTTTTCGTCGACCAGTTGAATCAGCTTCCTCTTCGACATCACGACGTACGACAGATTGAGACGCGCGAACTCGATCTGCTGCGGCAGCGGTCGGCTCAGTGCACCGAACTCGACCAGCTTGCCGAGCACCCAGTCGTAGAGTGGCCGGTGATCCTCGAACTCGCGCGTGCAGATCGAATGGGTGATGTTCTCAAGCGCATCGGAGATGCAGTGCGTGTAGTCGTAGAGCGGATAGATGCACCAGGCGTTGCCGGTGCGATGATGATGCGCATGGCGGATCCGATAGATCACCGGATCGCGCAGGTTCATGTTGGGGGAGCGCATATCGATTTTCAATCGAAGCACATGCGCGCCGTCGGCGAACTCGCCTGCCCGCATGCGTCGAAAGAAATCGAGATTTTCCTCGACCGATCGGCCGCGATAGGGACTGTCGATGCCCGGATCAACGAGTGTGCCGCGATGTCGCCGGATCGCGTCGGCACCGAGGCTGTCGACATAGGCGAATCCGGTCTGCACGAACTGCAGGGCGAACCGGTAGAGGGTCTCGAAATAGTCGGAGGCGTAGTAAAGGTGCGATCGGGGTTCGAACCCCAGCCACTCGACCGCATCGAGGATGGCATCGACATATTCCTGCTCCTCCTTGGCCGGGTTCGTGTCATCGAAGCGCATGTGACAGATGCCATCGAAGTCGCGAGCGAGGCCGAAATTGAGCAGGATCGACTTTGCATGCCCAAGATGCAGATAGCCGTTCGGCTCGGGCGGAAACCGCGTTCGGATACGGGCGGGATCCGAGGGCCCGACCGCGTGCGCGCTTGCCGGTCCAGGCGCACCACCCCACCGGCGCGCGGCGAACTTGCCGGTCCGCAGATCGCTTTCGACGATGCCGCGAATGAAATTCGCGCCGGCGGACGACGCTGCACCCACGGGCGTCAGCGTTGCGACCGGCGTTGCGGTGGTTGCCGGAATTTCAGAGGAGTCAGGTGTTGTCATGCCAGCGCGGAGGGAGATCTTCGTCGCGGATTCTACCGTAGGCAACCGCGCACCCTGCCGGTTTCCGCCGCGCCATCATGAATTCGGTCGGCGTGCAGAATTGCCGCGTTCCGCCCCGCTCATCGCGTGGGCGCGGGATTCACCGGATTATTCCCGCCTAATCGAAGGATCACAGGCGCATCGTGCATTTAGATTCGTCCGATGATGCGCATGCACGGCGTTTCGATCCGCTCCAGACTCACCGCACTCGCTATCGGTAGCGCGGCGCTCGCGCTCTTGATCGCGATCGCGTTGTGGATCGGCATGCGCGCCGAAACCGGCACGGCCGTCACGCTTGGGTTGATGGGTATCGCGATTGGCGTCGCGGCTGGATTGGTGTCGATTGCAATAGAACTGCGACGGGAACTGCGCCCGATCGCCGAGCTTCTCCGGTTGTCGCGCTCGATTGCAACGTCGAAAGACCTGTCGCAGCGTGTCGCGAACCCCGCGAACAACGAGATCGGCGAACTCTGCGGCGCGTTCAATAACCTGTTGGACGAGCTGGTGGCCCGTAGCCGGGCGGTGGAGCGCCATCGCCGCGATGTGGATCTGGTCGTGGAGGCGCGACGCGTCGTCCAGTTCGAAAAAGCGGTGGCCGAAACCGAAGGACGCAAGAAGGAGGCGTTCCTCAACCTGATCAGCCATGAGATTCGTGCGCCGTTGACCGAGATCATCGATGCCACCACGGCCCTCTTCGTCACGCATCTTTCGCCCGAACAGTGCCGCGCCGTGCAATTGGCGCGATCGCGGGCCGAGTACCTCTTGCACATGTCCGGTGACGTAAGCGCGCTTGCCGGATCGAACCGCGGCCAGCCTGCGGCGCAACACGTCGTGTTCGAGCCGTGCACGCTGATCGAGTCGGTCGTCGAGTCCTTTGCGGAGCGCGCCCACGTGAGCAATGTAGACCTTGTCTGGCATGCCGACGTTTCGGTGCCGCGCACGGTACGGGGCGATCACGACGGGATCCGGCAGATACTGGCAACGCTCGTCGGCAACGCCATGAAAGGGAGTGAGCTGGGCCACGCCGTCCTGGTTACTTTCGGCGTGGATCGCGCCCCGCGTCAGGCAGCCCCCGGAACGATCCGCCTGCGGCTTGAAGTGAAAAGCGTCGGGCCCGGCATGCTCGATGCCGCGAACGCGCACACCACACGAACCCACGCGGAATCAGGGAATAGCGTGGCATCGCCCTTCGGCGGCGGCAGTATCTTGCTCACGATCGCAAAGCAGCAGGCCGAAGCACTCGATGCCCAAATCGACTCGGCGATTATTCCAGGGAGCGGCTCGACGGCATGGATCACCCTGACGGTCACCTTCGACGATGCACACCCGCCACAACAACAAATCGAGATTCGGGACGCGCGGGTGCTGCTCATCGAATCGTCCCGTGACGTGCGTGAAGTTCTCGCGCAGCGTATCGCGACGCTTGGCATGTCCGTCGCATCCGCATCCGGTATCGGTGTGGCGAGCGAATTGCTGGCGGCCTCCGCCGAAAGCGCGCGGCCCTTCGATTGCGTGATCGTGAGTGCCAGAGGCGAGGTCGACGAGTTCGAGAGTATCTTGCGTGCCGCCGCGGGGAACACCGTCCTTCGCAACACACCATTGATCGTGCTGGCACGACGCCATGCTGCCATCCCGGATACCGTCTTCGAGCTCGGCGGTGGCGTGACGATTCTTCGGACGCCGTTGCGAAATGCCGAGCTATTGCGGGCGATTGATCCGATGCATGGCAAGGCGACGGCAACCTTGGCATCGGACCATTCCACCGGACGGACGATCGCACCGCCTGTTGAAGGACACTCGATCGCCGCACATCAACAAACATCACGCTGATGAACCCAACCGCATCCCCAACCGCTTCCTTATTCCTTCCTTCCTTCGGCGTTGCGCGATATGCTTGCCGGCTTGTTTTTCGACGCCCTTTGCGATCGCGGTGCCCGCAACTCCGATTGCCGACCATTCCGACGCCTCTGGAGGTACCGTGTTAGCCGATATCGAACGCACTTTAGTCTCCCTTGCCCGGGATCTCGGCACGGACACCGTCACAGAGATCGTCGATCTCTATGTCGTCGATTCACAGCGCCATGTAGTCAATATCCAGGTCGGGCTCGCAAAGAACGACGCCCATGTCGTTCGCGTCGCCGCACATACCCTCAAATCGACGGCGGCTACCGTGGGTGCACTCCCGCTTGCTGAGACCTGCAAGGAAATCGAGCGACTTGCGCTGGAAGGCAAGATCGATGAAGTGGGTTCGCTGGTCGGCCAGCTCAAACGCCACGAAGGCGAAGCCCGACTGGCAGTGAGCGGATTGCAGCCAAAATTTGCCGCATTGGCGTCGGCCGAGGCGAATCACTGATCGGTTTTCGTTCGCCGGCGCGCGCGAACTGGTGCCGGGACGGGAAGCCCCTTCTCGATCGCGACCGTTCGCAGCAGGTCCGGATAGTCGGAAATCAGTCCATCGACACCCCAATCGATCAAGCGCTCCATATCGGGACGGGTGTTCACCGTCCAGGCAATCACCCGCATGCCAAGCGCCTTGGCTTCGCCCAGGTTCGAGCGCGTGACGTCGCCGAAAAACGGTGACCAGATCTTCCCCCCTGCCGCTTGCACCATGCGCGGCACCGACCCTTCGACGGCAAATCGAACATCGATCGTCCAAGGCGATGGGGTCTCTCGGTCGGCCCAGATGTTATCCAGCCACTCTTGTTGCGCGGTGAGATAGACGGTCGGAATTTCCGGCGCTTCACGCTGTACGACAGCGAGCGTTCGCCAGTCGAATGATTGGACTGTCGTGCGCGTCGCGACGTTCGCGCGCCGGATCTCGGCAATGAGCGCGCGCGCGAACACATCGGGCGGCAAGGTGAGTTCCGGTGAGTCGGGAAAAGTTTTCGTCTCGATGTTGAAACGGATCGCCGTCGCGTCGAGCGAGCGGGCCGTATCGAAGAGATCGATCAGCCGCGGGATGCGCATCCTCGCCCGACCCTTCTGAAACGGAAAGCGTTGCGCGTAGTTGGAACCCGGCCGCATCTTGCCGACATCGTAGCGGGCGAGATCCGCATAGAAGACGGATGCGATCGGTGGGTACGGCGGTTCGATCCATTTGCCCTTGCCTGAGCGTGTGATATCCGGATTGAGGCTGGGATCATGCGAGATGACCACCACGCCGTCCTTGGTGATCGCGACATCGAGTTCCAGGGTCGTGACACCGATCGCAAGCGCCTTCACGAAGCCCGCGATGGAATTTTCCGGCAGGAGACCGCGCGCTCCACGATGGCCCTGGAGATCGAATGCGAGAGAGGTTGCGCTCATGGTGGCTAGGAGAATCGCGGGCGCGGTTAGAATGGTCTTCAAATTCAATGTTAATCGTGTCGAAAGACAACATGCCAAAAGTCTACTCCATCGATGGCATCACACCGGTCGTCGACCCGACCGCGTTCGTGCATCCGAGCGCGGTGCTGATCGGCGACGTCATCATCGGCCCGCGGGTGTACATCGGACCCTGCGCGAGTCTTCGCGGCGATTTCGGTCGCATCATCGTCGAGGCCGGCGCGAACATCCAGGATTGCTGCGTATTGCACGGCTTTCCCGGCACCGACACCGTCATCGGCGAGGACGGCCATATCGGCCATGGCGCGGCGATCCACGGCTGCCGGATCGGTCGCAATGCGCTGATCGGGATGAACGCGGTGGTCAACGACAATGCGGTCGTGGGTGAATCGGCGATCGTGGCGGCGCTTGCGTTCGTGCGAGCGGAGGCGGTGATTCCTGCGCGTACCCTGGTGGCGGGCATTCCGGCCAAGGTCGTGAAGACGCTCTCCGATGATGAGCTCGCCTGGAAAAGGGAAGGCACGCGCACCTATCAGGAGCTTGCGGTGCGCTGCCGCGCGACGATGCGCGAGGTCGAGGCGCTCACCGCGGTCGAACCCGATCGCCGCCGATTCGATTTGCCGCATGTCATCCCGCTCTCGGTACACAAAAACAAGCGCGTGACCGATGCGGGCTGAAACGTCGACCGGCTGCGGGCGCGCGTCGTTGCAGACCGCCCTCGTATAATCGCTCCAAGAATTGCCCTTGTCTCCAAAATCGCGAAGGAAGCTCCGATGGCGTATGAATATCTGCTGGTCGAAACGCGCGGCAAAGTCGGTCTGGTACAGATCAATCGCCCGAAACAACTGAATGCGTTGAACGATGCACTGATGAACGAGCTTTGCGATGCGCTCGGTGCGTTCGACAGCGACCCGGGCATCGGCGCGATCGTGATCACCGGCAATGAAAAAGCGTTCGCCGCCGGTGCCGATATCGCCGCGATGAAAGACTGGTCGTTCATGGATGTCTACAAGTCCGAGTACATCACGCGCAACTGGGATCGCATCCGCTCGGTGCGAAAGCCGATCATCGCGGCGGTCGCCGGATTCGCGCTTGGCGGCGGTTGCGAACTCGCCATGATGTGCGACATCGTGATCGCGGCCGCGAACGCGCGATTCGGCCAGCCCGAGATCAAGCTTGGCATCATCCCGGGCGCGGGCGGAACGCAGCGCCTGCCCCGCGCGGTCAGCAAGGCAAAGGCGATGGATCTGGTGCTCACCGGCCGGATGATGGACGCGGAGGAAGCCGAGCGCGCCGGACTGGTCTCCCGCATCGTTCCCGCCGACAAGCTGATGGAGGAGGCGATCGGCGCGGCAGCGGCGATCAGCGAGTTCTCGCTGCCCTCGGTCATGATGGCGAAAGAATGCGTGAATCGCGCCTATGAGGGCGGCCTTGGCGAGGGCATCCTGTTCGAGCGGCGGATGTTCCATGCACTCTTCGCCACCGCCGATCAGAAGGAAGGCATGTCGGCGTTCATCGAGAAACGCAAACCCGCTTTCAAGAACGTGTGACGCCAATCTGCTTGCCATTGCGCGTTCGGTGCGGGATTATGGTGCCGCGCGGGGTGCCTCGGCCGGATCAACGATCGTTTGTCGGCGGAAGCCTGACGGGGCATCCACACCTGCAGCTGTTGCGCACCCCGAATGCAACGATGCAGGGCGCCAACCGAGGAGACCCAGTGAGATGGAAAAGATCTGGCTGAAGAGCTACCCGCCCGGTGTACCCGCCGAAGTCCGCTTCGACCAGTTCGCCTCGATCGGCGAGTTGGTCGATAGCTGCACGAAAAAGTACGCCGACCGGCCCGCGTACACCAACATGGGCAAGACCCTCACCTTCGGTGACCTCGATCGCATGTCGCGCAACTTCGGGGCATGGCTGCACGCCAAGGGGTACGTCAAGGGCGCACGCGTCGCGATCATGATGCCCAATGTCCTGCAATATCCGGTCGTGGTATTCGGGGCGCTAAGAGCCGGATGCATCGTCGTGAATTGCAACCCGCTCTACACCCCGCGCGAACTCGAACATCAGTTGCGCGACTCGGGTGCCGAAGTCATCGTGATCCTCGAGAATTTCGCGAGCACGCTCGACCAGGTCATCAAGGCGACATCGATCAAGCACGTCATCGTCGCCGCCGTGGGTGATCTGCTCGGCCTGAAAGGCCACATCGTCAATTTCGTGCTTCGGTACGTCAAGAAAATGGTGCCCGCGTACCGCCTGCCGCAATCAATCCGCTTCAACAGCGTGCTCTCCGAGGGCGGCGGCCATGAAATGAAACGCGTGCCGATGCGCCAGGATGACGTTGCGTTCCTCCAGTACACGGGCGGCACGACCGGCGTCTCGAAAGGCGCGACCCTTTTGCATCGGAACATCCTCGCGAACCTCGAGCAGTCGAGTGCATGGCTCGAACCGTTTCTTGGCGATTCACGCCAGGTGATCATCACGCCTTTGCCCCTCTACCATATCTTCTCGTTGACGGCGAATTGCCTGTTGATGATGAAGCTGGGCGGCTGCAATATCCTGATCACCAATCCGCGCGACATCCCCGGTCTCGTCAAGGAGCTTGCGCTGCATTCATTCACCATGATCACCGGCGTCAACACGTTGTTCAACGCGCTGCTCAACAACGCGGAGTTTGCGCGCCTCGATTTCTCGAGTTTGAAAGTGAGCCTGGGTGGTGGCATGGCGGTGCAAAAGCCGGTAGCCGATCGTTGGAAGGAAGTCACCGGCAGCACCTTGGTCGAGGCCTACGGACTTTCAGAAACGTCTCCCGCCGCGACCATCAACCCGCTCGATATCAAGGAATACAACGGCACGATCGGACTGCCGATTTCCTCGACCGAGATCGTGCTGCGCGATGACGCTGGTGTCGATGTCGCACTGGGTGAACCCGGCGAGATCTGCATCCGCGGACCGCAGGTGATGCGTGGCTATTGGAATCGCCCCGACGAGACGGCAAAGGTGATGACGCGCGATGGCTACTTCGCGACGGGCGACGTCGGCGTGATGGACGAGCGCGGCTACGTCCGGATCGTCGATCGCAAGAAAGACATGATTCTCGTCTCGGGATTCAATGTGTACCCGAACGAGATCGAGGGGGTCGTCGCCGGCCACCCGGGTGTTCTTGAATGCGCGGTCGTCGGCATTCCAGACGCGCATTCGGGTGAAGCCGTCAAACTCTTCGTGGTCAAGAAAGATCCGGGACTCACCGAAGAGACCCTGCGCGCGTACTGCGCGGAGAACCTGACCGGATACAAACGACCCAAATCCGTGGAGTTTCGGGCTGATCTTCCGAAGACGAATGTCGGAAAGATCCTGCGCCGGGCCTTGCGGGACGAAGAGGTCGCCAAAGGCAACAAAGCGGCCTGATTGCGCGGGACCGTCCCGCGTATGCTGCATTGCGGCGAAACGTCTGGTATAAGGCGTCAGGACTCTGCCGATCGCGCCTGAACCTGTCGTGACGGGCGCGATCCGTGACGAGCGGCGAACGGCGTTCCGACCCGCGACACCGACAAGAACAGGCCGATACGAGGGGCTCGCGATGCTGTACACGCTGCACGAAATGACGCACACGATGCTCGCGCCCTGGGGCGCGCTCGCCAGGATAAACCGCGACCTCTTCAGCGATCCGCTGAGTCCCCTCGCCTATGCGCCGTCATCCCGGGCCATCTCGGCGGGGTCCGACTTGTTCCTGCGACTCACGCAGCGTTATAAGAAGCCCGCATTCGGATTGGATCACACCACCATCGACGGCGCCACGATCGGCGTCACCGAGGAAACCACTCTCGCTCGACCCTTCTGCAATCTCATTCACTTCAAGCGGGCGCCGGGTGAAGGCGCGACGCCTGGAGGCCGGACCCGTGCCAAGGCGATCGGACGCAAAGACCCCACCGTTCTGCTCGTTGCGCCGCTATCGGGGCATCACGCGACCTTGCTGCGCGACACCGTTCGCGCGTTGCTGCCCGAACATGAGGTCTATCTCACCGACTGGATCGATGCCCGCATGGTGCCGCTCTCGGAGGGTGCCTTTCATCTCGATGATTATGTTCGCTATATTCGCGAATTCATCGCCGCGCTCGGTCCCAAGGTGCACGTCATTTCCGTCTGCCAGCCGACCGTCCCGGTGCTTGCCGCGGTCGCCCTCGACGCCGCCGACCAGGTGCCGGTGAAACCATTGACGATGACAATGATGGGCGGGCCGATCGATGCACGCCGCAGTCCGACCGCGGTCAACAATCTCGCCACGCAAAAGCCGCTCGACTGGTTCAAGCGGAATGTCATCCACCGCGTGCCCAACAAATATCCCGGATTTGGACGGCAGGTCTACCCAGGTTTCCTCCAACACATGGGATTCGTCGCGATGAATCCGGAGCGCCACGCACGGGCCCATTGGGACTACTTCGACGATCTGATCAAAGGCGACGGCGACAGCGCGCAGGGCCATCGCAAGTTCTACGATGAATACAACGCGGTGCTCGATATGGCGGCCGAGTATTACCTCGACACGATCCAAACGGTGTTTCAGGAACACGCGTTGCCGAACGGGACCTGGAAGGTGGGCGGGCAATTGGTCGAGCCGCATCGCATCCGATCGACGGCGCTTTTCACGATCGAGGGAGAACTCGACGATATTTCAGGCAATGGACAGACGGAGGCCGCCCACGGTCTCTGTACCGGCATTCCCGCAGCCCGCCTTGAGCACTACATGGTGCCGGGCGTCGGGCACTATGGAATTTTCAGCGGTCGGCGTTGGCGGGAAGCGATCTATCCGCGCATTCGCGATTTCATCCGAAAACACGGATAACGCTCGCCCTCCTTGCGGTTTTGATCGCCGTCCATGCGGCGCCGTCCGGCGGATTCCCTATCCATTCAGCGGCGCCCCCGGTGTAACCTATCCGCTGTTGAAGCGTTAGCAGATCATCCCCTGTGGGTTCCGGGGCGCGGCCTGGCAACACGCATTCCGATCGCTGGAGGTACCCCATGCCTGGAATCCGATTCGCGGTTCTGTCAGCGCTCGTCGCGTCTGCCGGTCTCGTCTCCCCCGTCCACGCGCAGAGCGCCGGCGCATCGCACGACGCGCACCGGGCGCAGAAGTCTCCACCGATCAATAATCAATTCAATCTGCCCGCGTATTCGCCGATGCTGATGCCCTATTCCCCCTCGATCGGCGCACCGGCCGGATCGGTGCAACAGCCGGTTCCGCACCAGCCGATGCACCCGGGCATTCCCGCGCATCAACCGATCGCGCCGGCGCAGATCGCATTTTTTTGTCCGCAACTCGGCGGCTACTACCCGACGATCCAGCACTGTCCGACACCATGGGTCCAGGTGAATCCCGACCCGATACGCCGATGGCGTTGAGGTCGGTCGTCGCCGCGCTTATCGGCATTGCGTGCGGGTCGATGTCGCCGTCCTTACTCGGCCAACCATCGAACGACATTGAATTCCTGATCACGCGCATCGCGAAATCGGGTTGTCAGTTCGTCCGGAACGGTAACGTGTATCCCGCCACCGACGCGGCCGAGCATCTGCGCCGCAAACGCGCATCGGTGCGAAGCGAGCTGACCCCCGAACAGTTCATCGAAAACATCGCCTCCAAGAGTTCGATGTCGGGCGAGCCGTATCTGATTCGGTGCACCGGCCAGCGCGATGAGCCGTCGGGAACATGGCTCCGGCGAGCACTGCAGGAGCGTACCGGGTAATCTTCGGATCCACATCTCCAGTGGAAACGAGGAATTCCGATGAATCTGTTGATTACCGAGAATGCCGGCATCACCCGCATCACCCTGAATCGCCCGGCCGACGGCAATCTTCTCCAGCTCGACGACGTACGCGACCTCGCCGCGGCGGTCACGGCCGCCGGTGCGGGAGAGAACGCGCGCGCAACCGTGATCGCTGCCAATGGCGCCGACTTTTGTCGCGGCCGCGGCCCGGGACCGGCGAGCACGACGAAACCGACCAGCTTGCAAATCCGCGCCCGGGTGATCGATACGATTCTCGCCGCGTATCGAGCGATCTACGACTCACCCGTTCCGGTGATCGCCGCGGTGCAAGGGCCCGCGCTCGGATTCGGCTGTGCGATCGCCTCCGCTTGCGATGTACTGATCGCCTCCGATCGCGCCCGATTCTCGCTGCCTGAAATGGAAAAGAATCTGCCGCCGACCCTTGCGATGTCAGCGCATTTGCGGCGCGTGGCACCCAAGATGACCGCGTATCTCGTGTTGAGCCTGGACGAGATCGATGCGAAGCGCGCCGCCGAAGTCGGACTGGTGAGCGTGGTCGCGCCGCATGCGGAGTTCGAGCGGGCGGTCGATAAGCTCACCGCTACGATTGCATCCCGGCAGCCCGCGGCCTTGCGCGCGATCAAGGAATACCTGCGGAGCGCCCCGTACATGGAATCGCGCGGTGCCGCCGACTTCGGCGCGAATCTGCTGGCCTCGGTGCTTTCCTCACAGTGAACCTGCAAACCGTCCGGCTGGAGAAAGCCGAGCACATTGCGACGCTCATCCTCAACCGGCCCGAGCGTCTCAACGCGATGAACCGGTTGATGCTCGATGAGATCAACCTCGTATGCGACGGTGTCGAGGGCGATGCCGAGATCCGGGTGCTCATCGTCACCGGGGCGGGTTCCGCATTCTCGTCCGGCTTCGATCTCAAGGAGCAAATGGAGGCACGACCCGCCGGCGTGCCGCAATGGCGCAGGGTGTTGGAAGATGACTTCAACGCAACGATGCGATTCTGGTCGCTCTCGAAGCCGACCATCGCGGCGGTGCAGGGCCATTGCCTTGCCGGTGCCTTCGAACTCGCGATGGCCTGCGATATCACGATCGCCGCCGAGAACGCGATCTTCGGTGAGCCCGAGCTCAAGTTCGGCGCCGGCATCGTCACGATGATCCTGCCCTGGCTCACCGGTCCCAAGCAAGCCAAGGAGATCATCCTCAACGGCATGGACAATGTCAGCGCGGCCGATGCACTGCGGCTCGGATTGATCAATCGCGTCGTACCCAACGGTGAGCACCTTGAATCGGCGCTTGCGATGGCGCGTCACATGGCCGCCATCGATCCGGAGCTGATGCGAGACACCAAGAAAGCGATCAATCGCACCTACGAGCAGATGGGGCTCAACGAAGCGTTGCAGACCGCGCTCGATATCGATCTCCAGATCGAATCCCACGGTTCGCCCGACAAGCGACAATTTATGGAAGTCGCCAGGCGCGAGGGACTCCGCGCGGCATTTGCCTGGCGCGACGCGCGCTTCAACAACAAGCGTTGAAAACACCGGCATAGTACGAAGACCATTCGGGGGAGCAATCTTGCCATTCGCATCGAACGGTGTCGTCCAGCTCTACTACGAGGACCATGGCAGCGGCGCGCCGATCCTCTTCGTGCATGAATTCGCGGGCGACGTGCGCAGTTGGGCACCACAGATTCATGGGCTCAGCCGGCGCTTTCGATGTATCGCGTTCAATGCCCGCGGGTATCCGCCGTCATCGGTGCCTGAAAGCGAGAGCGACTATGGCTACGAGAAAGCGGTTGACGACGTGCGAGTCGTCATGGATGCGTGCAAGCTCGACTCCGCCCATGTCGTCGGACTTTCGATGGGTGGTTATGCCGCACTGAGTTTTGCGATCACCCATCCGGCGCGCACGCGGTCCGCCGTGATTGCGGCAGCGGGTTCCGGCAGCGATCCGGAAGGACGGCCCGCGTTTCTGGAAGAATCCGCCCAGCTGGCCGATCGTCTCGAACAGATGGGCATGGTGGAAGGCATCGCGAAATACGCGCACAGCCCGAGCCGTGAACCGTTGAAGGAAAAAGATCCGCTCGGATTCGCCGAGTTCCTGCGCAATTTCTCGGAACATTCCGCGAAGGGCTCGGCGCGAACCTTGCGCGCGTTCCAGATCGGGCGACCCACGATCTACTCTTGGGATGCCGAGTTGAAGCGTATGCAGGTCCCCTCGCTCATCATCGTGGGGGACCGCGACGCGGGTTGCGTGCGTCCGTCGTTCTTTCTGCGCAATCGTCTGCCCAATTCACGCCTGGCCGTCATGCCGAACACGGGCCATTGCGCAAACCTCGAGGAACCGGCGATCTTCAATCACTTCGTCGAAGAGTTCGTATCGGCCGAGGAGCGGCGGCGCACCGCAAAATAGGGTGCAGAATCTCTACGGATTCGCCCGCTCCAGTCTGGCCAGGTCGAGTCCACCCGCAAGGCTCTTGAGCGCATTCAATTCGACGTTGCGCCCTTCGATCTGCACCATCACGCCGTTCTCCAGAACGATTGCGAACTCGGCACCTGGTCCGTCCTTGCGGACCTTTTCGTGAATCGTGCGCTTGCCTTCCTTGTACGTGCGCTCCCGGGATGCTCCATCTTCGCGTTCGCCGGTGAAGTTCATCCAGCCCGCGAACGCCAGCACGCCGGCGAAATTGCCGGCGTCAATGATCTCGATTTTCACCGTGCGATCACCCTCCCGGTAACGCGCCGTCGCGGTCGATCCATGGATGCCCATCGGGCTCCCGGTCTGCGCCTCGTAGGCAACGCGCGGCATACCGCTGATCGCCTCGGGAAGTATGGATTTGAGGGTCTCCGGTTCGGCAGGCTTGCGAGTACCCGCGCCGGTCACGGCTGCAAACACTTCCCCCGCTGCTTTCATGGCCGCGGCTGGGTCACCCGACTTGCCCGCCGCTTCCATACGCTTGGCCATCTCCTCCATCTTGCGGGTGTCGAGATTGATTTCACCGCCAGGCGTCTTGATGGCAACGGTTCCGGATTGCGACATCGCGCCCTTCATTGGATTGGGCGTGATGATCGCCGTGACCGCCGCGACCACGACACCCACGATAATCCCCGCGACCACGATAACGGCTGTATAGGGCAAGGCCTTCTCCTGCGGGCACTTCATCAACACGGGAAGGCCGATGTAGATGAGATAGAGCGAATACAGCGCGCCGAGGAGCGCGAGAATCGACAAGGCCGGTAGCAATTGGAATATTCCGACGACCATCCCTGCTGTCGAGCCGTACGCGACTAGCTTCAGCGCGCTCAGCATGTTCTTCTGCCCCTTGAAGGTCGGCGCCAGCGCATCGACGATCAGCGCGATCACATAGATCATCGCAAGCATCAAGATGAAGCCGACGATCATATTCACCAGTCCGGTGCCGATCGGTACCTTGTAGGAGAAGCCCATGCCACTCATGCCAACCAACGACAGGCCGATGAAACCCGCAATCGCCGGGATCGCCGCCAGATACACGAGATAACCGCGATAAATGTCGGCGGCGGTGGATTGCTCCGCTTCGATCTTGATCCACTCGGTTTTCGGGCTGAGCAAAATTCCTTTGACTCTTTCGACGATATTCATTCTGCCCTTTCAGATGAGGCGCAACCTTGGGTAGTCACTCTTTCGCGTGCATGCTTGCAACGATCTTCTCGAAATACGCGTCAGCCAACCGATGCAACTCGGCCGTCGTGCGATTCTGGATCGGATGCGGAACGTAGACGATCGCCGGATCGAATCCGAGCGCCTCGCATTGCGCGTCCGCCGCATCGGCAAAGTGCGAGGTCACGATGTTGACCCCCGCAACGCCACGTGAGTCGAGGCTAGCCAGGTCATGCAAACTGCACGACGTACAGGAGCCTCAATCCGATAACGCGATCACCGCGACCTGCGTTTCGGTCGCGATACTTTGCAACAGCCCGGTCGGCGCGACCTGCGTGTTGGTCGGCTTCTTGTAACGTCGCGTGGCGATGCCCTGTTCGGTAAAGCGGACCTCGAGACGATCGATGAACTCGTTGCCCCGGGATTTCCCGATGTCGAGGAGCGCGATCGTTTTCCCCTCGAGCGATCGCGGTGGCGCGAGGCGGCCACGACGCGTGCCGGCGGATTCGGCGGTCGGATCTCGCAATGTCAGCGCTCCGTTCATGCATGCACCTCCCTCGTGATGGGTTGCGTTTCCGCGCGGAACCGCCCCCCCGTCCAGCCGGCGAGAATCGCCGAGAAGAATCCCGCGTCACCGCCCGCGCGCACGATCAGCAGTCCCTCGGGCCAGAACTTGTCGACGACTTCCTCGGCGCGATCCGCTGGAATCCCTTCACCGACGCCGTGCGCGCCCATGACGAGCTCGCGCCCCGGCCGCTTCAACGCGGCATGCAACGCGGCTTGAATGCGTGGCCGATCCCAGCCCGCCTCGTGATAGATCGCATAGTGCTCGGGCCCGAGCACAAGCATCGCATTCACGAACTCGCAGAGTTTCGGATGTCCGGCGGCAAAAAGGGCCATCGCAAGCGAGCGCGTCAGTTCTTCCGGTGTGCGCGAACGCTGATCGACGAATCCCTGCATCGCATCGCCCTGGAACAAGGTCACCGCGCTCTTCCCAGGCGCGACACCGCGTGCGACCGCAAGCGGGACCCACGCCGGATCGGTCTCATCCTCGGCGAAGCACAATCCGATCTTGTGCGGACCACCAATCGTGGCGCGATCGATTCCGCCTGGAATACCGCCGCCGACATTCCTCACAACCAGATTGAGTGCGCGCCCGATCGTCGCATTCGCCCGATTGCCTTGGCCGAGCACATTGACGCCCCAGTTCATCCCGATGGCTTTGGCGACCGGGCCATTGACCACGATGATGGGGGATGAAAAACACGTGGAGCAGGTGAGCCCATGAAGCGTGAATTTCGGTTCGAGCGCGGCTTCGAGCGCCGTAAGCAGCACCGGCATGTACTCGGGCTTGCATCCGGCCATGACCGCATTGATCGCCACCTTCTCGATGGTGCATGGCATGAGGTTAGGCGGGATGGCGCCGATCAGCTCGCCTGCCTTGCGCGTGGTGCCTTTCAGCATGCGCAGGATGCGATCATCGGTCGGCGGTACGACCGGCAGACCATCCGACCAGCCGCGATCGAAACACGCTTCGATCGGATCGTCCCATTCGCTGACTTCGATCTTGCGGGCCTTGATGGCCGGGTCGCCGAATCGTGCAAGTAAGGTTTCCGCGACACCGGGCGCGGTGGTGAGGGATCCGCAACCCGGCCGCCAAGGCGGCAGCCCTGATCCGATATCCGGGGTGTTGGTTACCCGCGACCAATCCGCCTGCTCCCATCCAACGGCGCGGTCGACCTCCTTACCCCCGCTCATGCGAACGACGGTCGGTACCGTATCAATCGCGTAGCGGAACGACCATTCGAGGGACGTGTCGTTGATGACATGCCGCACAGCGCTTGGAAACGAGGGATCGTCCTGGGCGCAAACGACGAGCGTGCGGCCGGCGCGATCGAGCGACTGAATTACCGGCTCAACCATTATGCAGGTGGGACAGTCGCGCTTCACGAAGACGACCAATCCGTCGGAGAGCAACGGCATCGCCATACCGGTTCCCACGAAGAAGACGATAACCGAGGTGATACTACTCCTCGCCATGGCGCCTGTGCGCTGATTCGATTGCCCTGCAATAATCGCGAGCCGTGGGCACTCCGACGACACTGCACACGCTCCCAACGCCCCGGGTCCTCCCCTTGTTCGCTCATATTCCTCTGTGTCCTCTCCTTCTTTCTCTGCGTCCTCCGTGTTCCCAGGGCTAGGATTGACATGATCCTAGCCACCGCCGGCCATATCGACCACGGCAAAACGACCCTGGTCCGCGCCCTGACCGGCGTCGAAACCGACCGTCTCCCCGAGGAGAAAGCACGGGGCATTTCGATCGACCTCGGTTTCGCGCACTGGCACGACCCGCGGGGGCGAGCGGTGTCGTTCATCGATGTACCGGGCCATGAACGATTCATCAAGAATATGCTGGCCGGCGTCGCATGCGTCGATGCGGCCGTGCTCGTCATCGCGGCCGACGATGGCCCGATGCCCCAGACGCGCGAGCACCTGGAAATTCTCGAACTGCTTGCGGTGGATCAACTGCTGGTGGCGCTCACGAAAATCGATCGTGCGACCCCCGCTCGCCTGTCGGATGCCAAAGCGGAAATCCAGGCACTGCTTGCGACCACCCGGTTTGCAGGGGCCGCGATCTTTCCGCTCGATGCAGCACACGGCGTCGGACTGGCGTCACTCGCGGATGCGATCGCCGCACTCGCACCGACGCGGACCGCGGAGCGGGATAGAGGACTGTTCCGCATGGCGATCGATCGCGCGTTCATCGCCGCCGGTGAAGGACTGGTCGTCACCGGAACCGCAAGCAGCGGCGCGATTCATGTCGGCCAGACCGTTCATATCGCGCCCCATGGCAAGGAAGCCCGCATACGCGGCATTCGCGTCGCCGGAAAAAGTACGGACACCGCACCGGCCGGCACGCGCTGCGCGATCAATCTTGCCGGCGCCGCGATCGATCGGTCGAGCGCGGCGCGCGGCGATTGGCTGGTGAGCCCGAGCATCGATCGGCCGACCGCGACCATCGATGTCGCACTGAGCCGTCAATCCGAGGGAAAGACACTGCCTCAGGATTCCGCGGTGCACGCCTTCCTCGGTACCGCCGATGTACCGGGTCGTTTATTGATGCTCGAATCGAGCGGCGAATCCGATGAACGCCTGGCACGCTTGCGACTGAGCCGTCCGGTTCACGCGGTGCGCGGCGATCGCATCGTATTGCGCGATGCCTCCAACACCCGCACCATCGTCGGCGCGACCGTGCTCGATCCGTATCCGGAGAGCGTGCGTCTGAAGCGCACCGAGCGGATCGAGTTGCTGCGCACACTCAGCACGGGATCTTCCGAGGCGATCGTCGATTGGATCGCCGCGCATTTTCCGTTCGGTGCGGACACGGCGGCTTTGCAGGCTGCATGGAACACGAGCGATGAGGAGATGTCCGCGCTCATCGAGCGATCACGGCTGACGCGTGTGACGCACCAGGGGTCACCCCGCGCGATCCGACAGGCCGACAGCGATGCGGCCGCGCAGTTGATCGAAGCCACGATCGAACGCCACCATCGCGATCACCCCACGACATCCGGACCCGATCGCAAAGCGCTGCTGGCCGCTCTTGGCGGAAAGCATCGCCCGCTCGCGATCGAACATGCGCTGCAAACACTCTTGAGCACGAAGCGGATCGTTCGCGATAGCGCAACGTTTCGCCGGCCGGCGCATCGACCGAAATTACCGGCCGCGGACGCGAAACTCTGGGACCGCATGCGACCGCTGATCGATGAAGGGGCCTCGCGTCCGCCCCGCGTGGGTGAGCTGGCCGAACATCTGCGATTGCCGGTCCAGTCCATCCAGGGAACGCTCGATCGCGTCTGCATCGCAGGGGAGGCGTATCGCGTGGCGCCCAATCGCTGCTATCTACGCGTCCACCTGCGGGCGCTCGCAGTCGTCGCGCAACAACTGGCCGATGCAAGCGACGATGCTTCATTTTCCGCGGTGGCGTTCAGGGATACGACGGGCATCGGCCGCAATCTCACCATCGAAGTACTGGAATTCTTCGATCGAGTCGGCCTCACCAAGCGTCGCGGCAATACCCGTTCGATGGTCGCAACCGCCGATGACGTGTTCGGCGCCGCCTGACGATGTGGCCCTATACTCGATCAGAGTCCAATCGCGCCACCACACCATGAACCGTCCCGCTGTCATTGCAGTCAACGCCGCGCCGCCGATTGAACCGGAAAGTGCCGTTCCCGCGGGCACCGATCTCATCGAGTGGTACTACGCCCAGGGCGTCTCGGATGGATTCCCGGTCGTGCCGCCAACCACGGAAAAAATTGCCGCAATGCTCGATGCACTGGGCGGTGAGTCGGCGTTCGTCGAAGCGCGCGTGCCACCGCGATGGGGCAACCTCACCCGCGAGGTGCTGGCGATCAACGCCGTCATGGCGGGCTGCCTGCCTGAATACGCGCCGGTGGTCCGCGCGGCAATGCTCGCTCTTTGCACGCCTCACTTCAATTTGAATGGCGTGCAGGCGACCACGCATATGTGCGCGCCGTTGCTGGTCGTCAACGGACCGATTCGCGGACGCATCGGCATGAACGCCGGTGGCAATGTGTTCGGCTCCGGCAATCGCGCCAATGCGACGATCGGCCGCGCGATCCGGTTGATCCTGCTGAATGTCGGTGGCGGATGGCCCGGAAAACTCGACAAGGCCACGCTCGGACATCCTGGCAAATACACCTACTGCATCGCCGAGAACGAGGATGAGAGCCCGTTCGCGCCCTACCATGTCGAACAGGGCTATCGCGCCGACGATTCGACTGTTTTCCTGATTGCAGCCGAGCCGCCGCATAGCGTGACGAATCATGTCGCGGACGACCCGGAAGGCATCCTCGATTCGATATGCTCGGCGATGAGCACATTCGCGCACAACAACGCGGTGTCGGCCGGACATTGCGCGGTGGTGCTCGGCCCCGAACACGCTCGCACGATCGCCAAGCGTGGCTGGAAGCGGCAGGATATTCGCTACTACCTTTGGCAACAGTCGGGCAATCTCTGGCGCGACGTGTCATTCGGCGATCGCTACGGCAAAGTCTACAATCGAAGCTTGCCGCCCTGGTACAAGCGTGAACCCGACGCGCGGATCCCGGCTGTTCCCTACCCCGACAACATCCACCTGTTCGTCGCGGGGGGCGAGGCGGGGCGGTTCTCGGCGTTCATTCCCGGCTGGGGTCGCATGTCATCACCCGTGCTACGCTCGATCGATGGTGGCGCACCGCGTGCACCGTCTGCATCGGCGCGTTGCGTGGATGGCACGTGTTACCTATGAAACTTTCTCCCGGAGTCTTCACCATGCAGTCTGGTTCTCCTGGTATGCGCGTCTACGATCCGCGCGGCGAAGTTACCGCGGCGTTGATGCATTGCGCACCCCGCGCATCAACGCTTGCGGGAAAGCGCCTCGCGATCCTCGATAATACGAAATGGAATGCGAACAAGCTTTTGCGTGGCACGCGCGACAAGCTGGTCGAACAGGCGGGATTCAGCGCGGTCACCTACTACCGAAAGGAGAGCTTTTCGCTGAACGCGGCGCCCCAGCTCATCGACGAGATCGTCACGAACAACGACATCGTATTGACTGCGGTCGGCGACTGAGGCTCCTGCACCTCGTGCTGTATGCATGACGCAGTGGCACTCGAAGCCAAGGGCATCCCGACCGCGGTGATCATTACGACAGAATTCACCCTCGAAGCCCAGACACAACGAGACGCGCTTGGCATGAATGGACTGGATTGGGTGGTGATTCAACATCCATTGAGCACGCTGACGGAAGGAGAGATCGGGCAGCGAATCGAGGAGGCGATCCCGCAGATCATCCGTGTATGGACGAACGGCAAAGCAAAGGCGGATTGATTACGATACAAGAAGGAAGAGAATCATCCCCGGTGGGGTGCACGGTCTTCAAAACCGGTGAGGGGTATCCAAGATGTCCCTGGTGAGTTCGACTCTCGCCTCTTCCGCCAA
>JBJXGX010000352.1:0-42901 GCA_046160305.1 Burkholderiales bacterium
GTCGTCTGCAGCCGCAAGCGGCGACCAAGTTCCAGACTCGACTCGAGGATCGCGCGGACATCGGGCTGACTGACCGCCCCTTTGATGAAGCTATGGTCGACCTTCAGCTCGTTGAACGGGATCAACGAAAGCTGTTGCATGTTCGCATAGCCCGTTCCGAAATCATCGATTGCCAGCCCAAAGCCGCGCATTCGCAATCGCGCGAGATTGCCGATCACCGGGACGATGTCGGTCATCGTCATACTTTCCGTGAGTTCGAGGATGATGCGTTGCGGAAGCACATTCAGGCGATGTGTCAGCGCGATGATGTTTTCGGTGACGGCGAATTCTTCAAGAAATCCAACCGTGATGTTGATCGAAACCGAAATGTCGAGGCCGGCATTGCCCCAATCGGCAGCGGTTCGCAGGCCGGACTCGAGCATCTTCCAGGTGAGTTCATTGATGAGTCCGCTCTTCTCTGCGGCCGGAATAAAGCTCATCGGGGCGACGATGCCGCGCAGTGGATGTCGCCAGCGCGCGAGTGCTTCCGCGCCAATGAGCCGACCATCGCGAAGATCTACTTTGGGCTGGTAGAAAAGAATGATTTGCTGGTCGGTGAGCGCGTCTCGAATCTCGTCGTGGGAGAAGCATTCCAGGATTTCTTCCGCAGCCTGCACCTGGCCGCCAGACTTGAATTCTTCGAGAAGGGTATGCATTCGCGCGCGCTCGAGCGGCTTCTCGATGGCGCCTAATACGCGAAGTCCTGTGTTCTTCGCCAACTCTTCGACCGATCCAATGACGGATCGATGCATGGCCGATACGAGGACGACGGCCGCATTGGGACATTGGTCGGCCAGTTCCGCGAGAAACTGAATGCCGTCCATACCCTCCATTTCGAGGTCGGTAATCACAAGATCGATCGGCTCGATCGATTGACGCAAATAGTTGAGGGCTTTGAAACCGTCAGCCGCCTCGATCGCGTTATCGACACCGCATGACCGGAGAATGCCCGCAGCGAGGCGTCTTGCGATCGCGTCATCGTCCACGATGAGTACACGCAGCTGCGAATGTGGTGGCGTTGCTTGGGCCATGACATCAACCTTGGAAGGTCCTTCTAGCGGCGGGCTGGCGCTTGTTCGCGCCGACAGCACCGCGCTAGTTGATTCCAATCAATTGGCATCAACGTCAGGCGTGCCGCTAGGTCTTTCCCGCAGAGAGAGGATTTGTTTTTTCAACCGTAGACTTCGGTCCCCTCGGGGATCCTACGCACGAGATTCGAGCGGTGAATGGACTTCCGTCACGTCGACACCATTCGAGCATGCGGCGAGCAGGGAAGAATGACGCCATCGCGAAGCGTCGTGTCCCGGTTGTTCAGTTCTGATCGCGGATGCGACGGCGAGGGATCACTGCGAGGGCGGAAATCCCAAATGAGATTGCGCCCATGGCCGGTTACGTGCGCGAGCGGATCAAGCGGCAACCGAATTCCGCTGCTCGTTGAAGATGGATTTCTGGCCGGACCGTTGCCACTCGCTTATCCATCGCAGGAAATGCGCCGCTTCCATCGGTTTCGCGAAGAGAAATCCTTGCGCCGTGTCGCAACCGATGGATCGAACCAGCCTGAGTTCATCCATGGTCTCGATGCCTTCCGCGACTGTTTTCAGACCGAGGCGCCGTCCGAGATTGAGACTCGATTCGAGAATCGTACGCAGGTTCGGATAGCGTGCGGCACCGGAAACGAACGAGCGATCGACCTTAAGCTCGTTGAACGGAATTCGCGATAATTGTTGCATCGAGGCATAACCGGTACCGAAGTCGTCGATCGCAAGTCCAAAGCCGCGCATGCGAAGGCGCGCCAGATTGCCGATGACCGTCAATACATGCGTGGCCGCGGTGCTTTCCGTGATCTCAAGGGTGACGCGTTGCGGCGGGGCGTTCAGGTTCTGTGCAAGCGCGATGATGTTCTCCGTCACCGCGAATTCCTCGAGGAAGTCCACCGTGACATTGACTGATATGCTGATGTCCAGGCCTTTCGGCAGCCATTCCGCGAGCGTTCGCATGCTGCTTTCAAGCATGAACCAGGTCAGCTCGACGATCTGCCCGCTGTCTTCCAGAAGCGGAATGAATCTATTCGGCGGAACCAATCCAAGCTGCGGATGCCGCCACCGAACGAGCGCTTCGACGCCGGTAACATCCCCCGAGACCAGATCGACCTTGGGTTGGAAGTAGGGCACGAACTGCTTTTCGGAAAGACCGCGGGCGATGTCTTCGACGGTGATCAGCGTACCGGCATCGCCCGACGCGGAATTCGTCGAATGCGCGGCGCTCATGCGGGCGATGAGTCCCGATAGCTTGTCGCGATCGACCGGCTTTTGGAGAGCGCCCAATACGCGCAGCCCCGAGCTTCTCGCCATGCCTTCCACCGATTCGATGAGTGACTTTTCCATCCCGGAGAGCAGCACGACGGACATGCCGGGACGCTCCGCGCCAAGCTGTGAAAGAAACTCGACGCCGTCCATGCCGTCCATTTCGAGGTCGCACAACGCAAGATCAATCCGATTGCCTTCCTGGCGGATTCTGGCGAGTGCTTCGACGCCATCCGCCGCTTCGAATTCCGGATTGACGCCAAGGTTGCGCAGCGCTCCGGCGGCGAGGCGACGTGCGATCGCATCGTCGTCGATGATAATCGCTCGAATCGATGTCGATTGTTTCCCCGGCTCTTCCATGATGCTTCCCCTGGTACCGCGAAGGCGCGGTCGCGCCCTGTTGCTTCTAGGCGTGCATCGCGCGCCTCGGCGGCATGCGCTCCGCCTCATTGAATCGGGTTCTTACATGCCACCGGCCTTCGCCGTCTTGCCCGCAGCTCTTGCGTTCGACTACTGGCTGGCCAATCTGCCCAGCTCGCTCGCCAATTGAGTGTTCACGATCTCGAATCGTCGCTCGAGACTCGTCATGCTGGTCTTGCATAAATCCAAGTGGCCTGCTGCCGCTTGTTGTTCGATTTCGAGAGCGCTACGGGCCAGGATATCCATTGCGAGACTTGCGAACGCTCCGGCAATCCGATGTGCGATACGCTTCGATCGCGATAGGTCCCCGGCATCCATGGCCTGCCGCAAGGCTCTAACGTCTTTCGGTTGAGATGATAAGAAAAGAGAGATAAGGTCCCGAAGCAAATCGGCATTTCGCCCGATCCGATGCTGAAGCTTGTCGAAATCGATCAGTGCTTCGGCGGCGTCGATCGGAGGGATACTCATCTGGGAAGTTTCGCTTTTTGCGATCGTGCTCACACGCATTCGGTCCACTTGGAATAGGGCGCTCGGCGGAACGCCGCATTGCTTTCGATCGCGGCACCTGAATACCAAATCAGCGTGATGAGATGTTGTGATGCATGGGCGCGTGTCTCGCACGAGTAAGCGCCTTCTCGTCCGCGACCGAGTCGGGCGGAGGCTACAGGTTCCCTTGCGGATAGCCGAGCGCTCGCAGTGGATTTCTCTGCACTCGCCGAGGACACGCGTGATTTATTTCACGGTTACTTCGCCAGGCGCGGCGGCGAAAGAGCGCGCATTCATCTGCGGATTGCATCGACGTGCAGATGGCCCTCGGCGCATCGAAGTGGGCCGGCCCATGAACGACGCGCGACCTTGATCAGGGTTCCGGATTCCCGGCACGCGGCCCGGATTCGGCTTCACTCTCCGGCGGGAGGTGACCGGCGGCGCGCCGATCAAGGATGTCTTGAACCAGCGCGATGTGTTCGCGAAGGATGTAGACCTGACCGGTGAAGCCAAGCGGAATCGCTCGCTGGAACGCCTTGTCCTCGAGATCTTCGAGACTATGCTGGTAGGCGGCCCGTTTGGTCGCATCGTAGCGATGTCGAATTTCGTATTCGAGGAGTTTCAATTCGCCGTACCACCGCGCAATCTTGCTCCGAACGCGCCATGTATAGATCGACGGCGCGAAGCGCATGGCGGGAACCAGCACGGCGAAAAGCGGCACGAGCAACACGATCACCCGATCGATCAGGGTCGCGGCCCAGAAGGGCATGTAGCGATGAAGAAACGGTGGGCCCGACTTGTAGAATCGCTGTGCGTTCTCGGAAATAGGAATATCGCCTGTTCTCGGGTTTGGGAAATCGCCCGTCTGCTGCAACGGGCCCATCCCGCCATGCGCACGGCGCATGGCGTCGAGCAGCAGATCGGTGAGGGCCGGATGGAAATCCTCTCGTACGACGATCTGAGCCGTCGTCGCGATGAGCTTGGTGTCCTGCGCCGGGATGTCTCGCACGAGATCGATCGATCCCTGCGGCAGCGTGACGGCGGAGAGATGCGGGAAAAGGCGCGTATAGGCCGCCGCGCGGGAAAAACTCAGGAGCCTCACGTCAGGCGCATAAAGCAGTGCACGGATGACACCCGTTTCGGGCGCGCCAACCACGAACATCGCATCGATCCGATCGGTCAGGAGCTCGACCGCCGCCTTCTCGGCGGACATTTCCAGCAATTGGGTGGGCGCCCCGTCCGCGGCGTTCGCCTGCAGAATCTCGAGCGCGAGTTGCCGCGTACCGCTTCCCATCGAGCCGATGGCGATTCGCTTGCCGGCAAGCTCTCTCACTCTATCGAGCGGTTTTTTCGATCGATAGAAAATCCACACCGGTTCATAGAATGCCGCGCCAAGCGACAGTAGGCCCTCGGTATTGTCGGGGCGGAGGATGCCCCCCTGCGTAAATACGACGTCGACATTGGATTTTTCATCGCGAAGCCGCTCGATGTTCTGCACGGAACCGGCCGACGTCTTGATCTCGATCTCGATTCCGTGCTTGCGCAGGTGCCCGCGATATTTTTCCGCGACGGCATAGTAGGCGCCACTTTCCGAGCCGGTTGAAATAGTGAACGACGATGGCGGGGCAGGTTGCACAAACTGGTAGGCGAGCCAGAACGCGCCCACGATGAGCGCGATCATCGGCAGCCCGACGATCAGCAGATCGCGGACCGATAAGCTGGACAGGCTTAGCTTGCGGACCGCCAGGGCGGCACGGGGCAACCGCACAGGATTCCTCCTTCTGATTTTTGCCGCATGAAGGGATATTTCCCCTCACGTGCCACGGCGTCACGGGTGCTGCCGCAGGTCATCATCGGCCGCCTCTTGGCGACACCGGCGTGGCCGCGTCGAATCGGTATCGGTCAAAAGGCGCTGCGTGCCTGCCATTGTAGAGGGTGCGCCGACATTGCCGGGTCCACCGCGGACCGCCGTTCCGTCGCTGCGATCGGCTGCAGACACATCCGAATGATGATTCGCGTCGACGATCGCTCTGCCAGCGCCGCGAATGCCCTGACGATATCGGGTCCGCGGCCCCTCACTTCACGTAATGCCACGGGGAGTCCCAAAATCAAACATGATTGCAACAGTGAGGGTGATTCGCTTACGATTCGCCCTGGGGCGGGTATGTGTTACGGGAATGCCCAGATCGCGGGCAGCTCGTTTTATGGAGGTTAGAACGAAAGTCGATCGAAGTGAATGAAGAAGGTCCCAACGACCCCGACTAGAGTCAAGCGCGAAAACACCAAGGGGGAGAGCGACACTGAACAAAGGTAAGGCACAACCGGCCCAGGACCCGCGGCTCGCGAAATGGCGCGACGAAGGGACCATTCTCACGGTCTTTCTGACCAATGGCACCCGGCTCGAAGGCAAGATCATCGCATTCGATCCGCAGACCATCATGGTCGATTCCGGTGAGCACAATCTCGTCTATAAGACGATGATTCTCACCATTTCTCCGCCCCGTAAAGGCGTGCGTACGGGCCGGCGACCGCCGCCGCGTGCCGGTGGTCGCTTCGAAGGTCAACCTCGCGACGGTCGACCACAGCGCGATGACGCCGGGGATGTCGCCGGTGGCGAGGTTGGGGGGGCGCCTCGTCCGCCGTTTCGGGAGCGCACCGAGGGCGGCCCGCCCCGCGAGCCTCGGGTACCGGTCGTTCGATACAAGCGTCGACTGCCTGATCGCTGAAACCCGCCTGCGTCGCCTCGAGGCAAATGGATCTCATTCTGTGGCGCCATGCCGAAGCCGAGGACGGCTTCGATGACCTCGCCCGCAAACTCACCAAGCACGGTGAACGGCAGGCGAGTCGCATGGCGTCGTGGCTGGTCTCGCGCCTGCCGGACAAGGTCGTGATCCTCGCAAGCCCGGCCGAGCGGACCCGACAGACGGCAAGCGCCCTGGGCAGACACTTCGATATCGAATCAACCCTCGCGCCGGGTCGCTCGCCCGATGACGTGCTTGCCGCGGCCGGCTGGCCAGACGGATCCCGATCCGCGCTGATCGTCGGCCATCAACCGACCCTTGGGCGGGTGGCATCGCGTCTGCTCGCAAATTGCGATGATCCGTGGTCGGTCAAGAAGGCGGCGGTATGGTGGATTAGCAGCCGCGATCGTGAGGAAGGCGCCAGTATTGTGCTCCGGGCCGTCATCTCGCCCGACATGCTGTGAACTAGCGATCGAGCGCCTCAACTCTCAGATCGCGCCCCACCCGACGCCATTCCTCGACCTCCTGCGTCAAATCGAAGTCGGTCAACGGGCTTGCCTCCAGGCGATCGCGGACAACACCAATCACATAGCTTTTCTTTGCGACTTGCAACGTCGGTGGTTCCTCGGTGGATTCGTTCCGACTGCGATGGAGAAGCGCCGCCAACCGCAGGCAGGCCACCATCCGCCAGTCACTCTCGTGCTCGACGAGATCCTTGATCTTCGGCAGCTTGCCGGTGTGGCCGAGCACGATAGTCGCGAGGGCGGACTGTTCCCGTTTCGAGAATCCCGGCATGTCGGCGTTCGAAAGAATGTAGGCCGAATGTTTGTGATAGCCGTTGTGCGACATCGAGCGTCCAATTTCGTGCAGCAGCGCCGCCCAATGAAGAATCCGTTCTGCCGTTTCCGGGGCGTTGGCCACCGGTGGTTCGAGCGGCACACGCGCGCTCGATTCCAGGTTTCGCCACAGGGCGAGCGCGGTGCTCGACACGCGCAGCGCCTGCGCCTCGTCGATCTGATACCGGACCATGAGCTCGCGCACCGTTGCTTCGCGCATGTCTTCATGGCTGCCCCGACCGAGCAGGTCATAGAGCACGCCGGTGCGAAGCGCGCCATCGGATACCGCCATGCGTTGCAATCCGAGCTCATCGAAGATCGCCAACATGATGGCAAGTCCGCCGGCCAATACCGGGATGCGGTCCGGTTTCAATCCGATGAGCTTGAGGGCCATGCCCGACTCGGCCTTGATCATCGCGGCCTTGAGCCGATCGAGACCTTCCCGCGTGATGCCGTGATCAGAAAATCCGTTCTGCTCGATCAGTTCGGCCAACGCGCGCGCGGTACCCGACGAGCCGATTGCCTCGCTCCAGCCACGACTTCGATAGCTTTTCGAGAGCACCTGGAATTCGTGCCGGGCCGCGAGTTCGGCGTGGCGGAACGCGGGCTTGGTGAATATGTCGCCTGGAAAAAATCGCAACGAATAGCTCACGCAACCGACGTACACACTTTCCATGAGCTCAGGATGGTAACCGGTGCCCACGATGATCTCGGTGGAGCCCCCGCCGATGTCGACGACCAGCCGCCGCGCCGAACCGGGCTCGAGCAGGTGCGCGACGCCGAAGTAGATGAGCCGTGCCTCTTCCTGACCGGCGATCACCTCGATCGGAAATCCGAGTCGCGACTCAGCCTGACGAAGGACCTCCTTGGCGTTGCGCGCGACACGGAATGTGTTGGTCGCGACCGCACGTACCTGTCTTGGCGAGAAGCCGCGCAGACGCTGGCCGAAACGATCGAGGGTTGCAAGCGCGCGCGCCTGCGCGTCGCGGTCGAGCAACTTGTCTTTGGTTAATCCGGCGGCCAGACGCACCGGTTCACGCAGGGTGTCCAACGTATAGATCTGCGCACCGACGACCCGCCCGATCTCCAGCCGAAAGCTATTGGAGCCAAGGTCGATTGCCGCCACCGTCTGGGTATCGAGCATCCATCGACGATATCATGGACGAGTGCGCGGCCGGTGCGATCACACGGTGTGATCGCAATTTGGGGAGCGCCAATGCGCAAGTTGGCGACGCGCCATGCAACCACGGTGTCATCATGAACGCGAATGATTCACGGTTCCTTGGTCCCGCTCGCGCGGCGGATCACGCTGGACCGGCTACCACCCACTCGCGGTACCTCAATCGCGAGTTGGGCATTCTCGCGTTCAATGAGCGCGTGTTATCGATGGCGGAGGACGACACCGTCCCGCTTCTCGAGCGGTTGCGATTTCTTTGCATCGTATCGAGCAATCTCGATGAATTCTTCGAGGTGCGGGTCGCGTGGGTGCAGCAGGAGTTGATCGATCATCCGAACGTACGCGGCCCGGACGGCGTCGCGGCAGCCGGCACGTTGCTCCTGATCAGCGCGCGGGCGCATCAGCTGGTCGAGCGCCAGTACACGCTTTTCAACCGTGTACTGTTGCCCGCCCTGGAAGCAGAGGGCGTCACGATGTTCAAACGGGCGCCCCTCACCGCGGAGCAGATCGCCTGGGCGCGCGATTATTTCGAGAGCGAAATGCTGCCGGTCCTGACGCCGATCGGTCTTGATCCGGCGCATCCGTTTCCGCGTCTTCTCAACAAGAGTCTCAATTTCACCGTCGAGCTCGAAGGAGAGGACGCATTTGGCCGCGACTCCGGGCTTGCCATCGTGCAGGCACCGCGCGTGCTCCCGCGCATCATTCGCGTACCCGCCGCGATCGCGGGGTTTCCGTACGGCTTTCTTACGCTGGGCGCGATTCTTCGCCAGTTCGTGGGCGAGCTGTTTCCCGGCATGGTGGTGAAGGCGTGTGATGAGTTTCGCGTGACGCGGAACAGCGAGCTCTACGTCGATGAGGAAGAGCTGAAGAACCTGCGCGAAGCGTTGCAGGGCGAACTGCTCGAACGACATTTCGGGGACGCGGTTCGCCTCGAGGTAAGCGCAACCTGCTCGGAAGAGACATCAAGCTTCCTGATGCGCCAGTTCGAACTCGACGCCGTGGATCTCTACCGCGTGGACGGGCCGGTGAATCTTGTTCGCCTCAACCAGATTCCCGATCTGGTTGATCGACCCGATTTGAAGTTCCCGACTTTCGTACCCGGCGTCGCGCCTGAATTCCGCAGTGTCCCCGACGTGTTCGCCGCAATTTCCGCCGGGGACATTCTGCTTCATCATCCGTACCAGTCGTTTCAACCGGTTCTCGATTTCGTGCGAGCGGCCGCGACGGATCCCGCTGTGGTGGCAATCAAGCAGACCATCTATCGGACCGGTGCCGAATCCACCTTGATGGAACACTTGATCCAGGCGGCGCGCAACGGCAAGGAAGTGACGGTCGTCGTCGAGTTGCTCGCGCGATTCGACGAGGAGGCCAACATCAACTGGGCGTCGCGGCTGGAGGAGGTCGGCGCGCACGTCGTCTATGGCATTGTGGGACACAAGACCCACGCCAAGATGCTGCTGGTGGTGCGTCGCGAATCGGGCAAGCTCAAACGATACGCCCATCTGGCGACCGGCAACTATCACGCCCGGACCGCGCGCCTGTATTCGGATTTCGGCATGTTCACCGCGAACGAGGTGATGTGCCGCGATGTGAACGAGATGTTCAAGGAGCTCACCGGTCTTGGCCGTGCCGCGTCGCTCTCCGCGCTCTGGCAATCGCCGTTCACCATGCATAAGAACGTGATGGCCGCGATCGCAAACGAGGAGCGGATCGCGAAGGGCGGGGCGCCCGCCCGAATCATCGCGAAGATGAATTCATTGCAGGAGCCCGATGTCATCGGCGCGCTCTACAACGCTTCCCAGGCGGGCGTGAAGATCGATCTGATCGTGCGCGGTGTCTGCGCGCTCCGCCCGGGCGTGCCCGATCTGTCGGAGAACATTGCCGTGCGCTCGATCGTCGGCCAGTTCCTGGAGCACCACCGCATCTTCTATTTCCTGAACGCAGGTGCCGAGGATATCTACTTGTCGAGTGCCGACTGGATGGGCCGCAACTTCTTCGGGCGGATCGAGCTGTGCTTTCCGGTAATCGACAAGAAGCTCAAGGCCCGTGTCATTCGCGAGGGGCTGCGTACCGTGTTGCGCGACAACATCAATGCCTGGCGAATGCTCCCGGATGGGCGATACACCAAGGTGGTGTCCCGGCGAGGCCCGAGCCGCTCGGCACAACTGGAACTCTTGGCGTTGCTCGCCGAACGCAAGCCCGTCGCGCCTTGATGCGGGGCACAACGCGGTTCGACGCGGTTCGACGCGGATCGCTTGAAGATCGAAGCCCCGCGTCTTCACAACGCGGGGCTTTCAAGACCGGCGGCCACAAGGGGAGCGCGATCGGGAGGTTTTATTATTGTGCTGCGCCCGACTGCACCGAACCCTCGATCACGCATTCGGCGTACAGTCGGAAGCGCCGCGTCGGAATCTTGATCGTGACCCCAGCGCGGCGCACGGAGTCTAGCCGCACAATCCGGGGAGATTTTCGAACCGAGGTAAATGATCGTAAAATTCTGCCCAGTGGTCGGACGGCCTAGCACACGCCGCGTAACTAGGCGTACGGTGCGTATTCGGGAAGCAAAGTTATAGCGAGGATCCAATTGACTAGTCGCCTTCGCCATGATCCGATGAATCGCGTGAAGCCGCGCTGGCCGTGTGTAACGATGGTGATCGGCGCCGTCGCGGTATTGGCCGCGTGCGCAAATGCCCCCGAACATCGGAATGTGGCGCCTGAGCATCGTGATATGGCGCCCGTTCATCGTGAAGTCGCGGCATCCGGCGCCCCCTCGATCGCTTCGTTCTCGACGCAAAAGCCCGGGGCCACGCTTTCCGGCCCTTGGGTGCCATGGCAGATCAGCGTTTTCAAACGCAGTACGCAGTACGACCTTGTCGACTACTCGGGTCGCACCGTCATCGAGGCGCGGGCGGATACAGCGGCCTCCGGACTCGTGCATCCGCTTCACTTCGACCCCAAACAGTATCCGGTACTTTCGTGGCGTTGGAAGACCACGGCGCTCATCGATCGTGCCAACAACAAACGCGCCGCGACGGAAGATTCTCCGGTGCGGATTCTCGTCGCGTTCGATGGCGACATGTCGAAGTTGAAACCGTTCGATCAGCACGTCCACCGCAACTTCAAGGCGATGACAAAGGCCAATCTTCCGTTTGCCACTCTGATGTACATCTGGGAGAACCGCGCTCCTACCGGGACCGTCATCGACAATCCCCATACCACGCGCATCAAGATGATCGTGGCGGACAGCGGCCCGGAGCAGGTTGGCCATTGGTGCGAACGAAGCGTCAATCTTTACGAAGACTATCGGCGAGCGTTCGGCGAGGAACCGCCTCCGGTGATCTGGATCGGCGTCATGACCGATACCGACAATACCGGCGAGACCGTGCGGGCGTACTACGGGGATATTCGGGTTAGTGCGGCAGTGCGGTAGCGGCTGCGCGGCTACGGTCTAGCTGCCCTTCGGTTCGATCCGGATCGATCGCAGCGATTCCAGCATGATGATCCATTCGCCGACCGTGTCGCGATGTTGCTCGCGCGTGCGGCCATCGGGCGTTGCCTCCGCGAGCGCCTGCTCACGGCGCAACGTGTTCGCGGCATTGCTGAGCCAAGTCTCGAGCCGCGACCGGTGCGACCCGCGATAAATGCGCGAAGCGGTTTCGACTTCGTCGCGCAGCTCTTCGAAGTCAACCCCCACGCCATCCATCAGGGTCCAGGGCATCCGTACCGCCCGGAGTGAACCCGTCAGAAAGTATTCCCGGATCGTCCACGCCGCGGCAGAGGGTCCGAGGCGTTCAATATCCTGAAGGCGCGCACGCGTCGGCGCGCAAAAAATTCCACGATTCTCGAGGACGGCCGCGGCATAGGGATCGCCATGGTGCGACTGTTCCAGTCGCACAAAATCGTGATTGCCGATGAGGTAGCGGATGTCCTTTTGGTCGTAAGCGCGCGTTCCCTTGAGCGACCGTTCGATGTTTCCATCGGCGTTCCCGATCACCTTTTCCATCTGATCGACAAGCCGGATATCGGAGCGCAGGACATCGATCAGGCGCGTACAGGCGGCCAGATCTTCGCGAAAGCTTTCGAGAATCAAATTGGCGTTGGCGCCAACCGGCCCTGCGATCTCGATGGTGCGCGTGGTTTCCCTCGCTGCCTTTGCGAGAGGCTCCTCGCCCGGCGGGAAATTTCCGACGGCAGGCGGGGCGGGGATGGCGGTCCTCGCTTTCGCGCTCGATTCGCCGGATGCAGCCCCTTCGCCGCCGCCGCAGCCCGACAGTGCCAGCGCAAGCGCGAGCACAAGAAACAGTCCTTGCCGCCGAATGTCGTGCCCCAATTCGTGAGCATTCATTGGAGCCGCGCCCGTTCAACGATTGCCTGACAGGGTGTATCGGCGGGCAACGTTCCGAACGCGTACCCGCCTCGATCACCGAGCCGGCTGGCACAGTACGCGGTTGCGACCGACGCTGGCGCATGCTCGATCAACAGAGCTGCCTGCATCGCGCAAGCCAGACGCTCAACGATTAGTCTGGCACGCCCCTCGAGGGCACTTTGATCGGCCAGGAATTGTCGGGTATCGCGTAAATGATCGCCTAACCGCGCATCGGTTCGCGCGATGCGATCGAGGTCGTTCATCAGTGCTGCGAGCGCATCGGGCTCCTTTTGAATCGTCCTCAGCACATCCAGGCAGATGACATTGCCACTGCCTTCCCAGATGCTGTTGAGCGGCGCTTCGCGATAGAACCGGGACAGCGGGCTTTCCTCGACGTATCCGGCGCCGCCAAGACATTCCATCGCCTCGACCGCAAGGGCCGGAACGCGCTTGCAGCTCCAGTATTTCGCGATGGGCGTCAGCAGGCGCGCGATACCCGCTTCATGCGGATCGCGTTCGCGCTGATCAAATGCACGGGCGAGCCGGAACGCCACGAGCATCGCGGTTTCCGCTTCGATTGCCATATCGGCGAGCACGTTCTGCATCAGCGTATGCAGGGCGAGCTTGCGCCCGAACGCATCACGATTCAGCGCGTGGTGGATCGCCTGATTCAACAGCGTGCGCATGAATCCTGCGTTGGCGACGACAATGTCAAAGCGGGTGAGATGCGCCATCTCGATGATGGTCGGAATCCCGCGGCCCTCTTCCCCGACGATCCAGGCGAACGTGTCGTCATATTCGATCTCGCTCGATGCGTTCGATCGATTGCCGCATTTGTCTTTCAGGCGCTGGATCAGAAAAGTGTTTCGCGTGCCGTCCGGAAGGGATCGCGGCACGAAGAAACAGGTCAGACCCGCATCGGTGCGCGCGAGCGAAAAGAAGGCATCGGACATCGGCGCGGAGCAAAACCATTTATGCCCGGTCAGCCGGTATTCGTCGGACCCGGCTCGAATCGCGCGCGTGGTATTGGCGCGCAAATCGGAACCACCCTGCTTTTCGGTCATCGCCATGCCGATGGTGACAGCGCGCTTGTCCTCAAGCGGTAGCGGTCGGGGATCGTAGTCCTCGGCGACGAGCTTCGCCTCCCATCGCGCTGCGAGCGCCGGGGCGACGCGAAGCATGTGCGCGGCGGCAAACGACATCGTGACCGGGCAGGAGATGCCGTGTTCAAGCTGGTTCCAGAGATAGTTGAGCGCGGCACGCGCGACAAAAGCACCGTCGCGATGCGCGGTCCACGCGAGCGAATGCAGGCCCGCGCCGAACGCAGTGGACATCAGTGCGTGATAGGCCGGATGGAACTCCACCGCGTCGATACGCCGGCCGAACCGATCGTGGGTGCGCAACTCGGGCACGAAGCGATTGGCTTGCGTGGCGAGCGTTTGCAGACGATCGCTCCCAACGAGCGGCCCCAAAGCATTGGCACGCTCGCCCACCCAGGCACCGCCTTCGCGGGCGACCGTCCCGCGCAACAGCGGGTCCCCTGACCACGGATCGTAATCAGTGAGCGGTGGCGGCTGGTTGGTGACTTCGTGGGTAATCATGCAATTCCCGCCTTAGTCAACTTTCGCGCCCGAATCCTTCACGACTTTCGCCCACTTCGCAACTTCGCTGCGCAGATGCTGGCCGAAGCGCTCTGCGGCGCCACCCACCGCTTCGACGCCCGCCTTCATGAAACGATCACGCGTTTCCGGTAGTGCGATGAATCGTTGTGCCTCGGTGTTCAGTTTTTCCACGATGTCGCCCGGCGTGCCGGCCGGTGCCACGATGCCGAACCAGGCGGTGATCTCATAGCCGGCAACGCCGCTTTCGGCGACCGTGGGCAGGTCCGGTGCGAACGATGACCGATTCGCTGTCGTGACCGCCAATGCCCGCAACTTGCCGGCGCGGACATGGGGCAGGGCGTTCGGTGCATTGTCGAAATACGCCTGCACCTGGCCGGCGAGGAGATCGGTCATCGCCGGCGCGCTGCCTTTGTATGGAACGTGGACGAGGTCTGTGCCGGTCATCGTCTTGAACATCTCCATGGACAGATGATTCGAGCTACCGGCGCCCGATGACGCATAGGCGAGCTGACCAGGTTTCGATTTCGCGAGCTGGATGAATTCGGCGATCGAGTTGACCGGCAGCCCGGGATTGACGACCAGCACATTTGGCGTGGCCCCGGCCTGAATGATCGGGACGAAGTCACGCATCACGTCGAGGTTGGCTTTCGGGTGCAGGCTCTGCAAGACGGAAAAGGGTAGCGCGACGATCAGGATCGTGTAGCCATCGGCCGGTGCTTTTGCGGCGAATTCAGTGCCGACCAGCGACCCGGCACCCGGTTTGTTCTCGACGACCGCAGGCTGCCCCCAGACTTCCTGAAAACGTTGGGCGAGCATGCGACCCAACGTGTCGTTGAACGCACCGGGCGGGAAGGGCACAACGATGCGAACGGGCTTCGTCGGATAGTTGGCGGCGCCTTGTGCGCCCAAGTGGGTCGATGCAGCGAACGCAACGAATCCGAAACCGGTCGTAACAAGCGCTCTTGCGATCCATTTCATGAAGTTTCCTCGACCGTGTGGCATCAGACGTAGCTCGGTCCTTCGATCACCGGATGCTTTGCGAGAAACGATTCGTCGACTTCAAGACCGATGCCGGGCTTGTCGAGTGGCCGCACGCAGCCGTCGCGGCCGACCTCGTATGGCTTCTCGGTGAGCGCATCGCGAAAAAGATTCAGCTTGGACACATCCGCTTCGAAATATCCGCCGTTCTCGATCGCCGCGAGCAGATGGATCGAAGCTGCCATGTTGAGGCCGGTCATCGAGGTATGCGGATTGATCGGGTACTTGTGGGCACTTGCCATCGCCGCGATGCGCAGCGTTTCAGTGATACCACCGGTCTTGGAAAGGTCAGGCTGCCAGATGGTGATCGCACCGCATTCGAAAACCTGGTTGAACTCGAATCGGGTGTAGTGATTCTCACCGGCGGCGAGCGGTGTATGCCCGTAGGTTGCCGCCTGCCGATACGCGGTGTAATCGTGCGCGGGGAACGGCTCCTCGAGCCAGCCGATGCCGTTGTCATCGAGCACCGGCATGACCTTGCGCGCGTCGGCGATGTTGTAGCCGGTGTTCGCGTCGGTGAGGATCTCAAGTTCGTCGCCAAACGCTTTGCGCACCGCTTCCACGCGTTCGATATCGCGGGCCGGTGAATCCCCGAGCCTCAACTTGATGGCACGATAGCCTTTCTCCAACAACGGTCGCGCCTCGTCGACCAACGATGCTGGGGGCTGATACCCAAGTGAAACACCGCCTGCATAGGCCGGTATCGGTTTCGACGTGCCTCCAAGCAGTTTGTAGAGCGGCCAGCCGCACGCTTTGCCGCGGATATCCCATAGTGCGAGATCGATGCCGCTCATTGCCATCGCGGTGCCGGCGCCCATGCCGTGGCTCGCGAGCTGCTTGTCGTAGATCAATTTCCACACGCCCACGACATCGGTGGCATCGCGTCCCTTGATCAATCCTGCCAAGGTTGTGTTGATGTGATGCGCAATGGCGCCAGGCGAACGTGAATGATGGGATTCGCCCCATCCGATCAGGCCGCCGGCGGTAATCACTTTCACCACGACGGTATCGCGTTTCACCACGCGGCCGACGCCCAGGGTCAAACTGGCTGCCGGTGGAACCGGAAACGAAGTCGCAAAGGCTTTGATGTCGACGATTTTCAAGTCGCTTGCCGGGCCGGCCATGTTGGATCCTCGATGTGGTGAGTAGAGTGCGCTCGGCAGTGATCGTGATTTTACCGCCGGGTGAGCGTGAAATTGGGCGAAATGATCAGCCTCGCGGCGCCGCGTATCGCCCGACCGGCGGCATCGGCGGGTTTAATCTGCGAACGCCTTAACAGCGCGCTTTGCGACGTCCTCACCCCACTCCTGCACGAAGTGGCCGGCATCAGCGATCACATGCGGCCGCGGACAGCCACGAATCAAGCTCGCCAATTCATTCATTACCGGCGGCCCGAGTACCGGATCCGTTGCGCCGATCGCCATGAAGGTCTGACCACGCCAATGATCGCGAAACCAATCGCGCGCAGCACGCGACAGCGCGGCGCCATCGGCCGCTGGATGATCGGGGACCAGCGCAGGGAATCGCCGCGCGCCCGCCTTGTATCGAATATCCGGATACGGTGAATCGTAGGCGGCTGCCTCCGCATCGGTGAGATGCGGGCAGGTGCGCTTCAACAATTTGCCGGCTGCGAGATCCGGATTCTTCGCGACCCAGGCCCGCCAATCGATGAACCCCTTGGTGAGCGGCGTATCACCGGTGGCGAACATGGTGTTCATCACCAGGAGTCCGGCAAATCGCTCGGGCATCGCCATCGGCAAGGTCAGGCCGAGAAGCCCGCCCCAATCCTGGCACACCAAAACGATTCGATTGAGATCGAGTCGCTCTATGAAACGAAGCAAGGTGTCGCGATGATGGGTGAATGTGTAGAACGCTTCGTCGATCGGTTTGTCGGAGCGCCCGAATCCGAACAGATCGGGCGCCACGACCCGCGCGCCGGCGCCCATGAACGTTGGAATCATGCGTCGAAACAGGTACGCCCAGGTGGGCTCGCCATGCAGGCAAAGGTAGGCGCAACCGGCGCTCGCCGGGCCTTCGTCAATGTAGTGCAGGCGCAGCCCAGCGAATCCGGGCAAGTTGTCGATGTAGCGCGGCGTGTAAGGAAAGCCGGGAAGCGCCGCAAAGCGGCTGTCGGGGGTGCGCAGACTTTCCATGGTCGGATTCGCTTGCAGAGTAAGATTGAACAAGTGTACGACCGTGGCGCGAATGGCGGTGCCGCGCCTCGCGTTTGGCATTTCCCGTTTCCCTTTTCTCGTTTCCCACGCACCAATGAACCTCCACGCCATCGCCCACGACATCAAAGTCGCGCAGGATCTTCGCATGTCGCTGCCGCCGATCACCGCGAACCTGCCGGAATTCGATCAATCGGCCGCCTACGAAGTTGCCCGCATCGTGCATGAACGACGGGTCGCCGAAGGCGCGGCCTCGGTCGGGCGCAAGATCGGATTCACCAATCGAAATATCTGGCCGGAATACGGCGTATTCGAGCCGATCTGGGCGCATGTGTATGACACCACGGTGGCGTACGTCGGCAATCACCACGGGGTGTGCAGCCTTGGCCGGTTTGTGGAGCCGCGCATCGAACCGGAAATTGTTCTGCACTTTCGAGCTGCGCCACCGGTCACGACGGACCTTGCCGCGATTCTTGATTGCATCGATTGGATCGCGCATGGATTCGAGATCGTTCAGTCGCACTTTCCCGGTTGGAAATTTCAGGCAGCCGATACGATTGCCGATTCGAGCCTGCACGGAACGTTGCTGATCGGCGAACAGATTCCAATTGCCAAGCTGGGCGATGGTCTGGTCAATCGCCTGGCCAACTTCAAGATCGATCTTTCGTGCGAGGGTGAGGTGCGTGCGCGTGGCACTGGGGCGAACGTCCTCGACAATCCGCTGGGCGCGGTCGCACATCTGCTCGCCAAATTGGCCGTGCCGCCGAATTCGTCCGCCATCGCTGCCGGTGAACTGATCACCACCGGCACATTGACCGCTGCGCTGCCGATTCGCATGGGCGAGCGTTGGAGCACTGCGCTTGCCGGCATCGCGTTGCCTGGGCTTGGTATCGACTTCACGATGTGAATGCCGCGCAGAAGACGTTTCTCCTGCTGGCGACCGCGGCGGCCAATAGCGGTATTGCGATGCGCGTCGTCGAGCCGATGCTGCCGCGGCTCGCCGAACAGTTCGATTCGTCCGTTCCGGCAACCGCCGCGATCATCACTGCGTTCGCATTCGCCCAGGCCGGAGCACAATATTTTCATGGTCCGTTCGGCGATCGCTACGGAACACTGCGTGTCGTCACGATACTCATGGGGCTGTCCGCGTTGGCTTCTTTCGCGTGTGCGCTTGCGGATAGCCTGGATGCGCTCATTGTCTGGCGCTTTGCGACCGGCGCGTTTGCCTCGGGCAGTATGACCCTTGGCTTGGCCTATCTTGCCGAAGTGGTGCCGGCCGAGGGACGCCAACCGGTCCTGGCACGTTTCATATCGGGAACCATTCTTGGCCAAGCGATTGGACCGCTCGTTGGCGGTGCACTGACCGACCTGTTCGATTGGCGTGCAACGTTCGTCGTCCTTGGCGCCGTATTTGCGGTGGTCGCGGTCGTGCTGTTCAGGTCGACCCGTGCATCGTGGCCGCGCCGGGTGCCGGCGAGCGGTCCGCTTCTGTCCCCGCGCCGATACCTCGATCTCATGAAGAATTCGCGCGTTCGCAACGTGATGGCGAGCGTGTTCTGCGAGACCTTGTGCTTCCATGGTGCCTTTGCATTTCTTGGCGCGCTCCTGAAGCTGCGCTTCGACTTGCCATTCACTGTGATCGGGTTGCTGCTCGCCGGATTTGGCTTGGGTGGGCTCGTCTATACCGTGGCGGCGAGATGGATGCTCAAGCGGATCGGGCAACGTGGCTGCGTCACGGTGGGCGGGCTCGCGGGCGGCGCGCTGTTCATTGCGATTGCTCTGACACCGTACTGGCCGGTCGTGATGGTCTGCACCATCGGACTTGGATTTTCGCTCTACATGGTGCACAACACGCTGCAAACCAAGGCAACGGAGATGGCGCCCAATGCACGAGCAACCGGCCTTGCGTTGTTTTCGATGGCTTGGGCGGGCGGCCAGGCAGTCGGTGCGGCCGCAATGGGGGCCGCCGTTGCCGCCTTCGGCTATACCCCGATGCTCATTCTATTTGGCTGCGGGTTCACAGCCCTTGCATTCTCCGTGAGGATGCGTCTCGCCCGACACTAGGAATCTGCGCGGCAGATCGCGCGGATTCCTGGGTGCTGTGCTTATTTCCGGCCCGCATGCGGGTCGTGCGCTGGAATGTTGATGCCGCCACCGCGATCCGACACGGTCTCGGCACGCGCGACGCCGATGTCGACGCCTTTCCGGCGACCGTACGATTCGACAATCGCAATATCCGCATCAGCGATTGGCGGCATTCGCTTCTTGCGGGCCAGCGCCGCAGCGATGTAAGGCGCAAGCTCCTCCATTTTTTCTTTCGCTCGACGCGCATCGCGTTGCTTGAATTCAGGAAGGACCTCTTGCGCGAAGAGTCGCAATGAATCGCAGACATGCTCGTGCCGGTTCATCCCGCTTTGCTGGACGAACATGATCTGGTCCATCCCTACCTCTTCGTAGCGCGCGAGGAACGCCCGGACCTGCGCGGGCGTGCCGATGCCGCCCTGTCCGGCGGTGCGGGGCAAAGCGTCCTTCACTTCGAGGAAACGCTTCCACATCTCGGAGCGGCCGGGCCGATGCTCGCCATAGATCGCCACATAGCCAAGCGAGTACCCGAAGAACTTGAAGCCATCTTCACCGCGGCGGATTGCTTCCTCTTCGTCGTGATGCATCGACATGGCGCTCACGATCGCGATATTGGGATTGACCGTATGCGAGATCGGCACGCACTCGGGTGATTTGATGATGTCGTAGTATTCCTTGACCCAATGCGCCGCCTGCTCCGGTTCGACGAATGCGAAAGCGAGGGCGCCCAGGCCCAGGCGCGCCGCACGATGGATCGATTCGCGACGCGAGCACGCCAACCACATCGGTGGATGCGGCCGCTGCACCGGTTTCGGAATGATGTTGCGACAAGGCATCTCGAAATACCGACCCTTGAAGCCGGGGTACGGGGTCATCGCCAACATGTTCGCGGCCTGCTCCGCGCCTTCCATCCATTCGTTGGTTTTCTCGGCCGGATCCAGATTGAACCCGCCCATCTCGAGCGCCGTCGCCGATTCGCCGGTACCCCATTCCACGCGTCCGTTCGAGACGAGATCGAGCGTCGCGATGCGTTCTGCCGCGCGCGCCGGATGGTTGTACTTCGGTGACATGAGCATCACGCCATGGCCCAGCCGAATATTCTTCGTGCGTTGCGAGCACGCCGCGAGGAAAACTTCGGGCGCCGAGGAATGCGAATATTCTTCCAGGAAATGGTGCTCGACTTCCCAGACGTAATCGATGCCAAGCCGGTCGGCCAATTCCACCTGGTCGAGTGCGTTCTGGTAGGCGCGTTGCTCGGCGTCGGCCGTCCATGGCGTGGGGACCTGGTGCTCGTAGAACATCCCGAACTTCATTGCGCATCGTCTCCTTGGGTGATTTCGCTATCGGGTGGGCTCGTGGCATTATCGCGTCTGCCGGACGTAAATCAAATACAAAAGAGGAATCGCCGTGAGCGAACGCTATACCAACACGGCCATCGCGCTGCATTGGATCATCGCGATCGCGGTGTTCGGTCAGTTCGCGCTCGGCTGGTGAATCAAGTATTTCGGCACCACGCTGCCGCATTGGGGATGGGACGCCCCCGTGCTCAAGCAATGGATGAGCAGCATCCACTACACGACGGTCTGGGTATTCATGCTTCTCATCGCGATTCACATGGGCGCGGCGCTGAAGCATCTGCTGATCCATCGCGATGAAGTGTTTTCCCGCATGTGGCCGCGCCCGCGCGTCGATCGCGGCCAAACAGCCACCATCCGGAAGTAGCGTTTGTAGCCGCGCTTAATCCTCGGGATCGGGTTCGCGTGGCGGTGCGCCGTCGTGAATGAGATAGCGCCTGCGCTGCATGAACGCTTCGCGCGCGAATGCGTAGCGGTCGAGCGCCGCCCGCTCCAGAAGATTGACCGAGTCGAGCGCGCTCGCCCGGAAACTTATGTTCGACGTAGCCGCCAGCGTGTTACGCAGCGCCACTTCATGCGCGTTCGTGACCGCATCGGCGAACAACGGCAACGGACCGGCGCGCGCATCGATGGTGAGATACGCCGCGCCGTCGCGCAGGGTGCTCGGTCCGAAGAGCGGAAGCACGAGATACGGACCGCTCGCCAGGCCCCAGCTGGCGAGCGTCTGGCCAAAGTCCTCATTGTGCTTTTCCAGGCCCGCATCCGATGCGGTATCGAACAAACCGCCAATGCCGAACGATGTGTTGATGACAACGCGCATCCAGTCGTTCAGCGCATCACCGACTTTGCCCTGCAACAGGCTGTTCGCGCCGACCCAGAGGTCGTCCAGATTCGCGAAGAAGTTGCGGATGCCGGTGCGGATCGGGGCCGGCAGATAATCACGATAGGTTTCGGCAACCGGCGTGAGCGCGTACTTGTCGAGCGTGTCGTTGACCGAGAATATCGCGCGATTGACGCCCTCCAGCGGATCACCGCGCGACACGACTTCCTTCCCGGCACAGCCTGCCAGCGCGCCGGCCAGCAACAGTGCGTAGACTCGTAAAGCAAGGTTTCGCGGCATGTTTCGACTCCGTTTCTTGATTCGAATACGCATCATTCTGGATCATGCGCAGGCGCTCTGGCCGATCGGCGAATGGCCGCGCGATTCATCAGATAGTACGCCGCCGGGATCACGATCATCGACAACAGCGGCGCGCTCACCATGCCGCCGATCATCGGCGCGGCGATGCGTTGCATCACTTCGGCGCCGGTGCCCTCCGACCACATGAGCGGCGCGAGGCCGGCAAGGATCACCGCCACCGTCATCGCCTTCGGCCGCACGCGGAGCACCGCGCCTTCGTGAATCGCTTCGAGCAACGCCTCGCGCGTGAGCACTTTACCGTCGGCGGTACGCCGATCAATCGCCTGGCGCAGATAGATCAGCATGATGACACCGAACTCGGCGGCTACGCCGGCCAGCGCGATGAAGCCGACGGCGGTGGCAACCGACAGGTTGTGGCCCAACGACCACATCAGCCAGAAGCCGCCGATGAGCGCGAAGGGCAGCGAGGCCATGATCAGCAGTGCCTCGGACAGTCGATTGAAGGTGAGATAAAGCAGCATGAAGATGATCAACAAGGTGAAGGGCACCACGACGGCCAGTCGCGCCTTCGCGCGTTCGAGATATTCGAACTGACCCGACCAGCTAATCGAGGTGCCCGGTGGCAGCTTCACGTTCTCTGCCACCGCGCGCTTGGCATCCTCGACCACCGATGCGAGGTCGCGCCCGCGGATGTCGACATAGATCCAACCCGAGAGGCGCGCGTTCTCGCTCTTTAGCATCGGCGGTCCATCGACGATCGAAAGACTCGCCACCGCCTGTAGCGGAATCTGTGCGCCGCGCTCGGTCACGATGGGAAGATTGCGCAGCTTGGCGAGCGAGTCGCGCAGCTCGCGCGGATAGCGCACGCTGATCGGAAAGCGCTGCAGGCCCTCGATCGTCTCGCCGATATTCTCCCCGCCGATCGCCGCCGTCACGATCGACTGCACGTCCGCCACGTTCATGCCGAAGCGCGCTGCTTCGTCGCGCAGCACCTTCACATCGATGTAGCGGCCGCCGGTGACGCGCTCGGCGAGCGCGGAGGTGACGTTGGGCACGTCCTTCACCACGCGCTCGATCTCGCCCGCGACGCGCTCGATCACCGCCAGATCGCTGCCCGCGACCTTGATGCCGAGCGGGCTCTTGATACCGGTCGCGAGCATGTCGATGCGGTTGCGGATCGGCGGAATCCAGATATTCGCAAGCCCCGGCAGCTTGACGACGCTGTCCAGCTCCTCGATCAGCTTTTCGATCGTCATGCCCGGCCGCCATTCGCTCTTCGGCTTCAACCGCACGGTGGTCTCGACCATTTCGAGTGGAGCAGGATCGGTGGCGGTCTCGGCGCGCCCGATCTTGCCGAACACGCGCTGTACCTCGGGTACCGTGGCGATCAGGCGATCGGTCTGCTGCAGGATTTCCGCCGCTTTACCGGGCGAGAGTCCGGGTAGCGCGGAGGGCATGTACAGCAGATCACCCTCGTCGAGCGGCGGCATGAACTCGCCGCCGACGCGGCTTGCGGGGAACCAGGTTGCCGCGAGCACAACGATCGCGAGGATCATCACCAACCAGGGTGCGCGCAGGACGCCACGCAGCACCGGCGCGTAGAGCGCGATCAGCCATCGATTGAGCGGGTTCTTACGTTCGTCGGGAATGCGCCCCCGAATCAGATAGCCCATCAGGATGGGAATCAAGGTGACGGCCAGGCCGGCCGAGGCGGCCATCGCATAGGTCTTCGTGTACGCAAGCGGCGAGAACAGCCGGCCTTCCTGGGCTTCGAGCGCAAAGACCGGCACGAACGAGAGCGTAATGATGAGCAGGCTGAAGAATAGCGCCGGTCCCACTTCACTGGCCGCCGCCCCGATCACGCGCCAGTGCGCAGGCCCGCGCAACGATTCGCCGGGATGCGAATGGTGCCACGCCTCGATGTGCTTATGCGCGTTCTCGATCATCACGACCGCCGCATCGACCATCGCGCCGATGGCGATCGCGATACCTCCGAGCGACATGATGTTGGCGTTCACCCCTTGGTAATACATCACGATGAAGGAGGCGAGGATGCCCAACGGCAGGCTGACAATTGCCACCAGCGAGGAGCGCAAGTGGAACAGGAACACGAAGCAGACCACCGCGACGACGATGAACTCCTCGACGAGCTTGGTGGTGAGGTGGAACACCGCGCGTTTGATGAGGTCTGAACGATCATAGGTCTCGATGATCTCAACGCCCTCAGGCAGGCTCGACTTCAGTGATGCGATCTTCTCTTTGACCGCCGCGATCGTCGCCAGCGCGTTCTTGCCCGAGCGCATGACGATGATGCCGCCGGTGGCCTCGCCCTCGCCATCGAGCTCGGAGATGCCCCGTCGCATCTCGGGTCCGATCTGAATGCGGGCGACGTCCTTCAGGCGCACCGGTACGCCGCGATCAGTGGTCTTGAGCGGGATGCCGCGAAAATCGTCCAACGTGCGCAGATAACCGCTCGCCCGCACCATGTATTCCGCTTCGCCCAGCTCGAGGATCGAGCCACCGGTTTCGCGGTTCGAGTTGCGGACCGCCTCGATCACCCGATTGTGGGTGATGCCGTACGCGCGGAGGCGATCGGGGTCGAGCACGATCTGATATTGGCGCACCATGCCCCCGACGCTCGCGACCTCCGCGACATTCGGCACCGCCTTCAGCTCGTACTTGAGGAACCAGTCCTGCAGCGCGCGCAACTGCCCGAGATCGTGCCGGCCGGTGCGATCGACCAGCGCGTATTGATAGATCCAGCCTACACCGGTTGCGTCCGGGCCGAGTGCGGGCTTCGCGCTCGCGGGGAGTCGCGACTGCACTTGATTCAAATACTCGAGCACGCGGGAGCGCGCCCAGTACGGGTCGGTGCCGTCCTCGAACAAGACATACACGAACGAGTCGCCGAACATCGAATAGCCGCGCACGGTCTTCGCGCCGGGCACCGACACCATCGTGGTGGCGAGCGGATAGGTGACCTGGTCCTCGACGATGCGTGGCGCCTGGCCGGGGAACGGTGTGCGGATGATCACCTGCACGTCCGACAGATCGGGGATGGCATCGAGCGGCGTGCGCAGAACCGCCCACACGCCCCACGCAGCGACCAGCAAGGTTCCGATCAACACCAGGAAGCGATTCGTGATCGACCAGCGTATCAAAGCGCCGATCACCGCTTCGCTCCCTTGGGCGCGATGCGAACGATGACGTAATTGCCGTCCTTGTCCGGCTCGCCCTGCATCTCGAAGTCGACGATGTCGCCCTTCTTGAGGCCGGCGAGTGCCTTGTCATCGGCAACGCGAAATCCCATCGTCATCGCCGGCCACTTGATCGAAGGCATCGGGTCGTGACTGAGATTGATCTCCCCGGTCTTCGCGTTGATCTCGTTCACCTTGCCCTGGCCGCGATGCAAGCCGTCGCCGGTTCGTCCGGTTGAGGACTGCTCGGCGATTGCACCCGGCGTCTCCTGCAGCCGCGTGAGCGTGCCTTTCAGGCTGGCCTCCGAGTCGACGAGGAATTGACCCGACACCACGACCATGTCGCCCGCCTTCAGCCCTTTGCGGATCTCGGTCTTGCCGTCCATCTCGAGGCCGACCTCGACGTCCACCGGACGAAACCTGCCCTCTCCTTCGGCGAGAACCACGACGCTGCGCGTGCCGGTCTGGATCACCGCTTCGGCGGGCACGATCGGGACCTTCGCGCCGCGGCTTGACGAGAACGCGAGCGTCGCGAACATCCCAGGCCTCAGCCGCGCACCGGGATTCGCGAGTTCGATGCGCGCCCGGAGTGTGCGCGTGGCCGCGTTGATCTCGGGCAGGAGCGTGCCGACTGATCCACGAAATACCTGACCGGGCCATGCCGCGACGCGCACCTCGACCTTGTCACCCGGACGCACCCATGCGGTCTGCCCCTCAGAAATCTCCGCGTTGACCCACACCGTAGAGAGATCGACGAGGCGATAGAGCATCGCGCCCGCCATCACGGTCATGCCTTCGCGCACACCGAGCTCGGTGATCACGCCATCGATCGGTGCATCGATGGTGACGCGAGGACGCGGCGCGCGATCGCGCTCGACCAGGGCGATTTCGACTTCGCTCATGCCGAGCAGGCGCAGGCGCTCGCGGCTCGCCGCGGCGAGCTCGCGGTTGGCGGGCGCGTCGCTCTTCAGCAAGAAGAGGAACTCGTGCTGCGCGGCGGCCCACTCGGGCACGAGCAGCTCGACCAGCGGGTCGCCTTTGCGCACCACATCGAGCGGCGCGCGCGCGTGTACGCGCTCCACGAATCCATTGGTGCGTGGCTGCACGACGACCACACCGCGATCGTTGTACTCGACGCTGCCCACCGCCTCCAGCTTTTGCTCAAGTACGCCCATTTCCGCGCGGGCGGTGCGAATGCCAAGGTTTTGCACCACACGCGGATTGACCGAAACGGTGCCTTCCGAGCCGCCCGCTTCGGCATGCACCGCCACCAGCATCATGTCCATAAAGGGTGATTTGCCAGGCTTCTGGAATTTCTGCTGCGGGAACATCGGATCGTGCCAGTAGAGGACGCGCTTGCCGGTCTTGTCCTGTGTCACGCCGTCGATCTCGCTCGCGGGGTCGGCGGCCACCGCAGCCTGTTGTGAGGACTCGGACGCCACCATCGAACCGCGCAAGGCAAGCCAGTATCCGGTTGCGCCCGCGCCGGCGATGGCCACGATCACGAGCAAAGTGAGTGCGATGCGTTTCATTTCTGGTCCTCCCGTTCCACGCCGGCGCGCTCGTCTTCATCGAGCAATGCGTAGCGCAGGTTCGCCCAGGCAAGCGCCCGCTCACGCTCGGCGCCAAGTGTGTCGATCTCGATTTCCGCTTCGGCGCGTCGCGACTCGAGCACGCCGGCAAGCGTTCCCTTGCCGCCCTGGTAAGCGGCGGTGGCGGCACCGGTGCGCTGGCGCGCGGTGGGAAGCAATCCATGCCGATGGTGTGCGATGCGTCGATGCGCCGCCTCGTGATCAGCCAGAAAGAGATGAAGCTCCGCCTCGGCACTGCGCCTTGCATCATCGACCATGGTCCGTGCGCGCTCGAGGCTCGCGACGCGTGCCGCTATATCGCGGTCCTGCCGGCGTTCCGCCCAGAGCGGCAGATCCAACTGAAACATGAGCGATACCATGTTCGAGAAGGAGGGCTCGCGGCGTGCGAACGAAAGCTCGACCGCCCAATCAGGCGCTTTCGTTGCACGCGCTCTTTGCACATCGGCCTGCACTACACGGGTTTGCGCCAATGCGGTGACAACCGCGGGATGCTGCAGGAGCCACTGAGCGATCTGGGTTTCAGAACGTGGCAGCGCGGACGCGTCGGGAATCGGACCCAACGTGCCCGATCCGGCTGCACCGATCAGGCGTGCGAGATCAATGCGGGCGCGTTGCACGATGCGATCCTGGGCGATCTGGCGATCGCGCAGCGCCTCGCGGACCCCACGTAGCGCGAAGACTTCCGCCGCGGTCGCGCGCCCGACGGCGAGCGCCGGCACGCTTGCTTCCACCTCGAAGCCGATTTGCGAATCCAACTCGCCAAAGCGCGTGCGCAGCACTTGCGCGTAGGCGTATTCAATCCACGCGAGAGCGGTTTCGCGACGCACGGCCGCCCGCTCTCGCGCGAGCCCCGCGCGTTCGGCGACCACCTCGCTTTGCGCCCGCGTGCGGGCGGCGGAGCGCTTGTCGCCATGCGGGAATTCCTGCATCACGCCGATGCGCTGCATCGTCATGAAGTCGCGGTTGTAGCGGAATCGGTCGGCATCGGTGACGGGCAGATTCTCCAAGCCGAAGCGCAGCTTCGGATCGGGCAGCTCGCCCGCACGGGCAACCGTTTCCGTGGCGGCCTCCACCGCCTGGGATTGCGATCCGACCTTCAACGATCGAGCCAGGCCGCGCGCCACGGCCTCGTCGAGCGTAAGCGGCGAGGAACCACCTATTTGTCCGAGCGTAGCGAATGGAATCAGCGCTGCAAGAATAAGGACGAACCAAGCCGGCCTTGCACCAATGAATCGTGTCGATTGCATGGGCTCTTCCCAATGTTGAGTGTTCATGTTGATCGTTGACGCCGAATCGGATGTGCATCGGGCCATGCGCGTCAGGTCTTGCCGCGCGTGATCGCCAAACCGGCCGATCCGTAACGGCGCGCGCGGCAGGGCGTCGCAACGGGGAGCGTCAACCAATGCGGGAATCGGGACAATACCAATGCCGATTCCTGCGGTCGGGGCATCCGGGCGGCGTATTTCTGCCGTGCAAGCGTAGCGGTCGCGCGAAACGCGCTGAGCACCGTGCCTGAGAGAGTCCTACGACATCACGCCCGCAACCTGACGAGTCGCTACGCGCAGCCGTGGGTGGCGCGCTCGATCAGGCGCTAATTGAGGAGACGCAGATTGATGCTAAACGGCGGGGGCCGCACGCGGACAGCATCGCGCGCCGCCGTTTTGAAGTCAGCCCCGGGGAACGACACCGCGGTATTGACTGCAAAGAGGATAGGCGGAAAGTCTGCAATGTCAGGCATCGAAGGATCGACCCCTCCCGGCGCCTGCTCTTCCGCCTGACAATGCGCGTAGCACAATAAGCGCTCGATCGAGCATCCGTCGCCTGAGACCGACGTGGAGGTACGCGTGCCGAAGCATCCGCTTGCCGCCGACGCGAGTTGGGCGAACGCCATCGCCGCCAAGAAGACGATGGCGGCCGAGCGGCGTGTTTTTGTGGAAATCGAACTCATTGCCTCTTTATGATAGTCCGATGAGCGCGATAGTTCCACGACCCGCCTTCGTCGCACTCTTGATTGCGCAACCATATAGGCGATCGATATGCGTCGGCGTTGTGATTGTCGATCCGGCCGAAACGGCCGAAACGGCCGGCACACCATGAGCGTGATTCCGAGCGGATGCTTGGGGGCGCTGCATGACGCACCATTTCACGCCAATGGCTTCGCAGCCTCCGTTGAGCAAGAGGTCAGGGAACTTTCGCACGGGGGCATCGGAGCCCCGATGTTAGGCTGCCAAGCCCTCGTCGTGAGTTCGCGCTCGTTCGTGCGGCCATCATGATTCATGAGGCGCTAATGAAAATTTCGCAAGCAATCGTCTTGCGATGAATCCCGCAGCAAGTCGAAACCATGAGCCATGGAACGTCGCATCCTCCTTACTAAGACAGCAAAAGGCGTCATGGAGTTGTCAGGCAAAACCAGCCTGCTCAACCGTGAGGTCAAGCGTGTGCTATCGGTCATCGATGGCAAGTCGACCGCGGAAGAGCTGAAGCCCCGGCTCAGCAATTCGGTCGCGCAGAACCTGAACAGCCACCTTGTCATGCTCGTGCGCGAAGGATTCGTGAGGGAGCTTGCTACCGCGCCCGTCGAATCCGCCGTAGCGGCTGTTGCCACTGCCGGGACAGATCTGGATTTCACGTCGGTTGTGTCCGGGCCGGCAACAAGCAAGGCGGAGTTCAAAGCCAGGTGGGACGCCGAGGAAGAAGCACAGAGGAAGGAAGAAGAAATAGCGCGGCGCGTCGCCGAGGAGACGACGCGTCGCAGGGCCGATGAGGAAACGCGACGCAAGGCGGCCGAAGAGGCGCGCCGCAAGGCTGAAGAGGAAGCCAAACAGAAAATCGAAGAGGAAGCCAAGCGAAAACTTGAAGAGGAAGCCCGACGCAAGCTGGCGGAAGAGGCGCGTCGCAAGGCGGAAGAAGACGCCGTGCGGCAGCTCGAAGAGGAAACGCGCCGTAAGGCCCAAGAGGAAATAAAACGCAAGGCCGAAGAAAACGCTCGCCGCAGGGCCGAAGAAGAGGCGGAAGCGCGCCGCATTGCGGAAGAGGAACCCAGGTGGAGCGCCGAAGACGAAGCGAGGCGCGTCGCTGAAAAGGAAGCGCGACAACACGAAGAGGACGTGGCGCGCCGCAAGGCGGAAATCGAGGCCAAACGAAGGGCTGAAGCGGATAGCCGTCGAACCCCCGATCAAGAAGCACAACGCAAGGCGGAAGCCGAGTCCAGGCAAAAGGCCGAGGAAGCCGCCCGTCAAAAGGCCGAGGAAGCCGCTCGTCAGAAGGCCGAAGAAGCCGCCCGTCAAAAGGCCGAGGAAGCCGCCCGTCAGAAGGCCGAAGAAGCCGCTCGTCAGAAGGCCGAAGAAGCCGCTCGCAAAAAGGCCGAAGAAGAAGCCCGCATCCAGGCAGAAGCCGAAGCCAAGCGAATAGCCGAACAAGAAGCGCGGCGCAAAGCCGAAGAAGAAGCGCGGCTGAAAGCCGAAGCAGAAGCCAAGCGAAAGGCCGAGGAATGGGAGCGGCTCAAGAAGGAAGCGGAAGCCAGGCGGAAGGCCGAAGAGGAAGCTCGGGAGAGGGCCAAGGAAGAAGCACAGCGGAAAGCGGAAGCCGAGGCCAAGGAAAAGGCCGAGGAAGAGGCGCGGCTCAGGGCGGCGGTAGAAGCAAGGCGCAAGGCCGAAGAGGAAGCGCGTCGCGAAGCTGAAGAAGCGGCACGCCTGAAGGCGGAAACCGAGGCGAAGCGCAAAGCCGAAGAGGAAGCGCGTCGCAAAGCTGCGGAAGAGGCGCGTCTGAAGGCCGAAGCGGAGGCGAAGCGCAGGGCCGAAGAGGAAGCGCGTCGCAAAGCTGAAGAAGCGGTACGCCTGAAGGCGGAAGCCGAGGCGAAGCGCAGGGCGGAAGAGGAAGCGCGTCGCAAAGCTGAAGAAGCGGCGCGTGTGAAGGCCGAAGCCGAGGCGAAGCGCAGGGCGGAAGAAGAAGCGCGTCGCAAAGCTGAAGAAGCGGCGCGTGTGAAGGCCGAAGCCGAGGCGAAGCGCAGGGCGGAAGAAGAAGCTCGTCGCGCTGAAGAGGAGGAAGCCGAACGGATCGCGGAAGAGGAGGCCCGTCGCGCCCTAGAAGGTAGTGCCATACCGATCGATGCGGGGGAGTCCTTAGAAAGGGCCGAAGAGGAAGCGCGTCTTGTCGCGGAAGCGGAGACCAGGCAAAGGGCCGACGAAGAAGCCCGCCGTGTAGACGAAGAAGTGGTGCGACGCGTCGCCGAGGAAGTGGTGCGACGGGAAGCAGAAGAAGCGGTGCGGCGCGAGGCCGAGGAAGCGGTGCGGCGCGAAACCGAGGAAGCGCTACGGCGGGAAGCCGACGAAGCGGCGCGGCTCAGGATGGAAGCCGAAGCACGGCACAGAGCTGAAGAGGAGGCTCGTCGAAAAGCCGAGGAAGAACTCAGACGGAAATCGGCCGAGGATGCCCGTTATCGCGCCGAGGAAGAGGCGCATCGCAGGGGTGAAGACGAAGCCCGACGCAGGGCCGTCGATGACGCCAACCGGAAGGCGGAGGAAGAGGCACGCCGCCGATTGGAAGAGGAAGCAAGGCGCGTCGCGGCGGAGGAAGCACTACGTAAAGCGGAAGAAGCGGTTCGTCAACAGGCCGAAGCTGATGCAGCGCAGAAGGCCGCGGAAGAAGCTCGTCGCAGGGCCGAAGGAGACGCGCGTCGAAATCGGGAAGACGTCGATTCGGCGAGCCTTCAGGCCAGCCGTCCGAGTGCGCCGATTGAATTGCCATTGATTTCTCGCAAGACGCAAAAGAAGCTATTTTCCGCAATTACCGCGCTCATCATCTGCGGGACCTTGGTTGGAGGCGCTGGTTACCTCGTCGTGCGCGGCCTGGATGTGAGTTTCTATGAGGCGATCGCCGCCGAGTATTTTGGCAAGCCGGTTCGCATTCAATCAGCCACGTTGAGTCTGCTTCCGAGCCCGGCGATGCAATTCAATGGCGTAGCCATCGGTACGGATCAGGCGCTAAAGGCGACGGTCGTGCGAGCTATTCCGGAAATTTCAAGTTTCTTTGGAGACGAGCGGCGCTTTTCGTCGATTACGATCGATGGCGGCACCGTATCGAGCGACATTCTCGGAAGCATCGCGGGCGCCACGGGGCATGCGGGCTCGAAGATGTCGGTCCAACGGATCGAAGCGCACAATGTGACGATCGTCGATCGGTCGTGGACGATGTCCGATATGGATGTGAGCGCCAAGATCGAAGGCGGACGCGGTGCGTCAAGCATCGTGCTTCGGGATGCCGGTCGTACGATGAGCATTACCCTCACGACTGCGCCGGCGGGGCGTACGCAGTTTGAGATCAATGCGCAACGGATCCGTCCCCTTGGCGCATCGTTCGAGCTGACCGATGTCGACGCTCGCGGAATTTACGGGGCCGATGAGATCAATGTGGAGAAGTTCGATGGGCGCGTATTCGATGGCGTCATCCGCGGCACTGCCCGGATGCGGCTGCAAAGTAATGCATTCGCCATCAACGGCACGATCGAGGCGAAAACATTGGAGTTGTCCAAACTTGCAGTCGGAATCTTCGAACCCGGACAGGTGAGCGGGCAGGGGCGGTTTTCGAGCGCGGCGGAAAGCGTCGACAAGTTGCTCGCGACGCCGTCGATCGAGATGACCTTTGCGATCGACAAAGGATCGATCCACGCTTTCGATCTTTCCCGGGTAGTTCAAGGCGTCGAGAACCTGGGTGGATCGACGCCAATCAGCGCCGGAACGGGCACGCTCCAGGTCAGTGGTGGCCGCGTCAACGTATCGGCATTCCGGTTCAAATCCGGATCGATATCCGCGTCGAGCTCTGCCCTGATCGATGCGTCAGGCAACCTTAGCGGCCAAATCGCCGGTGAGCTGCGCACGCCGGGTGGTACCTCCCGCGGCGGTGTTGCGCTGAGCGGGACCCCCGCGAAGCCTTCCATCGCACGCACGAGATAAGGGCACGCTCCGCTTGGGGCGTCTTCGAGGCTTCGACGAGTTTCGGTCGTCCCCTTCACATAGGTGGGGCGATTGCACTCGACGAAGGAGACTTCCCCCCATGTCGAGCTGTCGTCCGCGTGCTTAACGTCCGACCGTCCCACACAAGCGCCCTGACTTGCACGATTGGAGTGGCGCAAAATTTGACTGAATTCTTATCCCAATGCCACGGTTTTCAGAATAACTATTCTCGTGTGAAGGCGGTTGGTTGACGAGCCCCGCAACCCGAGGCCCGTGCAGCGCCTGTCATTCTCCGCCTCGATCTTCAGAAAGCCCGCTTGATTGCCATTGGGGGACGATACAGATGAAGGCCAAGTGGACCGTATCAGCCTTGCTCTGCGTTTCGTCGCTTTTTGTTCCGATCGGTGCGCACGCACAAAAGGTCTTCTTAGGTGCAAGCGGTGGCGCGTCATTTTGGAATGTCGATTGCACGGGCACAACAGCTTGCGACGATTCGAGCAACGCATTCCGGGGATTCATCGGCTACAACTTTGTAGACATTGCCGGGCGCGTGCAATTGGGAATCGAAGGGTTCTATACGAGTTTCGGCAAGGTGTCCGCAAGGCTCGGGTTTGGTTCATCTACTCGGTCGGTCGAAGCAACGGGCTACGGCCTGGCCTTTGCCGCAAGCGGACGATTCGTGCCGGGTGGTCGCTTTGGATATCTCGCGCGAATCGGTATCGCCAACGTCGAGAGCGAGATGATCACGACATTTCCATCGCGAACGGTTTCCAGCGCTTCCGCATTGAGCGGCGTTGTCGGTTTGGGCACGAATTTCTTCATTTCACAGAATTTCTCGGTGCGCGCCGAAGCCGACGTGGCGTCGGTCAAATGGCCCGATGGTCAGACAAGTGGTGTGATATCCATACTGGGAGGGGTTGCGCTCCATTTCTGAAGAATAGGGATGGGGTGCAACCGACACGCACCTCTGTCCGCCGCAATAGGAAGGGCGCACCCGCGGCGGGTTTCCCGGCTATGCTCGGATACTGGATATAATGTCAGTATGCCGCTCAAGACCACCCGGAGTGATAAAGGCGCACCCGTGAAGGGCCGAGGTGCGCCCGCCAATATCGAAGGTCGATTCGAGACGTGGTCGCGCGAATCGGCCGACGATGGCTGGGCGCACGACGAAGCGGACCTTCCTCCGCTCAAGACCGAAGTCACGCGCGAGTTCGCCAAATCCATCATCTCGCGGAACAACTCTCCCGATATCGGATTCGACGCCTCGATCAATCCGTATCGGGGCTGCGAGCATGGTTGCAGCTATTGCTATGCGCGCCCGTCGCATGCCTACCTCGGATTGTCGCCAGGGCTCGACTTCGAGACGCGTCTGTTCGCCAAGGTTAATGCAGCCGAGCGCCTGAGCGTCGAGCTTGCCGCCCCAGGCTACGTTTGCAAATCGATCGCGATTGGAGCGAATACCGACGCTTACCAACCCATCGAACGGGAATTGCGGATCACACGCTCGATCATAGAAGTGCTCTTCGCGGCGGACCATCCGTTCAGCGTGGTGACGAAGAACGCGCTGATCGAACGCGATATCGATTTGATGGCGCCGATGGCCGCGAAACATCTGGTCCGAACATTCGTATCGGTCACGAGTCTTGATCCGCTCCTTGCACGGAAGCTCGAGCCGCGCGCGGCGGCGCCGTATCGGCGACTGGAAACGATCAAGCGTCTCGCGGACGCTGACATCCCCGTTGGCGTGATGATTGCGCCCGTAATTCCTTTCCTGAACGACCGGCATATCGAAGAGATTCTCGAGCGCGCGCGCGAGGCCGGGGCGTCCGAGGCGGGCTACGTACTGCTGCGTTTGCCGCATGAAGTGGCGCCGCTATTCAGAACGTGGCTCGCGACGCACTTCCCGTTGAAGGCGGATCATGTCATGAGCCTGGTGCGTCAGATGCGGGGTGGCAAGGATTACGTCTCGACGTTCGGTGAGCGTCAGACCGGCACGGGCAACTTCGCCGACTTGATCGCGATGCGATTCGATCGCACATGCAAACGCATGAAACTGAACGAGCGTTATCACGAGCCGCTCGATCATTCGCTCTTTCGGCCGCCGAAAACCGGGCCGCAGATGGATTTGTTCTAGGAGCGAATTACCAGGGCGCCACCGTTGAACCGGTTGGCACAACGCATGGATCGGGGTGAGCGGGAAGGGCGATGCTCGCTACCCCCTCCGCACAAACGCAAAGCCCCACGAGGATCGCGGGGCTTTGCACGTTTGCCACTTACCGTGGCCTTGTTTCGTCACACTACGGTGACGCACGCCGGCCTGTCTTTACCGGCTTCTGGGTCGAGCTGTCGGAAGGTTCATCGATAGATACGCTCTCCATTGACGACTCCATACCACACTCGGGCGCTAGCCACCCGTTCCGACCTACCGATTCGGGATGTTCCTCAAACGCGTTGTCGAGGTTGGTCGCTACGCATTCGCTTCAGGCACACCCACAAAAGAGGGCACGCACAACGGCGGAACACTTGCTCGGCAACCAGATCATCAGTTCTTGGTTTGAGAATCTATCCCGAACCGGAAGCACCGGAACAATTTCAGTGGACTCCTTCCGCGAGACACTGTCAAGTCGAAAAGTGCAACAGTCCCCTACTGCGCCGACGAACGCTTCACGCGTGGGATTTCGAGGAATCCCGCGCACTCCACGCGCGTTGGCGGCTTGCCGTCATCGATCTTGTGCATGGCGTTGTTTTGATACCCGATGAGTTTGCATGCTAGACCGCGCAGATTTCTGATGGCAGATGCTACGTACCTTCACTTGATCGAAAGCGCTAAACAATAACGCCGGAATCGCGCTGGTTTTTTTCGCAGAGCGTCGAACAACGGATCGCTTCTTGCAAGGCGAATCCCGGCAAATTGAACAACGTGATTCCTGGTCCCGGGAATCTCATCCTTCCTGAAACCGATATCGCCATGTCGACCCGGCTCGCTCGATCGTTCCCGCCGTCGGTGTGGCGAAGTGCGCGGGCAGGATCACGGCCGGTGTGCCTGCGTAGCGCTCGAACAATCCGCGCCGCGAGAGGCTCGACTGCTTCGGATCCACGCAGAAACAACTCGACCAATCCGGTTCGCCCACTTGCAACGCGTGATGCATCATATCGCCCGTCATCACGCACTCCGCGCCTTTCGAGCGGATGTTCACGCAGACATGCCCCGGCGTGTGTCCGGGAGTTGGAACGAGGGCAACCTCATCATTGAACGCGAAGTTCGAATCGACGAATTGCGCCTGCCCCGCCTCAATGACGGGAAGCACGCTGTCGATGTAGAACGGATCGTCCTTGAACGCTTCGGTCTTGTAGTGCTCCCGCCAGTAGTCCCACTCGGTGCGAGCAAACACGTACTTCGCCTTCGGGAAGGTCGGCACCCAGCGGCCGTTCACCATGCGCGTATTCCAGCCGACGTGATCGACGTGCAGGTGCGTGCATAGCACGAAGTCGATCTCTTCGGGAGCGACGCCGGCCGCCGCCAATCGTTCGAGATACGGCCACTGCTGCATGTGATAGCGCGGCTTCTTGGGTCGTGGCTTGTCGTTGCCACCACAGGTATCGACGAGGATTTTCAGGCCACGGCTGCGAATGAGAAAGCTGTGGAACGACATCACCAGCTTGCCGGTGCCCGGCTCCATCCACCGCGGTTCGAGGTATGCGCGCTGGCGATCGACCGCCTCGATCGTCGCGGCCGGAAGGAGTTGCTGCCAGCCGAGCAACGGTTGCTCGAACTCGAGCACACGGTCGACTCGCACATCACCGAACTGCCATGTGTTCATCCTAGACTCCTGTTGAGATTCGTGTTGGGACTCACGGCGATGCGTGATAGCCCGGCGAGCATTATGCCAACGGTGCGGCATGTCGATCTTTCAAGCACGCGCGCGTGGTAACGGTCCGATCGATTCGCTGATTCGCCAAGCGCGGGGCGCCCTGACGCGCTGCACGAGCGTGCAACGTCACTTCATGGCGCACCGCAATAGTGCGACGACTATTGCGCCCGCGCACCGGCGATCAGTGGTAACCATTTGATTCCCCATCGATACGCAGACGCCGCTTCGATTGGCACGACACTTGCGATATGTCGCTTTGTCGCTTTGTCGCGCACAGATCGCGTGATCGACATGTTGCAAGCGCCCGCGATTCGACGCGGGGTCGAACGCGCTTCAGTTTCAATTGTGTTTCTTCCGCTGTGGCCGAGTACCGGCGGAATTTCGGGAGAGTCTCTCGCATGACGGATGCAGCGAATTCGAACGATCCAATGGCGCGCCGCCATGTTCTTAAAGCACTCGGCGCCGCCTCGATCATCGGTGTCGTACCCGCTGCCTTGCGCGAGGCCGCGTGGGCGCAAGGATCCGATCGTCCCGAGAAAGCAGAATTGCGAATCGGATTCATCCCCCTTACCGATTGTTCATCGGTCGTCATGGCGGCGGTGAAGGGTTTCGACAAGAAATATGGCATCAAGATCATTCCCACCAAGGAAGCGTCGTGGGCCACGGTACGCGACAAGCTGGTGAGCGGTGAGATCGACATGGCGCATTGCCTCTACGGCCTCGTCTATGGCGTGCACTTGGGTGTGGGGGGAAACAAGAAAGATATGGCCGTGCTGATGACGCTCAACCAAAACGGCCAGGCGATCACGCTGTCCCAGAAGCTTGCCGAAAGTGGCGTCACTGACGGCGCGAAGCTGCGGTCGCTTATGTCGGCGAACAAGCGTGAATACACGTTCGCCCAAACATTTCCAACCGGCACGCATGCGATGTGGCTGTACTACTGGCTGGCGGCGCATGACATCAACCCGTTCACCGATGCCAAGGTCATTACCGTTCCGCCGCCTCAGATGGTCGCGAACATGCGTGTGGGCAACATGGACGGCTATTGCGTCGGCGAACCGTGGAATGCCCGCGCGATCGTGGACAAGATAGGCTTCACCGCTGTCGCCACCCAGGATATATGGAGGGATCATCCCGAGAAGGTGCTTGCCACGACCAGCGAGTTCGTCGCGAAGCATCCCAATGCGAGCCGTGCGGCGATCGCGGCGATTCTCGATGCGTCGAAATTCATCGATACATCGCTCACCACCAAACGTGAAACGGCGGAGGTCGTCGCTGATCGCGCCTACGTCAATACTGATCGTGATGTGATTCTCGGTCGCATGCTTGGTCGGTATGACAACGGACTTGGCAAGTCATGGAACGACACGAACCCGATGCGGTTCTACAACGACGGGGCGGTCAATTTTCCATACCTCTCGGATGGCATGTGGTTCCTTACGCAACACCGCCGTTGGGGATTGCTGAAAGAAGACATCGACTACCTCGCGGTCGCAAAGAAGGTGAACCAGATCGAGCTCTACAAGCAGGCCGCCAGCATGGTGAAGACGAACGTGCCGGGCGATCCAATCCGCACGTCGAAGTTCTTCGATGGCGTCGTATGGGACGGCAAGGATCCCAAGCGATATGCCTCCGCATTCAAAGTCAAAGTCGCCTAGTGGAGCCGCTGATGTCAGTCATCACGCTGCCTGCGCCCAGCCCCCAGGCTGCGCCGAAAAGCGAAGCCAAGCGCCTTTCTCGCCGGTCGCTCAACGCAGCGCACCCTTCAGCGGAATCGTTGACGGATCTTCGCACCCGCAAGGAGGCCGTATCGTCGGCAGGACGTGTGCGGACACCGGCGCCCGCGTGGCTCGTCGAACCGACCGCATGGATACTTGGGATCGCGATTTTTCTCGCCTTCTGGGCGGTCGTCGCCAAATTTCGTCCTGAACTGCCCGGGCCAATAAAGGTGTGGGACGCGGCGTTGAAAGTGTTCGCGAATCCCTTCTACGTGAATGGCCCGAACGACCAGGGCATCGGTTGGAATGTGCTGTCGTCGCTGAAACGGGTCGCGATCGGGTTTGCGCTGGCCGCGTGCGTCGGCATTCCTTTGGGATTTCTGATTGGACGATTTGCGTATCTGTCGAACATGATCGCACCGATCATCAGCCTTCTCCGACCGGTATCACCACTGGCGTGGCTGCCGATCGGCCTCCTCGTCTTCAAGAAGGCCGACCCCGCAGCGACCTGGACGATCTTCATCTGTTCGATCTGGCCGATGATTCTCAATACCGCGGCAGGCGTCCGGCAGGTTCCTCGCGATTACCTGAATGTCGCGCGCGTGCTGGATCTATCGGAGTGGAAGATCTTCACGAAGATTCTGTTTCCCGCCGCGCTCCCGCATGTGCTCACAGGTGTTCGCCTGTCTATTGGTGTGGCTTGGCTTGTGATCGTCGCGGCCGAGATGCTCACCGGCGGCATCGGTATTGGCTTCTGGGTCTGGGACGAGTGGAACAATCTCAAGGTCGAACACATCATCATCGCCATCCTGGTCATCGGCATGGTGGGTTTGCTGCTTGAATACCTCCTGATCGTGATCGCGCGGCGTTTCAGCTACGGCGAAATTCACTAGGATCGCTCATGGAACGCTATCTTCAAATCGAAGGCCTCGGCATTACATTTCCGACGCGCCGTGGGCCGTATACAGCCATTACCGGCATCGACCTGGTGGTTCGCAAGGGCGAATTCGTCACGCTGATCGGGCACTCGGGTTGCGGCAAGTCAACGCTCCTCAACGCTGTTGCAGGGCTCATCAGGCCCACGGCCGGACACGTGCTGCTCGCAAATCGCGAAATTGCCGGACCAGGGCCGGATCGAGGCGTGGTATTCCAGAACCATTCGCTCCTGCCGTGGCTCACCTGCTTTGAGAACGTGCACCTCGCAGTCGAGCGGGTATTTGGGCGTCGGGAATCGAATGGGGTTCTGCGCGGGCGCACGACGCGGGCACTCGAGCTCGTGAATCTCGGACACGCGGCGCACAAGCTGCCGGGCGAGATATCAGGTGGCATGAAGCAGCGCGTGGGCATTGCGCGTGCCCTCTCGATCGAGCCGAAAGTGCTACTCCTCGATGAACCGTTCGGCGCGCTCGACGCGCTCACCCGGGCGCACTTGCAAGACGAGCTGATAAAAATCGTCGATGCGACCAAGAGTACCGTCGTGATGGTGACCCATGACATCGACGAAGCGGTGCTGTTGTCCGATCGCGTCGTGATGATGACGAACGGTCCGGGCGCTCGCATCGGTGAGATCTTGACCGTCGATCTGCCACGACCGCGCGACCGGCTTGCGTTATCGGATGACCCTCGTTATCTTCGTTGCCGCCACACCCTTTTGGCGTTTCTCTATCAGAAGCAGATGAAGGCGGCGGCGTGACCATGACGCGTGGTATCGCCGCACGCGCGCCTAGATCGAGAAGGTAACGGGCGGGGCGTGAAGTTAGAGCGAGAGGGCGGCCACAACACGAGTCGAAGGCAAGGCGACGAAGGCGTCGCTGCCGGGGTAAGGGCCGGTGGACGTGTTGAGAAATGACGCTGACCACTTCAACGATTAGTCGGAAACCCGGAAACACTGCGTTCGCAGCCTAGTACGGTGGCCGCTGCTGGCCGTGTCCATTTGCGGCAAAAATGGAATACCCTTCGACTTGTCGCAACAGTCGGCGTAGCCGTTAGCACATCGTTAGCCGTCACTTAACCCTCGCGGCGCATGGTGTGTCGTATGAATTCGCCACAAGGAACTGACACACATGGCAATCCAAATCTCCCTCTTTAATCACAAGGGTGGCGTAAGCAAGACTACTACGGCCTTCAATCTTGGTTGGATGCTTGCCACAAAGGGAAAGAAGGTTCTACTTGCGGACTGTGATCCCCAGTGCAATCTCACTGGAATGGTCCTTGGGTTCAAAGGAACGGAGGATTTTTCAGCAATCTACGAATCCGGTGGCGTCAAGAACATTCGCGATGGATTGGCGCCTGCTTTCGAATCTCGGCCCGCGCCAATGGAGCCGGTATCGTGCGAACCCATTACCGGACAGCCTCTGATGCAGCTTATACCAGGCCACATTGGCTTAGCGGAATACGAAGTGACGCTCGGGATTGCACAAGAACTTTCTGGGTCACTCGTAACGCTTCAAAACCTGCCAGGCTCCCTCCACCATCTATTTCGGCTTACCGCGAATAGATACGCGAGTGACTATATCATCGTAGATATGAGCCCAAGCTTAGGCCCAATAAACCACAATCTCCTAATGACCAGCGACTACTTCCTCGTCCCGATGGCCCCCGACTATTTTTCAGTAATGGCAACAGACTCACTGTCGACGGTGCTACCGAAGTGGAAAGCGTGGGCGAAGCAAGCGCAAAACCTTGGTGTGCTTCAAAAGGCAACCTATCCGTTTCCAGTCGTGAGCCCTAAATTCTTGGGCACAGTGATACAGAAATATCGTCTTCGCCAAGGACAAACACCTTCAGCCGCATTTCAAAAATGGATTGATGAGATTGAGCAAGGGGTGGAAAAGAAGCTCATCCCCGCGCTAAAGGGTTGCGACATGGTACTACCCGATGACGCGTACTCAAGCATTGGCCTTTCCGTGGGAAAGCCGCTCCTTCAGATGTCGGACTTCAACAGCCTAATCGCGCTCTCGCAGAAGCACAAAGTCCCTGTCTTTGCCCTCAGTGATGCGCAACTTGAGCAAACCGGCGTGGTTCTAAAGCTGACGAAGAAGTCGATGCTAAGCTTTCGAAGATTGTTCGCGAAAGCGGCTGATCGAATAATTGCCCTGACGGAATATGCAACAAGCCATCGAAGCGTTTCGTGAAAGCGCAAGTCGAGCGGAACATCTTGGCGGCCTCTACAAGGCACTTTCAGGACTAACGACTGCGGCCGTGGACGCCTCAGATTTGCTCCGTGCCCAGGTTGTACTCGCTGTCAGCGCCCTAGACTTCTATGTTCACGAAATCACGGTTCGCGGAATGGTTGAGGTATTCGAGGGAAGAAGACGACAAACGGAGGCATTCCTGAAGTATCGTGTTTCTGTAGGGTCTGTCGCTTTAGGAATGTCCACTCAAAGCAGCAGTTGGTTTGAATCCGAAGTCCGGGAACGGCATAGCTACCTATCATTTCAGCAACCAGACAAAGTTGCCGACGCCATACGTCTCTTCTCCGACGCAATCCTTTGGCGGGAGGTCGCCCTACTGATGGCAACCAGCGAAAGAAATGTCAAAGATCAGCTAAAACTAATAATCGATCGGCGAAACAAGATTGCTCACGACGGAACGATCTCGACCCGAGCTATCCTCACACTAGGTGGCCCATTAAGTCCTCAGACGTTGAACAGTCAGTTCACTTCCTGCGTTCTCTTTGCGAAAGCATTCATACAATTGTTGTCTAGAAGCGAACCCGACGAAAATTGGGTGCGAGCGCCCGAGAATCTAGGCCGGAGTCAGTCGAGTACTTCTCGCTATGATCTGGTTGTTCCCGATCGGATTATCGCGTAACATATGACCATATTTATGGTCACAATGATGGTGACATCATGCGCGCAATGAGTCTGGCAGATGCTAAAGCGCACTTGAGTGAATTGCTTAATACCGTTGAAGCCGGCGAGGAAGTTGTCATTACGCGTCACGGACGCCCGGTCGTACGCGTGCTTCCCGCCAGCTCGATCAAAGAGCCGCTGCCGTTGCAGCGTCTAGCGGAGCTGCGCCGGCAGATTCCTGCGTGGCACGGCAAGAGTGCCGCGTCGCTGCGCGCGTTGCGTGACGCAGAGTGATTTATCTTGATACCAGTTTCCTGACTCCGCTCTTTCGGCAGGAGGCTGCGTCTGCGAAAGTTGCAGACTATCTTTCTCGACAGGCGGCGGGAACGTTGGCGGTCAGCAAATGGGTATCGGTCGAGTTTGCGAGCCTGACTTCTCGCGATGTGCGCGTGGGCATGCTCACTTCAGGTCAGGGGCGAAGGCTAATCACGGAATTTGAGTCGATGATTGCCGCCTCCCTTATTGTATTGATTCCAGACGCCAAGGATTTCGATCTGGCGCGGGAGTACGCCGCCAACTTTGCCACCGGACTTCGCGGTCCGGACGCGCTACATCTGGCGGTTGCGCAGAACAATGGCGTGGAATTGGTAGCCACGCTGGATATTGGAATGCTTGCTGCCGCGAAGAAGCTGAAGATTCCGGCGCGACGGATCATTCGCGGTTCTTGAAACAGAGAATCAACCTGTCACTGCGCTGGGTCATCCGCGCGCATAATCGTGTGTGCCTGAAAGCGGGGGCATCCTTCGACATTGAACCGCGAATCGACAATGGAATCCTCGTCCCGGATCAAATGGCCCAATGGGGCCCGGATTGCCGTGATGGTCACCGTTATGTTCGAAAGCTGGCCTGACGGCAAGGCTCCACCCTATGGCCCGATGGCGAGTGGCCTGCGCGACGGAGTCACCGACCTGCAAGGCATCTCGTGGGCAAACTATGGCGG
>JBJXGX010000353.1:0-41538 GCA_046160305.1 Burkholderiales bacterium
TGCAGGGTTATGCGCGCGGTATGAGCGGGATCATCGATGGGCCCAGTCCCCTTGCTGCATCGATCGGCGTGCACCCGACCCAAAGCGTGCAAGGCCGCTACGATCTGCAAAACGAAGTGTGGGCGCACACGATGTATCGCGAGTGGGCGCGGCTGATGGAGGCCGGTGCCAGTGGCCGCTCATCGTACGAGGCGGCGCGGTGACGGATCAGGCGGGGCTGCTTGCGGCCGGCACGCGGGTCTTGTATCGCGAGGCCGCATGCCTCGATGAGCGCCGGTGGGACGAGTGGATCGCGCTCTTCGCACCCGACTGCGAGCTTTGGGTCCCCACATGGCTCACGGAAGAGACGCTCACGAACGATCCGCGATCCGAGCTCTCGCACATCTACTACGCGAGTCGCGCGGGCCTCGAGGATCGCATCGTGCGCATTCGCTCCGGCAAATCGCCCGCGTCCACGCCGCTTCGCCGTACCGCGCATGTCGTGAGCAATGTCGAATTGATTGAAGGCAGTGATCGATCCATGCGCCTGCGCTCGACCTGGACCAACCACATCTTCGATCCGCATCATCGGAATACATTGGTCCTGTTCGGTTATTCGCAGCATGGGTTGTCGGAAGCTGATGGCATGTGGCGCATCCAGCGCAAGAAAGTCATTCTGCAAAACGACAGCCTGCCATCGATGATCGACGTGTATTGCCTATGACCGCCATCAACTACGGATCCCGGGCACGGCTGGGCGTCTTGCTGCCCTCGGGCAATCAGGCGGCCGAGCCGCAATTCAACGCCATGCTGCCGGCCGGGGTCGCGCTGCATACGACGCGGCTGAAGCTGCGCGGCAGCTCCGATCAGGAACTGTTGGCGATGGCCGAAGGCGTCGAAGACGCAGCACGGCTAGTTGCCGATGCGGAACCGAATCTCGTGCTCTTCCATTGCACCGCGGTGTCCACCTATAGCCAGGAACTCGAACAATCGATCAAGGCGCGAATTGCCAAGGCGACCGGCAAGCCAGCCACCGCGACTTCGGAGGCGATCGTTACGGCCTTGCGCAAGCTTGGCGCGAAGCGAATCGTCATGCTTTCGCCCTACAACGCGGTCATCAATGCACGGGAAGCCAGGTATTTCGAGGCCTGCGGATTCGAGATTGTTGATTGCGTCGGGCTCGATTGTCGCGATGCACCCGCCATGATGGCGGTGACACCGGAGCGCTGGCGGAGCTATGCGATCGAGCATCGCAACGACAAGGCCGATGCCTACTTGTTGAGTTGTACGACGGTGCGCTCGAGCGAAGTCGCGGAAACCCTCGAACAGGCGTTGGGCCGGCCCGTGGTGACGAGCAATACCGCGACGGTGTGGCATTGCTTGCGAATGATGGGCGTTGATGACCGCGTCAACGGGTACGGGCGGCTGCTTGCGCAACACTAGAGGCAACATTAATAGAAGATCCGCGGCCGGCGGCGAACCCCGGCGAAGGACGCAAAGGTTCGCGGGAGCGGAGGGGGTCTGCGAGCCGGGCGCGATCAGGCCAGCCGTCACGTCTGCAACGACCCCGGATTCGGAACCAAGGAGTCATGAATGAAGCAGTCGTCTATATTCTCTGTCCGAATCTTCTCTGCACGATTCGCTGCGCTTTTTCTCGCTGTGGTTTTCGCATGCGGTGCGTTCGCGCAAAGTTATCCGGCAAAGCCCATTCGCATGCTCGTCCCGTTCCCGCCCGGCGGACCGGCCGACATCCTGGCGCGTGTCATCGCGCAAAAAATGAGCGAAGACTTCGGCCAGCAGGTCATCGTCGATAACCGACCCGGTGCCAACACGATCATCGCGGCCGAAGCCGCGGCGAAGTCGGCGCCCGACGGCTATACGCTGCTGATGGCGATCGATTCAACCTTGACAATGAACCCGACGCTCTACTCGAAGCTCCCCTACGATCCGCTCAAGGACTTTGCACCCGTGGCATTGATTGCGACGGTGCCCGCGGTGCTCGCGGCGCATCCTTCGTTTCCCGCGAACTCGGTGAAAGAACTGGTCGAGCTCGCGAAAGCGAAGCCCGGCTACTTCAATTTCGGCTCCGGCACGATCACGATGCATGTGGGCGGTGAGTTGTTCAACAAAATGGCCGGTACGAAGATGACGCCGATCTTCTACAAAGGCGGTAATACCAGCGTGACCGCGCTGATGGCAAACGAAATACCGCTGTCGTTCGAGGGCGCGGCCACGACGATTCCGTACTACCGCAGCGGAAAGGTAAAGCTTCTTGGCGTCATGGGTGGGAAACGGCTGCCGCAGATTCCGGACGTACCGACCATCGCGGAATCGGGCGTCGCCGGTTACGATGTCGCGGTCTGGCAAAGTATCGTCGTCCGGGCGGGAACGCCACGCGACATCATCGACAAGCTGAACGCCGAGTTGGGTCGCATCTCGAAACTCCCGGAGACGCGCGATCGCCTGACCGCCGCAGGAATCGAACCCACGACCAGTACGCCGGAAGGGTTGGGCGAGCACATCCGCGCCGAAACGGCGAAGTGGGGCGCCGTGATCAAGGAGATCGGGTTGAAGATCGACTGAGGCATGCGGCGTAACCCCTGTCGGGTGTTTCGCTGCACGGAACGCCCGCCATCTTCGTCTGCAATGCATGGGATGTTCAGCGGATGTTCAGCATGTGAGGAGTGGATTCGATGAATTCGTTAGTTCGGTTCCTGGGTTGCATCGTGTTGTCGGTGATTGGACCGGTTCAGGCCGTCCACGCGCAAAGCTATCCGACCAAACCCATCCGCGTGATCGTGCCGTTTCCGGCCGGCGGTCCGTCCGATGTCGGCATGCGCCTTATCGCGCAGAAGATGACCGAGAGCATGGGCCAGCAGGTGCTCGTCGACAATCGTCCCGGCGCCAACACGATCATCGGCGCGGAGGTGGTGGCCAAGGCCGCGCCCGATGGCTACACGCTGCTCTGCGCGATCGACTCCACGCTCACGATGAACCAGTTCTTGTTCAGCAAATTGCCGTACGACCCGATCAAGGATTTTGCGCCGGTGTCGCTGATCCTCTGGTCACCGATCATCATGGTGGTGGATGCGGCGACCGGACCCAAGTCCGTGAAGGAGTTACTCCAACAGGCGAAGGCCAATCCCGGCAAGGTGAACTTCGGCGCTGGGACGATCGCGACGCAATTGATCGGTGAACAGATCAAGAGCCGTGCGTCGATCGATATGGTCCACGTGCCGTACAAGGGAAGCCCGGACACAGTGAAGGGGCTCTTGTCGAATGACGTGCGGTTCATCATCGACGGGGTGACATCGAGCGTGCCGCATATCAAGAGCGGGAAATTCCGTGCGCTCGCGAACTTCGGGCCACGACCGATTTCGGCCTTGCCTGGACTGCCCTCGTTCGCGACCGAAGCGGATATGCCCGGATTCGAGGCGGGCGTCTGGCTTGGCGTGGCCGCGACCGCTGGAACACCGGCCGCGGTGGTGGACCGGCTCAATCAGGAAATCAGACGCGCGCTAGCGATGCCCGATGTCGTCGAGAAGCTGGCGAGCAGCGGATTGGAAACGATGACAAGCACGCCGGCGGAGTTCGCTGCATTCATCAAGAAAGAATCCGAACGATCAGAGCCGATCATCCGCAAGGCGGGGATTCGATTGGATTAGAAAGTCACTCATTATTTGAACCACAGGGGACGCAGAGGACGCAGGGGAATCAAAGCATGTCTGGGGTCGCGACCGGTGTGCTTCCGTCGGGATAGGCGGGATATTTGATTCGCCGCCCAATGACTTCTTGCAATTCCTCTGCGTCCTCCGCGTCCCCTGTGGTTCATCGTTGCGATTCCTCATAGGGAGCCACCATGAACGCCCGCGAAAATCAAACTACCGGTATCACCCACGACACGCCCGTCCCAAGCCCAGTGCAGAACGAGGTCTGGGGCAGTGATGCCATCGCCGCGATGCTGCGCGCGCTCGATATCCCGTATCTCGCGCTCAACCCCGGCGCGAGCTATCGCGGCTTGCACGATTCGATCGTCAACTACATCGGCAATACCAACCCGCAGATGCTGCTTTGCCTGCACGAGGAAAGCGCTGTCTCGATCGCGCAGGGCTATGCCAAGGTCACCGATCGCATGATGGGCGCGGTGCTGCATTCGAACGTCGGCCTGATGCATGGTGCGATGTCGATCTTCAACGCGTGGTGCGACCGCGTCCCGATGTTGATTCTCGGTGCGACCGGTCCATGGGATGCCGCCAAGCGCCGGCCCTGGATCGACTGGATCCATACGGTGAGCGATCAGGGCGCGCTGATTCGTGACTACACCAAATGGGACAACCAACCCGGTTCGGTGCCAGCCGCGTACGAAGCGTTGCTGCGCGCCGCGCAGATCGCCGATACCGCGCCGCGCGGACCCACCTATGTGAATCTCGATGCGGCGATCCAGGAAGCGAAGATCGGTCCGTTGCCGCCATTGCCGGATGTGAAACGCTATCGCGCGCCGGACCCGTTGCTGCCGCCTGCGAATCAGGTCGCGGCTGCTGCAAAGCTGTTGTCATCGGCGAAGAGTCCGGTGATTCTCGCCGGCCGAACATCACGCAGCGAAGCGGTATGGAAGCAGCGCATCGCGCTCGCGGTGAAGCTGAAGGCACGGGTGCTCACCGACATCAAGATGCCGGCCGCGTTCCCGACTGATCATCCGCTGCACGCCGCCGCGCCGGGCGTATTCTTGAATCCGGCCGCGTGCAAGGTATTGCGTGAAGCCGATGTCGTGCTTTCGCTCGACTGGTACGACCTGGCCGGGACCTTGAAGCAGGCGTGGGGTGCCGATGTCGTCTCCGCGAAAGTGATCAATGTTTCCCCTGATCAACTCGTGCATCGCGGCTGGAGCGCGGATTACCAGGGCCTGCCGCCTGCCGATGTGTACCTCATGTGCGAAGCCGATGCGGCGCTTGATTCCCTGATGAACGCGGTCACCGCACGGTCGGGAAGCATGCCCGCGTCCGGCCTGCCGACCACGGCGGCGATGACCGATGTCGTATCGATTCGCGCGCTTGCCCATGCGCTCAATGAAGCGACTGCCGGCATCGATGTGTGTATCACGCGACTGCCTTTGGGGTGGAACGGCGAGTACCGTCATTTTCGTCATCCACTCGATTACATCGGGCTCGAAGGCGGCGGCGGCGTCGGGGCCGGCTGCGGTTTGGTGATCGGTGCGGCACTGGGGTTGAAGGGAACGGGGCGCATTCCGGTCGCGATCATGGGCGACGGCGATTTTCTGATGGGCGCGACGGCGCTTTGGACCGCGGTGCATTATCAGATTCCCGGCCTCATCATCGTCGCCAACAATCGTTCGTTCTATAACGACGAAGTGCACCAGGAACGCGTGGCGAAGGAGCGCTCGCGGCCCGTCGAAAACAAATGGATCGGCCAGCGCATCAACGAACCCGATATCGATCTTGCCATGATGGCGCGCTCGCAAGGCGCGGAAGGCATCGGCCCGATCACGCGCCCGGAAGACATACGTCCGGCAATCGATCGCGGCCTGCAAGCCGTACGCGACGGGAAAACATGCGTGATCGATATGCGCGTCGTGGCCGGCTACGACACCAACATGAGTGGATCGCAGGCAAGTCAGAAGCGGTGATGTGACCAATGATGGTCTCAAGGCGCACCATTCTTGCGGTGGCATTGGCCGCTGCTTCCCTGCCGATCGCCAGCGCATGGGGGCAATCGGATACATGGCCAACCCGCGCCATCAAATTCATCGTGCCGCTCACACCGGGCGGCTCGAATGATTTTCTGGCGCGTCTGTTCGCCGAGCAGTTGCAGCCAAGGCTTGGCCAACCAGTGGTGGTCGAGAACAAGCCGGGCGCGGGCGGCAACGTCGGGACCGAATTCGTCGCGAAGCAACCTGCCGACGGCTACACGATCCTGATCTCCTCGAACACGCATGTCGTCAATCTGAACTTCTTCCCGAAGCTGCCGTACGATCCGATCAAAGACTTCGAACCGATTTCGCTGGTCGCAACGATCCCGTTCGTGTTTGCAGTGAACGCGAACCTGCCCGCGAAAACGGTCAAGGAGTTCATCGCACTCGCCAAGGCGAAGCCGGGAACCTTCACCTATGGCACCGCCGGCATCGGCACGCCGCATCAACTCGCCGCGGAAATGCTCAATGTGCGCGCTGGCATCGATATGGTTCACGTTCCGTACAAAGGGGCTGCGGGCATCGTACCGGCATTGCTTGCATCGGAAATCACCTGCACGATCGGCGCGATCAATTCGCTGCTGCCGCATTTCCGCTCGGGAAAATTGCGGCCGATTGCAGTCGCGCCCGCGACGCGTACGCCGCTGTTACCGGATGTGCCCACCATCGCCGAGGCGGGGCCGTTTCCGGATTTTGCGATCGACATCTGGTTAGGTGTGCTTGCTCCGGCCGGCACGCCGCGCGCGATCGTCGATCGCCTGAACGCCGAAATCAATCGCATCATCCGTGATCCGCAAATCATGAAGGACCGGCTCAACCCGATCGGCCTCGAATCGGTTGGCACCACGCCCGAGCGCTACATGGAGATCATGAAGGCCGATATCGTGAAGTACGCGCGGATCGTGAAAGAGGCAAAGATCAAGGTGGAGTAGGAATCCGCGCGCGGAACATCGCGCGCAATTGACACGCCTGCGTTACCCGTCGACAGGCCTGTCCTGGGCTTGTCGAAGGGCTCAGGGCGAACCGAAGCTTGAGCATAGACGGGCTAAGTAAGCGCCATTCGCCCCGGACCGGGGATGCAAGCGAGTGTGACGTCCCGAGCGTAACGTCCTTCAAGCCGCCTTCGACATCGTGTCGGTCAAATATTTTCGATAGAGTCCATCGAGGTAGAGGCGTCGCATCTGACCCGCCTGCCGTACGAGCATGAGGCAGGTCTCGCGTTGCGCCGGTGTCGATGCGTACTGCTCGACGATCTCGAAGCCTTTGTTGCCGTGCTCGACATCCGCGACGATGTGCAGGCGAAAGAACGTCACTTCCTCTTCGGTGAACCCGTACTTCTCGATGAGCGGCGGCGTGGTCTTGCTGTAGACCACCGGCACTTGCGATTCGAGCCCGACCAGGATCGCGGCAATCGCCTCGACGAACGGGCGGCGCGACTGACGATAGCACCATCCCTGCAGGCCCAGGGTCTCGGGCAACAACTCGCCATTCAGTTCGGCATCGACGATCGATTTGCGCGTGAAGCCGCAATGCTCGGCAAAATCCAGCAGCAACTCCGAGTGCCGTATCGCCGGGAAGCCTGCCTGCCCGACGAGGCCTTCTTCCTCCGACACGTTCTCGAGCAGGAACGCGCACACTTCCTGCTCGTCGCAATTGACGTAGATGTTCCCGATCATGCGCGATGTGGGCGTGACGAAGTGGTAGTGCTGCTTCACCCATTCGCCAAGGAGCCGCTTGTTCAGCTTGCCCGAACTCCAGGCCTCGCTCCAGGGATGCAGCGCGGAATGGCGCTGCTTGACGGCATCTTCGAGTTGCTGGCGAAACGCGCTCTTGATCATGGTGAAGCCTCCAACTGAGAATTACGGAAATGTGTGGCACGCGTTTCCGCGTTGCATTCCCTTCTCCCCTCGTGGGAGAAGGGCTAGGGATGAGGGGGCTGAGCGGAGTCACTTTGTTACGTAACGCTCAGTAGGGTGGGTCTACCGATACTTTATTGCTATACGAGGCCCAAGACAAGGTGATCCCGAAGGCGCGATCGGCCTCTTCCCGGTGCCGATGGCGTGATATTGCGATCACGCCCTCCCTTGTATGATGCAGCCGTCTCCCACTCATTGAATGGCCAATCCGGTGGAACAAAGAACGCTTGGCAACTCGAACATCAGGGTCTCGGTGGTCGGGATCGGCTGCAACAACTTCGGCGGCCGCATTCCCGAAGCGGACGCCCGCGATGTCGTGTCGGCGGCGCTCGACGCGGGCATCACGCTTTTCGATACGTCGGACAACTATGGAAATCGCGGCGGGTCCGAGCGATTCCTGGGTGAGGTGCTCGGTGCGCGCCGCAAGGACATCGTGCTTGCCTCCAAGTTCGGCATGCAGATGGATGATGCCGGCACGCTGATGGGCGCCTCAAGGCGCTACATCATGTCCGCCGTCGAGGCGAGCTTGAAGCGCCTCAAGACGGACTGGCTCGATCTCTATCAGCTCCACCAGCCTGATCCCACTGTACCGATCGAAGAGACGTTGCGCGCTCTCGACGATCTGGTGCGCCAGGGCAAAGTGCGAAGCATCGGGTGTTCTAACCTTAGTGCGGCGCAGGTGACCGAAGCGATGACGACTTCGCGATCCGCCGGGCTCAGCGCGTTCGTCACCTGTCAGGATGAGTACAGCCTCCTCGTGCGCGGGATCGAGCGCGATTCGATTCCGGTGATGCAGGCGAATGGGCTCTCGCTGCTGCCCTTCTATCCCCTTGCAAGCGGATTGCTCACCGGACGATATCAACGGGACGTGCCCTTGCCCGCGCGCTCCCGCCTCACGCGCGTTCCGGTATTTACCCAACGCTTCCTCACCGATCGCAATTGGGCCATCGCCACCGCGTTGCAGGAGTTCGCGAAAAAGCGCGGTCATACGCCGCTTGAGCTTGCCTTCAGTTGGCTTCTCGGACGACCGGCCGTAGCGAGCGTGATCGCCGGGGCAAGTACCGCGCAGCAGGTGCGGGAGAACGTGGCGGCAACCGGATGGAAGCTCACGAAGGCGGATCACGACGAGATTGATCGGATCACCGAATAGGCGTGGCGCAGCACGTGGATTCCTGAATATGGAACAATCGGGCCCGAACCGACAGGTTCGCCGCGCCCATCAGCTTTTCCAGCCTTTCGCGCGACCCGCTCGTCGCGAGGGCTGCCACCACTGGTACGGTCTGACATGCATCGAACTACTTGCGGCGCGCTCGTCGCACTCTGTGCCGCCCTTTGTATTGCGGGGTGCGGGGATACCAGCGCACAACCGACACCCGGCAAAGGTCCTGCTGCGCCGGGCGGAGGCCTGCCGCCCCCCGAGGTAACGGTTGCCAAACTCGTTACCGAGAAGGTCACGGTCTACGAGGAGTATGTGGCGCAGACCGACGCGGCTGACACCGTAGAAATTCGTTCGCGGATCATGGCATTGCTCGATCGCCAGGTGGTGGCCGACGGTCAGGCGGTGCGCAAGGGGCAGTTGCTCTTCGTCCTCGACAAAGAGCCGCTTGCCGCATCGCTCGCGCAGGTCAAGGCGCAGCTCGCCCAGGCCGAGGCGAATCATGCGAACTCCAGGCAGGTGCTCGAGCGGATCGTGCCCCTTGCGAAGGAGCAGGCGGTCAGTCAGCAGGATCTCGATGCGGCAATCGCGAAAGAACGCAACGACGCGGCGCTGGTCGAAGTGATTCGTGCCCAGCAACGCAGTGCCGAGCTGAATCTTTCCTACACCGACATCGTCGCGCCGCGCGACGGACTCATGAGTCGCGCGCAAGTGCGTCCCGGTGGCATGGTGATGCAGGGCACCACGTTGCTTGCAACCTTGTATTCGAACGATCCCATGTACGTGAACTTCACCGTGCCCGAAAGCAGTGCCTTTGCCTTCCAGAAACGGCTGGTCGCGATGAACAATCTGGGTGGGACGCTTCCGCTCTCGGTGATTCTGCCGGACGGTACGCCCTATAAACAGGCGCCGAAGTTGTCGTTCGTGGACCCGGTGGTCGATTCGAAAAGCGGAACCTTGCAGGTACGGCTGTCCGTGCCGAATCCCGCGCGTGAGTTGAAGGCGGGCCTCTACGTACGGGTGAAGGTGCCCACTTACGAGAACGACAGCGCGGTGCGCATACCGGGCCGCGCGGTGGTTGAGCTACTCGGCCGGCGAACGGTGTATGTCGTGCAATCCGACGGCAAGCTGGAGACGCGCGATATCGGGCCTGCACGGCGCGCCGGGCAGGACTGGATCGTCGAGACGGGTTTTGCCGCTGGTGAAACGGTGATCGTCGAGGGCACAGGAAAAATTCGCCCGGGCATTACCCAGGTGAAGATTGCTCCGCCCAAACCCGTGGCCGGGGCCGCGAAAGGCGCACCGGATGGAAGTGGTGCGCCGAAGGGGCCAGTGTCCGGAAAAGCGGGCGGTTAGCGATGCGGCGAATTGTTGTTGTTGTCGCGCTTTTCGTGCTGGGCTGCGCCGGCCAACACAAGCCCTACGAACGCCCGGCATCATCGCCGCCGCCTGCATTCCGTGGTGCAGAGGGGCAGCCCGGTGCGACGCAATCGTTTGGTGAGCTTGGCTGGTGGGAGGTGTATCGCGATCCGCATCTCGCCCCGCTCGTCCGCCAGGCGCTCGCGCACAATCACGATATCAAGATCGCTGCCGCCCGAATCGCTGAGACCCGGGCGAATCTTGGCATCGCTGAATTCGGTCCGCTGCCGCAAGTGAATGTCAACGCCGGCGCGACGCGCTCGCGCGTGTCCGAGGTCGGCGCTACGCCTCTACCGCCGAACACCGGCGCCTATCGACAGAATTACCGCGCGACGATCGATGCGTCCTATGAAATTGACTTCTGGGGGCGGCTCAATGCGCTCACCCAGGCTTCGCGCAATGACGTTCTCGTCGCGGAAATTACCCGCGATGTGGTCACCGCTACATTGGTGGGCGATGTGGCGAGCGCATGGTTCGACCTCCTCTCGCTCGATCAGCAACTCGCCATCACCGAACAAAGCGTCGAGACACGACAGCGATTCCTGGACCTCACGCAGACACGATTTCGACTCGGTGCCGCGACGCGTGTCGACGTTGATCGCGCACAGGCCAATCTCACCGCGGCGCGAGCAGTCCTGCCCGATCTCAGGCGACGGATCGTGCAGACAGAAAACCTCCTTCGCTTCCTCGCCGGCAGTTACCCTGCCCCGGTCGAACGAAAGCGCGCGACGGTCGACACCTTGCCCGACCCGCCCGAAATCCCGGTTGGGCTGCCCTCATCGTTGCTTGAGCGAAGGCCCGATATCCGCTCGGCTGAATTTACGATCGTCGCCGCCAACGCGCGACTCGCAGCCCAGCGCGCGGCACTCCTTCCGTCCTTTTCGCTGACCGGGCAATTGGGATCGGAAGCGGGGCTCGTTGAAAATTTCCTGCTGTTTCCCTCGCGTATCTGGTCGATCGGTGGAAGCATCGTGCAACCATTGATCAACGCCCAGCGCAATCACCTGCTGGTCGATGCGGCGGCCGCACGGGAGGCCCAGAGCATCGAGCAATACCAGAAGGTCGTCGAACAATCGGTGCGCGAAGTATCGGATGCGCTGATCGGCCGCCGCGAATTCGGTGAAGTTCGCAATGCGCAACGCGAACAGGTGGAATCGTTGCGGGAAGTCAATCGCGTCTCGCTCCGGCGATACGAAGCCGGCGTGGCCTCGTATTTCGAAGTGATCGACGCGCAGCGCGAGCTTCTGGCAGCCGAACTGGGATTCGCGCAGGCACAACGCAACGTGCTGATCTCTAGCGTGCAGCTCTACAAGGCGCTGGGCGGCGGATGGCAGGTAGAGGGCGAGAAGCGGTAGGCGCCTCCCGATAGGCGATAGGCGATTCGGATTGCTTCGCGTGCGAACGCGATGCGCCGCGTTCGCGATCATCAGAACCGGCTTATTGCGTATTCGCCAGAATGGCCGGGACGACATGAGGCGCCCGCGCATTCACGTCCTTCACTCGCCCCGCATCATCGAAGTAGACGAAATACTCGTCGAATCGACCTAACCAGTATTTCCAAACGGGGAAATCGATCCGCGGCGTTCCGTGCCTGGGTGGATGGCCAAGCGCATGGAGGACTTGCTCGCGGCTCATGCCGACAGCGATCTTTCCCGTCTTGACGAGCCCGCGGACGGGTTCGGCATACGCATCGATCTTCGCTGCCGGGCTCTCCTTCATGAATATCTTCTCGATGTATTTGGGAAACGGCTCACTGAATCCGAAGCGCTGCGTAAGCGTGTACACCTTGCCATCGGCCTCGAACAGGACGGTGTAGCGACGCACGTCGGTAATGCGTATCGTCGTCCCGGCGGGCAGCGGTGTGCCGGTACGATAGTTTCCGTCGTTGATTTGGAGTTTGGAATCGTGGAACAAATTGCAGCAGGTATAGAGCACCGCCTGTTGCGGGATCTCGACCACGGGCTCAACGGGAGTCGTGGAGCAGCCAAGAAGGCCGACGCAAGCGGTCGCGAGGATCGCGCCGGCAAGGTCGTGACTCGGATATCGACGTCGCATCATGCTCTCCCTGTATTGCGGCTATGGCCGGTTCCGTTCGTTCCGTTGCTATATACACCGCCAAGCGTTTCTCGATCCGAAGTTTCCGGTTCCGATCTTAAATTTATCTATTCTGCAACGACATTGAACGAAATATCAGGGTCAGCGCGGAATGACGGGTCAGCGCGGAAAGACACGCGCTGGAAGACCTGATCGAGGATGCGCGGTACGTGCGCTTGCAGCGCTGCGCGAATCCCTACACCGCGATCGGAGCGCGGATGAGCGGATGCGGATCGTAGCCTTCGATCGAAAAATCATCGTATCGAAAGCCGAAGATATCGGTCACGGCCGGATTCAATTTCATCCGCGGCAGCGGCCGGGGCGCGCGGCCGAGCTGCTCGCGTGCCTGATCGAGATGATTGAGATACAGATGCGCGTCACCGAGGGTATGCACGAATTCGCCCGGGGCAAGGTGCGTGACCTGCGCGATCATCAAGGTCAACAGCGCATACGAGGCGATATTGAATGGGACGCCTAGAAAAATGTCCGCACTGCGTTGATACAACTGGCACGACAGCCGGCCATCGGCGACATAGAACTGGAACAGTGCATGGCACGGCGGCAGTTTCATTTTCGGGATGTCGGCCGGATTCCATGCGGTGACGACATGCCGGCGCGAATCCGGATTCTTGATGATCGAGCTCACGACATCGCGAATCTGGTCGATTTGGCCGCCTCCAGGGGTTGGCCAATTGCGCCACTGCGACCCGTAGACCGGACCCAGCTCGCCATTCGCATCGGCCCATTCGTCCCAGATCGTCACGCCGTTTCGTTGCAGGGTGGCGACGTTGGTATCGCCCGCGAGAAACCATAGCAGTTCGTGAATGATCGATTTGAGATGCACTTTCTTGGTGGTCACGAGCGGAAAGCCCGCGCCCAGATCGAAGCGCATCTGCCAACCGAATGTCGAATGCGTCCCGGTGCCGGTACGGTCGGTCTTGCGATGGCCGTGCTCGAGCACATGGCGCATCAGGTGGAGGTATTGCTGCATCGGGTTACCTCGAGTGTCCGATTGCGGAGAGGAGCTCGGCGGCGCTGCCCGGGCGTTGTTCCGGCTTCTTGGCGAGCAGCCTGCTGACGAGCGGCTGCAATTCAGCGAGTTCGCTCGGCAGACGCGGCAAGGTACCGTGGACATGCTGAAACGCAAGATCCGCCGCGTTGTCCGCGACGTAAGGTGGTCGCCCGGTCAGCATTTCGAAAAAAACCGCGCCCAAACTATAGAGATCGCCGCGTTGATCGTGATCGGCACGCAGGCATTGTTCGGGACTCATATAGAGTGGTGTGGCGAAAATCGAACCCCGCTGCGTGATGCGGGTGTTGGTCGCGAGATTGCGGGCAAGACCGAAGTCCGCGATCGCGAGTTGCAGGTCGTCGCGAAAAAGGATGTTCTGGGGCTTGAGATCGCGATGAACGACGCCGGCGCGGTGAACCACATCAAGACCGCGGGCAATCTGGGCCAGAAAAAGCAGCGCGATATCCGTGGAGAGGCCTCGCTCGCCGATCCGGCCGGCGAGATCGCCCGCCGGAAAGTGCTCCATGACGATGTAACCCTGCCGTTCATTGAGCGCCTGGTCGAAAATGGCCACGATATTGTGATGCGCGAGACGGCGCAGGATGGCGTATTCCTGGGTGAATCGTTGTCTGAATACTTCGTCCTGGTGCAGCCTGGGATCGAGTACCTTGATCACGACATCAAGCCCATCCGATTCGCGTTGAGCGAGGTACACCCGCGCCATCCCGCCCGATCCGATGCGACCCAAAATACGATAGCCCGGTATCTGCAATGTTGCTGCGGATCTGCCGCTTCGTTGATCGTGGGTCGACGATCCCTCAGAGGCGTCGGCCGCCGATACCGGCGAGCTGCCCCCCGCACTAATCTGGGCGGGTGAGCGCTTCATTGCGTCCCGGATTGCGCTGGCGATCAGGGCCGGGGTGAGGCCGGATTTAGGGAGGCACCCTATGGCGCCGGCAAGGCGAGCGGCGCGGACGGTCTCCTCCGAAAGGTTGCCGCATAACAGCAATCTAGGTGGAAAATTCAGGCCGGATCGTTGCCATTTGGCGAGGCACTCGATCCCGTCGCCGTCTCCCGGGCGTTCGTCCAGCATGATCACGTCGAAGGTCATGCAGTAATCATTCGCCGGCATGCCGTGCCGCGACGGATCCCAAAAAGTGAGCTCGACATTCCCGACACTCGTACTCAGCTGCTGCGCGATGTGCGAGCGCATTTCGTCGGCGTCGTGGATGAGCAGCAGGCGCATGGATCGATCGATATCGACTTTCAGGAATGCATGATATCGCCGGCGGCCCTTCGTCGCGGCCGTATGAGGATCAATGTAACGAGGGTGGCCAGCCCAAATGCGGCATAGATCCAGGCGAAGATCCAGCCCGGCGCCTCGTAGAAGAGGATACGCGCCATCCAGCGACCCACGAACGAGCGCTGCTCGTGCACCCCTCGAAGTGCATCTTCAAGGATCGTCAGCGGGCAGGTCACGCCTGCAACCGCCTCCGCGGCAACGATCACTATTGCCGCAAGATGCCCGTAGCGAAACCAAGGATTGCGGATCCATCGCCAATCAAGCGCCCAGCCAAGCCAGACCGCTGGGAGGCCGAGGGTAATGAACGCGGCGATCGCTACGTGGAGGACCAGAACGAAATCAGCGAGCATGTGATCCGGCGTGTTTGGATAGCGACACCCGGCGGCCGCGCGTCATAATCGTCAAGGCAGCGCGCCCGTCGTGATCGCGCGGCTCGGGTCCGCGATCCATTCGCTCCATGATCCAGGATAGAGAAGTGCGCCGGGCAGCCCTGCGATCTCCATGGAAAGCAGGTTGTGGCAGGCCGATACGCCGGAGCCGCAACTGTGAATGACGGACCTTGGTTCGCGCGCACCGAGCAACGATTTGAATTCGGCCGCGAGCACCGGACCGGTCTTGAATTTTCCGTCCGGACCGAGATTGAGGCCCCAGAACCGGTTGAGTGCGCCCGGGATGTGCCCCGCGACGGGGTCGATGATTTCATTCTCGCCGCGATACCGATCGGCCGCGCGGGCATCGATAAGCTGAAAGGCGGACTTGCCCAGTTGTCCGATCAGGAACGAAGCATCGACTTTCCGATCTTCCCGGATCCGCGGCATGAAGAGGCGGGGCGCGGGCTGCGGCACCGACGTGCTGAGCGGATGGCCTTCGCGCGTCCAGGCGCCGAATCCGCCGTCAAGAAGGGCGACCGCGTCATGGCCCAGCCAGCGCAGCATCCACCACAATCGGCTTGAGGGCATGCCGCCCTGCGCATCATAGGCGACGATTTGCTGGGACCCGTCGAACCCGACCCGCCCGAGCTTATCGGCGAGCCACTGCGCGGTGGGGAGCGGGTGGCGGCCATTCGCGCCGTTCTTCGGTGCCGCGAGATCGTTATCGACCGATAGGAAGATCGCCCCGGGAACATGTCCCTTGGCGTAGGCCGCCGATCCTGCGCTCGGATTCATCAAGTCGTGCGTGCAATCGAAGATCACCCAAGTCGGATCGTCGAGGTGCGCGCGCAGCTCACCCGTCGATACCAGCGTCGTGAATGCCATGCCGTGCTCCATGTTCAGGATTCAGCGCGGCCTGCCGCGCTTGAATCCTACAGATGGGGTTCCAGTTCGCGCCGAATGTATTCGTGAAAGTGGACCATGCCATCTTCCATCGGTGATTGATACGGCCCCGCGTCATTTTCGCCCGCCTCATGCAGCGCGTGCCGGCCGCGATCGATCAGATTGGCAATCTCGTCGTCCTCATCGGCCGTCTCGAAATAAGCGGCGCGCTCGGCGTCGATGAATTCACGCTCGAAGAGGACGATCTCCTCCGGGTAGTAGAACTCGACGATGCTGGTCGTATGCGTCGGCGAGCGGGGAATGAGCTGGCTCACGATCAATACGTGCGGATACCATTCGAGCATCAGGTTCGGGTAGTAGAGCATCCAGATCGCGCCCTTGGCAGGCGCCGCGCCGCCACGAAACCTGTTGACCGCGTCATGCCAGCGCTTGTATTTCGGCGTGCCCGGTTGGCGCAACCCGTCGTTCACGCCGACGATCTGCACGGTGTAGGCGTCGTTGAACTCCCAGGATAAATCGTCACACGTCACGAACCCGCCAAGGCCGGGGTGGCACGGGGCGACGTGGTAATCCTCCAGATACACTTCGAGAAAGGTCTTCCAGTTGTGGTTGTATTCGACGACTTCGACATGATCGAAGCGATAACCCGACCAGTCGAAATCCGCGGCGCATCCGAGCTGTTTCAGGTCGCCGGCGACATCGCGCCGGCCGTTGAAAAGCAGCCCCCGCCAATTCTGCAAAGGGGTCTTTCGCAAGGACACGCACGGATTCTCGGGAAAATGCGGTGCGCCGAGGAGCTTGCCTTGAAGATCATAGGTCCATCGGTGCACCGGGCAGACGATGTTCTCCGCGTTGCCGCTGCCTTTCAGCATGATCGCTTGGCGGTGACGGCAGACGTTTGAGAAGAGCTCAACCCCTTTGGCATTGCGGACCAGGAGCTTTGCGTGATCGGTCGATGGCAGCGTGTGGTAGTCCCCAAGCTCGGGCACCATCAACGCGTGGCCCACATAGCCCGGACCATTCGCGATCAAGTGCTTTTGTTCGAGTGCGAAGATGCGCTCATCCACGTACCACGACACCGGGAGTTGTGGCGCGCTGCGGCTCAGTTGTGCTGCGCTCTGCGGCATTTCGGACATCAGATTTTCCACCTCCTTGTTGCGTTCGCGATGTGGGGCGACAAAAGCCGCGGCGATTTTACCCTGGACCAAGTCGCGAAGGTCGATCAATTCAAGTTGCAAAACGGGTGGTCTTCTGAACAGTTGACCCCGATCAAGCGATCATTGACCGGTGACAGGGCCTCGGCTATCGTTCGACCCTCTTCCCGAATCATCCCTTGCGAAACCTCCCTCGTCGCGCCGCCCCGCGCGGAACGCCTCGATACAGTGATGGCCAAGTCCTCCGCAAAGCCAAGTACCGACGAATCGCCCCAGAGCTTCGAGGCGGCGCTCGATGAGCTTGAACAACTTGTCGAGCGGTTGGAGTCGGGCGAGCTTCCGCTCGAACAGGCGATCGCCTCGCACCGGCGTGGCATCGATCTGGCGAAATACTGCAGCGAGAAGCTCACGCGCGCCGAAGCAGAGGTGAAGATTCTCGAAGGCGAATTGCTGAAGACGCTCGCAGTGGACGAAGCCGGTGACGGCGATGCTGCCAAGTGATCTCGCTTCCTGGGCGGGATCGATCCAGACGCGCATCGAATCGGCCCTTGGACGTTGTCTGCCGGCGGCGGAACGTGTCCCGCGGCGTCTGCACGCCGCGATGCGTTATGCGGTGCTCGAGGGCGGCAAGCGCGTGCGCCCGCTACTCACCTTCGCCGCGGGCGAAGTGGTCGATGCGCCCGCCGAGCGGCTTGATGCCGTGGCGTGCGCGGTCGAGCTGATCCACGCGTATTCGCTCGTGCATGACGATATGCCGTGCATGGATGATGATGCGCTAAGACGCGGCAAGCCCACCGTCCATGTGGAATACGACGAAGCGACGGCGCTCCTTGTAGGCGACAGTCTGCAGACCCTCGCATTCGAGCTCTTGTCGCGGTCCGGGTTGTGCGAAAATCCAGCCATTCAGCTTGAAATGCTCAGCACACTTGCGATTGCCAGCGGTACACGGGGCATGGCGGGCGGCCAGGCCATCGATATTGCCGCGACCGGCACGATGCTGTCGCTCCCGGAACTTGAATTCATGCACATCCACAAGACCGGGGCGCTGATCCGGGCCGCGGTAAAATTGGGCGCCCTGTGTGGGGACAGGCAGAATCCGGCGATAATCCCACCCCTCGATCAGTACGCGAAACAGATCGGGCTCGCGTTTCAAGTCGTCGACGACTGCCTCGACGCCGAAGCGAGCACCGCCACATTGGGCAAGACGGCAGGCAAGGATGCAGTACAAGGAAAGTCGACCTATGTAACCTTGATGGGCCTCGCCCGAGCCAAGGCCCTTGCCGAGGAGCTTCGCCAGTCCGCGCACGCGGCGCTCAAGCCACTGGGGACGCGCGCGGCTCGACTTGAGGGGCTTGCCGATTTCATTGTCAGGCGGCAGTTTTGACGGGTCGCCGAACTTAGGCCGACACGCAGGCAACTACGCAGGCGGAAATTCCCCATGCTCGTCGGCCGATCGATGACCCGATGCAAGGCGTAAGGCAGAGGCGGGTCGATCGGACCCCACCGCCGTAACAGAATCACTCGAAGCATGGCCGAAGAGCGCATGCCAAACACAATCCAACAGAGGGAGCTAACGGTTGATTGCAAGGGCAGCGGAATATGCCGAATATTGAACTCACCTTTGACGGCGCGTACGCCGATGGCGGCGCGGCTTCGATCCCAGAGCGGGCCAAGATGAAGTATGAACTGCTCGAATCCATCAACGATCCGGCCGATCTGCGCAAACTCGATCGTCGCAGACTGACCCAACTCTCCGATGAGCTGCGCGAATTCGTCATCGAGTCGGTCTCGAGCACGGGTGGGCATCTATCCTCCAACCTTGGCACGATCGAGCTCACGATCGCGTTGCACTATGTGTTCAATACGCCCGAGGATCGCGTGGTGTGGGATGTCGGGCATCAGACCTATCCCCACAAGATTCTCACCGGCCGGCGCCAGGCGATGAATACGTTGCGGATGTTCGGCGGCATCTCCGGATTCCCGCGCCGCACCGAAAGCCGCTACGACACATTCGGGACCGCGCATTCGAGCACCTCGATCAGCGCCGCGCTCGGCATGGCGCAGGCAAGCAAGCTGAAGGGCGATCAGCGCAGCGTCATCGCGGTGATCGGGGATGGCGCGATGTCAGCCGGCATGGCCTTCGAGGCGATGAACAATGCCGGGGTCATGGACACGAACCTGATCGTGATCCTCAACGACAACGAAATGTCCATCTCACCCGCGGTCGGCGCGCTCAACCGCTATCTGGCCCGATTGATGTCGGGGCCTTACTCGACCGCGCGTGCAGCGGGCAAGAAATTGTTGGGCGGGCTTCCCCATGTGGCGGAACTCGCGCGGCGGGCCGAAGAACATGTGAAGGGGATGGTGTCGCCTTCGACCATGTTCGAGGAATTCGGCTTCACCTACTTCGGTCCGATCGACGGGCACGATCTCGATTCCCTGCTGCCGACCTTGCGCAACATCAAGGGCCAGCGCGGCCCGCGCTTTCTGCATGTCATCACGCGCAAGGGGCAGGGCTACAAGCTTGCCGAAGCCGATCCCGTCCTGTACCACGGCGTCTCGAAGTTCCAGCCCGAGGCGGGCATCGTCTCGGTCAAGACCGGTCCGTCGAAGCCGACGTTTACCCAGATTTTCGGCGAATGGCTGTGCGACATGGCGGCGCTCGACGCGCGCCTGGTCGGGATCACGCCAGCCATGCGTGAGGGGTCCGGGCTGGTGAAATTCGAGCAACAGTTCCCCGACCGCTACTTCGATGTGGGCATTGCCGAACAGCACGCGGTCACATTCGCCGCCGGACTCGCCTGCGACGGCATGAAGCCGGTGGTCGCGATCTACTCGACATTCCTGCAGCGCGCCTACGATCAACTGATCCACGACGTGTGTATCCAGAATCTGCCCGTCATGTTCGCGCTCGATCGGGCCGGATTGGTGGGCGCGGATGGCGCGACACACCATGGCGCATTCGATCTTTCGTTTCTGCGTTGCCTGCCCAACATGACGGTGTTGGTGCCGGCCGATGAAGACGAATGCAGGCAAATGCTGTTCACCGCCTTTCAACTGGAAACGCCTTCCGCGGTGCGGTATCCGCGGGGCGCCGGTGCCGGGGTGCCCGTCGACAAGGTGATGACCGCGATTCCAATCGGCAAAGCGGTGGTCCGGCGCGAAGGAAAGCGTGTTGCGATCCTTGCATTCGGCACCCTTCTCAAGGCGGCGCTCGAGGTGGGAGAGAAACTCGATGCGACCGTCGTCAACATGCGTTTCGTCAAACCGATCGATGCCGATCTGGTGTGCGAGATCGCGGCCCGACATGATCTAATCGTCACGATCGAAGAAAACGTGATCAATGGCGGTGCCGGTGGCGCGGTCGCCGAAGTCCTGGAAACCCGCGCGGCGAAGGTAGCGATGTTGATGCTGGGACTGCCTGACCATTTCGTCGATCATGGCGAGCAGGGTCAGCTCCTAACGTCCGTCGGCCTTGATTCCGCGTCGATCCTCGCTGCGATCGTCAAGCGATTGGACGGTATGAGCCGGTAGCGGCCCGCCGGCCCGGGCCCGCCCGCGCGAGCCCGCAGCGCAGGGTGCATCGGCCTGCTAGAATTGATCCGTCCCTAAACATTGCCTGCGCTCCTTGGTGAGCGCATTGAGGCCCGTTGATGAACACACGCGATCGCCACGCTGTCGGCTCGGTCATCCCCGACGTGCAAAGCACCGAAGATCGGCGGCAGCTCGCCATCGACAAGGTGGGGATTCGTTCGATCCGGCATCCCGTGCGCGTCGCCGAGCGCGGCGGTGGGGCGCAGCATACGATCGCCATGTTCAACATGTATGTGGCCCTTCCGCACCATTTCAAGGGCACGCACATGTCGCGGTTCGTCGAGATCCTGAACGCGCATGAGCGCGAAATCTCCGTCGAATCGTTTCGGACCATGCTCGAAGAGATGGTCAAGCGTCTGGATGCACAGTCCGGTCACATCGAGATGACGTTTCCATACTTCGTGAACAAGGCGGCGCCGGTGTCCGGGGTGCGCAGTCTGATGGACTACGAAGTGACATTCATGGGCGATATCGTCAATGGCCGCCGGACTTTCACGATGCGGGTGGTCATTCCGGTGACGAGCCTTTGCCCGTGTTCGAAACAGATATCAGAGTATGGCGCCCACAATCAACGCTCCCATGTCACGATTTCCGCGCGGACCAACGGACTCGTCTGGATCGAGGAGCTCATCGATTGCGCGGAGCGGCAGGCTTCCAGCGAACTCTACGGTTTGCTCAAGCGGCCGGACGAAAAATTCGTCACTGAGCGCGCCTACGACAACCCGAAATTCGTCGAAGACATGGTGCGAGACGTTGCCGCGGAGTTGAACGCAGATAGCCGGATCGAGTGGTATGTGGTCGAAAGCGAGAATTTCGAGTCGATCCATAACCATTCCGCCTACGCCTTGATCGAGCGTGACAAGACCGCAACGGTCGCATAAAGCGTCGTGTTCGACCCGTCGCAACCGGCGCTGACTCACGGCGTCAAGCGCATTCGACGGGGCCTTTTTCCGATCCGCGTTGGTGTGCTCGCGGTGCTTTGCGCCTTGGCATCGCTTGATGTCGTCCACGCGCGCCACGTCATGGTCATGTCGCTCGGCTTCGATCGCGCCGAGCTGGTCATCGATCGCCTGACCATTCGCAAGCTCGCGGCCGGACAATCGTCTCCCGAGGGCGTCTTGCTCATCAGCGCCACGCGGGACGCGGCGGTCGTCGAGGTGGACGGCAAGCGCTACACGTTGCGGCTTGGCGAATCAACCGCGGCCGTCGCCATGCTGCGGGCGAACGCACAAGGACAGTTCATCGTCGCCGCCGCGATCAACGGCCGGGAAACGCAAGTGATCGTCGATACCGGGGCGACGGTGGTGGCGATGAACTGGATCGAGGCCGCGCGGCTTGGTGTCGTGTGGGATACGACGAGGCCGGTCCGAACGCAGACCGCCGGCGGCGAACGCATCGCCTTTCCGGCAACGCTGGCCGCGGTTCAGGTCGGCGCCATTGCGATGACGAATGTGCAGGCCGTCGTGTATGGCGGCGGGCCTGAACAACTGCCGATCGTTCTGCTTGGAATGAGTTTCTTGCGGCATGTCGAAATGGTGCGCGCGGGCGAGACACTGACTCTTACGTTGCGGCACTGAGAACCCGGCAAGAGCGGGTTTGGATTTCTGACCAAGCACTTTCCGACCGAGCACTAAAAGCGCTTGATCATCGTCAGCGTATCGCCTTCATGCTGCATCGAGGTACGCGACAGGAAGCTCATGCCGAGCAAGGGTGTCATGAGACCGCCATCCAGGACCGTCGCATCAATGTTGTTCAAGGTGATTGAACCAATCGACACGGTATCGAGCTTTACTTTCCAGGCCATCCGGACGCCGTTTGCCGTCTGCACCCGGCCGGTGGGGGCGCTCAGATAACTGACGCCCAATCGCCTTGCGTCGAGGGTCGATATCGCGATCATGGTCGCGCCGGTATCCACCAGAAAACGCATGGACCCGCCGTTGACCTTCGCGTTCGCGTAAAAATGGCCGCCTTGTTCGACCTTGAGGATCACCTTGTCGTCGCCTGAGGTTTGTGGCGCGCCGACGTATTGACCGATGCGCAGGGTCTGGCGCTTGCCTTCGACGTCGAATGTCGCGTTGTCGCTTTGCGCCTCGACAAGTTTGACCCCCTCGGCGGTGGTCTGGCCGATGCTCATTGTCCGCGGTGGCCCGCCGTTTATGGATACGACGGCGCGGGTGGGGAACAGTCCAACCACCGTTACCGATGTCGCAAACGATACGGAAGCTGCTGACAGGGACGCGCACGCGGCGACGCCGATTCGGATCAGCCGACAAGGAAGTGCGCGCGCGCCCGTCCGCGTAAAATGCCACGTTGCCATGCGCTTGAACTCCTCCTCGGGATGAAACCGGTTGCCATCTTCCAGACCGCGCCTAGCGATGGACCTGGGCACTTTGCCGCGTACCTGTCGAGCCGGGCGATCGGCTATCGCGTGATCCGGTTAGACGAAGGGATGGCCGTCGGGACCGATCCGCGGGCCTATTCGGGCATCGGCTTGATGGGTGGAGCGATGAGCGTGAACGGTGACCTGCCGTGGATTCCTCCACTGATCGAGCTGATTCGCCGGGCCATCGAGGGAGACGTACCCGTGATCGGCCACTGTCTTGGCGGCCAGCTCATGTCCAAAGCGCTTGGCGGGGCCGTGACGGCAAGTCCGGCAAAAGAGATCGGCTGGGGGATGGTCCGAATCGAGGATAACGATATTGCGCGAAGGTGGTTCGGTGACATCCGATCATTTCGCGCGTTTCAGTGGCATGGGGAATCGTTTGCCATTCCCGATGCAGCGGTGCGGATCGCAACGGGTGAGCACTGCATCAATCAAGCATTCGTGGTCGGCGACAAGCATCTCGCGATGCAATGTCATGTCGAAATGACGGTGCAGTCGGTCCGCCAGTGGTGCAATGAAGGACACGAAGAGATCGCGGCGAGCCGCTCGCCGGCGGTGCAGGTTCCCGCCGTCATCGAGGAAGACGTTGATGCGAAGGTTGAAGCGCTTCGCGTGATCGCCGATCGACTATATGATCGATGGAGCAAGGGGTTGGTGCGATGAAAGGCGACGCGGCATCGGGATTCCAGGCGAGCGCTGCCCGGCCTTGATCCCGATTCGCCGTCGCATCGGTCGATTCTTCTGCCGAGGGGGTGGTCACGCCCAAAGTGAAGGAGCCGCTAGGAACGACAACGCCCGCGAAAGGCGGGTGTTGAGCAAGCAAAATATCGTGGTCTGTCCCTTGATATTCGCCCTATTTCTCCTGTCATTCCGAGAAATCCGGGCGGTCCGCCGCGCGGATTCCTAATCCCTGAAGTTCCCGAACTGCACCGGGATTTCGGTCACGGTTTTCCGGACGTGTTGGATCGCGGTCTGCAGGTCGTCCTTCTTCGCACCGGCGACCCGCACCGCCGTGCCCTGGATGCTCGTGGTCACCTTGATCTTCGCGTCCTTGATCGACTTTACGATCTGCCTGGCCACGTCGGACTCGATGCCGTCTTTCACCTTGATGGTCTGCTTCACCTTGTTTCCAACCTTCTCGATCCCTTCAGGCTCCAATGCCCGCACGTCGACGTTGCGTTTCGCGCATTTGCTGATGAAGATGTCCATCATCTGCTTCAACTTGAAATCGTCATCGGCGTGGAGGATGAGCTGGAGCTCGCTTTCCTCGATCCGCGCATCCGATCCCTTGAAGTCAAATCGGTTCGTGATCTCCTTGTTGGATTGATCGACGGCATTGTGCAGTTCGACCTTATTGACTTCGGATGTGATGTCGAAGGAGGGCATGACGGCAGAGTCGGCGATCCGGGAGGGACGCTGATTATAGCGGACGCGAATCGTGTGCTCTCGTATTGCGAACCGGCCACACGAGCAAGCCGACGCCCGCAAGGGTCCAGATGGCGGACACGATAAAGGCATCCGCGAATGATGTGTTCGCCGCTATCGATCCGAAAATGAGCGGACCGATGACAAGACCGGTCCCCGAGATCGCAAATGTCGCGCCGGTGACGCGCCCAACCTCACCACGTGGGGCGATGCGCGCGATTTCCGCGAGAACTACGCCGTTCCATCCGCTCACCGTGAGCCCGACGACGAATGTGACGCCGTATAGCGAAAACATTGGAAGATTCACGGCGAATGCGCCGAGCAGTGCAAGGCCGACTGTCATCAGCACGCCTAGCGAGAGCAGGAGCGTGTGCGCCGGCATGAAGCGGCCCGAGACCATTCCCCAGACGATGCGCCCGATCAGTCCACCGAATTGGCCGACGGCCAGGACGGAACCGGCGAGCGCCAAGCCGAGTGCGCGCTCTTTCACGAGAAAGCTCACGAGGAACGTGTTGAAACACACCTGCGCGCTCGCGAAGGCGAGTGAGGCCAAGGTCATGCGTCGCAATCGAAGATCGCTCCATGATGCAACGACCGATCGCCACATCGAACCGGCCGGACGCTTCACGGCAGACGCCGGTTCCTGATCAAAGCGTTGTCGCGGCCACTTGAGCGCGTAGGCGCTGATGAAAAGCACGCCAGCGAGAATCCACATCGCGCCTCGCCATCCGATTTGCGCAAGCAGAAACGGAAACAGCACGCCGCTCAATATCCCGCCGAACTGAACGCCCGTTTGTTTAAGTGAAAACACCAGGGGCTGGTCGCGTGGCGGCGATAGCCGCGCAAGCAATTGCGAGCTGGCCGGCGTCTCGATGCCGTGCGCAAAGCCGATCACGATCGCGCACACAGCGATCGACGACAGCGTGCCTATGCCGCCCAGGACTAATCCGACCCCGCACAACACCAGGCAGATCTGCGACACGCCGATAGCACCGAAACGGCTGATCAGCTTGCCGGCGGCGAACGATGTGACGAGGGAGGCGACCCAGTGGATCGCGGAGAACGCACCGACCAATGTCGTGTCGACTGCCAGGTCGGTAGCGATTGCCGGCGCTAGGACGGGAACGCTGAAGAGGCTCACCGAGCACGCGATCATCACCAGATTGAGAACGAACGCCGCGAGCAGGGCTTCGCGCAACATGTGATCAGCTCGAAGGCGCGTCGATCCTGCGATCCGATGCCGGAACCGGGATCCGTCCCGATGACACCTGCGCGCGGAGATCTGCAATCGTCGCGATGACGCCGGACGGAAGGCTCGACGCCGCAGCCAGTCGCACAATGTCGGGATACCGCAATCCATAATTGCGGACGAGATCGCCCCGCCATACCGAATCGAGCAGATCGCGCCCAATCCGGACGATGACCGCCCCGTTGTCGGCAACCGCACTCGCAACGAATGCATCCGGACGCTCGGCCACCCAATCGCGTCCCTGGCCAATGAGGCGAATGCCCGGCCGCTGTGCGGCAGCAATTGCAGGGGTGGCCGCGCCGGTGACGAACAACACATCGGCGCCGGCATCGACATACGTCCACGCCGCGCGCACCGGCGCGCTGGGATCATTCAAATCGAGTACTGCAGGTTCAAGCACGCGCGCTTTTGCATTCGTTGCTTGAACACCGGCGGTGAACGCGGGGTGAACGTCGATCGATTGCGCGCCGTGTCCACTTCCGGCGTGACCGACGACACCCGCTTTGGTCAACAGCCCGGCCGCCGCCCCGGCCAGCCACGCCGATTCTTCGCTGCGCATCCGATAGATCGCGAGATTTGGGCGCAGCCGGTCGCCTTGGATGATCGTGAAGCGTTTGCGCGGATATTCCCAAGCGACGCGTTGCACCGCCTCGCTCGCGCCGGCGCCATGCACGACGATCATGGTTGCCTCGGACTGCGCCACGTCGCGAAGAGCCGATAGGATCGACGCGCGATCCGATCCTATGCGGTCGACCGATCGCACCGGAATGCGCAACTGATCCTGTACGCGTTGCAATCCCCGGTAGCCCTGTTCGTGATAGTCCCCGTCATTGATTCGACCGATGAACGCCACCGCGATCGGCCCGCGCTCCGGCGCATCGAGGAGGTTCTGACAGGCACCGAGAAACGGGCCCGCCGCCGCTGCCGCAAGGAAGCGTCGGCGCGTGGGCGAATACGGCTCGGGGGGTGCTGCCGGAACGGTCATCCAGATCGTCCGGTCAACTGCCGCGATACGTCGTGTACGACCACGGCGAGCAGAGCAGCGGGACGTGATAGTGCGCGTTCCGATCATGGATGCCGAAGCGAATGGGCACCTGATCGATGAAGGGTGGTTCGCTCAACGCGACACGACGGCCCCGATAGTAGTCGGCGACGTGGAACAACAGTTCGAACTCGCCCGCGCGCATGGCCTCGGCCGTCATCACCGGCTCGTCCGTGCGGCCGTCGGCATTGGTGTGGAGGGTCTTCAAGAGTCGATAGTGGGCGCCGCTTCGCTCCAGAAAATCGATGCGCATGCCCGCGGCGGGTTGGCCGCTCGAGGTATCGAGCACATGCGTTGAAAGACGCCCCATGGTTGGCCTGAGCGGGGAAGCAAGAGAGTGCCGTTATTGTACGGCACGCCTATAATCCCCCGCTCGTTCCCTCTGCCGATTGCGAGTGTCCGCACGATGATCAGCGCCGCACGCATCCTCGATCACGCCGAACAGCTCGGGCGATGCTCCGAGCAGCCTGACGGTCTCACACGCGTCTACCTCAGCAAGGAGGCACGGGCGGCGAATGCGCTGGTGCTGGGCTGGATGGGCGATGCAGGCATGGCCGCGCACCTCGATGCGATCGGCAATGTGATCGGGCGCTACGAAGGTGAGCGGCCGAACTTGCCGTGTCTCATGTTCGGTTCGCATCTGGACACCGTTCGCAATGGCGGCAAGTACGACGGCATGCTGGGCGTGATCACACCAATCGAGTGTGTGCGCGCGCTGCATGAAGCCCGTCGGCGGCTGCCGTTCGCGATCGAAGTGGTCGGATTCGCCGATGAAGAGGGCGTGCGGTACAGCTCCACGTTTCTAGGTAGCCGCGCGATCGCCGGAACGTTCGATGTGTCAGTGCTCGACATTCGCGATCGCGAGGGTATTGCCATGCGCGATGCGATGACCGCGTTCGGACTGGACCCTCTCGCGATTCCGAATGCCACGCGTCGCCGCGAAGAGGTCTTGGCCTACGCGGAGATCCACATCGAACAGGGGCCTGTCCTCGAGGCCGAGGGCCTGCCGGTCGGCGTCGTGACCGCCATCAACGGATTTACGCGGCAGCGTGTGACGATCAAAGGCATGGCCGGACACGCCGGCACAGTGCCGATGCGACTGCGTCAGGATGCCTTGGTCGCCGCGGCCGAATGCATCGTTGCGATCGAACGCATCGCCACGAGCGAACCGGATCTCGTTGGCACCGTTGGGCGCATCGATGCTCTGCCCGGCGCCATCAACGTCATCCCAGGTGAAGTCCGCTTCACGATCGACATTCGCGCACCCCGCGATGCGCAGCGCTTGGCAGCGGTAGTCCGGGCGGGCGAGGCAGTTCGCGCGATCGGTGCGCAGCGCAAGTTGTCGGTCACCATCGAGGATTTGCAGGCGACTGGCGTCGCGCGTTGTGCGCCCTGGCTCATGACGCAACTGGACGAGGCGGTGGCGGCCAGCGGATTGCGCGTGCTTCGACTGCCAAGCGGCGCCGGGCACGATGGTCAGGCCCTGAACACCCTTACGGATATCTGCATGCTCTTCGTGCGCTGCCGGGGCGGAATCAGCCACAACCCCGCCGAGTCGATCACCGAAGAGGATGCCGGCATCGGTGCGAATGTGCTCGCGCGCTTCATCGATGAGTTTCGGCCGCCCAACTAGAAGCGCTCAGTAGAAGCATTCAGCCGACCAGCCGCCGGGCGCCGAACATCGACAGATCGAATGCGGGTCGCTTGCCTTCGACCAGATCGGCGATGATCTCGCCCACGACGGGCGCGAACTTGAAGCCATGCCCGGAACACGCGCTCGCGACGACGACATCCGGTTCGTCCGGAAGATAGTCGAGTGCGAAGTGAATGTCCGGCGTGTTCGTATAGAGGCACACGACGGAGGAGACGAGCGGGCCGTTCCCGTGCGGCATATGTCGTGCGAGGAACTCGCGCACGATGTCGATGTCTTGATCGTTGACCGTCCGATCGACTTCTTCGGCGCTTCCATACGTGAGCCCGGCGTGGTGCTGCCCGACCTTGAGCCCGTTACCGAGGTCCGGTATGCCATAGAAGAAACGCATGTCCGCTTCCTCCAGGCAAAAGATCGGCAATTGATCGGGCCGAAAACGCGCTGCGTCCGCGCGGGGCGTGACCTGAATCACGACTTGGCGCTCTACCATCAGATTCGGTCGTAGCGCGGGAACGAGTTGCCCCAGCCAGGCGCCCGCGCTCAATACGAGTCTTGATGCCCGATACGACGCACGATCGGTCTTGACGCTCACGCCATCGGCGCCGGCGTGCCACTCGATCGCTGCCTCGCTGGTCTGGATTCGGGCGCCCTTGGACTTCGCGCGATCGAGGAATAGTCGCACACACGTCTCCGGATAGAGGATGCCGGCGTCCGGTTCGAGCACGGCGACCATGTCACGGTCGAGCCGGAAGACGGGAATGCGATCGGCGAGTTGATCCGGTGAAAGCATCGTGTGCCGGAGTTTGTGCTGCCGTGCGCTTTCGAGCACACCGCTCACCAGCTCGCCATCAGGCCGGCCGATCATCAATCCGCCGGTGAGCGTCATCAGGCGATGATTGCCCTCGGCGGCGAGCTCCGTCCATAGCGCGAACGTTCGGTCGAGCAACGGCACATACGAAGGATGTTCGTAGTACGCCTTGCGGATGATGCGCGATTCCCCGTGATGTGACCCAAGATTGTGCGGAGGCGCATGCGCGTCGATGCCTAGCACCGAGTGGCCGCGCGTCGCAAGTTGCATCGCCGCCGACGCACCCATCGCGCCAAGGCCAACGACGATCACATCGAACTTGTCCATAGCGCTCCGGAGTCATGGTCGGACGAATACGCATGATCGTACCGCAACGCACCGCATCCATCGCGTCTTGTCCCGAAGCTCGTCGGCGCTTTCCGAATGACCGCAATCGGGAGAGAATCGGTTCACTCGATCACAGTCGCGGAGTGGAACGATGGCAGCACCAACGAAGAAATCCAAGCGGGCTCTCGCAGGCAAAGCCGCTTCGCCGACCCGGTCCGGGACGAGTGCCTATCCGCGCGATCTGATCGGCTATGGCCGTACGCCCCCCAATGCTGCATGGCCGGGCAATGCGCGAATCGCCGTGCAGTTCGTCCTCAATTACGAGGAGGGCGCCGAGAACTGCGTGCTGCATGGCGATGCCGGGTCGGAGCGGTTTCTTTCCGAAATTATCGGCGCCGAGGCGTATCCGGCACGTCACCTCTCGATGGAGTCGATCTACGAATACGGATCACGCGTGGGCGTGTGGCGCATTCTGCGCGAATTCGAGCGGCGCGGACTGCCGATCACGGTGTTCGGCGTGTCGATGGCGCTCGAGCGTCATCCGGAATTGACGCAGGCGCTGGTGGAGCTCGGGCATGAAATTGCCTGCCATAGCTGGCGCTGGATTCACTACCAGGACATGAGCGAGCGCGAGGAGCGGAAACACATCCGCATCGGTACGGACATCATCCGCCGAATGACGGGCGGGCAATGGCCCCTTGGCTGGTACACCGGCCGTGACAGCCCCAACACGCGCCGTCTCGTCGTCGAGCATGGCGGATTCGAGTACGACTCCGACTACTATGGCGACGAACTGCCGTTCTGGGTCGACGTGGCAAGCAAGGGCGGTCTGAAGAAACACCTGATCGTGCCCTATACCCTCGATGCGAACGACATGCGGTTTGCAACGCCGCAAGGATTCAATTCGGGCGATCAGTTCTTTGCGTACCTGCGCGACGCATTCGATGTGCTGTACGCGGAAGGCGATGCGTCACCTCGCATGATGTCGATCGGCATGCATTGCCGGCTGCTTGGTCGACCCGGGCGCTTGCGTGCGCTGCAACGATTTCTCGATCACATCGGCCGCCACGATCGGGTATGGGTGTGCCGGCGGATCGATATCGCGCGGCATTGGAAAGACGTGCATCCCGCGACCGACTAGCGCGGTCCCCGATCAGAGGGCGGCTGTACCCGGATCGCCACTCCGTGCAACACAACTGAAGCAGGGAAATCTCCCAGCCAATTGGCAGTCGTTGACTGTTCGTTGGGTGCGTGACGTCCAGAATCGGAACGACTGAGCGAAGGTCGATTACTCCGATGGAAGCTGACCGTGCGAGGCGGTGCGTGCCGATGGGGTGACATCCGGGCGATACGGATCGGCTTTTCAAGCTCAGTGGATCATGGACAAGCGCGGTGCGATCTTGGATCGCCTCGCTGACTGGAACTACTATGAACGTCACGAGAAACGGTATTGCACGGCTGATGCGTGCATGCACTCTCGCGGCAATTGCCGCGTTCACGTTGCCGGCCTGGGGTCAGAACGTGATCCTGATCGAGAATGCAAAGACGGTTGATGTCACCGCGGCATGGCAGATTCCCGACGCCGACTACGCCAGGAATCAGGAGATCGAAGGCTACGCGTCGGCAACCAGCGTCAATCGCGGCGAATCCATCAACCTGTACATCCAGACGGCTGATCCGACCTATACCATCAACATCTATCGGATCGGCTGGTATGGCGGCAATGGCGGGCGCTTGGTTGACGGCCCGATCACGCGTACCCGAAGCGAGCAACCCACGTGCCCGATCACCGACGCTGCCACGCGACTTGTCGAATGCAATTGGATCGATCCCCATGTGCTGCGCATTCCCAATACGGCTGATCCCACCGACTGGGCGAGCGGCGTCTATCTCGCGAAGCTGACCGGAGGCGCGACCGGCAAGCAAAGCTACATCATCTTTGTCGTGCGCGATGACGCACGTCCCGCGGGCGCCATGTTTCAGGCCGCCGTGACCACCTATGCGGGCTACAACAATTGGGGGGGCTACAATTTCTATGACTCGGACAGCCAGGGTCAGACACCAGCGAACAAGGTGTCCTTCAATCGACCCTACAAGGTCCAGCAACGCCACTTGAACGGCAAGGGCGCGGGCGATTTCCTGAGCTGGGAAATCAACATGCTTCGCTTCGTCGAGCGCGAAGGCTACGACGTCACCTATTCGACGAATATCGACACCCACACCGCGCCGTCTCGATTGTTGCTGCATCGGACGTTCATGTCCGTCGGGCATGATGAGTACTATACAAAGGCGATGTACGACGCCGTTCAGGCGGCCCGGGACGCCCGCGTGAACCTTGCGTTCTTCGGCGCGAACAACCTCTATTGGCAGATCCGCTTGGAGCCGAGCATCCCGACCGGCCAGCCTAATCGCACGGTCGTGGGGTACAAATACGATACCGATCCGATCGTCAGCACCAACCCGTCCCTGGCAACCTATACCTGGCGCGAAACCAGCAGAGCGCCGATCAATCGCCCCGAGGCCGCGTTGATGGGCGCAATGTACGATTACAACTCGCTCGATGGACACATGGTCATCGCGGACTGTTCAAGCTGGATTTGCGCTGGAACGGGTCTGCAGCCGGGCGATGTTTTGCTCGGCATGCTTGGCTACGAAGTCGACAGGATCGAGCCGTCCTCTCCGGTTGGGACGCTCGCGATCACTTCATCGCCCTACTTCGTGTGCCTCAATCCAAGTTGCTCGATAAGCGAACGCCGGACCTCCAACGTGACCTACTATTCCGCGCCAAGTGGCGCCGGCGTATTCGCCACCGGCTCCATGCAATGGAACTGGGGGTTGGACGCGTATTCACCGGGGCCACCCGGTGGGGGTCACGATGTGCATGGCGACAGGACGAATTCCGCCGTCCAAAGAATCACACGCAATGTGCTGGACCAATTCACTTCGGTGGGCGGCAGGTATCCTCCGCATATTACGTCTACGCCCGTCACGAGCGCACCCATCGGCGTGGCCTACAGCTATGCCGTGGTGGCCGCCGATGCGAACGGCGATGCGTTGACCTACGCGCTCGCGGTTGCGCCGAGCGGCATGTCGATCAACGCGACGACGGGCATGATTACCTGGACACCGACGGCCGATCAGACAGGATTCCGAACGGTGTCGGTACGCGTCAATGATCCAGGTGGCCTGTTCACCGGGCAGACGTTCGCGATCACTGTCGGCATTCCGAACCAACCGCCGGCGGTCACCTCGGTACCGATCTCGACCGCGACCGCAACCGTCGGGGCCCTCTACAGCTACAACGTTGTGGCCAATGATCCGAACGACGATGTGCTGATCTATGCGCTGACGGCGGCGCCAAGCGGGATGCTGATCGACCTTGCGACCGGCGTGATTACCTGGACGCCGACGGCCGCCCAAATCGGCAGTCAGTCCGCGATTGTGCAGGTGACCGATCCTGGGGGGTTGCGCGCTACTCAGTCGTTTGCCATCACGGTCGTCGTCGCCAACGACCCGCCGCAGATCACCCCGATACCGTTCACGACGGCGACCGTCGGCACAGCCTACAGGCTCAAAGTCCATGCTATCGATGCAAACAGCGATGCACTGAATTTCTCGCTGGCGCAGGGTCCAGCGGGGATGTTGATCAGTTCCACGTCCGGTTTGATTGAATGGACGCCAGCGGCCAGCCAGGCCGGCAGTCACCCGGTCACTGTCCAGGTGATCGATTCCGGAGGACTCGTCGCCACCCAAGCATTCACCATCGCCGTGACTACCGCGAACAGTCCGCCGCCGAATACCGCGACACCTGGCGGTGGTACGACCCCGCCCGCAGTGGCAAGCAGCAGTAGCGGTAGTGGCGGCGGCGGGGGCGGCGGATGCACCCTGCGCATTGACGGCGAACCGGATCCGTCAATAGCTATGCTCGCGTTGCTGGCGCTGTTCGGCGTCATGCGCGCGCGACGTGTTGCCTGATTCCCTACAGGGCCTCCTACACGAGCGTAACGCCGACCTCGCCAAGCCCTGACAGAACAGCACGTACGTTTCCACGCTGAATGATCTCGAGCCCGGTGCAAGAGCCGCTGGTTACGATATCGCCCGCGACGATCGGGGTTCCGCGCGCCGCGCAGTGATTGGCAAGCCAGGTGAGGAGGCGTTGCACATTGCCCGCGGTATTGCCGCCTTTCTTGGACGCGATCAACTTGCCGTCCGCCCAGACTTCGGCGCCGACAGTCATCTGATCAATGTCCGGTTTCGCCGTCGAAGCGGGCCCAAGGATGTATGCGCCGTTGTTCCCGCAATCCGCTGCTTGCTCGAGGGCCGTGCGGGATCGGAAGTCGATAAATCGCGAGTCGGCGATTTCGATGCCCGGGTGCACGCTCGCGACAGCATCGAGCACCTCGTCCGTGCTGTACGGGCGATCGGTCCGATCGAGAGTGGCCGCGAACTTGAACGCAATCTCGGCCTCGATACCGATGAAATTGAACTCGGTGGCCGACAAGGTCGCGCTTTCCCTGTAGATCAATCTCGTTGCCAACGGCGCGCAGCCCGGGGTGGCGGTTGCTGACGATGCGCCCACCTTCCAACCGCCGCGCCCGCCTAACCGGATCATCAGGCCATCCTGGATGAAGGACGCCTCGTCGATCGTTTGCGGCATCGCATCGGCTGGGAGCGTGTCCAGCCATTTGCGGGAACGCCGTGCCGACATCAATTGGTGTACTGCCCGGTCGAGGCGGGCGCCGCCGTCATTGCGATTCATTAGGCACTCCTTGTAGTGACGAGGCCTTAAGCCAGCGCACGTACGCGGCATGGCCGGCGAGGATCACGAGGCATGGAATCCAAACCCAGAGAAATTCAGAGAGCAAGACTTCGACGCCTTCCCACTGCAGGAAATCCAGGCCGATCGGTGATACCTGAATGGGGTTCCAGGGGAAGAAAAAACGCGCCTCGGAAAACGGCCAGAAGAAAGCAATGCCTGCGCCGCCACTGGTGCACGCGTCGATGAGCCCATGGGATGCCATGCACAGAGTAAAAAATGCAACAACCTGCCACCAGGCCTGGGTGAATGTGCGATGGGACGTGAAGACGCGTGTTGCGATCACCCCTGCAAGCATCGCGAGCGCCAATGAATGGGTCAAACCTCGATGTCCGATAGCGTGCCAATCGCCGTAGCGGGTATAGAACGCGACGAAATCAATATCAGGCAGGATCGACAGCAGGCAACCGATACTGATCGTCCGTGGCGGCATGCCGGTGAGGCGGCCCAAGGTCACCGCGATGATGGGATGCGTGAAGATCGTTGCCACGGATGGTTACCGTCTGCGCCGGTTCTTGAGATTGCCTGCGATGCGCATCCTGAGCGCATTCAGCTTGATGAATCCGCCGGCATCGGCCTGGTTGTAGGCGCCGCCATCGTCATCGAAGGTCGAGATGGCCGGATCGAAGAGCGAATCGGTTTTCGATTCGCGACTCACGACCAGCGCCGTTCCTTTGTAGAGCTTGAGGCGCACCGAACCGTTGACGGTTCTCTGCGAAGCGTCCATGAGCGATTGCAGGAGCGCTCGCTCCGGACTGAACCAGTACCCGTTATAGATGAGGCGTGCGTACCGGGGCATCAGGTCGTCTTTGAGCGCGAGGACTTCCCGATCGAGCGTGATCGATTCCATCGCCCGGTGCGCTTTCAGCATTATGGTGCCGCCGGGTGTTTCGTAACAACCGCGCGACTTCATTCCGACATAGCGGTTTTCGACCAAATCGAGCCGGCCGATGCCGTGCTTGCCGCCGATGCGGTTCAATTCAGTCAGCACTTTCGCGGGGGTCAATCGCTTGCCGTTGACGGAGACGATGTCGCCCCGTTCGTAACCGAGGTCGAGGTACTCGGCGCGATTGGGCGCCTTTTGCGGTGAGGCGGTGATGCGCCACATCGATTCTTCCGGCTCGAACGCAGGATCTTCGAGCACCCCGCCTTCATAGGAGATGTGCAGCAGGTTGGCGTCCATCGAATACGGCGCGCCGCCCCTTCTCTTCTTGAAGTCGACCGGAATCTTGTGCTGATCGGCATATTTGAGCAGCTTCTCGCGAGAGAGGAGATCCCATTCGCGCCATGGCGCAATGACGCGCACGTTGGGCATCAGCGCATAGGCACCGAGCTCGAAGCGCACCTGGTCGTTGCCCTTGCCGGTGGCGCCGTGCGAGATGGCGTCCGCGCCGGTCTTGCGCGCGATCTCGACCAGGTGTTTGGCGATGAGCGGGCGCGCGATCGACGTGCCAAGCAGGTATTCGCCCTCGTAGACCGCGTTGGCACGGAACATCGGGTAGACGAAATCACGGACGAATTCCTCGCGCAGGTCTTCGATGAAGATGCTCTTCACACCGAACATCTTCGCCTTGCGGCGTGCCGGCGCCAACTCTTCACCTTGCCCGATATCGGCGGTGAATGTCACGACCTCGCATTCATAGACGTCTTGCAGCCACTTGAGGATCACCGAGGTGTCCAGCCCGCCGGAATAGGCGAGGACGACTTTCTTGATTTGGTCTTTCTTCATTTAGCGTCAGGTGTGCTCACGAAATTCATTGGGCCGTGCCGCCGGCCGTATCAACGTTGCAGCGATCGATCGGCATCGCCTATGCGACCCGTCCAAGTACCAGATACTCGAGCAGCGCTTTCTGCGTGTGGAGTCGATTCTCAGCCTCGTCCCAGACGACGCTTTGCGGACCATCGATCACCTCGGCACTCACTTCCTCGCCGCGATGGGCGGGCAGGCAGTGCATGAACAGCGCCTCGGGCTTGGCGCCGCGCATCATGTCGGTGTCGACTTCCCAATCGACGAAATCTCGTTTCCGCGCCGCGGATTCGCCCTCGAATCCCATGCTGGTCCACACATCGGTCGTAACGAGATCGGCGTTCCGTACCGCGTCCATCGGGTTGGCGAACTCTTCGTAGTGGCTGGAATCGTAGATGCCCGCGCGATCCGGTTCGACTTCGTACCCCGGTGGAGTCGAGACATGCACATTGAAGTCGAACACCATCGCCGCCTGCAACCAGGTGTTGCAGACGTTGTTCGAATCGCCGATCCAGGCAACGGTCTTGCCTTGGATGGATCCGCGATGCTCGATGAAGGTGTAGATGTCGGCGAGGATCTGGCACGGGTGATACTCGTTCGTGAGGCCGTTGATGACCGGCACGCGTGAATTGCGCGCGAACCGCTCGACGATATCCTGATCAAACGTACGGATCATCACCGCATCACACATGCGCGAGATAACCTGCGCGGCATCCTCGACCGGTTCGCCGCGGCCCAACTGCGAATCCCGCGTGTTCAGGTAGATCGCCGCGCCGCCGAGCTGGTGCATGCCGGCTTCGAACGAGAGACGCGTTCGGGTCGACTGTTTCTCGAAGATCATGACCAGGGTGCGATCCTCGAGCGGCCAGTACTTCTGGAAGGACTTGAAGCGCTCCTTGATCCAGCGCGTGCGCGCGAACAGATACTCGAGCTCTTCGCGCGAGGTGTCCTTGAATTGCAGGAAATGTTTGACGGCTTTCAATTGCCCAGGAACTGCTTGATGACCACGCTCAATCGCGATACGAGCTCGCGCGATTCGGCTTCGTTGATGACCAGCGGCGGCAACAGGCGAATGACCTTGTCGGCGGTGACATTGATCAGCAGACCGGCATCGAGGGCGAGCTTCGACAGATCGCCGCATGGTCGATCGAGCTCGATGCCGATCATCAATCCCATGCCACGCACGTCGACGAAACCCGATGCGCCGCCGAGCGCCTCACGGAATCCACCGCGAATCACTTCGCCCATTTTCGCGGCGTTGGCGAGCAAGCGCTCGTCCTCCATTGTCTGGAGCGTCGCGAGTCCTGCGCGGCAGGCAAGCGGCCCGCCACCAAATGTCGCGCCGTGCGTGCCCGGCTTCAAAACATGCGCCGCCTTGCCGGCCGCGACGCAGGCACCGATCGGTACACCTGATCCGAGCCCCTTGGCGAGCGTCATCACGTCACACTGGATGCCTGCATGCTGGAAACCGAACCACTTCCCCGTTCGACCGATGCCGCATTGCACTTCGTCCAGCATCAACAGCCACCCCTTCTCGTCGCAGATTCTGCGAAGGAAGCGCACATACTCGGCATCGGCAACATGGATGCCGCCTTCGCCCTGGAGCACTTCGACCAGCACCGCGACAATATTTCGATTCGCGTCGGCGGCCAGTTTGATTGCCTGCACATCGTTATAGGGCACTCGGACAAAGCCCGGAACGAGCGGCTCGAACCCGGCCTGCGCCTTGCGATTGCCGGTCGCGGACAGCGTGGCGAGCGTACGACCATGCCAGGCTCGTTCCATGACGATGATCGAAGCGTTGGCATTGCCGTTTTGATGCGCGTAATAGCGCGCGAGCTTGATCGCGGTTTCGTTGGCCTCCGACCCAGAGCTGCAGAAGAAAACCTCGTCCATGCCCGAGAGCGCGCAGAGCTTGTCCGCCAAGGTTTCCTGGTGGCGGATCCCGTAGAGATTCGAGGTGTGGATCAGCTTGCCGATCTGATCGGTGAGCGCCGCGGTGAGCTTCGGATGCGCATGCCCGAGCCCCGATACTGCAATGCCCGCCATCGCATCGAGGTACTTGCGGCCCGCCTCATCCCAGAGCCAGACGCCGCTTCCGTGGCTGAATGTAACGGGCAAGCGTCCGTACGTATTCATCACATGCGAGGTGGCCATGCTACCAAGCTCCTTTCGAGTGCGCGATCGATCGACGGTCGCGGGTGCCGGTCCCGGCGCGTTGACCCAAGCAGCGCCGCCGAATTCGCGGTCACAGCCCCCGCGAACCTTCTTCGAACATTCGGCGCCCGGCATCGGACGCAAACGCAAACGGCGACCTGGGCCGCCGTTCAGAACACCATTCGAATCATAACACGCGCTTGATGTTAAACGGATTTTCGCAGACGTTCGATGCTCGCCCGAGGTGCCCTCAACCGCGTAGTGGGCGCTGCGGCAGGCCGCTGCCTGGCAGGCGCTGCAAGCTCGGAAGCTCGGTGCACGCGATCACTTCGCAGCGGTGATACATCTGCCGCAACTTGCGTTCAGCGTCCGCTTGATCGCGCCCGTGGATCACGAGATGTTCCACCTTCAGGCCCTGCAGGGTCCGAATATGAAACCGGAACCGCACCAGTGTGCGATTCCACTTGATTGGTCCGGACATGTCCGTCATGCGCGGTGTCTCCGGTTGCAGGGCTCCGTCGACAGAGCCTCTTCGGCGCGCCGTGCGCCTCTCTGTGTCATGTATTCTCGCGTGGCAAGACGTTGATCGCAGATCGTGCCGACCATCGCAAGCATGGTCAGGTTCGATGGTAACCCGGGCGGCGGGAATTCGCATAGCGGGCGGCCACAAACAAACCTCAAACGCATCGTCTCCAGGGCGAATCCGACTCGTCACTTTGCAGGGCTATGCCTTGACGGGCGACGCTGACAGGATTTCAAGCGTGACCATTCGTCTATTCGCGTCATTCGGTACATTGCTTGCGACCAGGACGCCCACTACACTGGGCTGCCGTTACAACGGACGCGTTGTCCATCGAAAGAGTTGCGCCGCTTGCCCTCACCGTTTGCAGTCGTCCTTGCCGTGCTCGTCTACGCCTTTGTCCAGCCGGCGTGGTCAACGACGGCAGCGCCCGAAGTGCGCTCCGGCGCCGCGCTCGTGATCGATGACGAATCGGGTGCCGTGCTGTTCGCCAAGAACGCATTGAGTGTCCAGCCGATCGCCTCCATCACCAAGCTAATGACCGCGATGGTCGTGCTCGACGCGAAGCTCGACCCCGATGAGCGAATCCAGATCATCGAGGATGACAAATCGAAAGTGAAATGGGCAAGCTCGCGCCTGCGCGTCGGATCGGTCTTGTCGCGCGACGACTTGCTGCGCATCGCGCTGATGGCGTCGGAGAATCGCGCCGCCTCGGCGTTGGCGCGGACGTATCCCGGCGGGGAAGCGGCGGCGCTTGCAGCCATGAACATGAAGGCGAAGAACATGGGCCTTGCAAGCACACGTTTCGATGATCCCACCGGACTTTCAAGCGGCAACGTATCGACGGCATCGGAACTCGCGACGGTCGTGAGAATGGCGCGGCGTTATCCGATCGTGAGCGAATACTCGACCCTGCACGAGCACACGGTGAAGACGAAGTACGGCGCGATGGCGTTCGCCAACACCAATCGTCTCGTGCGCGGGAACACCTGGAGTATCGATCTGTCGAAGACCGGGTTCATTGCCGAGGCCGGGCGCTGTCTCGTCATGCATCTGAATGTGGGAACGAGACCGGTCACCCTGGTGCTCCTCGATGCTTCGGGGCGGTTCACGCCGTTCGCCGATGCGCAGCGGATCCGGCAGTGGCTCGAACCCGGCTATACTTCTTCGAACAAAGCGGCGATCCCGCGCCCGAACGCTCGAACGGGCGCCGCGGGTTGATGCGGGTTGATGCGGGCCCTGTCGCGGGGCGCGTGCGGCGTGCGATTGGTGCGGCGTACGATTGGTGCGGCGTACGATTGGTGCGGCGTACGGAACGACCCGCATAGGCGGCTGCGGGCACGCCACGTAGTACAGGCGCCGCGCGCGGCACAAACGACTGCAAAATAGAACGAGTACAAAGGTGGAATGATGGCCAACGCCATGCCGGCAACGCCTGCCGGGACCATTCGTCATTACAATTTTCCCGCGTCGATCGCGAGCTTTCGCGATGACGTGTTGCGCGGCTTCGCGGCGGCCCAGAAGACGATTCCGCCCAAGTATTTCTACGACGCACGTGGTTCGGCGTTATTCGAGGCGATCTGCGATCTGCCCGAGTATTACCCGACCCGCACCGAGATGGCGATCATGCGCGATCACGGCGAGGCGATGGCCAAGGCGCTCGGGCCCCGCTGCGAGCTGATCGAACTCGGATCCGGGGCGTCGGTAAAGACCTGCATCCTCATCGAGCATCTCAATCCGCCGATCTATGTGCCGATCGATATTTCCGAGTCGGCGCTGCACGGTGCCACCGCGGTCCTCGCCTCGCGCTTTCCGTGGCTCAACATTGCTGCCGTGTGTGGCGACTTCACCCGGCCCATGCAATTGCCTGAGTTCAGTGCTTTGGCCATTCGGCGGAAGGTTGTGTATTTTCCCGGCTCGACGATTGGAAACTTCACGCCGGACGAGGCGATGGCGTTTCTTCGGCTCACGCGTTTGATGGTGGGCAGGGGTGGCGCGCTGCTGATCGGTGTGGACACCAAGAAGGCGAAGCCCATTCTCGATGCGGCCTATGACGATTCGCAGGGCGTGACGGCGGCGTTCAATCTCAATCTGCTCACGCGTATCAATCGCGAGCTGGGTGCGGATATTCTGCTCGATCAGTTCCGGCACAAGGCGTTCTACGACGAGACGAAGGGGCGCATTGAAATGCATCTCGAGAGCCTGCGCGCGCAGACGGTCCATGTCGATGGCAAGGCATTCGAGTTTCGCGCGGGCGAAACGATCCACACCGAAAATTCCTGCAAGTACACGGTCGACGAATTTCGATCGATGGGCCGGGCCGCCGGATTCAGACCTGAAAAGGTGTGGGTCGATCAAGACCGGATGTTCAGCGTGCACGCGATGTCGGCGGCTTGATCGTTCAAGACTAGCCGCTGTACCCGATCGCTTTCGAGGTCCGGTCCGCCGTGTCCTTCACGATGCCTGCCCACTCATGCTTCATGCGTTCAGCCGGGGCGGAAACGGAAAGCCCGGCGACCAGCATGCCCGTGTCGTCGAACACGCCCGCGCCGATACAGCGCACGCCGATCTCGGCTTCCTCGTTGTCGAACGCATAGCCCTGCCTCTTCACGACCGCGAGCTCGGCCTCCAGCGCCCCGATCGAGGTGATCGTATTGCGGGTCGAGGCGGCAAGGCCTGTTCGTTGCGCGTAGTCCTTGATCTGGTCCGGGCGATCCGCGCTCAGAAAAAGTTTGCCCACCGCGGTGATGTGCAATGGCGCGCGAGCGCCGACGATGTTGACGACCCGCATCATCGATCGGCCGC
>JBJXGX010000354.1:0-11163 GCA_046160305.1 Burkholderiales bacterium
CCGCCGGTGACATCGATGCCGGATTCGTTGCGCGTCTTATCGAGGCATTCCATGCGGCCCATCGCAAGTCTTTCGGTTATGACTATGCGGGCAAACAGAAGGTGGAACTCGTCAATCACTGCGTGTCTGGCTTCGGGATGATCGAGCGACCCACCTTGCCACGACTCGAACCGATGCCAGGCGTTGCACCCGCGCGGAAGAGCATGCGCAAGATCTACTTCGACGGTGGCTGGATCGACACACCGATCTACGATCGGGCCGTGTTGCCAGCCGCCCATCGTCTTGAGGGGCCCTGCGTCGTCGAGGAGTTCGGATCGACCACCGTGGTGTGGCCGGGACAATGGCTCGAAGTGGATGCGCATGCAATCATGCTGGTGCGGGAAAAGTGACCGCGATCCAACGCTGATCGAGATTCACATGGAGAACATTTTGAATACCAAACCGTGGCCAAGTGCGCCCGCTCGCACGCAACCGATCGAAGTCGATCCGATCGTCCTGCAGATCGTCGAAGGCACGATCAATTCCATCGAGCGTGAGATCGAGTACGCCATCGAGCGCACTGCGCGTTCCCCGATGATTCGCGAGGCGCATGACTACCGCGTGGGGTTGTTCGATCGCTACTGTCGCAAGCTAACCGGGCGTTCCTATTCCGCAATGCCGAATGCCGTTGTACGCGACTACCCGCCGGAATCGATGAAGCCCGGTGATGTGTTCCTGATGAACGACACCTATCTCACCGAGGGATCGATCGGGCATCTGCCCGATGTCTGCTCGACGGTGCCGGTATTCAACGATGGCGAGGTCGTCGCGTACATTCAAGCGTTCGGTCATCACGACGACATCGGCGGGCGCGTTCCCGGTTCGATGCCGGGCACCGCGATGTCGGTCTTCGAGGAGGGGCTCTCGATCCCGCCGGTCAAGATCTATTGCGAAGGCAAGCGCAACGACGAGGCACTGAAAATCGTTCGCCGCAATACGCGCGTTCCTGAAATGCTCGAGGCCGATCTCGACAGCGAGATGCAATCGATCATGATGGGGGCGCAACGCATGAGTGAGCTGTTCGCGCGCTTTGGCACCGGCGTGGTGGAGGCATGCTTCCAGGCTATTCTCGACAAATGCGCGAACATCTATCGCGACGAGTTGCTGCCGAGAATTCCCGATGGCGAATATTCCTGGGAAGACTATGTCGAGCACGACGGCGTGAGCGCGCCCCGCCTGCATAAGCTCGCGCTCAAGATGACTAAGCGGGGCGGCAAGATCATCCTCGATTTCAACGGTACCGATCCGCAGTCGCCAGGCCCGATCAATTGGCCGGCCGACTATGCGGACGGCGCGTTCCTTTGCAAATGGATCGCGCCGATCCTGCGCAATCTCGCTGATTCGCCCGAGCGCGCCGCCGAGATCAGCGTCAACGAAGGTGTGTGCGACGTGTTCGAGGTGGTCTTCCCGCCGAAGGGCACGTTGATCACGCCGGTGTGGCCGGCCGCGACCAACGCGCGCTCGTTCGTGCTGCTCCGCTCGTTGGGGCTGCTCGCCGGTGCCGTGGCCATTGCCAATGGCGGCAAGATGCCGGCCGATCAGGAAACGATCCGCTATTCCGGCTTCTACGGCAACGATCTGAGCGGAAGGCCGTTCCTCTCTCGTGAAGTGTTAGGCGGCGGATCAGGCGGACGCTTCTACGCCGATGGCAACGACGCGATCCATATCGTGCCCGACTCGCGCAACCAGCCGGCCGAATTTACCGAGAATCGCTTTCCGATCATCGTTGAAAAACTCGCGCTTCGAACGGACTCGGGCGGTGCCGGCCTGCGCCGTGGCGGTCTTGGCTATGAGAAGCACTATCGCGTGCTGGTCGACTGCAACACCATCGTGACCGCTGATCGGGTGCGCCTTGGCTGCTACGGCGTCAACGGGGGCAAGGCGGGTCAGCCGTTTTGTGTCACCGTCGATCTGCATGGCAAGCCGAAGAACCTGGGCGGCCTGGTCGATGGCGAGCCGCTTCGAGCCGGCCAGACCATGCGCGTCGTCACGACCGGCGGCGGGGGCTGGGGCGATCCCCTCGAACGTGAGCCTGCGCGCGTATGCATCGATGTCGAGCACGGCAAGGTTTCGCGCAAGGCTGCGCGCGATGACTACGGTGTCATTCTGCGTGCGACCAGAATCGAAGGCGAGCTCCGCGTGAATATCAAAGCCACCGAGGCGTTGCGCGAATCGATGCGGGCTGCGCGCACCGGCACGCTCCCGATGATCGATCGCGGTCCGGGGTTCGAAGCATTGCGCAAATCGGGCGGGGCATCGTGACCCTTGCCATTGCTGATACCATTCGGTAGCGAACAACGGCTATATTTTGCGCCGCGATGACCACGAGAAACTCCTCCTCCGCGCGCCCGCAAGTTCCCGCATCGCGCGCGCCCGCCGTGCTGCCGCGATCGCCTGCACCGGGCAAGCGCGAACCCAGGGTGCCGGCGCCTGGCCTGTTGCAGCCGTTCGTTCGCACGCTGATCTGGCCGGTATTCATTCTCACAATCGCGAACGGCTTCTTTCTCTATTGCCTGCCGTGGCTCGCGGAAGACTGGTATGCGTGGGCGATCCGTCCATCGGTCAACGCCGGCGCGATGGGCGCCGGATACGTGGTGGGGGCACTCGCCGCCGGAATGGGACTGTTCGCGGTCAGACATTGGCGCTCGATTCGGCCCTTCATGCCGGCGCTCTTTGCAATCGGATTGATGATGACCATCGCGACCGTGCTCCATGCCGATCGCTTCCGATGGGGCAATCCGTTCACCTGGCTCTGGATCATCGTGTATGTCGCGCTCCCGATCGTGGCCACGCTCGTATGGAGCCTGCAAGTCGGTGATCGTGCGACCGAACCGGTTACCGACAAGAGCATCGCGATGACCGCCGGCACATCGGTCGCGATCGGCGCGGTCATCGCGCTTACCGGGATCGTCTGGTACCTCAATCCGCAATCGATTATCTACAACTGGCCCTGGCCGCTCACGCCCCTGATGACGCGAACGCTCGCGAGCTGGTACGTGTTCATGGGAATCCTGCTGTTCGCATCCGGGACCACGTTACGGCACATCCGCGAAATCCCCATCGTCCACGCGACCGTGGCGGGCTGGGCCATGCTCTTGCTTCTGCTGGTCCCGTTCCATTGGTCCAGCATGAAGATGAGCGCCGTATTCGTGATGTGGGTCGTGTGCCACCTTCTACTGCTCGCCTACTGCGCAGTATGTGCGTTCAAGGCGTGGGAACGCATGCGCAAGGCGGGCGACGATTTCTGATCGTCCGCGCGCGCGCGCGGCGCGGATTCGCATGATGCACGCACTCGAGGCGGCGTTTGCCGGAAGACGAAACCATCGACCGTCGTGAACGACATCGTTAGCGGTGCGTGGCCGCGCCCCGAAGCGCAGTGCAAGACCATAGTTTGACTGGCAGTGCTACCAAGGGGTGCAGTGATGCGAAATGGGTTGCGAGGATTGCTGATTGCCGGGGTCGTCGTCCCGCTCACTACGACCGTTCTTCAGGCGCAGGGGTTTCCTTCCAAGCCGGTGCGCATCATCGTGGCATTCGCCCCGGGCGGGCCGGTCGACGTGGTCGCGCGCCTCGTTGCAATCAAGATGCCGGATACGCTTGGCCAAACCGTGATCGTCGAGAATCGTCCGAGCACGACCGGGAACATCGGTTCCGCGTTTGTCGCGAAGGCGCCCGCCGACGGCTATACCATTCTCGCGAATTCGAGCGCGTTTGCCGTGAACGTGACGCTTACGCCCAACGCGGGCTATGACGCGGAAAAGGAACTCACGCCGCTGGTTCAGATCGCGACCCAGCCGAATCTCATCGTCGCGCACCCGGGTGTCAATGCGACGACGATCGCCGAGCTGATTGCCTTGGCAAAGAGCTCGAAGCTTTCCTATGCCTCGCCCGGCAATGGCACGACGCCGCATCTTACCGCCGAGAATCTCTTTCGCACCCTCGCGAAAGTCGATGTGACGCATGTGCCCTACAAGGGCGCAGCGCCCGCGGCCGCGGCGGTGGTGGCAGGCGAACCTGCGATCGGCTCGCTTGCGGTGACCGCGCCGATTCCCTATGTGCGCGGCGGCCGGCTGAAAGCGCTGGCGATCTCGAGCAGCAAACGCCATCCCGCTCTGCCCGATGTACCGACCCTCGTCGAGTCGGGCTTTCCGAGTCTGCAGGACTACACCTGGGTCGGGCTGTTCGTGCCGACCGGCACGCCTGCGGAAGCCATGCAAAAGCTGAATGACAGCGTGAATCGCGCGCTGCAGCAACCGGATGTGCGCGAGCGCCTGGAGTCGTTGCTATTCGAGCCGATCGGCGGGTCGTCCCGGCAATTCACCGACTATGTGAAAGTCGAGATCGTGAAGTGGGGCAAGGTCGTCAAGGACACTGGAGCGAAGGTGGATTGAATAGAGTCATCGTGCTCGGCAGCATCAATGTCGATCTCGTGGCCGTGGTCGATCGATTTCCACGACCCGGTGAGACGGTGCTCGGACGCGACCTTCGCAAGTTCCCCGGTGGCAAGGGTGCCAATCAGGCGGTCGCCGCGACGCGCTTGGGCGCGCGAACCGCGATCGTGGGCGCGGTCGGGGACGACCCGTTCGGTGCGGAGATGCTCGCGTTTCTCGGGTCGGTGGGTGTCGATACGCAACACGTGCTCGTTCGGCAGGATGCGCCCACCGGAACCGCGTTCATCTCGATATGCGCCGGCGAGAATATTATCGTCGTCGTGCCGGGCGCGAATGCGAGTATCGATGCCCGCTCGATCGACGCGCTTGACCTGCATCCGGGCGACGTCGTGCTGTGCCAGAACGAGGTGCCGATGCCGACCGTCGCCGCAGCCCTCGAACATGCACGCCAGCGTGGCGCAATCTCGATATTGAACGCGGCACCCGCCGTGGTGGAAGCCGAGTCTCTCCTTGCGGGTTGCGACGTGCTTGTCCTCAACGAGATCGAGCTTGCCGCCTATGCGCGCATGCCTATTCATGGCGACGCGGCATTGCCAACGGTCGCCGGCGCTGCGAGCCGTCTGCGAGCACGCGGTGCGCAAGTGATCATCGTCACCCTGGGCCGCCGGGGATCCGTCGTCTCGCTGTCCGATCGCTGGTTTCACGAACCCGGCCGCGACGTTGTCGTCGTCGATACCACCGGCGCTGGGGATTGCTTTTGCGGCGCGCTCGCCGCCTCGCTCGCGCGGGGCATGAGTATCGAGTCGGCGGTGAAGTTCGCGAACGTCGCTGCATCCATTGCCGTGCAGCGAATGGGCGCGGGACCCGGTATGCCCGCGCTCGGCGAGGTCGAGGCGGTGCTTAGCCCGCTATGACGTTACGGATATTCCATCAACGTCGCAATCACCAGATCGATCAACGCACGCGACTGCGCCGCCAGCGCAACCCGCGCATTCGCATCGGCGGCCGCCTTGATTTGCTGCGTTGAATCGGCGCGAACGCCGCGCAGATCACACACCGTCATGCCGCGCGTATAGGTGCCCGCCAGTTCGACCCGGACCGACGTCGCGATGTCGGTGATCAGCGCAGGCGCCACGTATGGTACGAGCGCACAGACGTCGTGCATCGGTGCGACCGTGAGCCCGTACACGCGTTCCTGTCGATCGAGATAGAACGCCATGAGATCGGCGATGGTGGAGGCGACGCGCTTGCCGCTCGCCTTCATGCGTTCGATGTCGGCTCGCAGAAAGCCAGTCGCGCGCGTTACGTTGTAGCCCATCATGCGAAGTGGTGCGCCGCAATCGAACACCGCCGCTGCCGCCTCCGGATCGCAGTAGACATTGAACTCCGCCGCCGGCGTGATGTTGCCAAGCGTCGTGGAGCCGCCCATGATCGTGATTTCTTTCAACCATGATGCGAGGCGCGGCTCGCGTTTCAACGCAACCGCGAGATTGGTCTGCGGCCCGATCATGGCGATGACCAGTTCACCACGATGCTGGTGCGCCATCTCGATGATGAAATCCACGGCATGCTGGGCAATCGGTGCGCGTGTCGCGGTAGGCAATGTCGCGCCGTCGAGGCCTGTCTTGCCATGGATCTCAGCCGCTTGATGCGGCTTGGCGACCAAGGGCTCGGCGCATCCGGCCGCAAGCGGAACATCGATATCGGCCAGCGCCATCACGGATAAGGCATTGCGCGTGGTGTTCGCGAGCGAGGAATTGCCGTGCACGGTGGTGATGCCCACGAGATCGAACCGGCGCGCGGCGAAAAGAATCGCAACCGCATCATCGTGGCCGGGATCGCAGTCGATCAGGATTTTGGTCTTGGCGGTCATCGAAGATTCCGGTTGATGCTGAAATTCTACGCCCGTTGCGCGCCGAGTCCGCCTTGCGTGAACTCCGACCGCGGCTTCCCGCGTGCGCGCGCAACGCAACCGGAATTGCGGGTCGATTCACCCGCTTCTCGTTGGATGATCCGCTTCCCGGCAGGCTTATTCTCTCGCTGTCGGTGTATGCGACAAAAAAAGAGCGCGACCTTCACAGTAAGTAGTCCTCTCCCATGTGAGCTAGATGTCGCGCAGGAAAGCCGGATCCGCATGTGAAAGCATGTGGATCCGGCTTTACCATTTCCGTGTTGGCGATGCGGAGCGGATTGGGATCGCCGGTCTGACCGGTCTTACCTATCTCGACAAACCGACCGGCTTCGCGAAGAGCGTCCAGACCGGGCCCTTTCAACTATCGAGAATTACGGATATGGGTGAATCCCATCTTCGCACAACGCTCCCTTCTCCCCCCGCGGGAGAAGGGCTGGGGAGTGAGACGAGGGTTTCGGTGAGTATGCTCTCCGCTCGTCGAACGGCACCCCGCTGCAACGGGATGCGCACCCTGCAAGGGAGGGGGCTGAGCGTCGACACGCCGTTGCGTAGCAGCTCAGTGCATGGCGAATGCGATCGAATCTATCTCGATGCGCAAGGCGACTACGCTCTTGAGGATCCGGTGCTTGCCCGGCGTATCCGTGTGCGCTCGAGCGGCAGTCGCGCGCTGGTGGTGTGGAATCCCAACGCCGAAAAAATCAAGACGTTCGCGGACATTCCCCACCATGGCTGGCGCACGTATTTCTGTCTCGAGGTCGCCAATGCGGGTACGGACGTCGTCGCGGTTGCACCGGGTGTGACGCATCGCATCGCGCAGATCCTATCGGTCGAGGCGATCAGTTACGTTATGCGCCTTCGCCTGAGCGAATGCCTTCGAACAGATCACGCCCGGCTACCAACGCGCGAATCTTGCCGTCAGCCATATTGCGCCGGAGGTTCCAGAATCCGCAGTCGGGGTGGATGTAGCGCACGCGCCCCGCACCCAAGAGTGCCTCTGCCCGCTCGATCGATCGCGCAATCGCATCCGCCGACTCGATCTCCGTGCGCTTCACATCGACCACGCCCAGGCCAAATCCGATCTCCGGTCTGAGATCCTTGAACACCGCAAGCTCTTCGTGCGGCCGGAACGCGCATTCCATGACGATGTGATCGCAGTGCAGGCCGTTCAAGTAACGCATCAGCTGATCCCACGCGCCTTTCTGCGGGCGTTGTCCGCCGTAGTTGCCGAAGCACAGATGGACCGCAGCTTTGGTTTTCACCGCATCGAGGACCTTGTTCATCGCCTCCAAGGCCCAGGGCCATTCCTCCGGATGCCCGGGCAGATTTGCTTCATCGACCTGGATAATCTCGGCGTCAATGTGGCGGACCTGCTCGGCGAGCACGGCGGCAATCGCATTGGTGAGCGCCGGGACGTTTCGATAGTGTTGGTCCTCGAGGGTCTTGGCGAGCATGTGCGGGCCGGTCAGTGTGAACTTGAAGGTCTTTGTCGCGATTGCGCGCGCACGCCGGCAGGCATCCGGGAGATCGAGTGATCCGCTATCGAGCGGCCCTTCCACCACGCCGGCGGGAAGTCGCCGCCACTGCATGTCCGCGCGCCGGCGAAAGTCGATGACTTCCTCGAACCGCAGCTGCTTGCGCACCCCTGCCATCGGACGGATGAAGTAATCGATCATGCCGTTCGATTCGGGATGATTGATGTCGAACCGATAGAGTTCGCCGTCACACACGATGTCGATGCCGGCCCGCTCCTGGGTATCGATCACCAGGCGCGTGGCATCACGCAGTGCCTGATCGCTGGGTGCCGAGACGAGCCAGTCCGGGATCGGATACGACCCGACGACGGTGGTGAGAATGCGCGGGGAGTGGGCCATGGTCGGGGATCCTTTGCAATTCAATTGCTGGGAAAGCGCTTCTTCAGCTCGCTCCGCAGGAGTTTTCCAGCGGGTGTGTACGGCAATGATTCGACGATGAACACGGCACGCGGGCGATTGAACTGTCCGATTTCCGCTCCGGTAAACAGCGCCTCGACCTCGCGCGGACTGACGCGCGTACGCGGTTTTGGAACGACCGCAATCGCCGGCAGCTCACCCCACGTCGGATCGGCCATGCCGAACGCCGCGCAGTCGGCAACATTCGGATGCCTTTGCACGATCCGCTCGAGCTCACCGGGATACACGCTCACGCCGCCTGCGAAGATCGTGTCGAAGGTGCGACCGATCAAGGTCAACTGTCCCTGTTCGTCCGCGATGGCCAGATCACCCGTCCATGCCCAATCGTCGCCGCCGCGAAAGAGGTTCCGCGTAACCTCATCGTCACCGAAATATCCAGGCGACACATGCTTGCCCCGGGTTGCAATCTCACCGATCTCACCAATTGCCGCGCGCCGGCCCGGGCGCACGAAGAGCTCGACATCGACACGTCCATTGGGTCGCCCAATCGCCGCCGGATTCAAGTGGCGATCGGCGGGTTGCTGAGAAAAAAGCGGTCCGACCTCGGTTTGCCCGTAATTTTGTACAAGCCGAACATGCGGTAGCGTGCGCTCGACCGCCGCGATCATCACCGGATTGGCGGGTGCGCCGCCATAGACGATGAGGCGAAGCGATGAAAGGCGTTGAGCATTGAAGCCCGGATGCTTGATCAAGGTCGCCAGTTGCGACGCCGAGGCGAATGCGCCGGTAACGTGAAGCGTGCTCACCGCCGCGACAAACACACCAGCGTCCCATTCGGGCAAGAGAACCGTGCTCGCGCCTGCAAGAACGCCGGTCTGAAACCAAGTGTAGAGCCCGGTGGTATGCGAGAGCGGCGAGGCCACCACGATGACATCATCGGCTTGCAGGGAAAAATCCCAGAGCGCGATCTCCGATGACTGCACGCGCCCACGATGGGTCTGGAGCGACGCTTTCGGACGGCCGGTCGTGCCGCTGGTAAAGAGGATCGCCGACACGCTGTCAGGGTCGATCGTAATTTCCGGCGGACTGTCGGACGACATTTCGAGCATCGTCGTCATCATGCGCATCTCGCCGTCGGTCCGCCCGCCCGCGATGATGATGCGGGCGTCAGCAAGAAAGGGGTTTGCCCAGCCGATGCGATCGCGCATTGCGTCGTCGATGATGATCGCCTCGAGCGGAACCGACTTGAGCACTTGTTCGACGCCGCCTTGCTCGTAGCGCGTCGAAATATGCACCGAGACCATGCCCGCTTTCGCGATCCCGAAATAGGCGATCGCATATTCCCAGCGATTCGAGACGATAATGCCCACCCGCGCACCGGGCGCCAGTCCAAGTGCACTAAGACCGTTGGCGAATTTGTTCGCAAGCCGGTCGACCGCGCGAAAGGTGAGCCCCTGGTGGTAGCCGACAATCGCGGTCCGCTCGGCATACTGCCGCGCGGAGGCAGCGATAATGTCGCCGATCGTATTCACGCCGACTGCGATCAGGCCCGCATGCCGCCCGCGCCGAGCGCTCGCCACACGCGCTCGGGCGACGCCGGTAGATCGAAGTGCGTGACGCCGCGTTCCGCCAACGCATTGAGAACCGCATTCAGCGCCGAAGGCAACGCACCCGCCACGCCCGACTCGCCGGCGCCCTTCACGCCAAGCGGATTGGTGGTGCAGACCACGCCATGGTGACCGACTTGCAGATTCGGAAGGTCATCCGCGCGCGGCATCACGTAGTCCATGAACGACGCGGTCAATAGCTGTCCGTTCTCGTCATAGCGGACGTGCTCTCCGATCACCTGTCCCAATCCCTGCGCGACGCCGCCATGGATCTGGCCTTCCACGATCGTCTCGTGAATCATGTTGCCGACATCGTCGACCGCCGCGTAGCCGACGATCGCGACGACACCGGTTTCCGGATCGATCTCGACCTCCGTCACATGACACCCGTTCGGGAAGCTCATCTGCGGGGATACGAATTTCTCGACCGAATCAAGGCCCTTCGAGAGTTCGGCGGGCAGATCGGTTGCCGCGCGGGCGCGCCGCGCAACGTCAAGTATGCCCATTGCCCGATCGGTGCCGCTCACGCGATAGGTCCCGCTCGAGAACTCGACATCCGCCGCCGCCGCTTCGAACAGATGCGCGGCGATGCGCCGGCCCTTTTCGATCGACGCATCGCATGCGACAAATGTCGCGCCACCGGCCATCATCGTCGAGCGCGACGCAACGCTCGGAATGCCGGCGGGCACCTCGTCGCTGTCGCCCTCGATCAGCCGCACATCGCTCACCTTGATGCCGAGCTTCGCCGCGACGATCGGCGGAAAGGTCGACAAGTGTCCTTGACCCATTGCCTGCACGCCGGTCCGAAGGGCCACCTTGCCGTCCGCCTCGAAGCGCAGATCGACGGTCTCATCGAGTATGCCGCCCGCTACTTCAAGGAAACAGCACACGCCGATGCCGCGCAATTTGCCTCGGCGCCGGGATTCGTCGCGCCGCTTGGTAAAGCCGTTCCAGTCGGCCAACGTCGTTGCCTTCTCCATGATCGGGGCGAACTCTCCGCTGTCGTAGATCGGGCCATTCGGCGTCTTGTAGGGCATGGCGCTCGCGTCGATGACGTTCCGCTTGCGCAATTCGATGCGATCGATGCCCATCTTGCCGGCCGCCAGATCGATCAATCGCTCGATCACCATGATCGCCTCCGGCCGACCTGCGCCGCGATACGGACCAAGCGGGGCGGTATTGCAGAGGACCATCTTGACGTTCACATGAATCGCCGGGATGACATAGACGGACGACAGGCAGTTCTTCGTATTGTTGGTGGCGAAGGTGGCACCGAACGTCGAGATATACGCGCCCATGCCAACCAGGTTGCGCGCGCGCAGGCC
>JBJXGX010000355.1:0-66661 GCA_046160305.1 Burkholderiales bacterium
GGCGGAAGCGATCGCCGACGTTCAAATGCCAGGCCGCCTTGGCCGATTCAATCGAGGGTGCGTGTGCTGAATCAGCATCGCCGATCACGCCACGAAACTGAATATCCACCGTGCGGACGGTGACCGCCTCGCCAAGCTCGACGCGAAGAAGGATCCTGCTGATCGGATCACCCTCGGCGCTCGCCCGGACCTTCGCGTCGAAGTAGCCTTCGGCGGCAAGGATCGACTGTGCCTCCTCGGGCGTTCGATCGATGAGCGTGCGCAGCCGCTGCGGCTGTTTGGCGAGTTCGTCGCGCCGCGTCGCAATGAGGAGATGCTTATCGAGGAGCGGTGTGAAAGCGCCGCCGCCCTGGATCACGATCGTGTAGCCATCGGACTGCGCGAGGCATGAGATCGACGATGCGAATCCAGTGATCAGCGCGGTCGCGAGGACCAGCGTTCGCGTGGCCGCGCCTGCCGGGATATGGCGCGTATTCATCGGGGCGTGAACACGGCCGACCTGGAAGGCCTCGATCCCGGGAACGCAACGGGACACTCCCCAAGCGCTTCAAACGCGTCTAGACTCAAGCGGCTGTTCGTCATTGTCGCCACACCGCATGTTCGTTGATCGCGGTCCGAACGGCAAGTCGAATAGATCGTTCGGGGTAAGCGGTCACGCCTACCCGGTATCCCCAAAAGGAGACGCAATGAAACCTGCTGCATTCGACTACGTTCGACCAGCAAGCCTCATCGAGGCATTGCAAGCACTTGCTCGTCATGGCACCGAGGGGCGGATTCTCGCCGGCGGCCAAAGTCTCGTACCGATGATGAATCTACGGTTGTTGAAGCCCGGCACGTTGATCGATATCAATCGCGTGCCGGGTCTGAATGGCATTCGCGTCGACGGAGCGGAGCTCGTGATCGGTGCATTGGTCCGCCATGCTGAGCTCCTTGATTCCCCACTGGTCGCAAAGAATTGTCCATTGATGGCCGAGGCGTACCCCTCTGTTGCCCACGGGCCGATCCGTAATCGCGGCACCTTGGCCGGCAACATCAGTCATGCCGATCCTGCCTCAGAGATGCCGGCGGTGCTGGCGGCGTGCAATGCGACGATCATCGCCGCAGACGCCAAAGGCACGCGGAAGATCGTCGCGGAATCCTTTTTTACCGGGCCGCTCACCACCCTGCTCAAGGCGGGCGAGATGGTGACCGAGATCCGGATTCCGTGCGCACCGGCGAATCAAGGTTGGTCGTGGCAGGAGGAAGCGAATCGCCAGGGCGATTTCGTCATGGCCGGCATCGGCATCACGCTCACCATCGCGGGCGGCAAGTGCACGCAGGCGAGCGTTGCGGTTGCCGGCATGCAACGAGGCGGCGTGCGATTGGCGAATGTCGAGAAGCAACTCGTGGGGCAGGCAATCGACGATGCGCGGATCGCGGCGTCCGCGAAACTCGCGCGTGAGAGCGTCGAGCCCGGTGATTCGTATCACGCCGATCCGACCTTCCGGCGCGAACTGGTGCAAGTGCTCGTTGGACGGGCCCTGCGCGCCGCTCGCAGCCGATGCAAATAAGGAGACCACCATGGCAATGATCCCCATTTCGTTGAAGGTGAACGGCACGTCGGTCGAGCGGAGCGTCGAGCCGCGCATGCTGCTTTCTGATTTCCTGCGCGATGTGCTTGGCCTGAAAGGCACGCACGTTGGTTGCGAGCACGGTGTGTGCGGCACCTGCACCATCCTGATCGATGGCAAGTCCGCGCGCTCGTGCCTGGCGTTCGCCGTGCAGGCCGATGGCTCGGAAGTGCGCACGGTTGATGGGCTTGCAAAGGGCGGACAACTGAGTCTTCTCCAGCAGGGGTTCTGGGAGAAGCACGGACTGCAATGCGGCTTCTGCACACCCGGGATGCTGATGGTGGCCACCGAGCTGCTCGAAAAGAAGGCCGATCCGTCGGACGATGAAATTCGCGAAGCGGTTTCCTCGAACCTTTGCCGTTGCACCGGCTACTACAACATCGTTGAATCCATCCGTCACGCCGTGACACTGATCGGGGAGGCACGCAAATGACCGCCACATTCCCAAAGCACATTCCGAGCGAAGGCTATATTCCAGCGAGCCGCCAGCAGGAGGCGCCGCAGAAGCAATACAAATTCATTGGCAAGAATCTGAAGCGGGTCGAAGATCCGCGTCTCTTGACCGGTAACGGCCAGTACATTGATGACATCGTGGTGCCGAACATGGCGCATGCGGCCGTGCTGCGAAGCGATCGTGCGCACGCCCGCATCAAGCGCATCGACACCACGAAGGCGCGGGCATTACCCGGCGTCATTCTCGTCATGACGGGCGAGGAAGCGAAGAAGGTCACCGGCCCGACCGCGCAGTTCGCGAGCCCCCCGGTGGTGCAGTACTGCATCGCGGTTGATCGCGTGCGGCATGTCGGTGAAGCGGTCGCCGCGGTCGTCGCGGAAAGCCGTTACATCGCGGAAGACGCGTGTGATCTGATCGAAATCGAGTATGAAGATCTGCCGGTGGTGATCGATCCTGAAGCCGCGATGACATCGTCCGGGGCGGCCGTGCTCCATCCGGATCGCGGCCCGACGAATGTCGCGCACCGGCACACCTACTCGTTCGGCGCGGTGAAGGAAGACTTCGCGAAGGCCGATCTCGTCGTGAAGCGAAAGCTGCGATGGGGCCGCTCGGGTGGGCAGCCGTTGGAGACGGTCGGTTCGGTCGTGACCCATGAACCCGGTACCGGCAAGTTCACCATCTATTGCAACAGCTCGTTCCTCAACTATGTCGGCTGGCTGGTTGGCGCATCGCTTGGAGTGCCCGCGGCGAAGCTCAATATCATTCCGTGCGTGACGGGCGGCAGCTTCGGCTCGAAGCTCTTTACGCACAAGGTGATGACCTTGACCGCGACGCTTGCGCGTGCCGCGGGCCGTCCGGTCAAATTCATTGAAGACCGGCTGGACAATACGACCAACTGCGACAACCACGGATCCGATCGCCTCTACGACTGCGAGATGGCAATGAAGCGCGATGGCACGATGCTCTCGCTCAAATTCCAGGTGATCGACGACTATGGCGCCTATCTGCAATATGGTTACGGCACGCATGGCAACTCGCTCTGCCAGATCGTGGGGCCGTACCGGATCGGCAGCATCGAGATGGAGTTGGTCGCCGTTCTCACCAACAAATGCCAGCAGGGCGCGTATCGCGGTTTTGGGTCAGAGGTTACCAACTGGATGTTGGAGCGCATGGCCGATGCCGCGGCCGACGAGTTGAAAATGGATCCGATCGCGTTGCGCCGCCATAACCTGATCCGACCCGATCAGTTCCCGTATGTCATTCCATCGGGCAATGTCTACGACAGCGGCAACTATCCGGCGGTGATGGACGAGGCGCTGCGGATCGCAAATCTGCCTGACTGGAAGAAGCGACAGACCGAAGCGCGTGCGCAAGGCCGCTGCGTGGGGATCGGCATGGCGACCTGCCAGGAGCGGAGTGTATTCAGTGCGACCGAATTCTGGTCGCTGAATCCGACGGACAACCCCGGTTTCACCCTCACCAGCTCACCGGAGAGCGTGCAGTTGCGGGTCGATCCGACCGGCATCGTGCATGTCACGCTCGGGTCGCCGTTCTGGGGCAACAGCCCGGAAACCATGGCGACCCAGCTCGTGGCCGAGCAGTTCCAGATCGACCCGTCGCAAATCAATATCGTGTACGCCGATACGCAAAGCGGATTCAACTCCACCGGGCCGGGCGGCAGCCGCTTCACCGTGATGATCGCGGGCGCCATCGTCGGTGCGAGCGCCAAGGTGAAGAGCAAGATGATGAAGATCGCGGGTCACATGCTCGAATCCGATGCCGGGGATCTGGAGTTCCGCGACGGCAAGATCGGTGTGAAGGGCGTGCCGGGCATGGAGAAGTCGATCGGCGACGTGTCGCTCTACGCGCACTATTTCCGGTTGAACCTGCCCGATGGCGATGACTTCGCGAGCGGATTGGATGCGAACTATGTGTATGACCATCCGCTCACGACGATGCCGGCGAAGGATCGCAGCCATCTTGGCATCTTCTATCCGATCATGGGGCACATGTGTCACATGGCGTTGGTGGAGGTGGATCCGCAAACCGGCAAGGTGAAGATCCTCGACTACGTCGCGGTGCATGATGCGGGCACGATGGTGAATCCGATGACCTTGGCGGGGCATATTCGCGGTGGCACCGCACAGGGGATCGGCACTGCGCTGTACGAGAAGTTCCACTATGACGCCGAGGGGCAACTGCAAACGGCCACATTCGCTGACTATCTGATGCCGACCTTGCATGAGATGCCGGCCGAGATCCGGGTGGGGCATGTGGAGACGCCATCGCCATTCACCGAGTACGGCATCAAGGGTGGCGGCGAAGGCGGGCGGATGGGCGCGCCAGGAGCGTTGTCGCGTGCGATCGAAGATGCGTTAGGATCGTATGGCGTGCGATGCGATGAGTTGCCGCTCACACCCCGTCGGGTGAGGGAGCTTGTGCGGGCGACCGGGAAGTAGTCGTAAGTTGCACAATTGCGGGCGCGGCCGCTGAAGCGCTGCCGCGCCCGTTGCCGTTAACACACTCAGATTGACGTATAGGTCATGACCACTGCATCAAAGCCGCGAGTGATCATCGCGGGCGGATCACTCGGCGGTTTGCTGATCGGGAATCTCTTGCATCGCGCCGGCTGGGACGTTGAAATTTTCGAGCGTGTCGCGGGCACGCTCGACGGACGCGGCGCGGGTCTGGTCACGCATCCGGAGCAGCGTGAAATCATCTGGCAGTCCGGTGTATCGCGCGATGCGCCGTTGGGCATCTGGGTCGATCGGAGAATCGTCCTCGATCGGACTGGCGCCAGAATCGGCGAATTGCCGCTCCGCCAACTTTTCACTGGATGGAGCCGCTTGTATCACCTGTTCTATCAAGTATTTCCCGAGTCGCGTTATCACGGTGGCGTGGGTGTCACGGGTGCAGAGCAGCGTGCCGACAGCGTGACAGCCGTTTTCTCCGATGGCTCACGGCGTGATGCAGATCTCCTCGTCGCTGCCGACGGGGTTCGCTCGACCTTGCGCGGCCAATTCGCACCTGAGGTACAACCGGAATACGCGGGTTATGTCGCATGGCGAGGGCTCACCGAAGAGGCGGCGTTCTCGACTGAAACGCACCGTTCGATTTTCGAGCATTTCGCGTTTTCGCTGCCAGAGCGGGAGCAAATGATCGGCTACCCGGTAGCCGGCGCGCGCGACGACATTACGCCGGGCAAACGCCGGTACAACTTCGTGTGGTATCGGCCCGCGAGCGAATCAACAGAGCTTCGGCGCCTCTGCACGGATTCGTCCGGAAAATTCCATGAAGGGTCTATTCCGCCGCCCCTGATCCGCCCCGAAATCATTGCGGAGATTCGCACCGTTGCACGAGCCAATCTCTCACCACAGTTTGCCGAAGTGGTAGAGCGCACAAAGGAGCCGTTCTTCCAGCCGATCTACGACGTGCGCTCACCGCGCATGGTGTTCGGTCGGGTTGCGTTGCTCGGTGATTCCGCGTTTGTAGCGCGCCCGCATTGCGGTATGGGCGTGGCGAAGGCCGCCGGCGATGCGCGGACGCTCACCGACTTGTTGATCGCCAACGGCGGCGACGTGCCGAGCGCACTGCGCGACTACGAAGCGGCGCGTGTCCCATTCGGCATGGGGGTCGTGCAACACGCTCGTCATCTGGGCGCGTTCTATCAAGCGGAGCAGCACACCCCGGAGGAGCGCAAGTCGGCGGAGCGCTATCGCGATCCGGACGCTGTGATCCGGGATACCGCGATCCCGTTCAATCTTTGAAAGTGCCCTTACTTCCCGGATCACCCCAACGAAAGGCGTGGATCGCGCTCGTCGTGACGGCCGCGTTGTGGGCAGGGCAGTCGATCGCGGCGAAAGCCGTTGTTACCTACGTTCCCCCGGCGACGCTCTCGTTCATTCGATGGAGCATCACGCTCGCGGTCGTGCTTCCCTTCGCTTTCGCGGAGGTGCGGCGCGAGCGTGCGAGCATTCAAGCCAACTGGCGCATCCTCTTGCTGCTCGGATTGATGAGCACATCACTCCAGAACACGATCTTCTACTGGGGCGTTTATTACTCGACGGCGACCAACGCCGCACTGCTCAATTCAACCATTCCCATCTGGATTCTCGTGATCTCGTCCCTCTTCTTCGGCCGGCGATCGAGTCACGGCGAATGGGCGGGCGTGATGGTCTCGCTGGTTGGCGTTCTTTGCATTGTGATGGGTGGATCGCGCTCGGCAACCGGCGGCTATACGTTCAATCCCGGCGACCTGATCATGGCGGCCGCGCTCGTCAACTGGTCGCTCTACTCTGTCCTCGTGCCGCGGCGACCGTTGCACCTGAGCTCATGGACGTTCGTTACGATCGTCTCGGCGATCGGTGTCGTGGCGATTTTGCCGATCTATGGTTTGGAGCTTGCGCTCGGCTGGGACTTCACCGTGAACACCCAGGTCGTCGTCGGCATGTTGTACATGGCGATCATCGGCTCCATTTTTACGACGATCACGTACAACTATGCGATCGACAAGCTGGGCGCGGCGAAGGCGAGCTTCGGAACGCACCTCGTGCCCGTGTGCGGCATGCTGCTTGCGTTCGTGTTTCTCGGCGAGACACCCACCTGGTTTGCGTTAGGCGGATTTGCCCTGGTGATGACCGGAATCTTCGTCGGGCAGACTGCGCGGCGGTAATCAGCCGCTACTTCAATTCCTGCCCCACGAGCTTTCCATCCAGAAACTTGTTCGGCTTCAGGAAAAAGCAGAGCACCAGCGCGCCTTTTAGTGAGCGCGCTGAATGACTGTGACCTTTGGGCCGCCACGAATAGTTGCCTTTCGAATACACGCCTTCGGCATCCTCGAACTCACCGTCAAGCACATAGCTTTGCTCGATCTCGATATGCTCGTGCAGGGCGAGTTCACTGCCCGGCGCCCAACGGAACAACGCGGTGAGAAGACCGGTCTCCTTGTCTTCCATCAGGATCTTCATGTCGATGCCTGGCGTGGGCGTCGGTTTCCACGGCAGCTCATCGACGGTGACGATGCGTGAGTCGAGTGGTCCGAGCTTGCTTTCGTTTGCGAGGAACGGGGTGTTCGGCATGGGAAGAATCCTTGATGTCAAAGGTGGGCAAGCCGCGGACGTCATGAGCTTTGCGATTCGATGTCCGGAAAAATTCGCCGCGCGCTTTTCCGGACGTGGCTGATGAATCAATCGTCGTGATCCTTGCCCGCGCGACCCGACACCGGCGGGATGCGCGCGCGAATCTTCGAGACGGTATGGTATTTCAAATCGGCGGCCCACTGCGGGTCGAACGGTGGGGCGTCCGAGGTCTTCAGCGTATCGCTCTTCACCCATTCCGTGATTGCCCCACCGATTGGCCCGGTACGCCAGATGATACCTTGAGCAGATATCCATCGCGTTGGAACACGAACACCCGCGTAAGACCGCTCGGTGTCCCGCCGACGGCGAACGTAGCGACATGAACCCGTCCTGCGTGATCGACCGTGATACCTTCAGGATTCGTCGCGCCCGCGGGCAGCGCGGCGAACGTCCTGGCCGGCGTGCGATCCCAGGCTTGTGCCGGCGGCACGCCGATAGCAATCAGAGCGCCGCCTCGATAAAACCAATGATTTTCCAATGCTCTGGGAGCGGGACATGGACTGGATCTGCCTGTTAGGTTGGTGCGCGATGGCGGCCGATGCAGCGAAGGACGTGGCCTCGGCGGTTGAAGAGGCCGCATTGGCGGGCGCAACGGCAGCGCGGGAGGATGCGCAACAAGACGAACAGGCGGGTCAAAGCCCGTTGAGCCCAGGTGAAATCGCGAAGTGGGTCGGTCTTGCGGTATTCATCCTGGCACAGGTGCTCGCACCGTTCATGTTGAGGCTGTACCACCGGCGCGTTGTGAAGGCCATGGGGTCATCGGCGCGCGATACGATCGTGCGGGATAAGTCGGCCCACCGCCCACTCGATTCTGTCGACGCGCTGGTAACAGGGGTGCGTTCGCGCTATCGCATTGTCCTCGCGATACTTTGCGTCTCCGTGTCGATCTTCGCGCTGATCGCCGGCTTGTCTTACGCATTTCGGGGCGAGACCCTCGAGATGGAGATCCTGTCTACCCTCACATCGATTGCATTGTTCGCCGCGCTGGGTGGCCCGATCGTTCTGCTCGGGGTTTCCGCAACGAAATTCGGACAACGCTTCTGGACATGGTTCGCACCCTTTGCGTTTGCCGCCATTGCAATGCAATTGAAAGTCTCCGAGATTTATCGCGAGCTTGGGGAAATCAAGGATGATGCGAAGGCGGCCACGGCCGCAGATAACGCGCTTGCTTATTGCACGTATTTCTTTGGCGGGATCGTCGCCGTCACGATCGCGGCCGTCCTTATCCACCGCGCGGTCGGACCAGCCGGGTGGCTGCGGCTCGGGCGGTGGGTCCGCGCCCACCCGAGGTGGTCGGGGCTCGCGTTTGCCGCGGGCTTCGTTGTGCTCGCGGCCCTCGTCGAGGAGGGCGGGTTTATCGAGTACATCGGATTGGATATTGCAAAGAGCACGCTGGTGGCCGCCATTTGCGTAGGGCTTTGCTACTACTCTCTTGGCAATCGCAGCCAGCGCGTGGTGGTGCCGCTGCTTGCGGTCGGTGGATTCGCGATCGCCGCATCGATCGGATTCTTCGGCAAGAACCTGGCTGCGCTTCTCGTCTATCTTGGGTGGTTCTTGGACGAGGGCGCGAATGTGTTGATCGGCGCGATGATAGTCAATCTGCTGATCGCGATCGCGCTTGCCATCGTCGTTGCCTGGTTCGTGCTCGGATGGATCGGCATCGCCTATGAGCGCAAAGGGTTCAGTGATGCCCAATTCGAGGTCTATGCGTGGATGCTGTCGATCGCGGGGATCGTCGTTTTTCTCGAAAGCACCCTTCTCGGCGGCGAGCTGTTCAGCCCATTCTCGAAAGGTGTGGCAATCGGAGCGGTCGTCGCGCTCGTTGCCTATTCGATGCTGATCCGCCTCACAAAACCGCTCAACACGAACAAGCGGCTCCTGCTACTGCGCGTCTTCGCGCAAGACAGCCGCAGCGAGCGATTGTTGGACGAATTGGCCCACCGCTGGCGCTTTGCCGGACCGATCATGATGATCGGCGGGCCGGATCTCGCGCGCTCGACCCTCGATCCGGCAGAGGTCGCGCATTTTCTGCGCATGCAATTCGATGAGGACTTCATTTCCGACCGAGGCGCGCTCGATCGCAAGATCATGGCGATGGATGAGCGGCCGGATCCCGACGGCCGCTACCGCGTCAACGAATTCTTCTGCTACGACGACATCTGGCAGGAGACCGTCGAACGTCTTGTCACGCGAAGCGATGCGATTCTTCTCGACCTGCGGGGATTCACCCTGGAGCGCCGGGGCACCGCCTTTGAAATCGGCTTGCTTACGCGCATGCATGCCACGGCGCGGACAGTCTTCTTGCTCGACGACACGACCGATCTCAACGCGGTGACCGAATCCATCGGCGCTTCGGCGTGGGCGGCTCTTCCGGAGAACCATCGCGTTCAGACAGCCATGGAAGTCAATGGCGAAGAACTGTTTCGAGCGCTGGCCGAATGCGCGGTGGTCGAGGCGAGTCCGCCTGCGAAGGGCGCGGACGCTGCGGGAATCGCCACGGCGGCATTGACCGCCAAGGCTGGGGCGACGGGAATGTCCTAGGGATCTGCGCGGTCGGCTGCGCAGATTCCTCCGGCATAATGGCTCAGTGTCGCGTCGTAGCGACGCCATCGATTGTGGAAGCGCAGCCATGCCAAAGATGAAAGGTGGGGAGTTCATTGCCGAGTTCCTGGTCAACGAGAAGATTCCCTACGTGTTCGGCATTTGCGGCCACGGCAATGTGGGTCTGCTCGATCCGCTGTATCAGGTGCGGGACAAGATCAAGTACGTCTCGCCGCGCCATGAGCAGGTCGCGGGCCACATGGCCGATGGTTATTTTCGCGTCAAGCATCAGCCGGTCGCCACGCTCACGTCGACCGGGCCCGGCTCGGCGAACATCATCATGGCGCTTGCGCTCGCGCAGACCGATTCGTCGGCACTGCTTGCGATTACGGCCAACGTGCCGACCTCGCAATTCAATCGCGGCCCGTTCCAGGAGATCAATCGGCACAACCAGGCCGATTTTCCGAACATTGTGCGACCGGTCGTGAAGAGGAGTTTCCAACCGTCGCGCGTGGAGATGCTGCCGCTCGCCTTGCGGCAGGCGGTTACGACCATGACGAGTGGCCGGCCGGGGCCGGTGAATGTCGATGTGCCGTTCAATCTTTTCCAGGAAGAGGCCGACGTGCAGAACGAGCCTGCGTGGGATGGCTTCAAATTGCGGCGGAGCGGCGCGGCGATGGACGATGTGCGCAGGGCGATGGATATGATTCTCGCCGCGGAGCGTCCGGTGTTCTTCGTTGGGCATGGCACAACGCTCGCCGAGGCCGGGCCTGAACTGACTGAGCTGGTGAAAAGTCTTCGTATCCCGGTGATCAGCTCGCCGAACGGCATGGGCACCCTGAACATGGACGATCCGCTGTCGGTCGGCTTCATCGGCCGCAATGGTGCCTACCCCGCGAATCAGGCCGGGCGCCATGCGGATCTCGTGATCGCAGTGGGTGCGCGATTCGATGATCGTTCGTCGTCGTCGTGGGTGCCGGGCTATTCCTGGAATTTCCCGGCGACAAAATTGATCCATGTCGATGTCGACCATGCGGAGCTCGGCAGGAACTATGTGCCGAATCTTGGCATCCTTGCCGATGCGAAGGAATTTCTGCGCCAGTTGCTCGCGGAACTTGCGACCCGCGGTGGCGGCAAGCAGCCGCGCTTGAACGCGTGGCATGCCGATATCGCGAAATGGCGCGCCGAGTGGGCCGCGTTTGTCGCGCCTAACTTCGAGATGCATGCCTCGCCGATGCGGCCGGAGCGCGTGGTCGCCGATTGTCGTGCGGTGCTCCCGGACGATGCGATTATTTCGCTCGATTCAGGCGTGCATCACAACTGGTTCATGCAGTTCTGGAACGCGCGGCGCCCGCAAACGATGCTGAATACCTGGGGGTACTCCGGAATGGGTTTCGGGCCAAGCGCGATCCTCGGCGCCAAGCTCGCGGCACCGGATCGTCCGTGCGTGGCGATCTGCGGCGATGGTGGCTTCACGATGGTGCCGCATGTGCTGTGTACCGCCGTCGAATACGACATTCCCGCGATATGGGTCGTATGGAACAATTTTTCATGGGCGGCGATTCGCGATATCCAGATGGGTTACTTCGGCGGCCGGGAGCATGGAACCGCGTTCTACCAAGGCGCGGATCGCAAGCCCTACAACCCGGACTTCGCTGCGTGGGCGCGGGCTTCAGGCGTGGAAGGTATGACGGTAACGAAGTCCGAAGACTTCAAAGGCGCGCTCGATCACGCGGTCAAGCTTCGCAAGCCGTACCTGATCGACGTGCATGTCGATGCGAACATCCGGCCACCGTCGACGGGTGGATGGGGATTGCCGCCACTGAAGTCGAATGAGCCGGTGTTCGGTAAACCGTACGTCGCCTAGATCGCTCATTCACTCAGGATTTCGCGGCTTCAATGAGTCGAAGCGCTTCACGCACGATCTGCTCCGGTTCCACGCGATGCTCGGCTTCCAAGGTCGGCGCGTAACCGACCGGGATCCGCGGCGCACCGAGCCGCGCCACTGGCGCGCGAAGCTTCCAGTGCAAGTGTTGTGCGGCTTCGGCGGCGATCTCGTTCGCGAAGCCGCCGGCTAACACGCTTTCCTGCACAACCAGCAAGCGACCGGTTTTCTCCACGGAACTGAGCACTGCCTCGCGGTCCCAGGGATAGATGGTGCGCAGATCGATCACTTCCGCCGCAATGTCTTGCTTGGCGAGCGCATCGGCCGCGCGCATCGCCAGATGCGACATGCGCGACCATGCGACGATCGTCAGGTCTTTGCCGGTACGGAGCGTCTTGGCTTTCCCGATCGGCACCAGTCCTTCGGTGTCGAGGTCGATATCGCCTTCGAGACCCCAAAGATCCTTGTGCTCCATGAAGACCACCGGATCATCGCAACGGATTGACGCCTTCAACAGACCGCGTCCATCAGCCGGTGTCGCAGGGGTCACGACCACCAGTCCAGGCACATGCGCGAACCACGCCTCGTACGATTGCGTGTGCTGCGCGGCCATGCCTTGCTTCACGCCAATCGCCTCCCGAACGACCAGCGGCACGCGCGCCTGCCCACCGAACATGTAGCGGATCTTCGCCGCCTGGTTCACCAGTTCATCGATCGCGCACAGTCCGAAATCGATCATGCGCAGATCAGCAACCGGTCGCGTGCCCGCCACCGCCGCGCCGACCGCCGCGCCCATGATGGTGGATTCGGCGATCGGCGTATTGACGATTCGTTGCGGCCCGAATTCATCGATGAGGCCGGTGTACTGGTTCGCGCTGCTGTTGCCGTGCGCCGTGCTGAGATCCTCGCCGAGCGCCCAGACGCGCGCATCGCGTCGCATCTCTTCGGCGAGGGCATGGCGAACCGCGTCCGCGTAGGTCATCCGTGCCATACCGGGGCTCCCATGTCTTGAATGTCGGTATACGCGAGGCGCGCATCAGGATAGGCGGCGGCGAGTGCCTCGTTGACCGCGCTATCGATCGTCGCGGCGATTTCATTCTCGATCTGATCGCACACCGTGGCATTGACACTCTGCCCGATGAGCCAGCGCCTGCAACGGCCGATGGGTTCATGATGCCGCATGAAATCTTCGATCTCCGCCTTGTCGCGATAAAGCATCTTGTCGAATGCGAGATGGCCACGCACGCGATAGGTGGTGGCGTGGATCAGTCGAGGTCCTTTTCCCGCACGCACTTCCGCAACGACCCGCGATGCGCCATCGCTCACAGCGATCACGTCGTTGCCATCGACATTCATCGCCGGAACGCCGAACGCCTCGGACCGCGCGACAACACCCTTGCCCGCCATCATCGTTTTGGTGACGGTCGTCGAGGCGTAGACGTTGTCCTCGATCACGAACAGCACCGGTAGCTCGTAGACCTTGGCCCAGTTGAGCGCCTCGGAGAACGGCCCGCGATTGATCGTGCCGTCACCGATGAATGCGACCACGATGCGATCTTCACCCAGTAATCGGATTGCTTGTGCCGCACCGACTGCCATGGTCGCGCCATCGGCGACGATGCCGTTCGCGCCCAGCATGCCCACCGAAAAATCGGCGATGTGCATGGAGCCGCCCTTGCCGCCGCAGGTGCCGCCCACGCGCCCGAACAACTCTTTCCACATCGCGAACGGATTGGCGCCCTTGGCGAGCGCGTGGCCGTGACCGCGATGATTGCTGAAAAGATAATCGGTCTTGCGCAGATGTGCGACGACTCCGGTCGCAACCGCTTCCTGGCCGGTGCTCTGATGGGCAGAACCGAGGATGTTGCCCTTGGTCATTTCAACGCCGACCCGCTCTTCGAAGGCGCGAATGAGATGCATCGTTCTAAAGAGCGCGAGGACGCGCTCGATGTCAGGCTTTGACATGACCTCCCCATCAACGAGTAGTGGCGAACGCACCGAGATTACACCAATCGAATGGGCGGTCGGTTGAGCCGGTGCGCGCGCGACGCGGGTATCATCGGCGATCCCCAACGGAGAATGATCATGGAATTTACCTATTCGGACAAGGTGAAGGCGCTGCAGGAGCGTCTGATCGCCTTCATGGACAAGTATATCTATCCCAATGAGGCACGTTATTGGGCCGACATCGCGGAGAACACGAAAAAGGGCCAGCGCTGGACGCCGGTGCCGTTGATCGATGAGTTGAAGCCGCTCGCGCGGCAGGCCGGTCTCTGGAACATGTGGTGGCCGAAGGGCCATGGCGGCGAGCTGTCCAATCTCGAATACGCGCCGCTTTGCGAGATCATGGGTCGCGTCACCTGGGCGCCCGAAGTGTTCAATTGCTCGGCGCCTGATACCGGCAACATGGAAACGCTGATCCGCTACGCGTCCGAAGAGCACAAGCGGGAATGGCTGGTGCCGTTGTCGGAAGGCAAGATCCGTTCGTGTTTCGCGATGACCGAGCCCGATGTCGCCTCGTCGGATGCAACGAACATCCAGGCATCGATCCGGCGCGATGGTGATCACTACATCGTCAACGGGCGCAAGTGGTGGTCGTCGGGCGCACCCGATCCGCGCTGCAAGATTTTCATCTTCATGGGCAAGACCAATCCCGACGGACCGCGGCACTCGCAACAGTCGATGATCCTGATCCCGCGCGACACCCCCGGCGTGAAGGTCGTGCGCCCGCTCAATATCCTGGGGTACGACGATGCGCCGCACGGCCACGCGCTCACCGAATTCGAGAATGTTCGCGTACCGGTTTCCAATATCCTGCTTGGCGAGGGCAGGGGGTTCGAGATCGCGCAGGGCCGGCTCGGACCGGGCCGCATCCATCACTGCATGCGGATCATCGGCCAGGCGGAGCGCGCACTCGAATTGATGTGCAAGCGGCTCTCATCACGCGTGGCATTCGGCAAGCCGGTGTCGGAGCAAGGCGTGTGGCATGAGCGCATCGCCGAAGCCCGCATCGGTATCGAGACGACGCGCCTCCTTACGCTGAAGGCCGCCTACATGATGGACACGGTCGGCAACAAGACGGCGCGCGCCGAGATCTCGATGATCAAGGTGCTCGCACCGAATGTCGCGGAGAAGATCATCGACTGGGCGATCCAGGCGCACGGCGGCGGCGGCATGTCGGATGACTTCCCGCTCGCCTACATGTACGTGTGGAATCGATCGCTCAGATTCGCGGATGGTCCAGACGAAGTGCACCGGAATTCGATCGCGAAGTGGGAACTGGGGCGGCACGCTTCGATTCCTAAACCCTGAACTCTTGTTCCTAATTGCGTCCAATGCGGTTCATTCTTCGCTGGAAGCAGGAGTCGTGCAGATGCTAAAGCTCTGCGGCGTTCAGCTTTCCAACTACTACAACAAGGTCAAGATCGCGCTCATCGAGAAGGGCATTCCCTTCGAAGAGGAGTACTGCATGACATCGCAAGATGCGGCGATGCTCGTGCGTTCCCCGATGGGCAAGATTCCATTTCTCGATCTTGGCGATGGGCAATTCTTGTGCGAGTCGCAGGTCATTCTCGAGTACCTCGAAGATGCCTATCCGCAGATTCCGCTGCTGCCGAAAGATCCCATCGCGCGTGCGCGCACGCGCGAGTTGATCACGGTAATGGAGATCAGCTTCGAGCTTGTCGGCCGGCGATTGTATCGGGCAGCGTTCTTCGGCGGTCCGCCACCTTCCGAGGAAACGAAGAAAGAGGTCCGTCGCGAGCTGAAAAAAGGCTTAAGCGCGATTCGACAACTCGCGAAATTTTCGCCCCACGCTGCGGGGTCCGAGTTCGGCTGGGCTGACTGCGCCGCGGCCAATCATTTGCCGTTGGTCGCCGCGGCGGTAAAGACGATCTTCGATGAAGACGTCTATGGCGACTATGCCGCCACCGTGAATACGTACCAAAAGATGATCGGGGCGCGCCCTTCGGTAAGGAGAGTGCTCGATGATCGGAAGGCGTTTCTAAAGGCGCGGGAGGCGGCGAAGGGGGAAGTGTGAAGGCGGAATAAACGCCATCTCAACCATCACGGAGGAGAGGAGCATCACTTATCGCTCGTCCCTTCACTTCTCGTATCGAAGCTTTAGGGCGCTATAGATATCATCGCGAAAGCTGGCAATGTCCGCATTCAGGGCCGCCACAATTTCCGCCAGATGCTCGTTGTCTTCCCGGCCGCTCCAGTTCTTCCGATACAAACCGGCTTTGTAGCCGTGATCTTGCCGGAAGAAGTTGAGAACGTTCTTGCCGACATAGCGGCGATGCAGACTGTCGATGTCCAGGTCGACGCCTCGTACCAGCGCGAAGAACGCCTGGGGATCGAATGAACGTCGTGTGAGCGTGGTCTGGGCGATGGCTTCGATCAGGTCATGCAGCGTTTTGTCATGGGAACGGTCGGCAGTCGCCTGGTAGTCCTCGGCCAGGCGCGCGGCAATCCGCGTCGTGTCGGATTCGCGCCCCATCAGATCGGACATGCCAAAGTGCCAGATGTCGACGACTTCTAGGCGAATCTGCTCGATATCCGGTTCGGCCGACAGATCCTTCCACCATTTCCAGCCGACGTGCTCGAGCATTTCGGCGCATTCGGTCCAGATGGCGCGATGCCACGGATAACCCGCGCTGCGCCACGACGGATTCACCTTGCGGTTCATCTCTTCCTGCAGGCCGATCATGGTCGTGAATTTCACTACATTCGACAAACTGATTGTTCCTTTTCTTACTTGTTCAACGCGGCGCGCGTTCGCGCTACGAGCGCATTATCCGCACTGCCCGATCCATGCAGATAGGCGGTGCTCGCGGCCAGATACCGATCCCGCCATTGCGGCGAGACGTTGCGGTAGTCCTCCAGCGCCGCCGAGCTGAATTTATAGTCGTGTGAATCGGTACCCTTCAGGTAGATCAATCGTTGCGCGGTCGCCACGAAGCGCTCGGCGGTCCCGCCCGATTGAAGATACGCGAGCGCGAGCGACGCAGCGCGCGCCCGATTGCGGCTGATTTCGTTGAATATATTCTCCAATGCCTGGTCGCCCGCGCCCGAGGTGATCGGCTCGAACCGTTCGATCAACGGATCGGCCATCTGGTCTTTTCGCAGCGCAAGATCGCGGAACAGCACGAGGAACGCGGCATTCTGCAAGAGGAGCATGCGACGCGTTTCATCCACGACGCTCTGGCGAAACGCATATTGCAGCGCGTTCGTCGTCGTGACCGCATGAAGCGGCACGATCGCCGGTCGCTTCATCAAGAGCTCGCCCGCGAACAGGAACAGCGCATCGATGATCGATTGCGGTGCAACGCCTCGATTGACCAGCGCGATGACCGTATCGCTTGCCTCGTCCTCGTTCGCGTTGCGTAGAGTCGTCAGCATCTGCCTGGTCGCGGCGAGGTCGGGTGCGCCACCCCTCCAATCGGCGCGGATGCTTCGCTGCTGAACGAGATTGCGTTTCCACGGCCTGTCTTCCGCGAGATCACCCCCGGCGGGATTACGCCAACCACGATCGAGCAACGCATAAGCCATCGATCGGACGGCCGGTTCCGCGTGCTGCCATCCGATGGCATCGAGCATGCGAAATCCGTTCGCGACATAGATGGCCTTGTGTCCGATATCGCGAAAGTCGCGCGCACCGTAGCGACACAGGATCTCGAAGCAATCGTGATGTGAAAGATGACGCGCGAGGCCCGCGGCCGCCGGATCGGCGCGCGATTCGTCCCAGGCATCCATCGCGCTCGCGAAGGCATTGCGCGTGTCGTCGCGAGATGGCACGCGCGCTGCATTGACTGTCTGCATCGCCCAATCGCCGGCGCGGACGTCAAGAAGCTGCGAGCTTTTGAAATCGTCGAGTGCCCAGAAGACCGGGAGCCATCGATCGGTTGCAGGCGAATTTATCGCCGCGAGATGCGCGGCATGCACCGCGAGGACGGCGTGGAACTTGAAGCCGACCGGACGCGGCTCGATGTTCCGCACGCCGGCCAAGAGGACCGCGGTCATCACATCGCGGTATGCGAGGCCTCCAGCGATCCGCGCGCCGATCTCCTCGAGCAGCCGGTCGCGCGGCGTGTCTTCCAGAAAACGAACAAGCGGCTCGACGTCCGAATGTAGTGGCACGAGCGAAGGATCGACACGTACCTCGGCCGCCGATACCAACGGTAGTCGCGCGAGGAATCCGAAGCCGCTTCCGAACAAGGTGCTGCCCGCCGCCTTCAGGAAGCGGCGTCGAGGTGCGGTGGGGACGTTCACTTCACTCGCTCCTCTCACTTCAGATAGGTCGTGAGCGTAGCGCCTTCCTCGTGCACGAATATGGCGAGCGCTTGCGCCTCCTCCGTCATGCTCGGGTTTCCGGAAAAGGAATGCACGCCACCGATCGGTTCGAAGAACGTGCCGCCTGGTGGAAAAATTTCCATCGCGCCGTAATTGAGCTGTGAGCGAATAGCGCCCTTCAGCACCCAGACGTTGACGGTACCGCCGTGGACGTGGGGCGGGCTCCACGCGCCCGGTGCGAAGGTGACAAGCGCAATCGTGATGCGCTTGCCGGGCGCGTGCGCAAGCGGCTCGGATGAAACGACTTGCGCGACCGGGCGTGGGCTGCCGTCGGCATTGACGTTGAGCAAGGGATCGTGGATATCGCCAGGAACGGCGCTACCGCAGAGGAAGAATGGTGGTGCTTGCGTGAAATCCGGGTGCGCGTCCGAGACGGGATTCCATTGGGGAAGAATGGGCGCGCGAATCATGAACAACACCGCGGCAACGATCAGAACCAGGTTGGCCAGGAGGGGGCGTTGTTGCGCGCGCAGCGTCGGCGCATTGAATAGAGAGGCAGAGTGGTTCATCGAGACGCTCCTGAGCGGGAGATCGACGATTCTACTCGCCATAGTCCTCGCGCTTCCGGCGCAGAAGGTCGGAGCGAGTCGCGGCCCATGTCGTGGCCCATGTCGCGGTCCGTTGCCAACAAAGAGACGCCAACCTGCCGGAAGGCGACCGTCCCGGCGAAGGCGTCCAGGCGTTCTTCTTATTCCTTGATGCCCATCTGTGCCAGCGCGCGCGCGCGCCACATCGGCCAGGCCCGGTTGTAGTTCTGGTTAGGGACCGAGGCGGCGACCTCCTTGTCGTCGAGCGTGGCGATCTTCGCGCCCGGACGGCCGAGGAGCATTGCCTGCATCTGCATCTTCGCGCTCAGCTCGAGATAGATGCTGCGCCCCACCGCGCGCACCAGCGATTCGCCGACCACGACCGCGCCATGTCCGCGCATCAACGCGGCCGGGCACTCTTTGAGCGTCTTGGCAAGTGCCTGTCCGAGATATGGCGTCTTGACGAGGAGATCCGTTCCTTCCTCGAAATCGCGGATTTCATAGTTGGGGACGCCGTTGCCGATGAACGCCGCCATATGAAAGATCGCCCGTAGCGGCTGGTTCGTGATGCTGAACGGAACGACTGAAGGCGAGTGGTTGTGGACCACCGACATTATTTCCGGACGCGCCTTGTAGATTTCGCCGTGGATGAAGCGCTCGCGAACAGATTCGCGATCATTGGCGTCGATCGGGTTGCTGTCGAGATCGTATTCGATCATGTCTGCCGGCATCACCAGTTCCGGTGCGAGATGCTTCGCCAGGAAGTAGCGATCGGAATTGCGTTCCGATCGAATGCTGACATGACCGTAGGCATCGATCACGTCATGTGCCGCGAGGATGCGATAGGCGGCGGCGAGGTCGGTCAAACGTTCCATGGTGTCGTTTTCCAGTCGAATCAGTCGGCGGAAATCTTGGCTGCATCGACGACGCGGCGCCAACGTTCGAGTTCCGCTTTGACAAGGATGCTGAAGCTCTCTGTGGTGCCGCCGGCAATGTTCATGCCCTGCTTGGCCAACGCTTCCTGAATGTCCGGCTGCCTGAGCAGACTGTTGATGGCGATATTGATTTTCTCGATGACGTGGGTTGGTGTTCCGCCGGGTGCGAACAGGCCATACCAAGTCCTCACCTCAAGGCCGGGCATGCCAAGCTCGATGAGCGTTGGCAGTTGCGGAAACGCCGGCGAGCGCTGTGCGCTGAGCAGCGCAAGCATCCGCAATTTTCCGCTCTGCAAATATGGCGCGGCGCTTTGCGTTGGAATCATCATCGCCTGGACGTGCCCCGCGATGAGGTCGGTGATGGCGCCACCCGCTCCCTTATAGGGCACGTGCACGAGATCAATCCTGGCTTCCATCTTGAACAGCTCCATCGCAAGATGTTGCGGAGTGCCGTTACCGGATGAGGCGTAGTGAAGCCTCCCGGGCTGCGCGCGCGCGGCGTCGATCAACGCATTGATGGACTGGATCGTCGATTGAGGGGACGTGCACACGGACACATCACTGGTCGCGAGCAGGACGACTGGCGCGAAGCTCTTGATCGGGTCGAACGGGAGCTTGCGATTGATCGCTGGATTGGTGGAGAAGGCCGTGGCGGCCGATAACAAGGTATGTCCGTCCGGCGCCGCTTTTGCCACGGCCTCCGCGCCGATATTCCCGCTCGCGCCGACGCGATTGTCGGTAACCACGCTGACTTTCCATTGTTCGGCGAGTCGCGGGCCCAATAACCGCGCGAGGATGTCAGCGCCGACGCCGGGCGTATAGGGCACGACGATCTGGATAGTGCGCGACGGGTAGGTCTGCGCCTCGGCCGCGGAGGCGAACGCGCCGATCGCGACCACGATCGCGGCCAAGCCGTATAGGTGGATTCGAGTGGTGATCATCCGGCTAACGATACCGCAAGTACGAAGACGTGCGTATCAATGTGCGAGCGGCTATTCCCGAACGAGCGCGATTGGATTGGTCAACATCACTTGATTACTGCTTGCGTGCATCGCACCTTTGATAACGACGGTCCGCTTTCGACGACGTCTGATCGAAGAGACGTGCCCACCGATCATTCGCGGTTGCTGCGTGCGTGTGTTGCATAGTGCACAGGCGCATTCCGTGAGCGAGCAATCCGTCATCGGGGTGTGCCCAATAGGGGTTTCCCTGACAAGACTCCAGGGTGTTTCCCGATGGGGTGAACACCAACGCGCGCCGATCATTTGACTCGTTGTTACAAATTAATCCTCCTTTACGGGGACGGCCAGATGATTGCAGATAAGACCGTTGCGCCGGGAATCGACCGGACGCTCCGCACCCGACCGCACAATCCGGGTGACAAGGCACAAACCGCTGTTGGCGGGGCCGTGTCCAATTCCGGTCCACTCGCGCCCGTTGTACACCGCGATAGGGCATCTCGGGATAGCGTAAACGTACTGCTGTGCGCGACTATCCACAGAATCCACCCGTATACATCAGGCGGGTCCGCGCGAGATGCCAGCGCTCAAATGCGCGAACTTCACCGCGTCGTGTGTGAAGTCGTCCTCGCTCACGACGGGTGTGTGCTCGATCTCGGTGAAGATCGCTTTCTGGCCGCGTTCGGACCAGGGCTTGCTGCCCCGCTTGATGGCGCGGTGCAGGCCGCCAAGGCTGCGATCCAACTCCAGATCGAATTGGCCCGATTGCGTGGAACACGCGCGGCGCAAGGCTCGAATGGCGAGAGCGCGCTTGCTTTGACGATCGGCATTCACGGTATCGGCGTTCCAGTAACGATTGGCACCGGTGCAAATGATGCGGGACAAACGGTCGCGTGTGAGCTCGCGGTCAAGCTCTGTAACTGGTCAGGCGCCAGGGCCTGGAGCATCGTGATCGAGCAATCGCTACGGGATCGGATTGCCGGGGCGGTCGTGATCGGTCGAAGCGAAATCGTATTCTTGAACCAGCATCCCGGCCCCATTCGCTTGTTCGAGGTGGTCGGTCTTGCGCCGGATGCTAAGTCGCGTCCCGACGTGCGAAGTGGTGGCAGCGTGTTGAAGGTGTTGACCGACAACGGTTCGATGCTGGCGCAGGCGGTCGGGCTCAAGCGGCCGGTCGCGCGTGGAGCCCTGACCCCGGATTCGTCACCTGCAACCAGCGGTCCGATGCCGAAAATCGAAGGCTATCGCGTCGTGCGGCGTATTGGCCGAGGCGGCACGTCGACCGTGTACCTCGGACTCCCGACGCAAGGCGGTGCACCGCATGCGCTCAAGGTCCTCGACATCATCGACAACGAAGCGCTCGTTCAGCGCTTCATCGAAGAGCACGCACTCATCGCGCAACTTCGTCATCCGAACGTCGTCCGTATCTACGGACAGGAATTCACAGCCGCTCACGCCTATATCGCAATGGAATACGTGAGTGGCGGCGACTTGCGGGCATTGATCGCCGCCGGCGTTCGTCCGAGCAACGCGCTACGGATTCTCGCGCAGATCGCTGCGGGGCTCGCCGCGATTCACGAGGCCGGTATCCTGCACATGGATCTCAAGCCCGACAATGTCATGTTGCGTGAGGACGGCAGCCTCGCGATCGCCGATTTCGGCATTGCTCAGACGAAAGACAGGGCCTCCCGCGGTACGCAAGACGATGAAGCGTTTGGTACACCGCAGTATGTGAGCCCCGAGCATGCGCTCAGCAAACCGACCGACGCGCGCAGCGACCTGTACAGCCTGGGTGTGCTGCTTTACGAGATGCTGGTCGGCCGCAAGCCGTTTTCGGCCGATCTCTCGGAACGCACGAACGAACATTCCGATCAGGACCAGCCGCAGCAATTGCCGCAGCGCCTGAGCGCCCTTCAACCTCTTGTCGATGTGCTGCTTGCGCATGAACCGTTTGACCGGCTCGGTTCGGCGCGCGAGCTTCTCGATTTCATTCCCGTATTCTTTGCAGCGGCGGAGACGGCCGATCTGACGCATTCAACGACCACCGATGTCGATCGCCGCATGACGCACGATCGCACTGTTCCCCTTCCGAATGTCGTCGCGTCCGGTTCATCCGACGCGGTGTCTAACAAGAAGGCCAATCCGATGACAGCACTCTCGGGATCAGGGAGACCCGTATCATGACTAGTGCAGCCCTCCGGCCCCAGATGACGGGCAACGACGCCAAGGTGCAGAGCCATGACGTCCCGGTCTACTCAGTGGCCACCATTGGGTTCAATCCGGTCGAGCGATCGGTGCTTGGCAGCATCTTCGGCCTGTCCGCACGCCGCAATCCGCGCTTCGTCCCGTTTGTTGTCGGGGGACCGGCGATCGCGCCAGACCTGTTCATGATCGACGCCGAGGATCCGCGCTGCATGGACGCCTTAAAGGCGATCAACACGAAATACCATGGCAAGGCACGCGTGCTGATGATCGGCAATCGCCCCGCTATCGAAGGTCATCTGATCATGCCCCGCCCCCTCCTGTGGACGCGCACGCTCAAGATGATGGAAGAAGCCATGCTTGGCGGCGCGCAGGCCGATAAGCCGACACGCAAGACCGAGCGGGTGCTGGTAGTCGACGATTCACTCCCGGTTAGAAAATTCATGGAAGCGAAGCTTGCTCCATTTGGATTCGACGTCGACTACGCGGAAACCGGCGAGCAGGCGATCGGCATGTCCGGTGAGAAACAGTACACCTGCGTATTTCTCGACGTGATCCTGCCCGGCGTCGACGGCTATCAGGTCTGCAAAATGATCAAGTCGAAAAAACGCACCGGCAAGACGCCAGCGGTGGTCATGCTGACGAGCAAAAGCTCGACCTTCGACAAGATTCGCGGATCGATGGCCGGGTGCGACGCCTACCTGACGAAACCGGTCGATGAGGAGAAACTCCTCGAGACCATCGCGAAGTTCCTCCCCGTGACGGAGGCGACCGAAGTCGCGGTGTAAAGGGTAGCGACGCCCTGAATTGAAAAGGGCTTTTCTTCGATTTATTTTTAGGTTTCACAGATCAACTGAGGAGATGACAATGGCAATACGCAAAGTTCTCGTAGTCGATGATGCAAAACCCGATCTGGCGAATCTCGAGAAGATCGTCTCGGCCGCCGGTTACCTGGTGACGACCGCCACTTCCGGGGCGCAGGCGATCGAGAAGGCGAAAAGCGAACGCCCCGATGCGATCCTGATGGACGTCAATATGGACGACACGGACGGCTTCAAGGCCACCCGCACCATGCAATCGATGCCCGAAACCAAGGGGATCCCGGTGATTTTCGTGACCTCCAAGGATCAGAAGGCCGACAAGGTCTGGGCGCAGATGCTCGGCGCGAAGGCACTCGTGACCAAGCCGTACACGTCGCAGCAGATTCTCGAGCAGTTGCAGGCCCTTTAATCGATCTTTGAGCAGCTTTGATAGTGCATGGCGTTGATCATGAATTCAACTGTCGCATTTGATGCGTCGGACGTGGCCGAGCTTGAGTCGGCCGGCGTCAACGGACACGAGGAGGCGCTCCTGCCTCCGTCGGTTGCGCTGGCGCGGCGGTCGCAGCATCAAGGGGCCGCCGTGCGCGGCTCCGGCAACGTTGAGTCCCTGATTGTTCGCCAGGCCTTCCGGATCGGGCCGCTCCGGCTGCTCGCTGCCTTTGGTGAGGCGAGCGAGCTCTCGGAAATGGTGCCGTGTTATCGCTTGCCGAACACGGCGTCTTGGTTTACCGGTTTTGCGAATCTCCACGGCAGCCTTGTGCCGGTATTCGACATTGCCACGTACATGGGGATTACCCGCGACACCAAGTCAACCCCTTTCCTGTTGGTATTCGGCAAGGGGGAAGGTGCGGCGGCGGTGATCGTGGACGGAGTGCCCAAGCGTCTACGAATGACCGAATCGGATCGTGCGGACCTGCCGGCCTTGCCGACCGCATTGGAAGACTACGTACCGCTCGCGTACCTGCAGGACGGGACGGTATGGCTTGAATTCGACCATCGGCGGTTCATCGACGTGCTGGCGCAACAACTGGCGGTTTGATCAATTGACCCGGACATTCGGCGGTCGTGCAGTCGGCCGTCATCAGTACTTAAAGAAACATGGAGCGCATCATGGCCACTAAGCCCAGCAGGCAGGGCACGCAGAAAACGTCGCGATTCTCGCTCGCGAATTTTAAGATTTGGCAACGCCTGGCGATCGGATTCGGGCTGGTGCTGATGACGCTGGTCATCCAGACGGTCGCAACCGGCGTCCTGGAAATCCGGATCGAGCGCGAGGTTGAAGACATCGTCTCGGACAACTTCAAGAAGATCGAGCTGCTCGAGACCATGTCCGAATCGGTGCATATCGTCTCGCGGGTCGTACGCTCGGTGATGCTTTTGAGGGAAGATCCGGCTGAGGCGGGCCGCCAGCGGAAGAAAATCGACGAGGCCCGCGCGAAGTACGACAAGGCGTGGATTGATCTGCAGAAGCTGCCCGCTTCGGACGAGGGCAAGAAGCTGCGCGAAGAAATCACGAAAGCGGCCACCGAGGCGCGTGACGCCAACAACCGCGTATTGGAACTCACCGCGCAAGGCAAGTATGACGCGGCAAATCGGCTCTTGTTCACCGAGGCCCGTGCGGAGGTGGAGCACTGGCAGGAGACGGTCGATGCGTACACGGTGTTCCAGCGCAGGGACAATCAAGCGGGGTATGAGAAGATCAAGGCGGACTTCGTCTTCGTCGAACGCATGACGTTGACCTTTAGTGCGATCGCGTTGCTGCTGTCAATCTTCGTCGCATGGTTCAATTCACGGTCGATCACTAAGCCGCTGGCTAGCTTGCAGGACATGATTCATCGCGTCCAGCGCGGAGATGCCTCGGCCCTCCAGCAGATCACCCGCCGCGACGAATTGGGCGACCTTGGCCGTTCGGTCAACCAGATTTTCGACGACCAGCTTGCACTGTTCGGCAAGGTGGAGGCGGATAAGGAAGTCGCCGACGCGGCCCGTCGCAAGGTCGAGGCGGAGAATGAAGCGCTCAACAACGACGTGGTGGACATGCTGCAAGCGGTGCATCAGATCGCTCAGCGTGATCTGACGGTTCACGCTCCGGTGTCCGAGGGTGTCATGGGTCCGGTGGCCGACTCGGTCAATTCGCTGACGGAGGAGACCGCAAAAGTGCTCCACCATGTTGCGCGGATCGCGGGACGCGTCGAGGACGTATCGCAGAAGGTGCGCGGGCAGGCCGACGAGGTTCACAAGGTGGCGACCGAGGAACGTCAAGGCGTGCAGCAGATGATTGACAACCTTGCCAAGGCGGTCGATCACATGACGCAGGTGGCCGAGCTGGTGAACAATACCAACCAGGCCGCCAAGGAAGCGACCGAATCGACCGACGTGGCGCTGGACCGCGTGGGCGGCACGGTGAGGGGCATGGACGGCATCCGCGAGACGATCGCCGAAACGGAAAAGCGGATCAAGCGGCTCGGCGAACGCTCGCAGGAAATCGGCGGCATCGTCGGCCTCATCAACAAGATCTCGGAACGGACGCACGTACTGGCGCTGAACGCGGCGATGCAGGCGGCCATTGCGGGTGAAGCAGGCCGCGGCTTCGCGGTTGTTGCCGAAGAGGTGCAGCGGCTTGCCGAATCGTCGCAGAACGCGACCGCCCAGATCGAGACGCTGGTTGGCAATATCCGGGTTGAAACCAACGAGACGATCGCAACGATGAACCGGACGATCGATCAGGTGGTCGAGGGCTCGAACGCCGCGCAGAAAGCTGGCGAGCAGATGCAGAAGACCCAGCAGATCACAGCGAACCTGGCGGCCTTGGTGCAGAAAATCTCCGTCGGTGCCGGTACGCAGAAGACGATCGCGATGCATCTTCAGCAGCGCGTGGCGCATATCGGAAAGAGCACGGAGAAAACCGCCGCGCAGGTGGAGGCGCAGGTGATCGAGACAAGGACGTTGTCGGATGTGGCGAAGCTGTTGGTGCAGGCCGTGGGCCAGTTCAAGCTACCCAAATTCGTCGAAACCGCCGAGATGACTGGTACCAATACGCGCTCGTTGAAGAAAGCGGCATGATGAATGCGCCGGTAAGCCGGGTTGTCAGGATGTTCGGGCGGTTCTTCGGGGGGGGCCTGAAGTGAGCCGCAATGACATGTCGGAGCTGATCGGCGCGTTTCGATCGGAAGTGGAAAGCGTCGCGCCAGACCTGCAGAGATCCTATGCGGAACTCGTTCAGGCGAGCGTGACGCCCGAGGGGATTGCGCAGCCCCTGGAGGAGTACGCGGGCCATGTCGGGAGGATTCGGGACACGGCTCAACTGCTCGGATTGCTCGGATTGGTCGCCGCCGGTGACATCATCAACGAAAGTCTGATCGCCACCGCGGCCCTGCCCGATGCAAATTGGGCGGCGGTGCAGCCATTCTTCGACGGGTGGCCGGCGCTCACGATTGCGTACCTCGGCGCCACAACCGACATCGGCATGTGCGAAAGCCTCGCCTCGCACATTGCAGGCGCGCCGGTGACGATGGATTCTTCGGGCAAGGGGGATCTCGTCGAGATGCTGCTGGCGGTGCCAACCCTCGATAGCGCCATGACGGCCGACGAAGGTCCGGCACGACCAACCATCGCCACCGATGCGGACGTATCGATCGAAATTCCCGCGGATGTCGATCAGAGCGTTTTCGATGGCCTGATGGAGGACGCGCCCGGCCAGGCCGCCGAGTTATCGGAGCTGATCGGGAAAATCGCCACGGGCGCCGCGACGACCGCAGATCTTATTCATGCAAAGCGCATCGCCCATACGTTCAAAGGCTCGGCGCATATCGTCGGGATCAAAGGCTTGGCGCATATCGCGCACCATACGGAAGATATTCTCGAGTTCTTCGAGCGCGAGCAGACCGCGGTGCCGCCGGCCATCGCCGAGGTGCTTCTCAATGTTGCGGCCTGTCTGGAGCAGATGACCTCGTCGCTTTTGGGGGAGGACGAGGCGCCGACGGACGCACGCGATGTGTTGCAATCGGTCCTTGACTGGGCGAACCGCATTGATCGCGGTGAGCTCGACGAATTGGCGCCGGTGGATGGGGAAGGCGCCAACGCTCATCCCACGGAACCGCTCCACCCGGAGGCAAGGATTTCCTCGGGGTCGATATCAGAATTTGCCGACGCCACCAACGCTCCCGTCGAGAATTTGGCGGAATCGGTACCCGAATTCGAGCTCTCGGCGTTGTTGGAGGAGCCCCTGCAAGTCGGGGCGACCCAGACGACTCAAACAGATGGCGAGGCGCCATTCGAGCTTTCGCAATTGTTAGACGAACCTGTGCCCACCCCGGCGCCGCAGTGGAGCGACGGCGGGCAGCAGATCAGCGCCGAAGCGCCACACACGAACGCCGAGACTCCATCCGACTTCGATTTGAATCAGTTGTTATCCGAGGTTGGAACGGAGACGCCGCCGCAGGCGCCAACCCCGACGCTTCCGGTAAAGATGGAAGTAACGGCGGTGCCGCCGAAGACCATGCGAAAAGCGCCGGTCCCGGCGCCATCGATGCACGAGGCGACGCCAGCATCGACATCGCAGGCAGACGCAACCGGATCGAGCCTGGTTGCGCAGCAAGCGTTGCGCGTTCCCGTCGCGACAGTGGACGAGCTTTTCAGACTGACGAGCGAGCTCGCCATCAAGATCGGCCAGCTGCAAGCCTTGCTCAAGAACGCGACGCACCACTCACGGCAATTGCTTACCCAGAATCTGGCGGTACAGAAAAGAATATTCGAGCTCGAGAATCTGGTCGATGTGCGCGGTCTGGCGGCAATGCGCACACGCGGCGATCAAACCCGCATCGGCGGATTCGATCCGCTCGAAATGGACCAGTACAACGAGCTGCATTCGGTGAGTCGCGCGCTCGCTGAAGAGACGTCTGACGTACGCGGCATGAGTGCGTTGCTCGGGGACGATCTGGCGAAACTCACCGCGGTCTACCTCCAGCACGATCGCATCAGGAAGGACCTTCAGCACATCACGACTTCGACACGCATGGCGCCAGTGAAGAGCATGTTGCCGCGCCTTACCCGCAACATTCGGCAAACGTGCCAGGCCACCGGCAAGAAAGCCGAGCTGGAATTGGAGGGCGGTGAAGCGCTTCTTGACGGCGACGTCTTGAGCAAACTTGCTGATCCGCTGTTGCACCTGCTGCGCAATGCGGTTGACCATGGCGTGGAGCCGACGCCGGAACGGGCACCGCTAGGCAAGCCGGAGGTTGCACGGATCCTCCTCAGCTTCACGCGGCAGGGTCAGTCAGTGGTCGTCCGCTGTTCCGATGATGGTCGCGGGCTCGATTTCGCGGCAATCCGCTCGAAGGCAATCGAGCGCGGATTGCTGAAGGCGGATCGCATGATCGACGAGCGCGAACTCGCGCGCATGATTTTGTTGCCGGGGTTCTCGACACGCGATCGGGTGAGCGAGATTTCCGGGCGTGGCGTAGGTCTCGACGTGGTCCACGATCGGATTCTCACGCTGAAGGGTACGATCGATATTCGCTCCAACGGATCGGGTCTTGGCACAACGGTGGAGATGCGCATTCCGGCATCGCTCGTTGCTGTACATGCGCTGCTGGTCCGCGCAGGTGGGCAGTTATTCGCCCTGCCGACGCACACGATCGATCAGGCCTTCGCACCGGAATCGGGCGAGTTCCTCGATGTGGCGGGAGAATCCCATTTCAAGTCCCGCGACCGGCTCTATCCGACCAAGCCGCTTGCGAGCCTTTGCGGCGTTCGGCAGGTAAAAGATCAGATCACGGCGATGGAAGATCATTCCGTTGTCCTGGTCCGTGGCGACGACCGGACGTACGCAATCCTGGTCGAGTCGATCGTCGACGGGCGCGATTTGATCACCAAGGACATGGGTCGTTTCGTGCGCCGGGTACGGGGGGTCGCTGGTGTCGCGATTCTTGGCGATGGCGCGATCGCGCCGCTGCTCGATGTCCCCGAAATGCTGCGTTCACCCGCCGCCTTTGAGAGAAACGCCCCGTCAGGCGAGTTAGCGGCAGTGGCGGAGCAGACACGCATCCTGGTTGTCGACGACTCGCTTGGCGTCAGGCGCTCGCTCATGCAATTGATCGGCGATTCCGGCCTCGATTGCCAATCGGCGAACGACGGCGTGGAGGCGGTTCAGGCTATCGAGAAATTCCGCCCGCACCTTGTTGTGACCGACCTTGAGATGCCGAACATGAACGGTCTTGAGCTCACCGCGCATCTGCGTAAGCAGGCTGAAACGCGCCGCCTACCGGTCATCATGATCACATCGCGCTCCCAGGCCAAGCATCGCGAGTTGGCTGAAAAGTCCGGCGTGACCGTCTATCTCACCAAGCCCTATAGCGACGTCGAACTGATGGCGCATATTGGGAAACTCGTAGAGGGTCGTGCCGATGAACTCAAGAGCGCAGCCTGATCGCGCCGAGGCCGGGTATGTCGCGGTGACATTCGACGGCATGACCTTGGTCTTTCCCGTCCATGATGCCCCCGCGGTAAAGGATACCGATGAGCTGGGCGGCATCCACGCGGATGTGGGCGCGATGGGCTTTGGCACGTTGGAACACGACGGACAGCTCGTTCCTCTATATCGATTGTCGAAATCGCTGCATCCTGAGCCCGGGCCAATGCGTCCGTTCGTGTTGATCGCGCTGGCGGGCAAGGAGCCCTTCGGCCTGCTGTGCGACAAAGTGCGCACCGTCCCGCGAAACAAGGTCCGGTCAGAGCCGTTACCCGCCTGCATGCAGTCCGCCGGGACACTCGACATTGCGATCGCAGAGCTGCCCGATGGCGTTGGTTTTCACTGTCCAGGGCGCGCTCTGTCGAGCATTGCCATCGCGAACCTGGAGCGCAGTCGTGGCGATCGCTAAGGGATTGCGCATGCAAATCGGCGTGACGCAAACCGTCGCGATCGCGTTGCATGAGATGGTCGAGGTGCTGGAGAACGTCGAGCCGATCTGGGTGCCGTGCGCCCCAATTCATTGTCAATGGCTCGTCCGATGGCGCAATCAGCTCGTGCCACTCTTCGATCCGATGATCTGGTGCGGAACCGTCCGCGCGGAAGGGGTCGAAACAGTCGCGCGATTCCATGCGATCGTTTCGTTCGAGACCGGTGATCCGAATCGACTTGGTTTCGGCTGCCTCGCGCTCCACGCGTTTCCCGCGGCCATGGCGGTGGACGATCAGAGCGCGTGTGCGCTTCCGAACGCACGCTGGGCGCACATCGCGCATTCGTGCTTTCGGGACGGTACCGCAATCATGCCCATTCTCAATCTTCCCGCCATGTTCGATCGAATGGCAGAGGGCTCGCTTGAGCCGCTTCGAGTCCAGCACGCTTCAATCGGAGAAGCATTGACCGTTTGATTCGTGGTGCTGATGTCCGGTCCGGCGCTCGTTCTTGATCAGGGCATCGGTGATGTCTTCTCGGCGCGCATTGCCGGTAACTTCGTCAACGCGGATATTCTCGGGAGCATGGAGTTCGCGTCGAAAGTCGCCGGCTCGAAGGTTATCGTCGTGCCCGGCCATACCTCGTGCGGCGCAATCAAAGGTGCTTGCGACGACGTTGTGTTGGGCAATCTCACAAGCGTCATGAACGCCATCAAGCCTGCCGTGAAGAGCGTTCCGAGCGACGGTCAACCGCGCAATTCCACGAACTACAAGTTCGTTGAGAAGGTTGCCGAGGCGAACGTGAAACTCACGATGCACGACATTCGACAGAAGAGCCCGGTCCTGCGCGACATGATCGACAAAGGCGAGGTCATGCTGGTCGGTGCAATGCTCGATGTTTCGACGGGCGCGATCACTTGGTACTGATATCTTCATGGGCCTTTCGAACGATAGATCGAGAAGGAAACAGCCCTTGAGAACGACTCGGTCTATCGCGTTGGTCGTGGCCCTCATCGCAACAACCGCCGGCCACGCCCAGGTGACGCATTCAGACCATGCATCCGGGAGTGCGTTGCCGGCGGTTCAAGCCGCAGTTTGATCGGACGGTGCAACGTCTGGACAATGCGCAGGTAAAAGTGCAGGGGTTCATGCTTCCGCTCGAGGTCGGTGATCGACATCAGCAGTTTCTGCTGACCTCGATTGCCCCGAGTTGCGCGTTCTGCATGCCGGGCGGGCCCGAGACGGTCGTTGAAGTCGTTGCGAAACAGGCAATGCGATTCACGACGGAACCGGTCACGGTCGCGGGCAAACTTGTGCTCCTGCGCGACGATTCAAACGGCCTTTATTATCGTCTGGTGAATGCGACGCACGTCGCAAAATGAGAACCTGATTCCCAGAGCCTGCGGTATGGGTGACGAAACCGTCCCTATCTTCCGCCCATTGGATCGGTCGGCGTGCGTTCATCCAGAATGTCCCGCATGCGTGTCTCGATAGCCTGCCTGATCGCCCGATGGGTAATGACGTAGAACCGGTCGTCGCGAATCGCAAGGAATATCTGTTCGGCAACATCGCTCGCGCTCAACCGGCCCGATGAGACCGCCTTTTTCATCGAGGCTTCCATTGCCAGTTGTCGAGCGGTCTTCTCCCTCTCGGCGTTCTGCAGTTCACCTGGCCGATTCCGCTCGGAATCAGTGATGCCCGATGGAAAGTAAGCGGGGCACACGACTGAGCATCGAATCTTCGCATTGGCCCGCATCAGGTCGTGATGGAGCGACTCGGTTAGGGCGACGACGGCGTGCTTGGTGACGTTGTAGACCCCCATCCCGGGTGGCGCGATAAGGCCCGCGACCGATGCGGTGTTCACGATGTGTCCGTCACTCCCTTGCGCCAGCATGATCGGTGTAAATACTCGAACGCCGTGGACAACACCCCACACGTTGACGCCCATTCCCCATGTCCAGTCGGCGGTCGTGCTTTCCCAGACTGCACCAACGGGTGCCACACCCGCGTTATTGCATACGATGTGCACGGAGCCATATCGTTCGAGGGTCGCGCGTGCGAGCGCTTCGACGTCCTCGCCGCGCGAGACGTCGGTGCGATGGGTCGCGACAGTGAGCCCCGCATCGCGCAACTCACCGGCCGTTCTGTCTAATGCGGCAGGATCGATGTCCGCCAGCATCAGATGCATGCCTTCTCTTCCGAATCGTTCGGCCATCGCTCGACCGAGTCCGCCGGCACCGCCGGTGATCACTGCGATGCGGCTCTTGAAATCCTTCATGGTTGGTCTCGCGCTCGTCGGATGATTCGCTATTGTCCGGCAAATGGCCGAATCATTCGGTACGCTATGCACGACCGCCAAGGAGAAAACAATGCAACGCCCCACGCCCGCATGGTCCACGCCCGAGCTTGCTACGTTTCGCGATCAGGTCACGCGGTTTTTCTCGGGTGAGGTTTCCCCGCATATGGAACGCTGGACGAAGCGCGGCTACATCGATCGCGAAACCTGGATGAAGGCGGGTGGGCTTGGTATCGCGCTGCCCGACGTGCCGGAAGAGTACGGCGGCGGCGGCGGAGATTTTCGGCATCTCGCGGTGGTACTCGAAGAGGGCGGCTATGCAAGCGAAGCCGCGTTCGGTGTCGCGGTGCACGCGATCGTTGCGCAATACATTCTCGCTTACGGATCGGACGAACAGAGGCGCCGCTGGCTGCCCCGTATGACGGCCGGAGAATCGGTCGGTGCCATCGCCATGACGGAACCCGGTGCGGGCTCGGATTTGCAGGGCATCACGACGCGCGCAATCCGGGACGGTGATGCACTCGTCATCAATGGCCAGAAGACCTTCATTACGAATGGCTGGCATGCGGGGCTCGTTATCATCGTGGCGAAGACCGATCCGACGCAAGGCGCGAAAGGGATTTCCCTGATCGTGATGGAAACCGAGAACTGCAAGGGTTTTCGCCGGGGGCGCCTGCTGGAGAAAATCGGCCAGAAAGCGCAAGACACGGTGGAGCTGTTCTTCGATGACGTGCGCGTACCGGCATCGAACATCCTCGGTGGGCATGCAGGGCAGGGGTTCTATCAATTGATGAATCAGTTGCCCTACGAGCGTCTCATCATCGGTGTGCGCGCGGTGGCAACCATCGAACGCGCGCTCGAACTGACGCTCGACTATGTGCGCAATCGCAAGGCCTTCGGCAAGACGCTGTTCGATCAACAAAACACGCGCTTCGAGTTGGCGGAGATGGCAACGGAAGCCAAGATTGCCCGCGTCTTCGTCGACAAATGTGTGAGCGATCTTGTCGCGGGCAAGCTCGATGCACCGACCGCCTGCATGTCGAAGTGGTGGACGACCGATAAGCAATGTGAAGTGATCGATCGGTGCCTGCAGCTATTCGGGGGCTACGGCTACATGCGCGAGTACCCGATCGCGCGCATGTACGAGGACGCGCGGGTGCAGCGCATCTATGGCGGCGCGAACGAAATCATGAAGGAAGTGATTGCGCGGAGTCTTTAGGAAGCGAAGCTCCCACAGCAACCGGCATGCGGAACGTGAGTATCGACAACGCATCATCGCCATCGAATAAATGGGACGCAGGGCGCGGTCACCGCCGGGTGCTACCGCGCGGCTAGAGCCCAAGCTCGCGCGCAATCAGGTCCCGCTGGATTTCGTTCGCCCCTTCGCCGAACGAATAAAGGCGTGCATCGCGCCAAATTCGTTGCAGATCCGAATCGGCGGCGTAGGCGGCGCTCGCCAAGATCTGCATGCCGTGATGCGTGACGAACTGCAGCGCTTCGGTTGCAATCACTTTTGCCTGCGCCGCCTCGCGCCGGCATGGCCGCCCTTCGGCGATCAACCAGGCGAGATGCCGCACGACGAGGCGCGACTGGTCAACGCGCATCTGCATATCCGCAAGCCGGTGACGGATCGTCTGGTTCGCGCCCAACGGGCGGCCGAACTGCATCCGCGTCTTGGCATGTGCAATGGCGAAGTCGACCGCGGCCTGGGCGCAACCGGTCGTAGTCGCCGCCATGCTTGCGCGTGAGTAGTGCAGGGTCGACATCAACTGGCGGAATCCGGCACCCTCGGCGCCAAGCAGAGCGGTGTCGGGTATTTCGACGTCATCGAAGCCGATATCGAAGCTTGGCATGCAATGATTGCCGAGCTTGGGCAGCTCCGTCATCGAGATGCCGGGCGACTCCCGCGGCACGAGGAATGTCGAGATCCCCTTCGCACCGGTTGTCGATGAATCAGAGCGCGCCGCGACCACCCATTGCTCGGAACCGCGAGCGTCGCTGATCCAGGTCTTGCGCCCATTGATTCGCCAGCCTGATGCCGTGCGCACGGCCCGGGTGCGAATGGCGGCGGCGTCGCTCCCGGCATCGGGCTCCGACAGCGCGAGCGCAAAGAGTGCGCGACCGGCGGCAAGTCGGGGCAACCATTCGCGTCGTTGCGCCTCGCTGCCGTACGCAAGCAAGGTCATGCCGCCGAATGCGACGACTCGCGAGACGATCGATCCGGCGAAGTAGGCGTGTCGCGCCATCCGCTCCTGGACGAGCGCGAGGGTGATCCATGAACTTGCCATGCCGCCGTATTGCGCCGGGAACGGCAACCCGAGTATGCCGAGCGCGCCCAGTTCGGGCAGCAGGTCGTAGGGTGGGATGTGTTCGCGATCGCGCCGCCGCACTTCATCGATCGGGAGGCGCCGCTCGAGGAAGCGCGTGACCGCATCGAGCATGCTCTCCTGATCCGGTGTGGGCGCGAAGTCGATCATCCGCGCGGGCTCATTCGGTCCGGACCTTCGCCGCCTTCACGATGCCGGCCCACTTCGCGAGTTCCGCCTTGAGGTAGATCGCGTGCTCCTCGGGCGATGTGCCGCGTGGATCGAGCCCGTTTTGCTTCAGCCATTCGAGGACATCGGGTTTCTTCAGCGCCATGGTGGTCTCGTGGTGCAATCGACTCACGATCACCCGCGGCGTGCCGGAGGGCACCATGATCCCGTACCAGGAGTTGAGCTCGAATCCGGGCACGGTTTCGCTCACCGCCGGAATGTCTGGGAAATTCGGCGAACGTTGCAGTGTGCTGATCGCGAGGGCGCGCACCTTGCCGGCCTGCGCTTGTTGGATAACCCCCGAGATTCCGATGAACGCGAGTGCGATCTGCCCGCCCATCATATCGACGAGGATCGGTGTCGAGCCTTTGTACGGTACATGCACGAGATCGAGGCCTGCGCTCAGGCTGAGCATCTCGCCGGCGAGATGGGTGGTGCTGCCGATGCCGACCGATCCGTAGGCGAGCTTGCCCGGATTCGCTTTCGCATGGTCGATGAGCTCCTTCAGGTTGCGTGCGGGCACGTCATTGCGGACCACCAGCAAGGTCGGCCCGGAGACGACCTGCGTGACGGGCTCGAAATCGCGCTCCGAGTCGTACGGGATCTCTTTCATCAGCGCTGGTGCGATCGCCATCGGGCCAAGATGCGAGAAGAGCACGGTATAACCATCCGGTGCCGCCTTGGCGACGATGGCCGCGCCGATCGTTCCGTTGGCGCCGCCCCGGCTGTCGATCACGAACGGCTGGCCGAGTGCCTCCGACATCTTGGTCGTCACGACGCGTGCAAGCGCCTCGGCCGGACCGCCAGGCGCCCACGGGCTCACCAGCCGGATTGGCTTGGACGGCCACGCTTGCGCGTGCGCACCGGTTGACACCATCAGCCCGAGCGACACGATCACCAGACTGCGCGCAACGTTGTTGATCCGCATGTTTGTTCTCCTCCGGTTCACAGCGGCACAAGGCGCGCCTGCAACGCCGTCTTCAGTACCTTGCCAAGCGAGTTGCGCGGCAGCTCGTCCACGATGAATACCTCGCGCGGCACCTTGTAACCGGCGAGTTGGCGAGCACAGTGATCGCGCAGTTCCGTCGCTGAAGCGGTGCCGGTTACGATGACGAATGCGGCGATCTCTTCGTTGAACGCGCGCGACGGCCAGCCGACAACCGCGCATTCGCCGACCGCCGAATGCGTCTGCAGGATCGCTTCGATCTCTGCCGGATAGATGTTGACGCCACCGCGGATGATCATCTCCTTGGCGCGGCCCTTGAGATAGATATAGCCGTGCTCATCCTGCATACCAAGGTCGCCCGGATAATACCAACCGTCGTGAAACGCCTCGGCACTGGCTTCCGGGTCATTCCAGAATGCGGCGGCGACGGCCGGCCCTCGATAGCGTATGCGGCCGACTTCCCCCGGCGGCAGTGGCCGGTGCGAAGCATCGACGCACTGCACGTCCACGCCGAACACCGGGCGACCGACCGACTCGTCGAACTGCGCGGGATCTTCCCGGGAGAGGTAGCTGATGCCTCCGCCTTCGGTCGAGCTGTAATACTCGATGAAGCCTGCGCAGATGCGCTTGCGGACCGCCCGCCGCTCCTCGACATGCAGCGCCGCACCCGATGAGAGCACGAGCCGCATGCGGCGAAACGGCGCGAGCGTTGCATCCGGCAATTCGAGCAGGCGCCGGAGCAATGTCGGGACCAGAAAGATGGCAGTGGCTTGCCGGCGGTCGACTTGCTCGCAAAGCTCGTGCGGTTCATACGGTGGTGGCACCATCACGAGCGTCGCGCCCGAATAGAGCATCAGCATCGCGAAGGTGCGGCCGCCGCCAAAGTAAAGCGGCGTTGCCGATACATAGCGATCCTGGCTGTTGAAGCCAAGGTTCACCCACATCACGCGAAAGCGTGCGAGGAAGTGACTGTGCATGAGGCGCGGTCCTTTCGGCCGGCCGGTGGTCCCGGAGGACAGCGACATCAGGAGCGGTGCGTCGCCGGCCTGAAACGCACGCGAGATATCCGCGGTGGCGACCGATTGCTGCCAGCGCTCGTCGATCGGCAGGCACGCGAAGTCTTCGAGCGGTGTGGCGGCCGGATCGCAGAGCACGAGCTTCGCACCAAAATGCGCGGCGACCCGCGTCTGCTCCCCATTGGTCCATCGCCAGTCGAGCGGCAGCATCACCAGCCCAGCGCGGGCCAGTGCAAAGAGAAGCGTGACATGCTCGATATTGTCCCGCAGGGCCACACCGACGACATCACCAGGTGCCAGACCCCGATCGATCAGATGCGCGGCGCGTCGCTGCACCATCAAGTCGAGATCGCCGTAGCGGATGGCCTGGTCGCCGTGCATGATCGCCGGCCGGTCGCCACGTGCGCGGGCATGCTGTCTTAGCGGCTCGGCAAGATTCATCGCGGCGCTAGCTGAGTTTGTAGACGCGCCGTGCGTTGTCGCGAAACAGCAATCGCTTCGCTTCGGGGCGCAGATCCAGCGCTTCGACTTCCGCGCGCGTGCGTTCGAAATCGAGCACCGGGAAATCCGTACCGAACAAGACTTTTTCGCGCCCGAAGGTGTTGATATAGTGGGTGAACGACGCCGGCCAATACCGCGGGCTGTGCGCATCGCAACCGATGTACACATTCGGATGCTTCCAGGCCATCGCGATCATCTCGTCATGCCATGGAATGCCGATATGGATGCCGATCAGCTTCAACTCCGGAAAATCGCATGCGATGGCATCGAGTGTGATGGGCTGGCCGACACTTCGCAGCCGGTAGCCCGGGTCATAGATCATCGATTGACCCACCTGCAACTGGATCGGCACGTCGAGCTCCACGCACTTGGCGTAGAAGGGATACCAGCGCGCATGGTTGGGCGCAAGCTCGAACCAATGCGGATAGCCATGCGCGCCGATGAAGCCGTATTCGCTGACCGATCGCTCGAATGCACGCACACCAGGCATGCCCTCGGTCGGATCGAGACCGGTCAGGCCAGAGAATCGCGTCGGATGGCGATTCACCGCATCCGCCACCATTTCATAGGGGATGTGATAACAGGCCGGATGACCGAGCCGACCGACCTTGGTGGCGATCACGAACGCACGTTCGATGCCGGCGGCATCCATGCGGCGCAGCATTTCGTCGAGTGTGATGCCGCGCAGCGAATCGTTCCGCACATGCATCTTGTCGCCGAAGAACGCGTCGCGATTCGGACGAACTGCCACCGACTCGGGCGTCCAGAGGTTGACGACCGCGTCGATCGCGGCGATGTCGTAGGGAGCACTCAATGAAAGATCCCGACTGGTCTTGAGAGGGGTGGCGGCGATGATAGTCCAATCACCGCTCGTACCGTACTGCCATCGTCTATCCGAAGGCCGAGCATATGCCGCTCTTTTGCGCATCCAAGCGCATTGCATGCGCGCGAAGCGACATGCCGTTCATGTACCTCGATGCGAGGGCGGGCGCGATCGCTGGCGCGCGATTCGGGAATCGCCGCGATCTGCCGCGCAGATTTCTAGCGCAACCCCCTCGTGTACTTCTTCAGCACCCGGTCACGCAATTCTTGCTCGGTCGGCTCTGCAAGTGTCGGAGCGGCCTCGGTCAACGGCATTGATGCGGAAGTGCTTGCCGCCGGGTCGGCAATCCTACCGGCGCGAGGCGTTAGCGGATTGGCGAACTTGCGGTCGTCGGATGCCGGTCGATCGGCGATGCGCGGCCCATGCAAACGGGTTTCGAGGTAGCGCGCGTATTCCAGCAATCGCGCGTCGCTGCTCGTCATGGCCTGGTTCAGCACCTCGCGTGCATAGGCATAATCGTGGAGGAACTGCTGCACATCGAGTTGGCGGCGAAACTCGCGGCGCATAGGCACGACCATGCGTACGAGATAGTTCATGAGCTCGTCGTCGTCCTTGCCGTTCATCGTGGTGATTCCGTTTGCCATGCGTCACCTATCTCCCGGGATCACCCGTTAGGTGCCAGCATTTCGCCGTGCTGCGTGACGTCGAGGCCCGCTTTCTCGGCTGCGGCATCCACGCGCAAATTCACAAACATCGCGATGACTCTCAGGATGATGACGGTGCTAATACCGGCATAGGCCATGACCGCAAATGCGCCCAGCGTATTGGTCAATACCGTGGCCGTCACCGGCGCGACGGCCGGGGTTGCGAACACCGGCGTGAGGACAGTACCGATGATGCCCCCGACGCCGTGAAGCGCGAAGACGTCCAACGAATCGTCGATTCCGAAGAGGCGCTTGAAGTTGACAACGGCGATGAAACAGATTGCGCCGGCCGCAGCGCCGATCGCCAGCGCGCCATCCACGCCGACAAAGCCGGACGCCGGCGTGATGGCGATTAGTCCGGCAATGGCGCCGGTCAGCGTACCCAGCACGCTCCATTGCCCGCGTTGAATGTATTCGCAGAATCCCCAAAGGATCGCGCCGCAGCAGGCGGCTACCTGCGTCGCCAGCAGCGCGCCGGCGGCTCGCCCGCTGGCCTCGAAGGCCGAGCCGGCGTTGAAGCCGAACCAGCCCGCCCAGAGCAAGCCGCCGCCGACAACTGTGATCATGAGGTTGTACGGCACCATGGGCTCTCTGCCGAATCCAAGGCGCGGGCCCAGCACCCATGCTGCCGACAAACCACTGATGCCCGCGGCAATGTGCACCACCGTACCGCCGGCGAAGTCCATGTGGCCTCTAAGCGCCAACCATCCGTTTGGATGCCAGACCCAGTGCGCCACGGGTGCGTAGACGACTGTGATCCACAACACTGCAAATACCATCGTGACGCCCAGCCGCATGCGTTCGGCGGTGGCACCGAGAATCAGTGCGAATGCGATGATGGCGAAGGCCAAGTGGAACAGGAAAAACACCGATTCCGGAATGGTCGGCGCCGACACGTGAGCGCCCGCGAGTTTTCCGATCAAACCGTCGGCAAGGACGCGGTCCACGCCACCGAGCCACGGTGTGCCGGCCGTAAATGCGAGCGAGTATCCGATGACGGACCATGTCAGCGTGATCACTGCCGTCGCGGCGATCGTGTGGGCCACGATTGACAGCGCATTCTTGGTGCGAAACATGCCGGCGTAGAACAGGATGATGCCAGGCATCGTCATCAGCAGTACTAGCACTGTGGAGATCAGCATCCAGGCGGTATCGGCGCCATTGAAGCTCGACGTCTTGGATGTTCCCGCCGCATTCTTGTGAGAAGCCCCTGGGTGAGCCGGGTCCTGGGCCTGAGCGATTATGATGACTGGAGGCGCTGTGAGCTGCGCCTGAACCGGCGCCGCGAGGTGTGGCTCGGCCTTCGTCGCCGTAACGCCGTTACGGGTTGTCGCTGTGTCCATTTGCGACCAGGCATCGAAGCACCCAAGCGTGAGGGCGACGGCCAGTGTCGTGGTTCCCGCGATGCGTACGAGTATTTGCATTTCGTTTCCTCCCTCTGGCGCCGGTCATTGGTTTTCCGGCTTGTACCTAACGCGAGCCGACGCAATGAAATACCCCGAAAGTCGCGATCGCAGAAGGGTGTACGCGAAATTAGTTGTGCATCACAATCATGTTTGACAGTTTGAAAGCGTGCGACGCCCTCAGAGCATTAAGAGGTGATGCACCCGCCGTCTCCCCTGGGATCCTCCGCGTCGTTGTGATTCGGTCGTCGACCGCTGCGCTCAGAAAGAAGGGATCACCGGCAGCAACACACTTGGCTGCTTCCCCGCCTGGAAATGCAATGTCACCTTGCCGCTGAAGACGGGCGGCGGGCGATCGGTCTCGTCGTCGTGCTCGAACGGCCCGCAGCCTCGCATCGGATTCTTCATGTTCGACAGGGTCGCCGCCGCGCCGGCCCATTCGTAATCCTTGCCGCGGATCGTCATGGCGAGGCGGTAACCCGCCGGCACCACGATGCAGGTCGGCCAGATCTCCACATCGAGATCGACGGGCACCCCCGGTGTCAGCGGCTGTTTCTCCGCGTGCGTGTGGTAAGGGCGATAAGGAAGCGACAACTTCGGGTCGAGCTGGCGATGCGAGGCGCGCAGCCATCCTTGACCAATGGGCGTATGCGGATCAAGCGCGCCTTGGAATACGACTTCTTTACCGGCCGGGTCGAACACGCGCAATACTGCAAACACATCGGCATCGGACGTCGACGATGACAGCGCGAGCTTCAGCGCCGAAGGCCCGGTGATCTCAAGCGGATTCTCGAGTGGTGCGGATTTGAATGTCAAGCCATCGCCCGTCGCGTCGTAGGTGAGCGTACGCGCCGTCGTTGGCGGCGTCGTGGTGAGTCCCATGCCTTCTGCGTCGAGATAGAAGTGCGTCCACTGCGTGCGCGCAATCGGCCACTCGTTCTCAAAGCGCATCACGAATTTTTCGCCCGGATGCCGGATCTGCAGTTGCACGCGCGGCTGCTTGTCCCAGCCGTTGTCGACGCCTTTCAGAAAGTGATCGAGGAAGCGCTTCTGCAACTGCACGCCATAGTCGGTGTAGAAGGGCGCCCAGTGCGAGCCGCCATGGGCTTCCAGCCACTTCTGATTGGAGGCTGCCCGCATGAAGCCTTCGAAGTTGCCGCGCGGATGCAGACCCTGTCCGCCCCAGTTGGCCGCGGACAGAAGCGGCACATTGATCTTCGAGAAATCGGCCGAGCGCTCGCGATAGTACGGACCGTCCATCTCGCGCGATACCAGCTCGGCCCACATGTTCTCGCGATTGTTGACCAACTCCGCGTCCGACAGCGTCTCGGGGCCGCACACCAGCTCGCCGGTAATGCGGTTCTTCTTGCCGCGTTCGCCAACGCCGTGCTGGACGGTCTTCACTTGCATGTCCTGCCAGTTCTTGCGAAACGTGCAGGCGATGCCGCCATGGTGGGTACCGTCGCGATAGGTGTCGGTCCAACCTTCCCAGACGCAGATGGCCGCAAGATGGGGCGGTTGCGTCGCGGCAGCCCGCCATTGGTTCGCTGCGTAGTACGAAATGCCATTCATCCCGACCTTGCCGGTGCACCACGGCTGCGCAGCCGCCCACTCGATGGAATGATAGAGATCGCGATGTTCGCGGCCCGCGTTGTTGCAGAGAAATCCCGGTGAGCGCCCAGCGCCGCGCGAGTCGATGCGCAGGCACGCGTAGCCATGGGCCACCCACTTCTCGGGATCGACGACTTCCCAGTTCTGATAGTTGTTAGTGGTGCCGGCGACCGCATCCGGATTCTCACGGCACATGATCTCCCACGAGGTCTTGTACCCCTCCTGAAACGCGAGGCCCTTGCCATAGGGGCCGTAGCTCAGGATGACCGGATACTTTCCTGCGGCGATGGGGCGAAAGAGATCGGCACGGAGGACGAGGCCATCGTCCATGGTGATCGGCACATCCCAATCGATCTGCATGCCGTCGCGAATTTCGGATTTGAGAGCGTTCATGGAGTGCCTACGGAGTCAAAAATTCGCCAGGGAGGAAAAACTGGAACCACAGAGGACACAGAGGACGCAGGGGACGCAGGGGAAAGCAAATGATGAAGGTTCCGCGCGGGGAGGAAAACCAGGCGGCCATTCATTGCTTGTACAGGATCGTACGCGATCACTGCTCAATTCACTGCGTCCTCTGCGTCCCCTGTGGTTCAGATCGAGTCGCTTTAGCCGCCTTGAACAGCCTCGAACCGAAACCGCTTCACCGTATCCATGTTCTTGCCTTCCATCCGGATCAGGTGTGTCGAGCCAGCGCGTGACGGCGAATGCAGATCGCCCTCGTTGTAGACATGCGCGATGCCCGGGGTGAGCGAGTAGGTCTTGGTCGGCCGGACTTTCCCCGTTTTCGTTGCGCTCGCCGGCTCGAGCAATGCGTAGTCGGTCATCACCGTCTCGCCGCGCGCCTGGCCATAAATCGCCCATGAGGGGCCGTGATCATGCGGGGGAGAATTCTTCGCGCCCTTGTAGTGATGCGCGAGGATGCAAAAGCCAAGTTGCGGATCTTCGTAGAGGATCTCCCGTTCGCCCGTCGCATCCGTAAGGTGTCTGCCGATGAACGACTCATCAAGGAGCACTTGTTGGAGGAGCTTGCGAACCTTTTCGCGTCCCGCAGGGCCAGGCTCGGTGGTGAGGAGGTCGTGACAGGTCGCGGCAAACTGTTCGAGGGTGTGGGGCATGATCAAGTCTCCATTCAATAGAACTGCTCGGGTGATTCTATGTCGGATGGGCCGGTGAAGGGTGCCCGCCGGCGCGGGATCGGATTGGGCCCGGCGCGGTCGTAGGGGCTCGGCGTGCTTGTGCGCGCTTGGCGTGCTTCTGCGGGCTTGGCCCGGGCCGACGCATGGGTCTCCCCTACGCTAGTATTCGCCGTCGTCCCTTTCCCTCATTTGTTTCTCCAGGTGCTCAATGGCCACACCGATCCCCGCCTCGATCCGCTCCGATCTCGCCCCCACCGGCACCTTGCGCGCCGGTCTCAATCATTCGAACTTCCTGCTGGTGAAGGTCGATCCCGCTACCGGGAAACCCGGCGGCGTCGCTGCCGACCTGGCGCGCGAACTTGCGTCGCGTCTTGGCGTGCCGCTCGAATTGGTGAGCTACGACTCGCCCGGCAAGATGGCCGAGGCGGCGCAAAGCGGCGTCTGGGATGTTGCATTCCTTGGTGCCGAGCCCGCGCGCGCGAATCAGATTCATTTCACCGCGGCTTATCTCGAGATCGAGGCAACGTATCTCGTGCCGGCCGGGTCGCCCATCAAGACCATCGCCGATGTCGATCGTGCCGGTGTGCGGATATCGGTATCGAACAAGAGCGCGTACGAGTTGTATCTCAGCAGGAGCATCCAGCACGCGAAGCTCGTAAAGGTGGATGGCGTCGATGCATCGTTCGATATTTTCGTTGCCGACAAGCTCGAAGCCCTTGCAGGCTTGCGGCCAAGGCTCGTAACCGATGTCGAAAAACTTCCGGGCTCACGCATGCTCGAAGGGCGATTCACCGCGGTCCAGCAGGCGATCGGCACACCCCGCAATCGCAGCGACGCAACCGCACGGTTTCTACGCGAGTATGTGGAGGATGTGAAGGCCTCGGGGTTGGTCGCGCAGGTCATCCAACGCAATGGGGTCAGAGGCGTCTCGGTCGCGGCAAAGGCCGCCGTCTGATCGCCGCTTCAACATACGGGAGAAAGCAATGAGATTCGACAACAAGATGGCAGTGGTCACAGGCGCCGGTTCCGGCATTGGACGCGCGATGGCCGTGATGTTCGGCGCGCGCGGCGCGGCGGTGGGCGTGGTTGATATCGATGAGGCCGCGGCGAAAGAAACCGCGCAGACGATCACCCGGGCGGGTGGGCGTGCGCGCGCCTATCGCGCCGACGTGAGCAAGGCGGCCGACATCGATGCGGCCGTGACCGCGGCAGTGAAAGAACTCGGCGCGCTCGACATCATGGTCAACAATGCGGGCATTCTCGATGGCTACTTCAATGTCGATGAGATGGATGAATCGACCTTTCGCCAGGTCATCGATATCGATCTGATCAGCGTCTTCCTCGGCGCCAAGCGTGCGTTGAAGGAGATGCTCCCGCGCGGGCGTGGACGCATCATCAACACGGCGTCGGTCGCGGGCCTGAGCGGCACCGGCGGCGGCGCCGCGTACGTGTCGGCCAAGCACGGTGTGGTCGGTCTCACGCGGCAGATGGCGGTTGCCTATGGCGCGCGCGGCATCACCGTGAACGCAATCTGCCCTGGTGCGATCCCAACCGGACTGCGCCAGCACTCCCAGGCGCTCCTCGGACCGGGGATTCCCGATATCAGCGGGCGCGGTGTCGCGGTGAATGACGACCAGATCCGTGCATTGATTCCGGCGGGTGTGCGGGGCACGGTCGAAGATATCGCTTCCGCCGTCTGTTATCTCGCGTCCGATGAAGCGGGATACATGAACGGCCACACGATGGTGGTGGATGGCGGATGGCGCGCGAAGTAACGCGCAAGCGCCGAGAATCGGGAGACGAGGCGGCATGAAGGTCGGTTTCATCGGACTTGGACAGATGGGCTGCGGCATGGCGGGTCGCCTTGTGCAGGCCGGGCACGCCCTCACGGTTTTCAATCGCACGCGCTCGGCAGCCGAACCCCTTGCCGCGCTTGGCGCGACCGTCGCATCGTCGCCCGCCGACATGCTGGGCGCGGAGATCGTCATCACCATGCTCGCCGACGATCCGGCGGTGCAGGCGCTCTGCATTGATTCCGGATTGGCTGCACGCATGCGCCCGGATACGATTCATCTCAACATGGCCACCACAAGTCTTGCCATCGCACGCACGCTTGGCGCGATCCATGCAAACGGGAAAAGCCATTACGTGTCGGCCCCGGTGTTCGGTCGACCCCATGTCGCCGCACAAGGGCAGCTCGACATCATCGCCGCCGGCCCGACCGCGGCGCTTGCGCGTTGCAAGCCGCTGTTCGATGTGCTGGGAAAGCAAACCTTCATCGTCGGTGAGACACCCGAGCATGCCAATGCCATCAAGATCGCGCGCAATTTCCTGCTCGGAACCATCATCGAGAGTCTGAGCGAGGCGACCGCCCTCGTGCGGAAGGCCGGTGTCGAGGCGGGCACCTTCGTCAACATCCTCACCAGCACATCACTGAGCGCGCCGGCCTACAAGAACTATGGAAGGATGATCGTCGAGCGCGCATTCGAACCGGCGCAATTCAAGCTCGAGCTCGCGCAGAAGGACGTCGGGCTCGCGCTATCGACCGCCGAAGCACTTCAAATGACGCTGCCGATCGGCAATTTGATGCAGGCGCAGATCCTGGCAGGCATCGCCGCCGGTCACGGCGAAAAAGACTGGGTCGGCCTTGCCGATTACATCGCCGATCAAGCCGGTTTGAAACGGTAGGAATTCGGGCGGCGAGCCGCCCGAATTCCTTTGGGCTGACGCGACCTGCGATTGATCGATCGTTGGCCCGAGTGAAGTGAATCGCGGCGCCAGGCGCCTACGATCAGAAAATCGCGCGGACGCGCGCAAATTTCTACTGCCGCTCGATATTCTTCACTTCGACGATATGCTTCCAGCGCGCCACCTCGCGCTCGATGCGGGCGCGCATCTCCTCCGGTGTCGAGGGCGAAGGAACGCCGCCCAGGTCCGCGAGGCGTTGCCGCGTATCGGGCATCTCCACGATGGCGCGGACCTCGCGATTCAGAATGTCGACAATGGCGCGCGGCGTGCCGGGCGATGTGACCAGACCGAGCCATGAGCTGAACGCGATCGCGGGCAGCGTTTCGGCGACGGTCGGTGCGTCGGGCAGCAACGGATAGCGGGCTTCCGACGACAGCGCGAGGGGGCGCAATTTCCCGCCGCGTATCTGACCGAATGAAAATGTCGCGGTTTCGATCATCACATCAACGCGGCCGCCTGCCACATCGATGATCGCCGCGGACGGACCTTTGTACGGCACGCCAAGCATCGTCGTGCCCGCTTCGATGTTGATCCATTCGCCCAGCAGATGATGCAGGCTGCCGATCATCGACATCGAGAACGAAACCTTGCCCGGATTCGCTTTGGAATAAGCCAGCAGGTCGGCAAGCGTGCGATGCGGAGAATTGGGTACGACCGAGATCACCATCGGATAGGTGGTGACGATCGAAACATGCGCGAAGTCTTTGGCCGGATCGTACGGCAATGCCTTGCGCACGGCGGCCGCACTCGGCACACCGCCCGATAGCAATACGAGGTGGTAGCCATCGGGCGCGGCACGTGCGACGGCAAGGTCCGCACCCGTGCCACCCCCGGCCGGATTGTTCTCGACGACAACGGGCTGACCCAGCCGCTCGGAAATTTTCTGGCCAAGCAGACGACTCACCAGGTCGCTGCTCCCGCCGGGCAGAAAGCCCACGATGAATCGGATTGGACGGTTGGGATAAGTTTGCGCCTGCGCAAACACCGGTGTGTTGGCGACCGAGAGAACCGCAACGATTGCGCCAAGGCCGGCTTGCAGTACATGCATTGCGAATACATTCATTTTATCGATGCTCCTCCAGCCAACCATTTTCCAAGTAACGCACGTTCTTCATCGGTCATCTTCGTAAGATTGCCGATCGGCATCGCCTTCGTCGCAATCGTTTGCTGCTGGATCCGTTGCGCGGCGGCTTTCACGAGTTCCGGTGTATCGAGCTTCAATCCATTCGGTGGTTGCTGAAAACCCGGGAACGTCGGTTTCTCGGCGTGGCAGACGACACAGCGTTGCACGAGGATCGGTTCTACTTGCGCATACGAGATGGCGTCCGCCGCCGCGCTTGGCGTCGAACGAGGTGCCAGCCAGATCGCGAGTCCCATGAGCAGGACCACGGCGATCACTGGCAAGGCCACCACATTGCGCTCGAAGTGGCGCAGCACGAAGTACTGCCGAATGAGCGCACCCGCCAACATGATGACCGCGAGCACAGCCCATCCGTACTGATGCCCGTACGTCATTGGATAGTGGGTGCTGATCATCACGAACAGCACCGGCAGGGTGAAATACGTGTTCTGCACGCTCCGCTGCTTGCCGATGATGCCGGGCAGTGGATCGGGATCGCGGCCGGCGCGAATCGTTTCCACCATCTTCCGCTGACCCGGAATTACACGGAACAGCACGTTCCACACCATCCAGGTGCCGATCATCGAGCCCGCATGGATATAGGCCGCGCGTGCGCCGAACACCTGCCCGTATCCCCAGGTGGCCGCGACGATCAGAACGAACAGCACGACCCCGAGCGCGAGCTCGTTCTTGATGGCTTTGCAGAGCCCGTCATAGACGAACCAGCTCGCGACCAACGAGAAGAATGAAATCGCGATCGCGGCGGGCACCGACAGGTCCATCACCGCCTTGTCGATGAGATACGCATTGGCGCCCCACCAGTACACGATCGCAAGCATGCCCATGCCGGAGAACCAGGTCGCGTAGGCCTCCCATTTGAACCAATGCAGGTGCTCGGAGAGTGGTTCGCCTTTCGGTCCGACCAGAAATTTTTGCGCGTGATAGAACCCGCCACCGTGCACCGACCAGATTTCGCCTGCCACACCACGGCGTGCCGCATCATCCTTGTTGCGTGGCGCTCTGAGGTGGTTGTCCAACCACACGAAATAGAACGATGCGCCGATCCAGGCGATGCCCGCGATCATGTGCAGCCAACGCATGAGGAGATTGAGCCAGTCGGCGATGTAGGTTTCCAACGCTGTGTCCTTTTTCCGGAATCCTTCGACTTACGCCGCGAGCGAAAGAATCTCTATCAGATCCGCCGCACCGCTCACCGGCCGCGGATTCGTTTTGATGGGTCCGGTGCCATCGTAGCGCGCGGCGATCGCAAGGATGTCATCGCGCGTGATGTCGATTTGAGACAACCGCGACGGCAGGCCGAGCTTTCGCACGAATTGCTCGACCGCATCGCCCGCCGCATCACCCGCCGTTCCGAACGCGCCGGCGACGTCGCGCTGGCGTTCGGCGTTGACCGGCAGGTTCCATCGCAGCACCGCATGCAGGGTGATGCAGGAAGTGATGCCGTGCGGAACGTTTTTCAGCACACCGAGCAGATAGCCCAAGCCATGACTCGCACCGAACGGTAATCCGCTCATCGTGCTGATCCGTGAGATCCACATCGCGACCTGAGCCTCGAGTCGAGCGTTCATGTCCTTGGGATCGGCGTGAATGCCTCGCAGCGACGATGCCAACATGCGCATCGATTGCAGCGACGTGGCATCGGCAAGCGGCGTGGTCCGTATTGCGCACCAGCCCTCCACCGCATGGTCGACGGCGCGCATACCGGTCGATAGCAGCAATTCCATGGGTGTCTCAAGGGTTGCCGCCGAATCAAGGATGATGGCGATCGGAACGGCAAGCGGATGCTGAAAGCCTTCCTTCACCTGCCGACTGGTATCGGTCACGCCGGCGAAATGATAAAACTCCGCCGCGGACAATGTGGTCGGAATGGCGATCATGCGCAGGCGTTGCGGATCGTCGTCCCATGCGCTTGCTTCCGCGGGTTTGCCGGCGAACGCATTCAGTCCCTCGGCCGATGTGACCCCATTCCAAAATCCGATCAGGACAACTTTGGTCGCATCGATCACCGACCCGCCGCCGATCGCGACTATAAGATCCGGATTCGCGGCACGTACCGCGTCAAGGCAGGCGATGACGCTCTGGCGTGGACTGTGCGCCGCGATCGCATCGAACTTTCCCGCGTACGACGCACCGAGCGCCTCCACCGCGCGCGCCACGATGCGTCCATTCGTGAGCGAACGCGTGGTGGTGATGAACACCCGCTTCGCTTTCGCGCGTGACACCTCCTGCATCATTGCATCAGCGAACGGGACACCCGAGATGACCCGCTGTTGGGCGGGCCAGTGGTGCGTTCCGGCAAGGTCGACGGCCATGGTGATTCCTTCCTACAGAATGAGCAGCGCGCGAAAATCATTGACGTTGGTGAAAGTGGGCCCGGTCACAACGAGATCTCCAAGTGTGGCGAAGAAGCTGTAGGCGTCATTGTTCGCAAGCAGTTCGGCGGGTCGGAGTCCGTGTGCCTGCGCGCGCGAGAGCGTATCAGGGGTCACCAGCGCACCCGCATTATTTTCGGTGCCATCGATGCCATCGGTATCCGCGGCGAGAACATAGATGCCGGGCTCGCCCTTGAGATCGAGCGCGGTGGCCAGTGCGAATTCCGCGGCGCGACCACCTCGTCCGCCATGACGGCCGCGGACGGTCACCGTCGTTTCACCGCCGGAAAGCAGCGCACAGGGACGCTCGAAAGGCGTTCCGTGCCGCGCGATAGATCGGGCCAAGGCCGCGTGTGCCTTGCCCACATCGCGTGACTCGCCTTCCATGTCGTCCGATAGAATATGTGCGCGGATGCCGGACGCTGTTGCCAGCGCCGCAGCCGCGACGAGCGAATGCCTTGGCGTGGCGATCAAACGAACGTGATTATTCCTGAACCGATCATCACCCGGCTTCGGCGTCTCGAGCGCGCCCGATACGAGATCGGCGCGAATCGATGCCGGCACAGCGATCCCGTAGCGATCGAGGATCGCCATTGCCTCGGCGCACGTGGTGGGGTCGGCGACCGTCGGGCCGCTGGCGATCACGGCCGGATCGTCGCCTGGAACATCGGAAATAAGAAGGGTCTCGACGCGCGCCGGCACGCAGGCAACCGCCAATTGTCCGCCCTTGATCGCGGACAAATGTTTTCGCACGCAATTCATCTCACCGATGGTCGCGCCGCACTCGAGGAGCGCGCGATTGACACCTTGTTTCTGCTCGAGCGAGAGTCCGCGCGCGGGGAGGGTGAGCAGCGCGGAGCCGCCACCGGAAACAAGGCAAAGCACCAGATCGTCATGGGTGAGCCCGCGCACGAGCTCGAGAATCCGCGCGGTTGCGTGGAAGCCCGCCCTATCCGGCACCGGATGATCGGCTTCGACGACCTCGATTCGTTGCAAAGCGCGCGGGTCGCGCGGTGGCGTGTGGTGGTAGCGCGTGACAACGAGGCCGGAAAGCGGCGCGTTCGCGGGCCATAGTGCTTCCACCGCCTGCGCCATCGCGCCGGCCGCCTTGCCCGCACCCACCACGACGGTACGGCCGATCGGCGGGGCGGGCAAGAACGGCGCGGTATTGCGGGCCGGCAGGGCACGCGCGACCGCCGCATCGAACAGCGATCTGAGGAAGCCGCGCGGATCGATCAACGTGTGGCTTCCAGAGCGTGGTCGAGCGAACGCCGGTTGGCGCGGGGGAGTGTTTGAAGTGTTTGCCATCATGAGGCGCAATTGTCAGCCTTCGCCATGAGGCCGGCAATAGGGCGAGAGGATTTTCACGCCGATGCGCAGCGGGTCTGATGTGTCGCGCCTGATCTGTCGGGCGTTGCGTGTCGGGCCTGGCGTGTCGCGCCTCATTTGTCGGGCCTCATATTGACAGGACCGGTGTGCCATGCAACCCTGCCGGTTTCTCCTGCCTCTCGCCAGCAGCGCCCGATGACAGTCCGGCCAAGCCCTGCGAAATCGACGGATGCCGTGCGGTTCATCCTCGACGGTGAGGTCCACACCGCCCGCGTGACATCGCCCACGCGTACGCTGCTGCAGTATCTGCGCGAAGATCTGGCGCGAATCGGCACGAAAGAAGGCTGCGCCGAAGGCGACTGCGGGGCATGCACCGTGGTGATTGCCGAGCGGCATGATCCGGGTCTCCGCTTTCGTGCGGTGAATGCATGCATTCAATTTCTGCCGACGCTGGATGGCAAGGCGCTCTTCACGGTCGAGAGCCTCAAAGATCGGCAGACCGGTGCGCTGCATCCGGTGCAACAGGCGATGGCGGATGGACACGGGGCGCAATGCGGTTTCTGCACGCCGGGATTCGTGATGTCGCTCTTCGCGCTCTACAAATCGGATGCCGCGCCCGATCGCACGGCAATCAACGATGCATTGGCCGGCAATCTTTGCCGATGCACCGGCTATCGGCCGATCGTCGATGCCGCGATCAAAATGCGCGAGCTGGGCAATGCGATCCCCGAGAACCAGCGCGATGTCACGACTGCTCCGGCGGGTGCTGCGGGCAGCATCGCAACGGAGGCGTCGCTACGTACCCAATTGGAGGGTCTCGCGCGCCGCGGCACGTTGCGCATCAAGACAGCCCATGGCACGTTTCACGCGCCGCGTTCAGTCGCCGCACTCGCCCGGCTGCGTCATACCTATCCCGAAACACGCATCCTCGCCGGCGGCACCGACGTTGGCTTGTGGGTCACCAAACAGCTTCGTGATCTGGGTGATCTTCTTTACATTGGCGAGGTGTCGGCGCTCCAGAAGGTCGTCGTGCGTGGTGGTGCGATCGACATCGGCGCTGCGGTGTCGCTGACCGATGCCTTTGCGGCGATCGAGCGGCATATTCCGGCGATGCGCGAATTGATGCGCCGCTTCGCATCACCGCCGATCCGCAATGCCGGCACGCTCGTTGGCAATATCGCGAACGGTTCGCCGATCGGGGATTCGATGCCTGCGCTGATGGCATTGGGTGCGAAGTTGATCCTGGCTTCGGCATCCGCCCCACCCTCTCCCCCAACCCCTCTTCCGATGGTGGGCGAGGGGAGAGTTCATCGCCGTGAGGTCGCGCTTGAAGACTTCTATCTGGCCTATCAGAAGACCGCTCTGCAATCCGGCGAGCTCGTCGAGCGCGTCGTGACGCCGATTCCCAGCGCCACCTTGAAATTCGCGACCTACAAGATCTCCAAACGATTCGATCAGGACATCTCTTCCGTTTGTGCGGCGTTCGCATTGGAGGTGGTTGGCGGGACTGTTCGCGTGGCGCGCGTGGCGTTTGGCGGGATGGCCGCGACACCGAAGCGGGCTGCGCGCTGCGAGGCGGCGCTCATCTCGTACGACTGGACCGAAGCGACATGCGAGGCGGCCGCCCATGCACTCGCCAGCGATTTCTCACCGCTCTCCGATATGCGTGCGAGTGCTTCGTATCGTCTGCGCGTGGCGCAGAATCTCTTGCGCAAGTTCTTTGTCGAATCGACCGGACGAATCGGCGCGGTACCGACCCGGCTCTATGATTTTTCCGAGGCGCCGGCATGAACGATCCACGCTTCGCCCTCGCATCGCCGACCGCAGGTGGCGCAGCAGGCGAAGCCGTGCGTCATGACAGCGCGCACCTGCATGTTCTGGGCGAGGCCGAGTACACCGATGACATTCGCGAATTGCGCGGAACGTTGCATGCGGCGTTCGGACTTTCCGCGCGCGCGCACGCCCGCATCGTCGGGATCGATCTTGCGCCGGTGCGCGCAGCATCACGTGTCGTGGCGGTGCTGACGGCCGCCGACATTCCGGGCGAGAACAATGTCGGAACCATCCGTCATGACGATCCGATCCTTGCCGTCGACGACGTGCAGTATCTCGGCCAGCCGATCTTTCTCGTGCTCGCGGAAACGGTGGAGGCGGCCCGCCGTGCGGCGCGGCTTGCAAGGATCGAGTACGAAGATCGCCCGGCGATTCTCTCCATCGAAGAAGCGCTCCGCCAACAGGCGTTCGTGATGCCGACGGTGACCGTCGAGCGAGGCGCGTGGCGTGAAGCCTTGGCGTCCGCGCCGCTTCGCCTGAAGGGCAGGTTGCGCATCGGCGGTCAGGAGCAGTTCTATCTGGAAGGGCAGGTCGCCTATGCGATCCCGCGCGAGGATGGCGGCATGCACGTGTACAGCTCGAATCAGCATCCGGGCGAAGCACAACTTCTGATCGCGCACGCGCTCGGCGTGGAGGCGCATCGTGTGGTGGTCGAATGCCGTCGCATGGGCGGCGCGTTCGGCGGAAAGGAAACGCAGGCTGCGCTCCCGGCTTGCGCGGCGGCGCTGGCTGCGGCGCACACCGGGCGGCCGGTGAAGCTTCGCTACGATCGCGACGATGACATGCTCATCACCGGCAAGCGTCATGATTTCCTGATCGAGTATGACGTCGCGTTCGATGCGACCGGACGCATTCAAGCCGTCGACTTCATGCTCGCATCGCGCTGCGGGTTTTCGGCAGACCTGTCCGGGCCGGTGAACGATCGCGCGGTCTGCCATGTCGACAACTGCTACTTTCTGCCGGCGGTGCGCATCGTCTCGCATCGTTGCAAGACGCATACGCAATCGAACACGGCGTTCCGCGGCTTTGGCGGGCCGCAGGGGATGCTCGCGATCGAGGCGGTCATCGATGCGATCGCGCAACACTTGGCGATGGATCCGCTTGCGGTGCGTCGCGCCAACTTCTACGGGCGGGGGCGTGATCAGACGCCCTATACCATGCAGGTCGAAGACTTCATTGCCGATCGCCTGTTCGACGAGCTGGTGCCTTCCTCCGACTACGTCGCTCGGCGTGCACGGATTCGACAGTGGAATGCATCGAGTCCCATCATAAAACGCGGCATCGCGATTACGCCGGTGAAGTTCGGTATCTCGTTCAATGCCACCCTCTTCAATCAGGCGAGCGCCCTTGTCCATGTCTACACCGACGGCAGCGTGCTGCTCAATCATGGCGGCACCGAGATGGGACAGGGCCTGTTCACGAAAGTGGCGCAAGTGGTCGCCCAAGAGCTCGGCATCGATCTCGATCGCGTGCGGGTGTCGTCGTCCGATACGAGCAAGATTCCGAATGCTTCGGCCACCGCGGCATCGAGCGGCAGCGATCTCAACGGCAAGGCCGCGCAGGCGGCAGCGCGCACCATCAAAGAGCGTTTGATGATGTTCGCCGCCGAGCGATTCGGCGTTCCGATGGACGACCTTCGCTTTGCAGCCAACGAGGTGACAATCGGCGAGCGTCGAATGCCGTTCGATGAACTGGTACGCATGGCTTATGCGGCCCGGGTGCAGCTTTGGGCGAGCGGCTTCTACAAGACGCCGAAGATCCACTGGGACGGTCAACGCTTCACCGGGCGCCCGTTCTTCTATTTCAGTTACGGCGCCGCGGTATCGGAAGTGGCGATCGACGCGCTCACCGGCGAGATGCGGTTGTTGCGCGCCGATCTGTTGCATGACGTGGGTCGATCGCTGAATCCGGCCATCGACATGGGCCAGGTCGAAGGCGGGTTCGTGCAGGGTATGGGTTGGTTGACGACGGAGGAGCTTTGGTGGAACGGCGAGGGCAAGCTCATGACGCATGCACCCTCGACCTACAAGATTCCGGTTGCTTCCGATGTGCCGGCGGATTTTCGCGTGAAGCTTTGGGCGGGTGGTGAGAATGTCGAGGACACGATCCATCGTTCGAAGGCGGTGGGCGAACCGCCGCTGATGCTCGCCATGTCGGTGTTCCATGCGATTCGGGACGCCGTAGCGGCGGTGGGCGATTATCGATTCTCGCCTTCGCTCAACGCGCCGGCAACGCCGGAAGAAATCCTTCGCGCGTGTGATGCGATGCGCGAGGCGCGCGCATGAACGAATGGCTCGGCGGCCTGGCACGCGCGGGCGAGCGGGGGCTTGACGCGGTGCTGGTCACGGTCGCGGCTGGAACCGGATCCACGCCGCGCGAACCCGGCGTGAAAATGGCTGTCACTCTGGATGCGATTCACGGCACGATCGGTGGCGGTGAAATGGAGTTCCAGGCGATCGGTGTGGCGCGCGGGCTGCTTGGTGCGAATCGGTTGGATGCGCCAGGTGATCTGACATCGCGGCGCTATCCCCTCGGTGCCACGCTGGGTCAGCATTGCGGCGGGGCCGCCGATCTGATCTTCGAGCGCGTACCGTACGGCGCAGAATGGGTGAAGCATCTTGCGCGGGTGTTGGAGAAGGGCGAGGCGTGGGTCGCGGTGACACCGATCGACGGTGCCAGTGACGTGCATCTGCATGTCAGCACCACGGCGACATGGGGAACGCTAGGCGATGCGGGTCTCGATACCCTCGCGATGACCAAAGCCCGGGCATTGCTCGCAAGTGCGACTTCCCGTTCGACGATGATCGCGTTGGAACCGGCCGGGCGCGCGGCACAATCGGTGTTGCTCGATCCGGTGCGCCCGAGCGACTTTCGGGTCGTGCTTTTCGGCGCGGGTCATGTCGGGCGCGCGCTGGTGGGGGTGCTCAGCGCGCTGTCGTGCGAAGTGGATTGGATCGATAGTCGCGCGCACGAGTTTCCGGCCGAGCTTCCACCGAATGTCCACATGATCCTTACTGAACGCCCTGTTGACGTTTTGAATGCCGCGCGGCGCGGAAGCTATTTTCTGGTGATGACGCATAGCCATGCGCTCGATTTCGAATTGGTGAAGACCATTCTCGAACGCGGCGAATTCGCGTATTGCGGCATGATCGGCTCATCGACCAAACGTCGCACCTTCGAGAACAGTCTTGCCAAGCTAGGTGTCGCACGCGCCGCGCTCGATCGGTTCATCTGCCCGATCGGAATCGATGGCATCGGCGGCAAGGAGCCGGGGAGCATCGCGGTGGGCGTGGCGGCGCAGTTGCTGATGGTGCGGGAACGTGCGTCCGGATGAACCACAGGGGACCCAGAGGACGCAGGGGAAACCACTGAATGGATGGATGTCGTCACAAGAGTGGAGGGTGCCGCGCATTCGACCGGCGGACAATGCAGCATTCAAGGTTTTCAACCTCTGCGTCCCCTGCGGTTCAATTCGTAGAAGGATGAGGAAGTATTTGAAATGGGAGGGATGACCGTCGACCCATCCACCGTTCCCCGCCTTGCCCTGCGCGGCGTTCGCAAGGTCTATCCTGCCGTCGTTGCTAACGACGCGGTCGACCTCACCGTCATGCCCGGTGAGATCCATGCCGTGTTGGGCGAAAACGGTGCCGGCAAGTCCACCCTGATGAAGATCATCTATGGCGTGGTGAAACCTGACGCGGGTGAGATCCGGTGGAACGGCGAGCCGGCGAACGTGCGCAATCCCCAGGAAGCCCGCGCGCTTGGCATTGCGATGGTGTTCCAGCACTTTTCACTATTCGATACGCTTACTGTCGCGGAGAACGTGTGGCTCGGCCTCGACAAGTCCCTTTCTCTTGCCGAGGTGAGTGCTCGGATCCGGGCGAAGGCCGCGGAATATGGCCAGGACATCGATCCGGTCCGGCCGGTGCATACGCTTTCGGTGGGGGAACGCCAGCGCGTGGAAATCGTGCGTGCGCTGCTCACCGATCCGCGACTGTTGATTCTGGATGAACCGACCTCCGTCCTGACGCCGCAAGCCGTTGAGAAACTGTTCGTCACCCTGCGTCAGCTCGCCTCGACCGGCTGCAGCATTCTCTACATCAGCCATAAGCTGGATGAGATTCGCGCGCTTTGCCATCAATGCACGGTCTTGCGAGGCGGCCAGGTCGCCGGGGTGGTTGACCCCACGCAGGAATCCACCGCCAGTCTTTCACGCCTGATGATCGGTGCCGAGCCGCCGCGTATCGAGCATCGTACTGCCGCGCACGGCCGCCTCGCGCTCGAAGTGAAAGGATTGTCGGCCGAGCGACTGGCTCAATTCGGCACATCGCTAGCCGCGGTGAACCTGCGCGTTCATGCCGGCGAAGTCGTGGGTGTCGCCGGCGTATCGGGTAATGGCCAGCAGGAGTTGCTCGCCATTTTGTCGGGTGAGGATCCGCGCGCCATGCCGGATTCAGTACGGTTGTTTGGGCAGGCGATCGGCAATCTCGATCCGCGCGAGCGGCGATCACGCGGCCTTCACTTCGTTCCGGAAGAGCGCTTGGGGCGCGGCGCCGTGCCCACATTGGGGCTCGCGCACAATATGCTGCTCACGCGCCAGGACAACGGCGCCGTGAGAGTGGCCGGCTGGATTGATCTCAACCGCATTCGCGTGATGGCCGAACAGGTGATCAGCCGATTCAATGTGAAGGCGGGCGGTGCGGGTTCGGTGGCGCGCAGCTTGTCGGGCGGAAACCTCCAGAAGTTCATCGTCGGTCGGGAGATCGATGCCCAACCCAAGGTGCTCATCGTCGCGCAACCGACCTGGGGCGTGGATGTCGGCGCCGCCGCGCAAATACGCAACGAGCTCCTGCGCCTGCGCGATGCGGGTTGCGCGCTCCTGATCGTCTCGGAAGAACTGGACGAACTGTTTGAGATCACCGACCGTCTGCATGTGATCGCGAAGGGAAGACTCTCGCCATCGATCGATACGGCGCGCGCCACCATCGAGCAGGTCGGCGAATGGATGAGCGGGCTGTGGGATGTCGCCGCGGCCGGCACCGGCGCATCGAAAGCACACGATGCGGCTTGAGGCGCGACCGCAACCTTCAATGGCAATGTCGATGGCCTCGCCGGTCATCGCCCTGGCGATCACTGTCCTGCTCGGCAGCTTGCTTTTCGTCGCGCTCGGCAAAGACCCGGTACGCGGACTCATGGTGTTTTTCTACGAGCCGATCAAGAGCGGCTATGCGCTCTCCGAGTTGGCGGTGAAGGCGACCCCGCTGATCCTCTGTGCGCTGGGTCTGGCCGTCTGCTTTCGCTCCAACGTCTGGAACATCGGCGCCGAGGGTCAGCTCCTGCTTGGTGCGATCGCCGGTGGGGGCGTGGCATTGCTCGCGAATTCCGGCACGGGAAGCTGGATCGTTGTCGTCATCCTGATCGCAGGCGCACTGGGCGGCATGGCGTGGGCCGGGATCACCGCGCTCTTGCGTGATCGCTTCAACGCCAACGAGATTCTGGTGAGCCTGATGCTCGTGTATGTCGCGGAGATGCTGCTCTCGTATCTCGTCTACGGTCCGTGGAAGGATCCGAAAGGTTTCAATTTTCCCCAGACGCAAATGTTCGCCGCCGGGACGCAGATTCCGCTCCTCGCGACCGGAACGCGCCTGCATGCAGGATTTCTGGTTGCGTTGGCGGCCGTCGCGGCAATCTGGATATTCATGTTCCGCACGATGGCGGGTTTTCAGTTGCAGGTCGGTGGGTTGGCGCCACTTGCCGCGCGCTACGCAGGCTTCTCTTCGCGCAAGGCGTTGTGGACCGCGCTGCTGCTCTCGGGCGGGATGGCCGGCATCGCCGGTGCGCTCGAAGCCGCCGGACCGCTCGGACAATTGACCCCGCATGTGTCGCCCGGATACGGCTTCACCGCGATCATCGTCGCGTTCGTCGGGCGCCTGCATCCCGGCGGCATCGTGTTCGCCGGGTTGCTGCTCTCGATGTTCATCATCGGCGGCGAGCTTTCGCAGTCGCGGCTCGGATTGCCGCGCTCGTTGACCGGTGTCTTCCAGGGGCTGCTGCTCTTCTCGCTTCTTGCCTGCGATACGTTGATCCACTACCGAATTGTCTTCGGACGAAAGCTCGCATGGAGTCGATAGCCCTTCTGCTCGCGGCGACCTTGAATGCAGGCACAGCCCTTGCTATCGCCGGGCTCGGACTGCTGATCAATGAGAAGTGCGCCGTCGTCAATCTTGGCGCGGAAGGCATGATGCTGATCGCAGCGATCGCAGGATTCGCGACGGCTGTGCATACCGGCAACGACTGGATCGCGTTCGCCGCCGGAATGGGGGCGGGTGCATTGATGGCCGCGCTCTTCGGATGGCTGGTGATTTGGCTCAACACCAATCAATATGCATCGGGCCTCGCGCTATCGATGTTCGGCGCGGGCTTCTCCGCGTTCGTCGGCATCAAATACGTGCAGGAGAAGCTTCCGTCACGCGAACAATTTTCGGTTCCCTGGCTCGCCGACATTCCATTCATCGGCCCTGCGGTGTTCAAGCAGCATCCGATGGTCTACATTGCGATTGCGCTCACGATTTTCGTCGCGTGGTTTCTCTATCGTTCGCGCGCCGGGCTGGTGCTGCGATCGATCGGCGAGGCGCCGGAGTCGGCGCACGCCCTTGGCTATCCGGTGCGAATGATCCGGTTGGCGGGGGTCGTTGCGGGTGGTGCGCTCTGCGGATTGGCGGGCGCCTACATCTCGGTCATCTACACGCCGCTCTGGGTTGAAGGCATGATCGCGGGCAAGGGTTGGATCGCACTTGCGCTCACGACATTCGCAACATGGCGGCCCGGTCGTGTATTGTTGGGTGCCTACTTGTTCGGCGGGGTCACCATGCTTCAATTCCATCTTCAAGGAATGGGCGTGCAAGTCGCGAGCCAACTGCTGACCATGCTGCCCTACGTGGCGACCATCCTGGTGTTGGCGTTGATCTCGCGGAACCCGACGTGGATCCGGATCAACATGCCGGCGTCGTTGGGGAAGCCGTTTTATCCTGGAGCCTAGTGCAATGACATTTCACCGCAGAGGACGCAGAGGACACGGGGGAAATCCCAATTCGAATTGCTGACACTCGTGGTCGACTTGCGGGCCTCGAGAAAAAAAGCCTCTTGGCCTTTCCTCTGCGTCCCCCGTGTCCTCTGTGGTGAATTTTTGAGTTGGTGTGCTAATAGTTCAAGAAAAGGAGTGATATCGAAATGATCGACCTGAACAAACGTTGGTGGCTGCGTGCTTCGGCACTCACCGCCGCAGCCACTCTGGCCCTCGCGGTCGGCTGCGGCAAGGAAGAACCCAAGCCCGCTGCGAAGGCACCGGCCGCTGCCGCCGCACCGGCGCCCAAACCTGCCGAACCACTCAAGATCGGGTTCATGTACGTGGGTCCGGTGGGTGATGCCGGCTGGACTTTCGCCCACGACAACGCCCGCAAAGCCATGGAAGCCGAGTTCGGCGGCAAGGTAAAGACCACGTTCGTCGAGAGCGTCCCCGAGGGGCCGGATGCCGAGCGGGTCATTCGCGATCTCGCGGATCAGGGCAACAAGCTCATCTTCGCGACCTCGTTCGGATACATGGAGCAGATGCTCAAGGTCGCCGGCACGATGAAGGAAGTGCGGTTTGAACATGCGACCGGATACAAGACCTCGGAGAACATGCGCACATACGACTCGCGTACCTACGAGGGTGCGTATATGGCGGGCGTGATCGCCGGTGCGATGACCAAGACCAACACGCTCGGTGTGGTGGCATCGATTCCGATTCCGGAGGTGATTCGCAACATCAATTCATTCACCCTCGGCGCGCAGTCGGTCAATCCGAAAGTAAAGACCAAGGTCGTGTGGGTCAACAAGTGGTTTGATCCGCCCAAGGAATCGGAAGGTGCGCAGTCGCTCCTCAACCAGGGTGCGGATGTGCTGTTCCAGAACACCGATTCATCGGCCGTGCTGCAAACGGCGGAGAAGGCAGGCAAGCTCGCGTTCGGCTGGGATAGCGACATGAGCAAGTTCGGTCCCGGCGCGCATCTCGCCTCGGCGGTGATCAACTGGGCGCCGTACTACAAGAAGGCCGCCAAAGACGTTCTCGACAACACTTGGAAAACGGGCGGCGTCTGGTGGGGCCACAAGGAAGGTGTGATCGACCTCGTGTCGGTGTCGGACAAGATTCCGGAAGCAACGCGCAAACAGATCGACGAGATCAAGGCCGGGCTCAAGGCCGGCACCTTCGCGGTCTGGAAGGGCCCGATCAAGGGTCAGGACGGCAAGGAAATGCTCGCGAAGGATCAGGTGGCCGACGACAAATTCATGCACGACATCAAGTGGTATATCCAGGGCGTGGAGGGGAAAGTGCCGGCGGGCGGTTAGTCGTTGATGGTATTGAACGCGGAGGCCACGAAGGACGCGAAGGGTATCGCCAGCCGGCGGGCCCTTCGCGCCCGTCGACCATTCACCATTCGCTGAATGAAAACAGTGTCGGCGCATACGATTCCTCCCGAGCGCCTTGGCGATCTCCTCCGTGCCATGCCGAAGGCCGAGCTGCATATTCATATCGAGGGATCGCTCGAGCCTGAGCTGATATTTGGTTTGGCCGAACGGAATGGGATTGCGCTTCCCTACCCGACCGTGGAGGCGCTGCGCGCCGCCTACGCGTTCACCGATCTCCAGTCGTTTCTCGATATCTATTACGCCGGTGCGGGCGTCTTGCTTCGCGAAGAGGATTTCTACGACATGGCGTGGGCGTACTTGGAGCGCGCTGCCGCGGACAACGTCCTTCGCGCGGAAATCTTCTTCGATCCGCAGTCCCACACCTCGCGCGGCGTCGGGTTCGATGTTGTCATCGGCGGATTGCATCGGGCGATCGTCGACGCTCATGCGCGCCTTGGAATCAGCGCCGATCTGATCCTCTGTTTCCTGCGCCACCTGAGTGAAGAAGACGCCTTCGCCACCTTGGAGGAAGCGTTGCCGTATCGTGATCGCTTCATCGGTTTGGGGCTTGACTCGGGCGAGCGTGGCAATCCCCCGGAAAAATTTGGCCGCGTGTTTGCGCGCGGCCGCGAGCTTGGCTTTCACGTCGTCGCGCACGCGGGCGAGGAAGGTCCGCCTGCGTATATTCGATCGGCCCTCGATGTCTTGAAGGTCGAGCGCATCGACCATGGCGTGCGCTGCCTGGAGGATCCCGCGTTGGTCGAACGCCTGGTTCGTGAGCGCATTCCGCTCACGGTGTGCCCGCTATCGAACGAAAAACTGCGCGTGGTGCCGCGGCTGTCCGATCACAATCTCGGCGGGCTGCTCGCACAGGGCCTCGTTGCGACGATCAACTCCGACGATCCGGCGTACTTCGGCGGTTATATCAATCAGAATTTCATCGCAACGTTCGAGGCATTGCGACTGAATGCCGACGCGGCGTATCGACTCGCACGGAACAGCTTCGAGGCGAGCTTCGCACCACCCGAGGCGAAACGCGGTTGGATCGACAAGCTCGATGCCTGCTTCGATTCATTTGGGGCAAAATGACGCCATTCCACGCATCCGAGCCTCCCTGTGTCCTCGTTCTTTCCCTCCGTTTCCTCCGTGTTCAATTTTTTGCGGAAGCACTCAGTAGGCGCGTCCGTCTCGATTCTCGCGACCCTTGCACCCGCCCACGCAGAGCAGCCCCTCAAGATCGGTTTCGTCTATGTCAGTCCGGTGAGTGACGCCGGTTGGACAGCCCAGCACGATATCGCGCGCAAGGAACTGGAAAAGGCACTTGGCCCGAAGATCGCGACGCGGTTCGTCGAGAACGTCCCCGAGGGCGCGGACGCCGAACGCGTGATCCGCGATCTCGCCGCCACCGGCCATCAACTCATCCTGACCACTTCGTTCGGATACATGAACCCGACGATCAAGGTGGCGCGTGAATTCCCTAATGTTTCTTTCGAGCATGCCACGGGTTACCAGCGCGCCAAGAATGTCGGCACCTACAACGCGCGGTTCTACGAGGGGCGCTATCTGGCCGGCATGGTGGCGGGCAGCATGTCCAAATCGAATGCCGCCGGCTATGTGGCCGCGTTCCCGATCCCGGAAGTCCTGCAGGGCATCAATGCTTTCACGCGCGGAATGCGTAGCACCAATCCGCAAGCGTCGGTTCGCGTGATCTGGGTCAATTCATGGTTCGATCCCGGCCGGGAGCGGGATGCCGCGATGGCGTTGATCGGCCAAGGCGCGGACGTACTCACCCATCACACCGATTCCACCGCGGTGGTGCAAGCCGCCGAGGAGAAGGGTGCGTACTCCATCGGCTATCACTCCGATATGTCCAAATTCGCGCCGAAGGGACATCTCACCGCGAGCACGCACCAATGGGGCGCGTTCTATATCAAGATGGTGCAGGAGAAGCTTGCGGGCACCTATCAGCCGTCGAACATCTGGGGCGGAATCAAGGACGGCATGGTGAAGCTCGCGCCGATCAATCCGATCGTTTCCCAGCCGGTGCGCGATCGCGTCGCGCGGACCGAACAAGACATCGCGAGCGGTAAGTTTCATCCGTTCGCAGGCCCGGTGGTGGAGCAGGGTGGCAAGACGCGAATCGCCGTGGGCAAGGTGATGCCCGACGCGGAGCTCGGCTCGATGGACTACTACGTCGAAGGCGTAGTGGGGCAGTTGCCCACGAAGTAAGGGAACGGCTCGGGAATCGCATGCACGCCGGCCCAACCGCCTATCACGGCGCAATCCTGCATTTCGTCGATGATCCGGGTGACACGAGGGATCCCGCACGCACAATGGAGTTCTATCCGGACGGCCTCCTGGTCGTACGTGATGGCCGCATCGAATCGATCGGTGATCGGCGCGCGCTGAAGCCTTGGTTGCCCAAGGACACGCGTGTTGTCGATTACGGCGAGAAACTGATCTTCCCCGGATTTGTCGACACCCACATTCATTACGCGCAGACCGATGTCGTCGCCTCCTATGGCACCGAGCTGCTCGATTGGCTGGAACGGTTCGCCTTCCCGGTGGAACGCGCGTTCGCGGATCCGGCCCATGGGCGCGAAGTCGCGGCGTTCTTTCTAAAGGAGCTGCTTCGCAACGGCACGACCACCGCGATGGTGTTCGCGACCGTGCACCGCGATTCCGTCGATGCGATCTTCGAGGCGGCCGAGAAATCCAGAATGCGCATTATCGCGGGCAAGGTCATGATGGATCGCCATTGCCCGGAATGGCTGCGTGATACTCCGCAATCGAGCTATGAGGATTCCAAGGCGCTGATTGAACGCTGGCATGGGCGTGGCCGGCTCGCCTACGCGGTGACGCCGCGGTTCGCGCCGACGTCAAGCGAGGCGCAGCTCGCACTGTGCGCGCGACTCGCCGATGAGCACCCAGGGGTCTTCATCCAGTCGCACCTTGCGGAGAATCGCGATGAGGTGGCGTGGATGAAAGAACTGTTTCCATCCGCGCGCAGCTATCTCGATGTCTACGAGCGCTTCGGCCTCTTGCGACCCCGCGCGGTGTACGCGCACTCGATCCATATCGATGATGCGGATCGCGCGCGCATGGCCGCGACCGGTGCCGCCGCGGCATTCTGTCCGACCTCGAATCTTTTTCTTGGCAGCGGACTGTTCGACCTTGGTGCCGCGCGCGCTGCGGGTGTGCACGTCGGGATGGGCACCGACATCGGCGGTGGCATCAGTTTCAATATGCTCCGAACCCTGGCCGAGGCGTACAAGGTGGTCAAGCTCGCCGGAAAGACCCTGTCGCCTTGGCGCGCGCTGTACCTGGGCACATTGGGCGGGGCCCGCGCGCTCGGGCTCGAGGCGCATGTCGGGAACTTATCGCCGGGGCGCGACGCCGACTTCGTCGTGCTCGATCCGCATGCCACCCCGCTCATGCAGAGGCGGATGGAGCATGCGACCACGCTGGAAGAGCGGCTGTTTGCAATGATGATGCTTGGCGATGATCGAACGATCGCCGCAACCTACGTCATGGGTGAATGCGCACATCGCGGGTCAACGGAGGGCGCTCGCGATGATGCATGACATACCGGTTCTCATCGTGGGGGCCGGGCCGGTGGGGCTCGTGCTCGCGAAGGAATTGAGTCACCACGGCATCCGCTCGACATTGATCGAACGCAACCTCGACACGACTCGCTGGCCAAAGATGGATATCACCAACTGCCGCAGCATGGAGTTGCTGCGACGGCTTGGCCTTGAAGATGGACTGCGACAGGTCGGGGTGCCCGCGCGATTCTCATTCGATGTGATCTTCTCAACCGGCCTTGCAGGGCGCGAGTTCGCGCGATGGGCGATGCCCTCGGTCGATGCGATGCGTGAGCGGATCCGGGCGCACAACGACGGGACGATGCCCTGCGTGCCATATCAGCGCTGTTCGCAGGAAGTGTTCGAAGCCTGGATGAAGCGGCTCTGCGAAGACGATCCATTGATCGATGTGCGCTCCGGATGGCGCTTCGATACGCTCGTCCAAGATGACGCCGGCGTTACCGCGGAAGTCATGGACACCACGACGAACGAACGTCGAGCCTTGCGCGCCCGGTATCTCGTCGGCTGTGACGGTGCGACGAGCGCGGTTCGCAAGGCGCTCGACATTCCATTGCAGGGTCGCCCGGTACCGCGCATCGCACGTCAGGTGCATTTCAAATCGCGCGATCTCGCCCTGCTGCATGCGCACGGCCAGTTCTGGCATATCTTTTTCGCCGCGGCCGGTACATTGATATCGCAAGATGAAGTCGATACGTGGACGGTGCAGCGCTACTACCCGCCGGATAGCGATCCGTCCGGGATTCCTTCGGAAGAAGTCGTCGCGAGCGCGCTTGGATGTTCCATTGCAATCGATCGCGTGCTGGTGACCAGTGTCTGGCAAGGCAATCTGCTGGTCGCGGATCGTTACCGCGCGGGCCGGGTTTTTCTTGCCGGTGACTCCGCCCATCAGAATATTCCCACCGGTGGTTACGGCATGAACACCGGTGTTGGGGATGCCGTTGATATCGGTTGGAAGCTCGCGGCCACCTTGCACGGCTGGGGTGGACCGGCGCTGCTTGCGAGCTACGAGGTCGAGCGGCGTCCGGTCGCGGTGCGCAATGTCGCGCGCTCCGATCGCCATGCCGGTGTGCACGTCGCCTGGCGAAGCCAAATGGATCGCGCATTGCTCGAGGCCGATACGCCCGAGGGTGCGGCGCATCGTGCCAGCATCAATGCAATCATCCAGACCGAGCGTGGTGAGAACGAAGATCACGGCATCGAGCTTGGTTATCGGTACGACGGGTCACCGGTGATCGCCGGCGAAACCGGGGATGCGCCGGCATGGCAGTCGCGAACGTATGTGCCGACAACCTGGCCCGGTGGGCGGCCGCCAAGCGTGATCCTGGAGGACGGTTCGTTTCTGTTCGATCGGTTCGGGCGTGGATTCACCTTGCTCGATTTCACCGGCGACCCGGCGGCATCACAGCTCGTGAATGCGGCCGCGGCGCGTGGTGTCCCGCTTGAAAGAGTCGTTATCCGCGATCCGCACGCTCACCGACTTTATGAGCGAAATCTGGTGTTGATCCGACCGGATCAGCATGTCGCCTGGCGCGGCGATCGGGTGCCGGACAATCCGACCGCGATCGTTGATCGCGTGCGCGGCGCCGAACCGATGTGAAGGAGCCTTGCATGGCGCTTGCGGCAAGAGATGTTCTGCGGAACAGTGTCAAAGAGAAACTCGCGCGCAACGAAGTCGTTGCATCGATCACGGTGCGGCTGGTCGCCACGAACGAAATCGTCCGCATTGCGAAAACCGCCGGCTTCGATACGCTCTACATCGATCTCGAACACTCGAGTTTGTCGCTTGCATCGACGAGCCAGCTTTCGATCATGGCGCTGGAAGCCGGCATTCCGGCATTCGTTCGTGTGCCCAGCAACACGCCGGAGTACATTTCGCGCGTGCTCGATGGCGGCGCGCT
>JBJXGX010000356.1:0-25649 GCA_046160305.1 Burkholderiales bacterium
CCCTCCTTGGTCTTCCGACCAAAGATGTCTGCCTTTCCGAAGGCATTCTGAAGATTTCGTTCACGATCGACTCGTAGTAGAAGGTCGCCAGGACCAGCTACCATGGTTTTGTCCATACTCTGCGTCATCGATGATGTGTGATCAATGGTTGCGCACGCCGCGAGAAGTGCAGTGGATACAAGGAGAGGAAGCGAACTACGCATATAAAGTCCTCAATGGTGAGTTCGAGCAATGGCAAGGGCTAGGAGGGCTAGACAGTTCGACGAAATGACTGAAGCAAAGCTGATTGCCTGGTTGAAGTCGGTCCCAAAACGTTCGTTCACGAAGGCTGGTCATACAACTTCGGGTGATCACCGCCGCGTCCGGTGCACAAGTTCATGGAAGAGCACCGCTATGTGGAGGCGATTGGCGTTCGCGTTGATGAGAATCTTGTCGCCTCTTCGTGCGCCGTTGGGTGCCGGCGCGCACTTCGGCATATTGCTCGCCAATGCGAAGCCGATAGGGTCAACGCCCCATACGGAGGCAATCTTGCTGATAAGGGGGTCGACATCTGCTGGTAAGTACGGACCTGGCGGGATTGCCACGGGCGCCATTCGAGAAATCTGATGACGAACCGCGTCGAGAGCCGGCGTAGCCGCGCGTGACGGCGCGGGAGCCATCGCAACAGCCTGAGAAACGGTGATTTCGAGATTTGCATTGAACCCTCACTTGTCTTTCGTTTCCTGCTCGCGCTCAATGCGCGCCATCTGCTCGGCGGCAAGACGAGCTGGATTGGAGTTGCGTTACTCCCTGCTTGATGTCCCGGCCAGCGATATGAGTGATCCGACCCACATCTCGAGGTCGGTCTGAGAGTAGGCTTCCCGCGCCGCCTTGTTTTCCTGCACCGGCCCCTTGGCCGCCTGCAGAATCTCCAGTCCCGATAGTTCCGCCCTGATCATCGGTTCCTGGAGCAACATCACCTCGCCCGCCGTCGCCGGGTCGAGGCGCCTTACCGGAAACCACTCCTCCTCCGACAGATCCTGCACCGCTTGCGGCAATTGATTCGGGTTTGCCTTGGCCATCGCGTTCACCCGATCGGCCAGAAGGTATAGGTACTGCTCCTTGTCCATCTCCTTGAGCGAGGCCGGGACGAGCACCGACGCCACTCTCAGGAGATTGCCCTGGCTGAGTGACGGAACTTGCGGGCACCATGCTTTCATTGAGCTTTCCTTCCGTCGAATCATAGGACGCGAATCCTGATGCTGAACTGGAACGGTCACTTGTCCGTCGAGATTGCTGAGCCGACCCGCCTTGATTAGCTTCGCCACCAGCCTGTTGACTGAGATCCGCATCTCATCCGTCACCCTCGCGAAACCGAGGAGACGACACGTGGCGCCGGACACCGCGTCGATATCAATTCCGAAGGACGCGCGGACGACTTGATGAATGGCCTCGGCGATTTCCTCGTCGCAAATGAAGTCAAGCTTCTTCGACGATTGCGGCAAGTCGCTACGGTCGCGCACTCGGGGTGTTGTTATGTTGGGCGGCCATAGGAATTCGCCACGGCGGACAACGGTTAGTTTTTGTGTTGCATTTCGAATTGCTTGCTCCAACGCGCCTTGAATGCGGTTCCCAATCCGCTGCACGCCGGCTGCATTGGCGATCCGCCGTACCGCTTCATCGCAATGAATCGGACCCTCGATCTTGACGACCTCCGCGATCCACGCACCGAAGCGTTCTGGCGGCACCGCGTTCAGCTCTAGCCCGTTGAGCCGAATTGGCACGTTGGCAATCTCATAAGGCTGCGCGCTCGGCGCTTCAGAGATCCACGCGCTCGGTCTTTCCCGTTCGATCGGCGAATGACTAGGCACTGGGCTCGTCGCGCGTTTCGCAGCGGGCGCCTGATTTCCTCTCGCCTGCTCAATCGCGCTCAGTACCTTTTTGAGCACCTTGTCGGGTTCGTGAAACCAGTCGGTGCTCCAAATGCGATGGATTCGCCATCCCAAATTCTCGAGTACTTGCTGTCGCAGCCGATCGCGATCCCGCGCCGAGCGGGAACTGTGATAGGTCGCCCCGTCGCACTCGACGCCAAGCAGGTAACGACCTGGCCGGTCGGAATCGACGACCGCGAGATCGATGCGAAAGCCCGCCGATCCAACCTGCTTCGCGACTTTGTGGCCGCAGCGTTCGAGTGCCGTCGCGATTTCGTCCTCAAACACTGAATCGGCCTCCTCAGTACCCTGGGTCGGCACGTCGAGGATGCCGATCTGCGCATACTTGAGGAAGGTCTTCAGCGCCACCACACCGCGTTTTTGCGTGCGGCTGAGATCGATGTCCTCGTGTGTAAGGTTGGTGAAGACCTCACAGCGCTCGCGCGCACGGGTGATCAACACGTTCAACCGACGTTCCCCGCCGTCGGCATTGAGTGGACCAAAGCTCATCGGCACATAGCCTTCGGCCGTCCGGCCGTAGCCGACGCTGATGAAAATGACGTCGCGCTCATCGCCCTGCACGCTTTCCAAATTCTTGACGAAGAATGGTTCGTGTGGATGGTCGCTAAAGAACGATTCGCATGAGAGATCTTGGCGGCGCAGCAGTTCTAACTCATCGCGAATTGCATCGGCTTGGACTAGGCTGAACGCTGCCACGCCAAGCGTCTTGTCTTGCCGCGTACGAGCGTGTTGCATGACCGCCTGTGCCACCGCTTGAGCCTCCCTGGAGTTGGTGCGGGACTTACCGCGGTCGTAGGTGGTGTCCGGCAGATGGCGGAATTGCAGCCCAGTGTCGCTCCGCGTGCCGTCGGGGCTCGGAAATACGACCAGCCGGTTGTCGTAGAACTCCTTGTTCGAGACGGCAATTAGCGACTCGTGCCGACTGCGATAGTGCCATCGCAACATGCGTTGGGAGGCTCCCTGGGCGGTGATGAGGCCTAGGACACTCTCGATGTCGCCGGCTGGGTTCTCATCTTCGTCCTCTGGGTCTTCGTCGCCGCTGGCGATCGCATCAAAGAAGCTTGTGGGCGGCATTTGCTTGCTGTCGCCGACCACGACGACTTGTTCACCGCGCAGGATTGCGCCGAACGCATCGACTGGGCGCACTTGGCTGGCCTCATCGAATATGACCAAATCGAACTTGGCGCTGCCGGGCGGCAAGTAGGCTGCCACCGACATCGGGCTCATCATGAAGATCGGCTTAATCCGCTGAATGACGTTGACGCCTCGGCGCATGAGCTGTCGGATCGGCAGGTGCCGGGTCTTCTTCTCGAACTCCCTGAGCAGCACGCCCGCCTGGCCGTCGCCCGTCAAGTTTGGCAATCGCTCGCAATGCGCCGCGGCCAGCCGCAGCCGGTTGTGCGCGAGCAGACGACGATCGAGGGTCCTGAACTGCTCGGCGAGACTCTCGTGGTTGGCGACATCGAACCGCGCGAGCTCCGGCCGCTCGGCAAACGCGCGTCGCAGCAAGGTCTCGAAGACGGCGTGCCGGAACAAATCGACGAGATGGGTGCCGGCCTTGTCCCATCGTCGTGCAACGGCAAAGAGCCAGCCCACGCCCATTTGTTCACCTTCGTCGGCGTAGCAGTTGAAGCGGATCTGCTGGTACATACTGTCAATGCGCTCGAGCATTTTGCCCAGCATTAGCGCGTGTTGCGGCAACTCGCCGTTGCGAAGGATCGCCTCGCGGACCATCGGGTCGTAGGCGAGCGAGGTGAGCGCCCTCGTGAGCGATTGTTCGTGAACGGGCAGCGCACTGTGCGCAGCGTCGATGAGCTGCTCAAGCCCTGCGAGCGACGGTGATCCGGATAAGAAGTCGACGATACCCTGTGGGAGCTTGCCGTCACCGATATCGCGATAGATATCAATTACCCACTCGAAGAGGCGGGCAAGCACGACCCAGTTCGATCGGTCCCCCTGCCATTGAACGCCGAAGACTCTCTTCGCCAGTTCGGCGTGCTTGTCGATAATCTTGCGATGGCGTGCGGCTTCCAGGATGCCCTCAACAAGGACGAGTAGCGCATCGGTGTCTTTGCGATTGGGATCCCTGCGGCATAGCCCCAGCACACGGCCCCGCTCATGGCGGAAACGACCGGAGAGGAACCGCCACCACTTTCGCCCTACCGTCGCCAGCACCTGCCTGCTTGTAAGCAGATCCTGATCCCACGCTTCGGGAATCAATCGATCGTCCAGCGCCTTATGCACCGCCGCAAAGGCCATCCCCGAGGAGAACAACTCAGTCAACTCGTCGCGCCGGGACTGCCACTCACCGGTTTTCAACTGCACGCCATTTAGATGCGGGGCATCCAATGCCCTGCGGGCCGCGGCGCAGAGGACCTCGGCTTCGCTGCGCCGAAGCTTGATTGACAGTCCCATGAAGGCGCCAAGCGCACGAATCGCCTTGCCAAGCGTCTGGACTGCGGCGAGTGCCTTTGTGATCGTGACGACAACCTGCTGCTTGTCGGTGGGGAGTGCAGCGCGTAGGCGACTGCCGTTGAACGGATGAAAATCCGGCGAACCCATCGCGGCTAACAGGATCTGCAGATTCTCAACGAGCGGTAGTCGTGCTGTTAGGTCGGCGCGGCTCCAATTCAGGATTGCAGCAGGCAGTGCGCATTCGTCATCGGCCAGCGAAGGGTCCACACCCACGTGGCTCGGAAACGCGAAGCGCGGCAGCGTGCATCCTCCGAGCCGACCGTGGACACGGACCAGCTCCCCAATGACTTGGTAGGGTGTGTAGCGGCTACCCCCGATTGGCGTGTTCATCGATGCGCAATAGACATTCAGCTGATCGCGCGACTTCTCGAATAGCCGTATCTGATCTTCGAACGCCTCCAGCCGCGGCTTGCCCAGATCGAGCGTGCGCTTCAGTTCCGCGAGCACCGTCTTCTTATGCGCGGTATGGCTGTGCAGCTCAAGGCACGCATCGCCGAGGTGGAGGTTGTCCAGGCGCCGTTTGACGACCTCTAGCGCGGCCATCTTTTCAGCGACGAACAGTACCCGTTTGTCACCGTCTAGCGCATCGGCGATGAGATTGGTGATTGTCTGCGACTTGCCAGTGCCTGGCGGACCTTGGATCACGAGGCTCCGTCCGGTGCGCACCTCGAGTATCGCAAGCAGCTGCGAGCTGTCGGCATCCATGACTTGGCTGATCTTATCGGGCGGCAGATGGTCGTCGACAAGCGCTTGATCTTCGATCCGTGCACCCTGATCGCGAAAGCCGTCGCCGAGGATGCTGTTGAGAATCCCGTGGTCGGCCGGACCGATTCCTTCCGGCCAGTCGGCTGGATCTAGGTCGCGATACATCAGCAGCCTACCGAACGAGAAGAAGCCGAGCGCGATCTTGTCGGATCGGACCACCCAGCTCTTGCGTCCACGGACCGCCTTTCCGATCTGGTCGAGGTATGCCTCGGGATCGAGGTCTTCGAGTTCCGGAAACTCGGGAAACTTGGTGCCGAAATCGTTCTTCAGTCGCGCCGAGAGCGAAAGATTTTCCTCGATGTCATCTTCGTTGAAGCGCAGCTTGAAGCGCTCGCTGGCGCTTGAGCGCTCAAGCTTCACCGGGACCAGAAGCAACGGCGAGTACACCGGCTTCTCGCTCGAATCGTCCTCGAACCACTCGAGCATTCCGAGCGTGAGGAACAGAATATTGAAGCCGCGTTCCTCGATGTGAGTGCGCGCGGTGTGCCAAGTCGCGAGCAACCGCGTCTGTAGGTTCTTGTCTAGCAGGCTTGTCTGCACCACCACTTCGCCCGATTGGGGTCGAACCTTCCGAGGTGTGCTCGAATTGGTGGGGGCGACTAGGTGATCCCATTCGTCGTCGTTCGAATCGCCCTCGCCGATTCTGTCGGCGGTCGAGGTCCCCGCTTCCGTGCCGGGCAGGAAACGCAAGGCGGTCTTGTCCACCACGAGGGCCTGGTAGATCTGGTTGACGTTGCCGTCGGTGATCTCCACACCACGAGTTTTCAAGGGCCGCCAGTTGAGCAGCGTATTGCGCAGACTTAAGTCGAGCAGGTTTTCGCGCGCAACGTTGAGCCGGTCGACGATGGTTTTAGCGCGCGTGGCCGCCGCGCGACCGGCGATGGGGACGATATTGGGAGCGCTCATCGGGTTCGTATGATCGAACGATTGGGCAACCTGCGATCGCTGTACCGAAATTGGCAAAGACTGGGTTGAATCGGCGGCGCCGCCTCTGAGCGCCGTGTGATTTATGTCATGGTGAGCGGCCAGTGCGTGTCGGGAGAGTGCCGTGCGGTGTGCCAAATTCCCTCATGCCGCCCACAAAAAAGTTCGCGCGAGTCGGGATCACAATCTGCGACCTAGTTCGCGACGCTCGCACACGAACGGGGCACCGGTTAGTCAGGTTGAGACATTGCTCGGTCTTGCGGTCCATTCGCAGTTCGAATGCCAACCGAAGCGGACCCAAGGTCGCTCCGCGTCCGGGGACCAAAGCTGACACCGCCATTGAAGAACGCAGGCCCGTGCTGACGGTTTCCGTGCCGGATGGAACTCCCAGCAATCTCTCGGGGTGCCTACCTCCGCGAGGCGGTGCCTTCAGATTGAACCAATCACGCCCACACGATTCCGGATGCTCGTCGTATCCACGTTTCCGCGCATTCGATCTCGCCGCAAAGCCGCTGATACGTTGCCCAGTGCATCCGCTTCGGACGTTCCGGCAGCTCGCCAAGAAGCCGCGTTTCTCCGCCTAGGCTTTTGCGGATCTGCATGGCTCGGTGAAGCGCCCGCTCGGTGGCATCTTGCTGCTGACTGCGATAGCTCAGCGCTGAGCAGTTCCGGCAGGTGAAGTATTTTTCGACAAGGTACAGCTTCGCGACGCGCCGTCCGCATCGACGGAGCGGGCATCGAAACCAATGGCGATAGCCGCGGACGTGGCAAGCGGTTCGCTCGAAGGGAATTGGATAGTGCAGTTCGTGCCAGATGCTGCCGGAATCCCGGTAGTCATAACGTACGCCGATGTCCTCGGCGTGAGTGACCGCCTGGAATTCGGCGTAGTGATCTCCCAAAGCTTTGGCCTTGATGCTGAATTTGTAGCCCACATCAAGGCAGCCGCGCTTTTGCAGAATCGAGATGTCCAGCGCAAAGACTTCGGTGACCAGGCGACGTTTCCTGCGAAATCTTGGCTGACCGTCAGTCGAAATCATTGCTCAACACCTCGTGGAGCGTGCTCGCGGCCGGATCAACTTATTCCCTTTCCGGATGTAGCCGGCTGCGAAGGCGACTGCATCGGTTATCCGCACGAACTCATGCGTGGCTACTTCCTCGATCGCCTGTGCTGCGGCCATCAATCCCGCATAGGTTGTCGTGTGCATGTAGCGGGGTCGTGCCGTCACTGGTTCAAGAAAATTCACCGGAGCCGAGAGCTTCGCGCGGATCTTCATCATTTTGAGCAGGGCGCGACGATTTGCGGTAACGCTCTGGGTGGCGAAGCCTAAACGAGCGCAGTGCCTGCATCGAAACCGTCGATGGCCGTTTTCGTCCGACACGAGGTACGCGGCGACAACGCGCCGGGTGCAATGCACGCATTGGATCCAGTAGCGCGAGCCGCCAAAGCGACAAGGGGTCGTGACGAGATCGACCGTGTCGCTGACCATTCCATATTCAACGCTCAGGAATAGGGTCTTCCCATCGAACACGGCGCGGCCTCGAACGGCGTTCGGCAGATACATGCGATGGTATTCACGCAGCTCCCCGTAGGTTGGAAATTCGAACTCGTTTCCCGGTAGGAGAGAGTTTTTGATTGCACGGAGGTCCAGGCACGGAAGCTCCGAGGTCGAAGGTGAATTGGTTTCGTACATCGAAATCCTTTGGGATAGCTAAGTCAATACTTCGAAATCTGTTGGCAGATTCGAATTCATATTGCGCAATCGTTTGTTAGTTTTCCGAGGGAATAAGGTCGTGTTCAGGATTCAGGACCCACGGTTGCGCGATGATTTCGCGAAATCATCGACGAGTTGGGGCGATAGGACCTCGTCTCTGCGTTGGTGGCGCCCGATGGTCCAATTGTTTCCGCCTCATCATGCGCGCCATGCCGGACGAGCGATTAGCCCTCGCCAACCGGCCCCTTCGGATTGCTGGCAATCTGCGACGGCCAAGCGGAGCCGCCATGCTGGGCATCGCAAAAGCCCTGGCCAAGGTATGAAGCCCTCGGGATAGGCTCCGGCACGGGCGGGGTGCTGGGTCAGCATGCTGGGCCAAGTCCGCGGCTTCGTCAGTGCAATCAGTGTAGTCAGTGGTTTTTCTATTGTTCTCTTCTTCCAACCTTTTTGAGAGAGAGAAAAAGAGGTACAAATAGAAGATCACTGATTTCACCGATTTCACCGATTTCATCGGTTTGCTCATGCCTTCGCCTTCGCGGCACGCACCTGATCAGCCAATGGCAGACTACGTAGCGCATAGACGGCTTGCCGCTTGCCCTGAACTGCGAATAAGCCGTCTTCGCTGACTTGGTTTCGCACCGGCACGTAGCCCACGGGTTCCAGCTTGCTTGGCGTCGCTCGGCGACTCTTTTTTTCGGTCAGTTCAGTTGCGAGCTCGTTTAGCCCGAGGGTTAATGCACACGTACGCAATTCCTCGAGCGTGAACGCATGGGGCCTATTCATCGACTCGATCACTGCGCGCAGATCGGCTAATTCCGGCGCCTCACTGCTTGCCACCATTTTCCAGAAGCCGGGCGTTTTGGGCGGTGGTGCCTTCGGATCGAAGGCGCTCAGGTCCAATGAGGCGAGATAGGCGGCCACATGCTCATTGCCGTCCGCCTTGAACCACGCGTTGAGGTTGTGCCAATAATCGGGCGAGAAGTCGCCGCTCGTCCGCGGTGAGTCTGCGACGTAATAGCGCCGATCGTCGGCTGGCAGATAGAGCCCGTCGGCGGCGTAGTTCGTCGTGATGACGACCCCGCACACGTTCGGCACGTAACGCTCTTGCGCGAATTTTGCGTTGAGCGGGATCACATCAGGCGGGCTCGCCATGTAGATTTTGGCGCGCTCATAGAACTGCACGCGGTCTAGCTTCTTGGCGTCGTTACGGGCCTCATTGATCACTATTAGCACCGACCTGCACCAGGGATTAAATTCTGCGAGTATTTGAGTCGGCCAGATGTCGCGCACATTCCATGACCCAACGGCTTCCTTGGCGGGAATCAAAAGCGAATCCTTTCCGATGCCCGGCTGGCCGCCCAACACGAGCGCATGGTTGATCTTGATGCCGGGGTGCTGAACCCGGTGCGCAAGCCACTTGACGATGTGGTCGGCATCGTCTGGATAGACCTTCCGCACATGATCGAGCCATTGGCCGGCTAATGTGGCGTTGCCACGCCGCAGCGCAGGTGGCCGGTATAGGTTGAACACCGAGACGCCGTCCCGCCTGGCCCATCCGGAGACATCCAGGACTTGGTCACAAATGAGTTGCGGCTCGCCCGGATACCACACCACCTGCGCCACGGCACGATATTTCTGGAGCCACTTGGCGGCCGGGATTTTCTGGTCGCCATCGATCTGCCACGGGAGTCGAGCATTGATAGTCGCGGCCGGCCAAGCCTCGCGCGTCGGCACATACAGAATTTGGTGGTCGGGCAGGGCGTAGAAGTCGTCCAGCGGGTAGCCACCTTGCTTTATCCGCGCATCGGACTTAGGATGGCGGTTCAAGTTCTTGCTTCTGTGGTCTGTGGCGCCAGGTCGTGCTCGCGACTCTGGCGCCTTGTTTTTCAGGGGTCTCATTTCTCTTCCCCCATCGATTCCTCGGCCGATCGCAGGGCGCCCAGCGGCAAGTCGCGCGGTCCTCGTGTTGGTGGGCGCGGCCGCTTTTCGCTGGCGCTAACCTCCTCTGTCACGCGCGCGAGCTGGCGCGGCTCGGGGCGAGGCGGCCGAATGACTCTCGGACGCGAGGCAAGAAATTCCTCGATCTCGTGCTCAAACCACCCGACCGCGCCACCCCCCCCACCCAACTGCACGCGCGCCGGAAACTTGCCGGCTCGCTCCAGCCGCCATGTCGTGGGCCTAGATAGGCCGGTACGGCCACGGACATCCGGAAAACGTAAGATACGCGACGACATCGTGATAGTGCTCCATGAGATGCCACGCATTGCGGTGGCGATCCATGCACACTACCCACTCGGGATTGGGCGCCGTGCCAAAAATCATCCACGACACGCTGGTATTAAATGTCACGGTCGTCGCCAGCCGCCCATTGCGCATTATCCAAGCCGGCGGGGTCACTCACGTCGTCGGCCGCCCAATATCGATCGAGCCGCTTGGGGATGGCGATGTTCTTGATGCGAAGCGCGGCCTCGACGAATTCCTGACGTGCGGCCTCCTTCGGCGATAGCGACTCGATTGCACCCCGTCGAGGGCGCGCCAAATCGTCGTCTCCGGTGTACTGCCGTTCGAATAGTTCGCCCAGGTGTGCGATTAAAATCCGCAGTGCGTGCTTGCGCGGTCGCCCTCGCTGTGTCGAAATGTTCGGCTGCGCAGTATCGATAAGGGCGACGAGGTTCGCGACATCGTATTCAACTTCGGCAACGGTCGCGGGGCCCATGAGGGGAACGTCATCTTGCACGTTCGCGAATATATCGCCAAGCGTAGAACGGTACAGATCGAGGCGCCGGCGTTGCTCTGGCGTGAGGGCTTTGAGGCGAACCAAGAGTGCGTCCGCTGCCGACCGAACCGCTTCCAGTTCGTCGCTTTCCGGCGCCGTGTTCTGGGCGGCGCGGTCGAAGGCGTTCACCAACGACTCGAAGCCATCCAGTGCGCGCGCAACCTTGGTAAGCCAGCGTCTGTGCTCGTCGTTCGGCACATTCGGCAGCCCGCAATCGACGCCAAGCGCTTCGAGCAGCTCTTTTTCCCCATCGTCCGAGAACGCGATGGGCGACGGTCGAAGTTCCCGATTCTTCTTCGACGGCGTCATCGCACGGCTTGCTTTCGCGGCGCTCGCTTCCCGATTTCAATCACGTTGTCGCGCTTCGCGAGGACGAGCGTTTCGAGCTTGGCGCCCCACAGGTCAAACGCGACTTGCCGTTCTCGCACGTATTCCTGATGTTGGTAGACCTTGAGCAATCCACCGAGCGAGTGATTCAGGCATTTCTCGACGACGTAGGGCGTGACGCCGAGATCGCCCATACGTGAGGCCATCGTGCGCCGCAGATCGTGCGCCCGCCATTCTCCGTTCGATAGAATCAGCGATCGGGTCTTTCGCGTCCGGTTCTTCAGCGGCGTGCTGCGCTGGCGGTCCCGCAAACATTTGCCGAGCCATTTCTCGGACATTGGCTCCCGAGATTGGCGACCGGGAAAAAGCAAATCGTTCTCGCGCTTCTCCGCCAAAGTATCGACCCACCGACGGGCAAACGCCGATAGGTGGACCAGGTGCGGTTTGCCGTTCTTCGACCGCTCGGCAGCGATGGTCCAGGTGTTCGCGGTCAGATCGAACTCGACCCACCGCGCGTGAATGAGCTCGGCGACGCGCGCTCCAGTCGCCAGCAACAACCAGACAGCCGCTTGCAAGTGCGTTGGCAACTCGGCGCCGAGCAGCGCATTGGCAAGCTCAGAAACTTCTTCGAACGAAAGATTGCGATCGCGCGGCCTTTCCCTGCCGCCCGCGTGCTCCTTGCCAAGCCCTGTCGTCGGATCGACCTCGACGATACCGCGGGCGAGACCGTGCTTGAACATCTGCTTGACCATCGACAGAACGGCGTTCGCTTTGCGGTTCGCGCCGCGATCCGAGATGGCATCGATTACTTGGACGATCTGCCGGCGCGTAACGTCCTTTGCCTTCACGGCGCCAAGCTTTGGCAGGACATCCGCTTCGACGAACTGCCTGACGAGCGCACCGCCGTCCTTGCGGTGGCGCTTGAGATAGACGCGTTCCCAGTCTTCGAATAATCCCTCGACGGTCTTTTCGAGCTTGTCAGCCTGCTCCTGCGCCCGCTGAACATCCCGGCGGCGTCGCTCGTGTCGGGCGGGATGAATCCCCTTGCTTACGAGCTTGCGTGCCTCGTCGCGAGCACCACGGGCCTCTGCAAGGCTCGTGACCGGATAGGTTCCACAGTGGAAGTAGCCGGTGCGGCCGTCCAGCTTGAAGCGATACTGAAAAACAATGGTCGTGTCGCCCTTGGAATCGCCCTTGAGCACACGTGCGTAAAGTCCGCCGCCATCGGGTAAGTAGTGATCTGTGGCGTGTGGCTTGGCATTCGTCAAATGCTTCTCGGTAAGGAGCCGCTCGGCCATCCCAATACACCCCTCGTTCGGGTTTACGTGACACCCTACGTGACACTTTTCCGACGGCTGGTCATGGTCAAGCATGAACCAAGATGAACAGCATGTCGATTGTAACGCATTGGTTTCATGATAAAAAAATCGTATACCATGAACGTACCTGAACTGCGCTGAAACATCAATAGCTATGCATGGGGTGCAGGGGGTCGGAGGTTCGAATCCTCTCGCCCCGACCAACAGATCCAACCGTCAGACGCACCATGAAAGGCCGCCGCGATGCGGCCTTTTTGTCGCATGTTTTATTGCATGACAATCCTACGCGATCCCATATGCGTCGGCGCTGACACCGGCGGATGCCAGGTGGGATCGTGTGAATCGACCTTCACAGTTGATGCGCACGAGGAAATCATGAATTGCAAACGGTCATCATCCGCTCTTCACGCGCGGCATTCGCGCCGCCCCATGGCCCTGGGGTTCGCCGTTGCGGTTGCCAGCGCGGTAGCCCTAAGTGCGTCGTTTCCTGTGCTCGCGCAATCGGTCGCATCGCGCGCAGCCCCTGCCAACGCGCTTGCCGCACCCGAAAGCGTCGGCATGTCGAGCGCCCGTCTTGAGCGCCTGACACCCGCCTTCGCCAAGGAGATTGCGAACAAGCAGTTACCCGGCGTCAGCATCATGGTCGCGCGCAAGGGTCGCATCGTGTACGCCAAGGCGTTCGGCGTGCGCGATCCGTCGCATCCGGATCCGATGGCGATCGATACGCTCTTTCGCATCTATTCGATGACCAAGCCGATGGCGAGCGTCGCGGCGATGATCCTCGTCGAGGAAGGGCGGCTGCAGCTCTCCGATCCGGTGGCGAAGCACTTGCCGGCCTTCAAGGACATGAAGGTCGTGGGCCCGAATGGCGAAGTGCCCGCCGCGCGACCGATGACGGTGCAGGACCTATTGCGCCACACCTCCGGGCTCACTTACGGCGAGCTCAACACGAACCCGGTGGTCAAGGAGGAACTCGCGAAAGCCGGTCTCGCGAAACCCGGTGTCATCGATTTCGATGCGCGTGATATGACACCGGCGGAGCAGGTGGAACGCTTGGCCAAGGTGCCGCTCTTGCATCAGCCGGGCACGGCCTGGGAATATAGTTTGTCGACCGATCTGCTCGGCCGTGTCATCGAGGCCGCATCAGGGAAACGCCTGGGCGAGTTCATGGCTGAACGCCTCTTCAAGCCGCTCAAGATGAACGACACGGCATTCTTTGTGCCGGAAGCGAAGATGGGCCGCCTCGCCGCGTCGTTCGACAAAGATCCGGTCACCGGCAACCCGTTCAAGCTGATCGATGTATCGAAGCAGCCGGGCAACGACTCGGCAGGCGCCGGCACGGTCTCGACCGTACCGGATTACATGCGCTTCGCGCAGATGATGCTGAACGGCGGTGTGCTCGACGGTCAGCGCATCTTGAGCCCAATGACCGTGCGCTTCATGACGTCGGATCATCTCGGCCCACGCATCCCGATCGCGCAGACGCTTGGCGGTAGCGTGTTGACGCCGACGCTCTACACATTTGGCCTCGGCTTTGCCGTCCGCCCGGCCGACGGGCTTGCCTTCGCGCCCGGCTCAGCGGGTGACTTCTATTGGGGCGGCTACGCCGGAACGATTTTCTGGGTGGATCCGAAGGAGCAGATCGTCGCGGTGATGATGATGCAATCGCCCGGCGCGCAGCGGCTCTATCATCGCAATCTGCTTCGCCAGCTCGTCTATCAAGCGGTCATTAACTGACGCGCGTGGCATTGCCCGTCATGCTGCATTAGTCGCTAAACCGTCTCGGCCACGAAGACGGGAATCTGCCGGGTAGTCTTGGCCTGGTATTCCGCATACGGCGGGTAAGCCGCCACCGCCGCCTTCCAGAGCCGCTCGCGTTCCTGGGCGCTCGTGACCTCGCGCACCCGCATCGTCTGCACAACGGCCCGATCGCGAAGCTCGACCTGCGGATCCGCGCGCAGGTTGTAGACCCACACCGGGTCCGTTGGCGCCCCGCCCATTGAGCCGACCAGGACGTAGTTGGCGCCATCCTTCACCCGCATCAGAGGTGTTTTTCGAATCGCGCCGGTCTTGTTGCCGACGTTGGTGACGATGATGACCGGCAGCCCGGTATCGCGCAGCGTGTTGCCTTCGGCACCGTTGGTGCGCTCATAGAGCTCAACCTGCTCGCGCACCCAATCTCTCGGGCTGGGAATGTATGTCGCCATCGGATTCTCCTCATGACTACTGCCTGGTTTGCGGGCGTGTACCCGGGAAGCGCGAATGAACCGGATTGTATGCCTGCGCGTAGGACTCCGGCCACCGTTCCCCACTGATGCAGTCGGGAACTGACGTGGCAGCGGAGGACCGTGCTAGGGGAGGTCTACTTGAGCGACGTTCCGCCATTCCGACCCTCGGCGCAGAACAGTCCAGCAGTCGCCGCACCGATGCCGCCGGCGGCGCCCGTGATCTCCTCTTTTGCCTGCCGACCAGCCCGTTCTTCAGGGATGAATCGAAATCGAGATCGCTTCCTGGCCTGGATGTTCCCCCGCCATGATCTCGATCGCGGTCGCCACTTTCGATAGCGGAAACTCGTGCGTATGCATCGGTGCGAGTTTCTTGTAGTTGCGGGAAAGCAGCTCGATGGCTTGCGAGTAGGCGTCGATCCCTTGCGTCCAGAGGCCCTTGATCGACACTTCGCGAAACACGAGCGTGTCGGTATCGATCTCGACTTTCTTCGTTCCGCCCTTGATGCCGGCCAGCACCACCTGACCGCCGTTGCGCACCGAATTGATCGCATCGACGACCGGTTGCGTGGCGCCGGGCGTGACATCGAGCGCGACGTCGGCACCGCGGCCGCCGGTGATGGCCATCACGCGTTCGACGACATTCTCGCGGTCGGCAACGATCGTGTGATGCGCGCCGAATGTACGCGCGAGATCGAGCTTGCGGCGATCGCGTTCGAGCCCCGTCACGATGATCTGTTTGACGCCGGCGTTCGCGCAGGCAATCACCGCGCCGAGCCCGCGCTGGCCCGGGCCGAGAATCAGCACCGTATCGCCGAACGTGGTTTTCGGCACATGGAGCGACCAGCGGATGCCCGCGGCGATTGCCTGATACATCGTCGAGAGCTCAAGCGGCAATTCCGGTGGCAGCTTGTGCAGGATCGTGCGCGCATGCAGATGGATGTACTCGCTGTAGCCGCCCCAGAGGCCGTGGCCATAGCCAAGCGGGATGTAGCCGTAGGAAGGCGGCTGCTTGATCGGCAACAGCGAGCGGCACAAATGGTAGTTGCCCTGCAGGCAACGCGCGCACTTGCCGCAGGTGAGGTGCGGTTCGAGTGCGACGCGATCGCCTACTTTCACGCCCCAGGACTTTGCTGCCTCGGCGCCGATTTCCGCGATCACACCAACTGCTTCATGGCCGGGGATCAACGGATACTCCACGAGCCCTTTCTGCACGAAGTGACCCTTGTACTGCTCGACGTCGCTGCCGCAGAGTCCGTTGGCCTCGACCTTCAGGAGCGCCTGGTCGGCACCGACCTTTGGAATTTCGCGTTCCTGTTCTTCCAGCCTTCGATCGGCCACCTGCACCATCACTCTTGCTTTCATCGCGGCGCTCCTTGCCTGAGTCATGCACTGAACGGAAAAGTACCACGACTGGCGGCGCGAGGCGCGCGATTGCCCGCGATGCGATACTTGCCGGACGTGCGGTTCAATCGATACGACAAGGAGGGATGATGCTATGGCTGAACGAACTCTAGATGGACGCATTGCGATCGTTACCGGCAGCGGCCGCGGACTTGGGCGAGCGATGGCGCTCGGCCTCGCTGAATCCGGTGCGCGCGTGGTCGTCACGGACGTGGATGGTGAGGTGGTAGCGGAATCGGTAGAGATCATTCGGGCGCGCTGTGGTCGCGATTCGGTAACCGGCATCACGCAAGACCTCACCGCCGAGGGCGCACCGGAAGCATTGGTCGCCCGTACGATCGCCGAAATCGGCGGGCTCCATATCGTTGTGAACAACGCCGGCATCGGACCGCAGGCGGTGGGTTCCGATTTCATTTCCAAGCCGCCAAAGCTCTGGGAGCTGCCTCACGGACTTTGGCGTCAGACGTTCGCGGTGAATGCCCATCTGCCGTTCTTCATGGCGTGTGCCGTCGTGCCCCGATTTCTCAAGCAGGGCTGGGGGCGCGTGATCAACGTCACCACGAGTCTCGACACGATGTTTCGCGTCGGATGTGGTGCGTATGGCTCGGCGAAGGCGGCGAACGAGGCGCATACCTCCGTTCTCTCGCAGGACGTTCAAGGGACTGGCGTCACGGTGAATGTGCTGGTGCCAGGTGGTCCTGCGAACACGCGCATGATCCCAGCGGCAGCACCGATCAAGCGCGAGGATCTTATTCAGCCCGACGTGATGGTCGCACCGCTCATTTGGTTGGCCTCGGATGCAGCGTCCAACGTGAACGGGCGTCGGTTCATTGCCGCGCACTGGAATACGAAAATTCCACCGCGTGAGGCGGCCGAAGCGGCGGGCGCACCGATTGCATGGCCGCAACTGACCGGTTCAATCTGGCCGGGAGGCAAGCGCGACGCGAACGGGTGACCCGTTCCAAGTCAACGTGCGCCGGCCAAGGTCGGCACGATCCGTTCGCCCTGAGCCTGTCGAAGGGTGAATGCCGGGGGTTCCGTGAGCGGCGCATCGCACGCATTCAACAAGCCTGCGTTACCCTTCGACAGGCTCAGGGCGAACGGAGGCTTGAGAACTGACAGGTTAAGTCAGAACCCCGATTTTGGCCGCGGTTCGAGGTGGTATGATCTTCGACTGCTGGCGCTAAGCTATTGTATCCATGTGAATATCTCACTCCAGCGACTCATCGATCGCTACGCCGGAATACCACTCTGCGCACTTGTCTCGGTTGTCGATCGTTGGCTCGTTCAGCCGCTTCGACGTACCGTTCCCCGCGCGGCGCCCATGGTGCCGCAGCGCATTCTCGTCATCCTGCTCTCGGAAATGGGCAGTCTGGTGCTGGCGCAACCCATGTTCGCCGCCTTACGCGCTCGTTACCCCGGCGCGTCACTACATGTGATGCTCTTCGGCAAGAACCGCGAGGTGCTCGACCTGCTCGGTGTCGTGCCGCCCGAGAACGTGATCGCGATCGATGATCGGTCACTCGGTCCCTTCATCCGATCGATGCTTGGCGCAATGCGTGCCGCGCGGGCACTCGCGGCCGACGTGGTCATCGACTGCGAACTGTTCGCGCGGGTCAGTAGCCTGCTCGCGTATCTATCCGGGGCAACCCTGCGCGTCGGTTTTCATCGGCATACCCAGGAAGGACTGTATCGCGGCTCATTCATCAATCGGCCGGTGCCGTACAACCCGTATCTGCATCTGTCACGGCAGTTCCTGGCGCTGGCCGGTGCGATCGACTCGCAGGCATCGCCGCTAAGCAAAGCAATCGATACTTCGGGACGCATCGAAGTCCCGCCGCTGCAGTTCGCTCCGGGCGAAGTACGCCGCGTATGGGAAAACCTTGAGCGCGACTACCCGACGATCGCCGGACGGCGATTGGCGCTGCTCTATCCATCCGGCGGCTTCTTGCCGATCCGGGCCTGGCCGCTCGATTCGTATCGCACGCTCGCCGCGAACTTACTCGATGAAGGGTATGCGGTGGGCATCATCGGCTTGGCGAGCGACCAAGAGCTCGCCGCGGGCCTGGTCGCCCAACTCAATCGCCCGCACGGCGTCAATCTGGCCGGCTACACCCGCACGGTGCGGCATTTGCTCGCGGTTTTTGCTGACGCCGCGCTGCTCGTGACGAATGACGGTGGGCCCGGCCAATTTGCGGCGCTGACATCGATTCCAACGATCGTCATGTTCGGTCCGGAAACACCGCTCCTCTACGGGTCCAACTCGCGTGACGCGTTTTTCTTTCATGAAGCGCTCCCTTGTTCGCCCTGCCTCACCGCGTACAACCACCGGACCTCGCCCTGTGACGGCGACAATCAGTGCTTGAAACGGATTTCGCCGCAGGCTGTGCTCGCGAAATCACGTGAGTTCCTCGCGCTCGGACGCGGACGTGGTCACGAACGCGAGCATCATTCGGGCGCCGCCGGCGCAGCGCATGACCTTCGCTAGTCTTATCGATCGGCTTCTGCGTATCCGCTTCGTGCGCTTCGGGACCGTGGGCGCATCGGGCACCGTCGTGAATCTCGCCGTTCTGTACAGCGCGCAAGAACTGCTCTTTGCCGGGATCGAGCCGGCGCGGCTGCGACTAAACATTTCGCTCGCGCTCGCGATTTTTTTTGCCACGCTCAATAATTTCTCTTGGAATAGAGCTTGGACGTGGCGCGATCGGCGCATCCATGTCAGCACACCGCTTGTCCTGCAATTTGGACAATATGCGCTGGCATCCTGGGTGGGCATCCTGCTGCAATTTGCCATCACCAATGCGCTCGCGACGCGCTGGCATTACATCGCCGCGAACCTTGTCGCAATCGTGGTCGCCTCGGTCTTCAACTTTGCCGCCAATGATTTGTGGACCTTCGGTCGATTGAAGATGTGGTTCGCTCGCCGTCGATGACAACCTTACGTTCGCGCGCAGGTTTTGCTTACATCGTGCTGCTCGTGCTCGCCGTATCGACCTACTTCTACGGCCTCGATAGCGCGCACATTCCCAAGAACGGCGATGAATACGTTTATCAGCACATCACGCGTCTCACCGCGCAATCGGGGCACTGGTTGCCGCTCGTATCCGAACTAGATCAAATGCGGAACACCAAGCCGCCACTGCTGTTCTGGCAAGGCATCCGATCCTCTGACCATGGCGGTGCGTGGACGCTGTGGAATCTGCGCTGGCCAAGCGTCGTCTACTCTTTGCTCACCGCCCTGACCGCGTTTCTGCTGGCGCGGCGACTGTCGGGCCGCTGGCAAACCGGCGCGATCGCGGCCCTCGCGTTTCTCGGCTTCTTCGCGACCTATCGTTACGGGCGCCCGTTTCTCACCAATCCCCCCGAAGTGTTTTGGTTGTTCTTGTCGTTCTTCGTTATCGCGCACTTCGGCCGGCGCGCCACGGCGTCAAGAGTGCTGGTGCCGGTGCTGCTTGGCATCAGTATCGGCATAGGCCTGCTCTACAAATCCTATGCGCTCCTCATGCCGGTTGGCCTTGGGTTGGCGTGGTCCTATTTCCATCTGCGCGAGTACCGTCTCGGCGCGTTCATCCGCGATGACGTACTCAAGCTCGTGCTGTTGGGTGCGCTATCACTCGCGGTATTTGCGTTGTGGTTCGCGCTCGATCCGGATCCGGTTGCGATCTGGCGCGAATTCGTGGTGGGCGAGAATGTCGGTAAATTGGATTCAAAGGACGGCAACTACTTTGCCAAGCTCTTTTGGGGCTCGTCCAGTGCAGGGTCGCTCGCACTTGGCTACCCGCAAAATGCCGGCTTGCTCGCGCTGCCCTTGTTCGGTCTGGCGGTGACGGCCTGGCGTAGGCGACACCACATGAGTGAAGGCGAGGCACTGCTATGGATCTGGATCGTCACGTTCTTCGTGGTCTTTTGTCTGCCGAGCCAACGCTCCAGCCGCTATTTGCTCGCCGCGATGCCGGCGTTGGCTGTGCTGCTCGCGTTGAACTGGGAGCGGATTGGACAATGGTGGTTTACTGTCACGGTATCGCTCGCCGCCATCATTCTTGTACTGATCGCGGTGCTTGGCTTGGCCCTGCAAAAGGTGCTTGGGCAAGATCTCTACGGTGTAGTGTTCTGGTTGATCGTCGTGACGGGGCTCGCGGTCGCGGTGATCGCGCTCGTACGGCCGGCCGCGCTGCGGGCAGGGTGCCTCGGGCTCGCGTTCATCACGCTCATCGCCTTCACCGCCCTGACGCGCCCGCTCGATGGCCCACTCGGCCAGTATGATGACATTGCCTTGCGCGTAGTCGGCACCCGTGTAGTCGGCGTACCGTATGACTTCAACGCCAAATATGAGCGATACCGATTTCTACTTCCGGAAGCCGACATCCGTGGCTATCGGACCGACGCCAATCTTACCGATACCGAACTCCGCCGGAAATTCCCGCTCTACACGATTCAACTGCCACTCGATGCCTTGCCCTGCCAAGGATGCCGAGTTCTCGCGCAACGAATCGATCTACGCACACGCGACGTCAAGTTCGACCGTGACGCGCTCAGTCCGCGAGGCTTCATTGCTGCCATGGTGGTGCGCGAATTCCTGATTGAGTCACCGTGATCACGCGACCAGCCGTTCTTGTCCTATGGTTTGCCGCCGCCGGCGCCGCAACGATGCATCTGGCAAACCATCCGGCCGTCACCACGTTCGCGCCGCTTGAAGCGGCGCGCATGGGTCTCGCAACCGAAGCACGCCGGGAAGCGCGCTTCGTCACGCCGGCGGCGACGCGCGCACATACCCACGCGGCATCGCTGGTTGAACTCAAAGATGGCGCGATTCGCGCCGTCTGGTTCTCCGGAAACCGGGAGGGAGACCCGGATGTCACCATTCAATCGTCAGTCTTCACCCCAAGCAGCGGCCAATGGGGCGAAGAACGCACGCTCGTCACGCGTGCGGCGACCGAGCAAGCGGTCCTGCGCGGCACGCGAAAGCTGGGTAATCCGGTCATTGCCCGGCATTCCGACGACAAGCTCTGGCTCTTCTACGTCTCGGTCGCCATCGGCGGCTGGGCGGGAAGCTCGGTGAATGCGATGGCGTCCGACGACGAAGGCCAAACATGGTCTTTACCGCGACGATTGATTACCTCGCCTTTTTTTAATATATCCACCTTGGTCCACACTAGTCCGGTGTTAGCCAAGGATGGAACGATGCTGCTGCCGGTGTATCACCAGTTCTTCGGCAAGTTCAGCGAGATTTTGCGGATCGATCGCAATGGCGCGGTCATCGACAAGCAGCGTTTGAGCCGCGGGCGCGACATGCAACAGCCGGTGTTGATGCCGCTGAGCCCGACCGCCGCGCTCGTGCTGATGCGAACGGCCAGCGCCGATCTGCCGGACAAGGTATCGGCCACCCGCACCACCGACGGCGGCGCGCACTGGAGCATTCCGGCGCCGATCAATCTACCCAATCCGGATTCGGCGCTAGCCGGGATCACGTTGCGCGATGGCCGATTGCTGGTCGTACTCAATGACAGTGAGTCCGATCGCGATGTGTTGTCGCTCGTCGCTTCGATCGATAGTGGTCATACCTGGAAGATCATGGAACGACTTGAAGACCAGCGCGCCGCATCCGCGCTCGCCATCGACCCGGCCAAGTACGCCGAACAGGCGAGCGCCACCGCCGCTGCGATTAGCGCCGACCCAAGCATGCGGGGCGACAACGCCCGCGCGCAAATGTGCACGGGGCGCACCCGCTGCGGCTTTGAATTCTCCTATCCGGATCTGATCGAAACGCGCAGCGGCGACATTCATATCCTGTACACCTGGAACCGCGCGGCGATCAAACATGTTTGGCTCAGTCGCGCGCGGTTGGAGCAGATGCTGGCGAGTACGGACGCGCTACCGCGATGAGTCCGCGGTGATGATTACTTTGCATGATGCCACCGGCCTTGCCGGCCTGACATTCGTACTGGCAACGGCGATCGCCGCTGTCGTCTGCCCACCGGCAGCGCGACGGAGTCGATTCATCGCGGTCGGCACAGGATTGCTCATTGCATCGATGGCACCGGTCGCAGGCTTGCCCCTCATTGCGCAAGTTCGAGCCCTCGCTGGTGATCCAAGCCTGCCCACCATCGTTCTGGCCGCCTCGGTGTGGGTAGTGCGGGTTGGGTCGGCGCAGTCTGACAACCGGCATGACGCAATCCCTTCCAGCCTGACGCTGCTCGCATTGATCGCCGTCATCGGCGCGCTCTTTCTTTATCCATTCGCTCTGGGCGCCACGTTGTTCGACCCTTATCGTCTTGGCTACGACAGCGTCGCACTCGTTGGGGTCGTTCTCGCCATCGCACTTGCCGCGGCATACGCCGGCCGAACATTGGTCGCGGTGAGTCTCGCGCTCGGCGTGATCGCATGGTCCGCGGGTTGGTACGCATCGACCAATCTTTTCGATTACTTGTTGGATCCGATGCTCGCGGGTTGGGCGGTGCTCACGGTGATCAGTCGACGACGCGTTCGACTACTACCAAGGTCGAGGTTTCTTAATAGGTCTTGAAGTTAATGTAATGACGCGGACCCCTTTGATTCCCTCGCGTAAGAAGAGCTTCAATTCGCCCCCGGTTTCCCTCTTCGCTCCGTTGCGAATAATCGACCACGGCCCCTTTAATGAGAATTTCTTCCCCTGCCGACACCTGTACCGATTAAGGACATCGGCCAGGTGCGATTTCTTTTTCGTGGCGCGCAGCTTGGCGTCGGTGCGGGCGGTCAGCCGGTCGCCCGAATCGTAGCCGTAGGCTTCGGTCACGACGTTGCGCGCGTTGATCACCTGCTGCAGCCGGCCGGCCGCATCTTAGGTGCTCTGCGTCACCCCGGCGCGCGCATCGGTGCGCTTGGTGAGCGCATCCACGCCGTTGTATTCGCTGCGGGTCTCCTGACCGAACGCATCGAAGATCGCCACGCGCCGACCGACGTTGTCGTAGCGATAGCGCGTCGCGTCCCCCAGCGCGTCGGTGACCTGGGTGAGATCGCCCGTGCTGTTGTAGGTGTACTGGGTCTGGTGGGTCAGCGATTGACCTGAAGTCCAATCGGGCAGGGGTCCGCTTCCAATCGGCACCCCAATACCACCCGCCATGCGGGTCCGCACCGGGTGGTTAATGACTTTGGATTGATTGGTCCTTGCCCTGCCGCCAAAAAAATTGGACTATGCATGCGCTGGCCGTCGTCCCTGACAGGAGAACCACGATGCGCTTACCGGCGTACCGCAGTCTTGCCGCCCTTGCCCTGTCGGTTGCCGCCACGGCATCGGCGCAGACGTATCCCACCAAGCCGGTGAAGGTGCTCGTGACCTTCGCCGCGGGCGGCGCAGTGGACGTTCTGGGCCGGGTCATGGCGCAGTCCCTCGCTACCGGCCTCGGCCAATCGTTCGTGGTGGAAAACCGCCCCGGCGCGGGCGGACTGATCGCGCTGGATGCGGCAGCGAAATCGGCGCCCGACGGCTACACGCTGGTGGTCGGATCGGGCGGACCGCTTACCATCAGCCCGGCGCTGTTCAAGGATCGCGGCTTCGATCCGATCGGGCAGCTTGACCCGGTGATCCTGTTTACCAACACCAAGATCGTGGTGCTCGCGCGGAGCGACCTGAATGCATCGACGCCGGCGGAGTTGGTGTCGATGTCGAAGGCCAATCCGGGCAGCTTCTCCATGGCCTCCGCCGGCAACGGCAGCATCCTGCACCTCGTCGGCGAGTATTTCCAGAGCAATGCCGGCGTCAAATGGACGCATGTGCCCTACAAGGGCAGCGGCCCGGCACTCACCGACCTCGTGGCAAAACGGGTGGACCTGATGTTCGATGCTCTGCCCACCGCGTTGCCATACATCAAGGCGGGGCAGATCAAAGCGCTTGCGGTGACTTCGCGCAGCCGCTCGCGCCAGCTTCCCGGCACGCCGACCTTGGAAGAACTCGGCATCGCCGGCTACACGGACATCGGTTCCTGGAGTTCGCTGATGGCGCCCAAGGGGACGCCCGTTGAAGTGGTTGCGCGCCTGAACCAGGAACTGAACCGCGCGCTGAAGACGCCCGAGGTGCTATCGCGGCTGAGTTCCATGGAAGTCGAGCCGGAAGGTGGCGAGCCGCAACGCGTGACCCAGTTGATATCGGCCGAGCTTGCGCGCTGGACCCGAGTCATCCAGAACGCCGGACTGAAGGCGGAATAGCGCGTCACGGCAATAATGGTTTGGACGGCGCCGGGTAGGCCAGAAGCAACGCAGGAAAGAGTGAAGACATGGATGTCGCGATGAACATGACGGCGAAGGAAGAATTTCCCAACCCCGAGCTGCCTGTGAGCGACCCGGCCTGCTGGAAGTCCGCCGACCTTCAGCAATCGAGCGTATGGCAGTACCGGCTGAGCGCGTCGGAGGTTGCGGATCTCGACGCCGCGCTGGCGCACGTGCAATCTCGCGCGCTGTCGGTTATGCAGATCAGCCGGGCGGAGTTTCCCTTGCCCACGCTCGGACAGCGCCTGACCGAGATCCGCCGCGAAGTGCTCGAGGGGCGGGGTTTCGTGCTCGTTCGCGGCGTGCCGGTCGAGCGCTATTCACCGACCGAGGCGATGATCGTCTACTGGGGCATCGGCGTACACATCGGCTATCCGGTGTGCCAGAACGCGCGCGGCGAGATGATAGGCCACGTGATCGACCTGGGTGCGCGATCGTCGGTCGCCAATCCGCTTGACGAAAGCGCCGAGCGCAAGATCTTCCTGCACCCGATCCATCGCAGCTACATGAGCAACGAGCGGCTGTCGTATCACTCCGACTTCGCCGACGTGATCGGCCTCCTCTGCCTGAACCCCGCGAAAATCGGCGGCGAGAGCAAGATCGTGAGCTCTCTTGCGATTCACAACGAGATCCACCGGCGCCGTCCCGATCTGCTGCGGGTGCTGTTTCAACCCGTGTGGGTGGACCGGCGCGGCGAACTTCCCGCCGGCGCGAAGCCGTACTATGCAATGCCTGTGTTTTCGATCACCGGCGCAAAGCTCACCGGCTACTATGCCGGCGGCCACATGAAGACGACCGCGCAGTACCCCGAGTTGCCCGCGCTCACCGCGGCGCAGAAGGAGGCGATGAAATTGGTGGACGACATCGCCAACGATCCGCAATTCCACCTGAGCATGTTCATGGAACGGGGCGATCTCCAACTGATCAACAACCACACGGTGCTGCACTCGCGCACCGCGTACGAGGACCACGAAGACCGCGCGCGGATGCGCCATCTGCTGCGCCTGTGGCTGGTCACGCCCGCGGGACGACCGCTGTCGCACTGGCATTACGAACGCTACGGCGCCGGGCGCCGCGGCGGCATCTACGTGCCCGGTGTCGCGGAAATGATTTCGATCGAGCCGATTCCACTCGAACCGAATTAGACCGGTCGTTTCGGCGCGAAGTGTGGCGGGTGCCCCGATCGCGTGGCCACAACGGGCCGGTTCAATCCAGGCCGATGACAAGCGCGACTCGAACGGGTGCGTCGTTCTAAGTCAATGTGTCGCCGGCGCCAGCGGCTTTCTGCCGCGGATGAGATCGGCGGCGCGTTCGGCGATCATGATGATCGGCGCATTGATGTTGCCCCCCGGCATATCGGGGAGCACCGACGCATCGATCACGCGCAACCCATCGATGCCGCGCACGCGCAGCTCGTTGTCGACGACTGCCATCTCGTCCGAGTCCACGCCCATCTTGCATGTGCCAAGCGGATGGTGGACGGTCCAGGCGGTGCGGCGCATGTAGGCGTCGATCTCGGCGCGCGATTTCACGCCTTCACCCGGATTGAT
>JBJXGX010000357.1:0-10860 GCA_046160305.1 Burkholderiales bacterium
TGGCCATCGGCCCGCTCCGCTCCAGCCAGGCGGCACTCGCACCCGACAACGCGTGCCCTGTCGTAATATCCGGGCTATCGTCCACTTGGCATTGATCGCTCATTGGGCAGATTTGGCGCGCCTATCAACGCGCGCTAATAAGCGGGGCCTTGCAAGGTCGCCCGACCCTTGCTGCCGTCAAGGAGGATTGCTGATGCTGACCCGCCGACTTGCATCCGTCGCGATGGCGATTTCAAGTGTCGTTGCTGCGCCGTCATTCGGTCAGCAGGACTATCCGAACAAACCGATCCGTCTCATCGTGCCGTTCCCGCCCGGTGGCATCACCGACGGCTCCGCGCGCGTCATTGCCGAACGGCTGGGTGCGCGACTCGGACAACAAATCGTTGTCGAGAATCGTGGTGGCGCACAAGGCAACATCGGCTCGCAATCCGTTGCGCGGGCGGCGCCCGATGGCTACACGCTTCTGCTCGGAGTCGACAGCACGCTCGTGGTCAATCCGCATCTGTTCGCGAAGATCCCGTTCGATCCGATTCGCGATTTCACGCCGATCTCGAAGCTGGGTGACATTAACCTGATCCTGGTTGCGCATCCGACTTTCGCGCCTAACAATCTCGCCGAGCTGGTCGCGCTGGACAAGCAAAAGCCCGGCACGATTCCGTACGGCACGGCGGGCATCGGCTCGAACGGTCATATGCTGGTGGCATTGCTGAGCGCGCGAACCGGAATGCAACTGGTACACGTGCCCTATAAAGGCGGCGGACCGGCGATCATCGATGTCGTGGGCGGGCAGATTCCGCTCGTCGGTACGGGCGTCGTGAGCGCGATTCAGCAAGTCCGCCAAGGCAGCGTCAAAGCGATCGGGGTCGGCAGCCCAAACCGCGATCCCGCGTTACCCAATGTACCCACCTTCGCCGAAAGCGGGCCGCCCGGATTCGTCGGCCTGGGCTGGACCGGCATCGTCGCGCCAGCGGGTGCGCCGCGCTCGATCATCGATCGGCTGCAACGCGAGATCGTGGCCGCGTTAGGCGAGAAGGAAGTGCGCGATCGCTATGCAACGATGGGGATCGCCGCGCACGGCACAACACCGGAGGAGTTCGCCGAGCTGATCCGTACCGATCTCGTGAAATGGGGAAACGTGATTCGGGAGGCGGGGATCAAAGCGGAGTAGGACGCAAGCGCGGTTCCTGGTCGAACACCGTCGGCGTTCAGCATGCGCTCAACCGCGCACCTGCGAGATCCGCGCGATGGCGATCCCCTCGATCGCCGTGCGCGGTTCGAGTCAGGTCGAGTGCGAGGTGCTGTATGCGGGATCGCGATAAATGGCCGTAGCTTTGACCTTACCGGTCCCTGCATCGATGAACACATCGCCCAGCATGCGGTCCTGGACGTCGATGAATCGATATGTCAGGACTTCGGTGCCGGTGCCACCAAACCGGGACGTCTCGGCCGGTCGACCGAGCAGGTTCACCACATCGTCGCGCGAATCCTGATTGGGCTTCAGGCCGTGGATACGCTGCGCGGTCAGGATCTGCTCGACCTTCGCGACCCGATCAGCGTTGTCGAACGTCATCCGCCATGTGGTGAAACCCTGCGGACCAGTTGCATAGTCCCAGACCTTCACACCGCCCACCGTACGCATATCGGTCGGTGCGCCAAGACGGGACCGCACGTCGTTCGCAGCCATCCCAGGCGGCGTGGAAGGTGCATTAAATTGTGCGCACCCGGTGGCTGCAAGCACTGCCACTGCACCGATCAAGGACTTCCAGCTCCGCTGCATTGTCATCTCCTTCATGTGGATGGGGACCCTTCAGGTTTGGTCGGCGCCCCCTGACTACAATACTGCAAACAGGCGTAACCCGGTACCCAAACGTCAGGGCCCGGGGCGCTTCGCCTGCGCGTGGCACACTGGCTGCGGCAGCCCAAACCAAGGAGAGTCGTCGCATGACCCATCTGCTCGTGGAGCAGCACGATGGCATCGCCATCGTCACCCTCAACCGTCCGGAAAAACGCAACGCGATGTCGCCCGAAATGGTCGTGCGATTGGCTGCGTTCTGGGATGAGATCGCACGCGATCACGCCACGCGCGTCATCGTCGTGACCGGCGCGGGCGACAAGGCCTTCTCGGCGGGTGGCGACCTGGGCAGCCTTATTCCACTGATGATGCGAACCCGGGTGCCGCAAGGCGAATGGGAAGAACGCTTCGCCGCCGATCGAAAGCAACTCGGTGCGGCCCTGCTTCGTAACGCGAGTTTCTTCAAGCCGGTGATTGCCGCCATCAATGGGCATGCACTCGCCGGCGGTGCCGAGCTCGTCGTGAGTACGGATCTGCGCGTGATGTCGAGCGAAGCCACCATCGGCGTCACTGAAGTGCGACGCGGCCTGATCGCGAGCGGCGGTTCGCTCGCGCGCCTCGGGCGACAGGTGCCGTGGGCCCACGCGATGGAACTCCTGCTGCTTGGCGAGGCGGTAACGGCGCAGCAGGCGCTGGCCATGGGGCTGGTCAATCGCGTCGTGCCGCCGCACGAAGTGATGGCAACGGCACTCGATCTTGCGAGGCGGGTGCGGCTTGGCGCGCCGGTCGCGCTGGAGAAAACCAAGGAGGCGATGGTGCGCTCGAGCGGCCGCCCGCTGGCGGAAGCGTTCGCGATTGAAACCGAATGCACCAAGGAGAACGCGGCGATGGATGACGCCAAGGAAGGACCACGCGCCTTCATGGAAAAGCGGCCGCCGGTGTATCGCGGGAGAGCGCCGAAATGAGATCGATGATCGTTGTTGTCGCGGGGCATTCCCATTCATCAAGACGGAGGTCGATTTGAACCTGAACAGATATTGCACGAGGATGGCTCGCGCCTTGCTGCTGTTGGCATGTGGCATGGCATTCGCTGCGAGCGCACCGCATGCCCAAGACACCTATCCCAACAAGCCGGTGCGGATCATCATCGGCTTCGGCCCGGGCAGCGGGACCGACATCCTGGCACGCATGGTCGCGGACGAAATGCGGATTGCCCTGAACCAGCCGTTCGTCGTGGATAACCGTCCTGGCGCAGGAGCGCAGATCGCAGCGAGCGCGGTGGCGAAATCACCCGCTGACGGCTACACGCTGTTCCTCACGTCCAACTCATCGCATTCGGTCAATCCGCATATTGTCAAGAACCTCGCCTACGACCCGATCACCGACTTCACGCCGATCGGCGGTCTGGCGTCGTTCCCGTTCATCCTGGCGGTGAATGCCGATGTGCCCGCGCGAACGCCGCAGGAATTCGTCGCTTACGTGCGTGCTCACAAAGGGAAGATCAACTTCGCCTATGGCACGCCGGCCGTGCAGATTCCCGCCGAAGCCCTGAACCGGCTCGAGAAACTCGAAGCGATCGGCATTCCGTACAAGAGCAGCCCCGATGCACTGCGCGACGTGATCGGTGGTCAAGTGCACTTCCTGGTGGTCGATCTCGCCTCGGCGCGGCCGCACCTGAATTCCGGCCGCCTGCATGCCCTTGCGGTCACCACCGCGAAACGTTCCGCGCTCGCGCCGAATCTGCCCACCATCGAGGAGACCTTGGGCCTGCGCGATTTTGACCTCGCAGCGTGGACGGGGCTCTTCGGTCCCGCGAATCTTCCGAAAGATGTCGTGGACAAACTGTCCGCGACCCTGCAGCAAGTGATGGCCAAGCCGTCGCTGCGCGACAAGATCACCGCCGCCGGCGCGGAGCCGACGCCCTCCGATGCCGCGATCTTCGCCGCACTGGTGAAGCGCCAACTCGAGGTGTGGGGCCGCAAGGTCGCGGACGCCGGGATCAAGCCGGAATAGGTGGCGGCATCGAATAGCACTGGCTATTCAGCAGAACCGAGATCAGGCCTGCGGGCGTGGGGCACCCCTATTCCGGCGTTAGGCCCGCGGCCTTCACCACCGGCGGCCGTTTCTGCGCCTCGGCGGCGATGAACGACTCGAGCTCCGCGAAGCGCTTGATCAGGATATCGAAGCCATGATTGCCAACTGGGACGGATTATCCGCTCATCGCGAGGCTCGCAAGTGCCGCAAGGGCAAGCAACAGGCCGACCCCTGTTCGCAGGGTGAACGGCTCGCGCAAGAATACGAAGCCTGCAAGTGCCGTCACGACAAAGCCCATCTGGGCGATCGGCACCATGACGCTCGCCGCGCCCCGTTGCAGACTCATCAGCAGAAAAATGAATGCCGAGCCGATCAGCAACCCCGACGTTGCGGAGAAGCGCAGAGTTCGCGCATCCGGGCGGATCGAGCCGTCGCGTTTCATCGTAACGCCCATCGATAACGCCGCAACGCAGAGGGCCTGCACGAAAAGCAGTGTCGCGGGCGCTGCGCCTTGGCTCATCGCGATCTTGTACATCAGATTCGCGACACCGACAGCGGCGGTTGCAACGAGCACGTAGGTGAGCGAATCGCGCTTGGCGGCGCGGAACGCCGCAGCACTTGCGCCGCCGACGAGCATCCAGACCGCCGCGAGCGCGAGGGCGATGCCAAGAACTTTGAACGCCGTGACCGACTCGCCCAGGATCAATACGGCGAGCGTCGCCGTCACGACGAAGCTCAAGCGGAAAATCGGTGCGTTCACGCTCACCGAGCCAGTCGAAAGACTGAGCGCGAAGAGATAGAAGCCACCGAACGCGAACACACCGGCGACCGGCGCCCAGAGCACGGCAAGGTCGAAGCGCAGGGAATCCGTCATGACGCCATAGGCCGCCGTGCATGCCCCGAAGAACCACGTCTGGGCCATCATGAAGCGATGCGCCGGAATCCCGGCCTGCGCGACCCGCTTGTAGACGAGATCGCCAAGCCCGAAGAGAACCATCGCGGCAAGGGCGAGCAGGGGTCCTTCAGGCATGGTCGGGCTCCGGACGACGGTGCGGACGTGGCGTTGCAAGCGGGTGAAGACGGCGCGGAAGCCGCGGCGCGAGGCCGCAAATTCATCCCAGTTTTTTCGACGTGCTCCGATGTGTTCAATACTTTGGCGCGCCCGGAGGGACTCGAACCCCCGACCCCCGGCTTCGTAGGCCGGTGCTCTATCCAACTGAGCTACGGACGCCTTGATTCACACAACGCCACGCGCATGATGGTGTTCCAACCACCATTTTCAATGCTGTCGCGTGGACCGCAGTCGCAAGCGCGCATCGAACCCCGTGCGCTAAGAACGCGACCAACCCATAAGTGTACCAAAGCTTCCGGGTTATACCCAAGACCGGTTGCATCGCATGCGCGGTTGAATGATCACTGGCCGTGGCGATCCCGCGTATTCTCGACAACCAATGATTTTTCGTTCCTTGAATCGGCTCCAACACAGGGCGGTGGCGCTCCAACGTGTCTTTGTCCTGTTGGCCCTTGCGTGCGCCGGCTGCGTCAACCTCCATGTGGACGAACGCGCGATCGTCCTCGATCGTGCGCGCGGACCGATCGAGGTCCTCGCCCCATGCGGCGGATCGCTGCCGCACGCGCCGATTGCAGCGGACCTCGCTCTCGACCCTGATGCGATCTCGCTCATCACCTGGAACATCCACAAGAACGCCGACGCGGGCTGGGACAGCGATCTCTCGCTGTTCGTCGCGAGCCACGCGCTCGTTCTGCTGCAGGAAGTGCATATCGAACCCGCGATCACCGACCTCCTTGAGGCGTCCGGTCACCAGTGGATGCTCGCAAGTGCGTTCGGTCTCGCAGGTCGCGATACCGGCGTGATGACCGCCTCGGTGGTGCCGCCGGCGTCGGCCTGTGTTCTCCGACAACGCGAGCCCCTATTGCGATTACCTAAATCGGCGATCGTTTCCCGGTATCGCTTGCACGGACGTGACGACACATTGGCGGTTGCCAATATCCATTCGATCAACTTCGCGCTCGCGCACGGCGCTTACGAGGCGCAGCTCGCGGACGTCGTCGCGGAGCTTGCCGGCCACCAGGGGCCGATTGTGTTCGCGGGTGATCTCAATACATGGACTGCCGGGCGAAAGGCTGTCCTGGAAATCCTGGCCGGCCGGCTCGGATTGAAAGAGGTTCCGTTGGCCCGCGATACACGCAAGCGATTCCTGGGAAATCAGGTCGATTACGTTTTCGTGCGTGGGCTCGACGTGATCAACGCGCGTGTCATCGAAGTCGACTCGTCGGACCACAATCCGGTCAGCGCGACCCTGCGGATACCGTAGACCTTACGGACCGGCGAACAGCCCATGGACCCAGGTACCGAACATCCACAACACGACGATCCACACGATCAAGATCAACGCAGCCGCAAAGAACCCGATGCGCTTTCCGTGCATGCTGACATTCGTTGCCTTGGCCCGGGCCTCGACCATCACCGCGTCCGGGATCATCTTGATCGCGAACGAAATTGCGATCGGCAGCAGAATGAGTTCGTCGAGATACCCCAGCACGGGAATGAAATCGGGGATCAGATCGATCGGGCTTACCGCGTAGGCAACGATCGCCAACACCAGCAGCTTGGCGGCAATCGGCGTGCGCGGATCGCGGGCGGCAATATAAAGCGCGATGGCTTCGCGCTTCAGGAGCTGGGCACGAGCGGCCCATTTCGCCCAGCTTCCGATCGCGGCCACTACGGCCAGGAATAAAGCGCGGTAGCGCAGTAAGACTTCGGCGCCCCGATCAATTCCCTCAATCGTGGTGCTCCGGAGCCAACTAGCCGCGCTGAATCACAGCGCATGCCAAGCGAGGGCCGGCATTGCCGACCGGCTGTGAGGTGTAGTCGTCCGGATCACGGTGCACGATGAGGCCGCGACCGACAATGGAGGTCGGACCGTCGGAGACCGTAATGACATCGAGCTCGGCACGGTAGCTTGCGCGCCCGTTGGCATCGGCCTTGATATTCGGCATATCGCCCGCGTGGCGTTCGCCACTCGTGTGATTACCGTGCGGTTTGCTAAGCGGATTGAAATGGCCGGCCGCGCTCATACCATCGCCCGACGAGCAATCACCCTTGTCATGCACATGAAAGCCGTGCTCGGCATTCGGTTTGAGATTATTGATCTCGGCCGTCACGATCACACGACCGCCCACTTGCGAGAACGTTACTCTGCCGGCCGTTGCATTGCCTTTCGTGGCCTCGAGATTGGCAACCGCGGTCTGACCACCACCCCCCATCCCAGCGCAACCAGCGCCGCCGAGAACCGCCAATCCTACAACCAGCAACTTCATATGCTTCATGTTGAGGCGCCTCTGTTGAATCTCAGGAAATCTACTTGGCCGCAGATTGGAACGGACCAGGATCGGCACACGGTTTCGTCTCGGTCGGTTTGAATTCCTTGCCCTTCGATTTCATCGAAGCCGCGTAGCGCGCCGCGACTTTGTCCATCGATGAACACAGTTGGAAGGACTCGACCTGACCGGCATGTGCCGCCTTCGCCTTGGCCTGCTCCGCCTTGGACTTCTGCTCGTCGGTCAATGGTGCGGTCGGCAACTTCGCGCCCACGGTCGCCGCAAGCGCAACGAGCGCGATGCCCCCAAGAATCCGGATGCCACTCATGCGATGTCTCCTCAGTGCTGGACTTGCGGCGCGGCCGGGGATGCGCTGCCTGGAGCCGGTTCGGCCTGCACCTTGCCCGACTTGATGTCGCTGTACAAGAGGTCGTGATGCTCTTTCATCCACTGCTCATCGACATAGCCGGTACGCATGGCCTGATACGCACCCGCCACACCGATCGTGCCCATGTACAGGTGCCCAAGGAAAGCGATCATGAAAACCAGGGCACCAATGACATGGACGAGATGATAGAACTGCATCGTCGCGCGCGTCTGCATGAAGTTCGGAAAATCGAGCACCAGCCCGCTCGCGCCGACCACGATTCCCAAGGCGGTGAGGCCGAGCCAAAACCAGGCCTTCTCGCCCGCGTTGAATCGATGCGCCGAAACATGCTCACCGGAAAACAATCCGCCGAACTTGCGTACCCAGACCCAGTCTTCGGGCCGCGGAATGTTGTTCTTGACGAAGGTAATGAACAGCATCACCGCGCAAACAATAAACACCGGGCCGATGAAGTTGTGCAGATTCTTGCCGAGCTGGGTGAGCAACGAAAACAATGTTGGACCAATGATCGGCAACAGGATGTATTTGCCGAACAGCATAATGAGTCCCGATAGCGCGAGGACGACAAAGCTGATTGCCGTGCTCCAGTGCAGCACGCGTTCGTGGTTCTTGAAGCGCTGGATCTTGCGGCCGGTCGGCGCGCCATGGAGCTGGATCGTGCCCTTGCGCCAATAGAACAGTGCGATCACGATCACCATCGCGGACAACGCCCATCCGCCGTAACGAACGACATAATGGTTGCGCCAAGCACGCCACGTTTCACCGCCGGATTGGACGAGGACACCCGCTTCCGGGCCACGGTCCGTCGTGTAGTGCTCCTTCTCGGAGCGCACATCGCGCCACACCGGCGCATTGTTGCCCGGCTGCGACTGCTGGCGCACCGCCTGATCAAGGGAGGTTGAGCCCGCAGGAGGCGGAGCCGATTGCGGCTGTTGCGCCCACGCTCCAGCCGCGATGAGCAACGCAACAAGTGGTGCGAGAGCAAACCGGATCAAACGCGACATAACGATCACTCCGCGCGCGTGTACTCGTTTTGGGAAAGACTGCGTGTCTTGATCGCGTTTTCCCACGAGGCCTGGTTGCCCTTTTCCCAGGTCGAATTGCTCCACGCGTTGGGTGCGTTATCCCAGGGACGCGTATCGGGCTTGCCCTGATACTGACCTTTCTTGTAGGCGAGCGGCTCCTTGTCGGGCTCGCCGCAACCCGCAAGGTTCGCCGCGAATGCGGCCACGATCGCCACCATCAAGAATCGGCGTGTCATCACGATTTTGTTGCCGGTTTCGGCGCCGGTGCCTGGTCAGGCTTGCCATATGCCGTGCCCCAGCCCCACACCTCGGACCCCTTGCCACGCTTCAGAACGCGATGTCGATAGATGTCCGCGATTACATCGCCGTCGCCGCCAAGCAGCGCCTTGGTCGAACACATTTCCGCGCACGCCGGCAATTTGCCTTGGGCCAATCGGTTCGAGCCGTACTTCGAGAACTCTTCTTTCGAGTTGTCTTTCTCGGGGCCGCCCGCACAGAACGTGCACTTGTCCATCTTGCCGCGCAAGCCGAACGCACCTGCCTGCGGAAACTGCGGCGCGCCGAACGGACAGGCATAGAAGCAGTACCCGCAGCCGATGCAAAGATCCTTGTCATGCAGGACAACGCCCTCGGCGGTGCGATAGAAGCAATCGACCGGGCATACCGCCATGCACGGCGCGTCCGAACAGTGCATGCACGCCACCGAGATGGATTTTTCGCCCGGCACGCCGTCGTTGATCGTCACCACACGGCGGCGATTCACGCCCCACGGTACTTCGTTCTCGCTCTTGCAAGCCGTGACACAGCCGTTGCACTCGATGCAGCGTTCGGCGTCGCAGAGGAATTTCATTCTTGCCATGTTGGTCTCCTCAGGCCCGTTCGATCTGGCAGATGGTGGTCTTGGTTTCCTGCATCATCGTGACCGAGTCGTAGCCGTACGTCGTTGCAGTGTTCACCGCCTCGCCCCGCACGATCGGTGCCGCGCCATCCGGGTAGTAGGGCAGCATGTCCTTGCCTTGCCACCAGCCGGAGAAATGGAACGGAATGAACGCGTGATCCGCGCCGACCCGCTCGGTGACCATCGCCTTCACCTTGATGCGCGCCCCGGTGGGCGTTTTCACCCAGACCATCGCGCCGTTCCGAATATCGCGATCGGCCGCCGCCTTCGGATTGATTTCCACGAAGTTCTCCTGCTGCAGCTCGGCGAGCCACGGGTTCGAACGCGTCTCCTCGCCGCCGCCCTCGTATTCGACCAATCGGCCGCTGGTGAGAACGATCGGAAACTTCTCGTGAATCTTTTCTTCGATGTTTTTCTTCTGGATCGTGGCGAACAGCGTGGGCATCCGCCAGAACGCCATGCGATCGGCATGGGTCGGGTACTTCGCCATCAGGTCGCCGCGATTGCCATACAACGGCTCGCGATGGATCGGCACCGGATCCGGGAAGTTCCACACCACTGCCCGCGCCTTCGCGTTCCCGAACGGATGGCAGCCGTGATTCTTCATCGTGACCCGGATCAGTCCTCCGGACAGATCGGTCTTCCAGTTCTTGCCTTCCGCTTCCTTGCGCTCCGCTTCGGTGAGCTCATCCCACCAGCCGAGTTTCTTCAAGAGGATGTGGTCGATCTCCGGATAGCCGGTGGTGATGTCGGCCCCCTTGGAATGCGAACCGTCTTCGGCCAATAGCGACACGCCCTCCCGCTCGACGCCGAAGTTGGCACGGAAGTTGCCGCCACCGTCCATCACATGCTTCGAGGTGTCGTACAGATTGGGCGAACCCGGATGTTTCAACGCCGCGTTGCCGTAGCAGGGCCATGGCAATCCGAAGTAGTCGCCGGTGAGATCGTAGCCGGTGATCTTGTCCTTGCCGCCGGCGGCGCGCAGTGTCTTCACGTCGAAGACATGCATGTTCCGCATGTGCGCCTTCAGGCGGTCGGGGTGCTGGCCGGTGTAGCCGATCGTCCAGGTGCCCTGGTTGATCTCGTTGGCCAGCACGTCTTCGGGCTTCGGTTCCTCGTAGCCCGCCGGACGCTTGATTAGGCTGATGGTCTGCTTGCCGTTGCGCTTGCCGAGGAACTGGTCGGCGAAGCCGAGCTTCTGCGCGAAGTGATACATGATCGCGTGGTCGGACCGCGCCTCGAAGAGCGGCTCGATCACCGCCTCGCGCCATTGGATCGAGCGGTTCGAGGCGGTGCAGGAACCTTCGGTCTCGAACTGCGTGGCCGCCGGCACCAGGTACACCGCGCGCTTCGGATTGACCGTCGCGCCCTCGGCCGGCCT
>JBJXGX010000358.1:0-45493 GCA_046160305.1 Burkholderiales bacterium
CGCAGCCATTGCGCGACCCCGTCGCGCGAGCCTTGCACGATTGCGTCTTTGCGGGCTTTCACTATTTGCATGTCGACACGGACCGGGGCGTCGATCACGACACCGTAATCGCTGCCCCGCCGTGCCACCTGCGCGGCGCGCGCACTGGCAATCAGGGTTTTGGTCGGGATGCAGCCGTTGTTGACGCAGGTTCCGCCGAATCGATGGCGTTCGATGATCGCGGTCCGCAGGCCCTCTTTTCCGCAGCGCACGGCGAGCGCGGGACCGGCTTGGCCAGTGCCGATGACGATGGCATCGTATGACTCGGTCATGGTGGATCCTTCTTGTGATCGCTCGAATTAGATTGCGCCGTGTCGACCCGGTCGTCAACGGGCATGGCAACTTCTTTACGCACCGGTCGATCGGTCGGTTGCGTCCAAAAGGGCGGTTGTTACGAACGTTTAAGAAACCACCTGGAGAAATCTCATGGCCAATGTCTTTATCAGTTATCGCCGCGACGACGCGGCCGGGTTCTCGCATGCGATCTATGACCGCCTTGCCGAACATCTCGGGACGGATCGTGTCTTCAAGGATGTGGCCTCGATCGGCGCCGGCGACGATTTCGCAAAACGGATCAAGCGCGCGATTGCCCAGAGCAAAGTCGTCATCGCATTGATCGGCAAGCGCTGGGCCGGTGACTCGGCCGCCGGCAACTCGCGATTGGATAATCCGTCCGATTGGGTGCGCACCGAGATTGCCGAGGCGCTCGAGCGAGGCGCGAAGGTGATTCCGGTATTGCTCGATGGCGCCGCAATGCCAAATGAATCCGACCTGCCTGCGAATCTGCGCCAGCTCGCGACCCTCAACGCGCTCGATGTGCGTTCCTCGCGGCTGGAGGCCGACTTGCGCGACCTGCTATCGGAGGTCATGGGCGCATTGGGTGTGCAATGGCCGCCGAAAGAGGCGGGAAGCGGGATCTACGTCACGCTATCGATGCTCTACGCGTTCTTCAGCGGCGCGACATTGTTGCTCATGGGCATCGGCAGTCTGTTCATCGACTCGATTCCCGGGACCACGCTTGGCGGGGTTGCGCTCTTTCTCTTGAACGCGTTGATCCTTCTGCGCGCACCGATCCATCCGGCGATTCAAACACTCAAGCGGGAGCATGCGCTTCGAATCGGCGCCATTGTTCATCTTGCCGGCTTCATGATTGCGGCTTCGGGCACCAACGACCTCGAATTCGGAATGGTGTTGCTCTTCGGATTGATTCCGGCCGCGCTCATCTTCCTTGGATCGTTCGCGATGCGGCGCACGGCGCGGGTGTAGTGCGCTTGGATCAGGCTATGACTCAAGCACGCAGACGGCGTCAAGTCGCTGCGCAATCCATCGCGTCATCCGCCGGTTCGCCAATGCGCGGGCAACTCGATCCGCTGCGTAATGCGGCACGACGGGAATCCCCAGGTCGGGAAATACACCTGCTGTGCGATGGAGGCTTCGCCACCGGCGACGAAGATGACGATGTCCTCGGCCCGTTCGACGACCGGAATTCGCCCGGTGGGGATCGCTTCTTCCACCCATGCCGGGATGCCGTAGGACGCCGCAATTTCATTACGAATCCAAAGGCGCTCCCAATCCTCGGTGCGGACGCGGGCATGCTCGAACAAGTAGCGAGCCACCGCGACCTTGTCGAGTCCGCGCGCCGCGAGCTGTCGTGCGGTGTGCGGGGCGATCAGCACTGCGACACGTCCCCCGTGCAGCAGGCTGAACGCCGATAGCGCCGATCCCATTACATTCGCCAGATCATCGAGCCCGCCCGTCACGTTAACGCAAGCTTCGGCGCGCATCAACGTCACTGCGCTGTCGCGAGCGGCCAGACCCGCTTCGCTATGCAAGGCGGGCCAGGGGCTCGCCGCATGATTTTCCGCGACACACATCGTGTAGCGACCGGGTTGTCCGACCCCTGCGAGCGAGACGATTCCGGGCCACCCACCGCCCAGGTTCTGCATGATGAGGCGAATCGCGCGACCGATCGACGCGTTGGCCTGCCAGCCGGGACCGAGCACGCCCAGCCCACTATTGATCTCGAGTTCCGCTGCGATCGGCCCGCTCACGATGACAAGCGGGGTGACGTTCTCGTCGGTGGTCTGTACACCGCGCAGATTGAATGTCGGGTCGATGAGCGCACGTGTCGCCGCCAGCACCACCGGGAAATACGCGGGCCGGCAGCCCGCCATGACCGCATTGATCGCGATCTTCTCGATGGTGGCGACGCCGGCCATCGGATCGATTTCGGCGATGGCGTGCTGCGCGGGCTCGGGCGAGAATCGTATCGTTTCTTCCACGCGTCCGATGGTTGGGACAACGATCGGCAAGCCGTCGGTCCAGCCGCGTGAATAGAAGCGCGCGTTGATCGCTTCGTCCAACGCGTGCCCGCGAAATACTTCGACCCGCCCGCGCGGAACGTCGGTCGCGAAGGTCCGCCGTCCGGCAAGGGCGCCTTCCGCGACGCGATCGCGCAGTACATCGTCGATCCACCGTCCGTTCGCCTGTTGTCCAACGGGTAACAGGACCCAACGCGTATCGCTCACGCGTTGCTCGCGTGCGTCGTGCCTACGATGACCGGACTTACGTTAACGGTCATGGGCTCGCTTCAATTTCGCGCCCCAGTCGAACGGCAGTGTTACACGCCGGGTCGTCTGGAAACCGAGCATGCCGTTTTGCGGCATGAAGCAGCAGTTCGTGCGAAGCGGATCGCCACTCACTGCGATCGTGAGGTGGTCGGGCTTCGCAACGAGTGGCACCAGGCGCTCGGGATCTCGTGAAGCGCCGAATACTTTCGGGGCTTTGCCAAGGGCGACCAGATCGAACAGTGAACGCCGGATCGGCGCGAGGCTCGTCCAACCGCTGATGTATTGCTCGAATTTTCGCGCGGGGATGCGTGCCATATCGAAGAGGCGATCCTGCACGTCCTGCTTTGTGAGGCCCGAGTTGGCCAGCGTTTTGGCGATGATCGGAGAGAGCACGAGGAGCGGTCGATAGGTGGCGTTCGCGATGCCCACAGTGAAAGCCAATTCCCAGCCGGTGTACCCGATCAGCGAATCCGCGAGGTAGGGCAAGCATTCGTCCGCGTTTTTCCCGACGACGGACACGATGACATTGCTGCCGGTATAGCGCGCGATGGTGACCGCGCTCTCGCCCTTCGAGATTCCTGCATCGGCCGCGACCGTGGTCCAGCCGATCTCGGACAACACATCTTCGTTCTCGGCAAGCACGACGCGCCACGTGCCACCGAACGTCCCCTTGTCGTTTTGATGCGGGAGGAATCCTGCGACATTGCGCAGCATGAGCCGCCAGAACCGTCCGATCGTCGCGTTCGGTTGAAAGCCATCCCGCAAGGCGCCTTGCTCGTAGTTGAAGCCGAGCTCTTTGATCAACGGACCATTGAGAATGATCTGCGTCTCGGCACCTGGCGTATTGCCACTGTGCTCCACGCCGTATTGCGGATCGGCCATCGCTTCGACCAGCGCGACCAGGATCGGCATGTACTCCGGCCGGCATCCGGCCATGACGCCGTTGATCGCGATATTCCAAGGCGTGGCGGCGCGATTGTCCGGCATCAGGGTGCCGATCACCGCATGCGGTTCGCGTTCCGTGAACGTAAGGAATGCATCGATCCGCGCGCGGGTGGGTGGGATGATCGGCAGGCCATCGCTCCACCAATTCTCAATGTAATAGCGATTGACCTCCTCGAACGTGCCCTCGAACACCACCTCCTGCGGATCAGGTTCGGCGGAGATCGAACGCTCGGCGCGTTGTTCGGTCAGGCAGCGGATCACCTGATCCACGGTGACCCGTACCACGTTGGCTGCGAGATCCTCATCGCTTTGCACATCCGGATGGCCCGGCAGCATTGCGATCGGGAGGTCCGGGGATCCAAGCCCGACCGAGGTGTTCTTCGCCTGACCGACAAAGCCCTCGCACACCAGCGAGGCGGTGGGGAATCCAGCCTGTTCAGCGACAGCACTTACCCGCAGCACGGCGGGTGTGCAACTGCCTCAACAGCCCATCCCGGAGACGACTGCATCGACGCCGAGCGATTTCAACCGTTCCGGGAGCGACGCGAGAATCTGATGCTCGTCTTCACCATGCGTCGAGCCGAATTCATCATGGCTGATGAAGTGCATACCCGCATAGCGCGCCGACAATTCCCGCTGCACGATTGGGAAGATCTCGTCACCGCGAAACAGGTAATCCCAGAGAAACGCGACGGTTTTCCCATCGAGCGTTGTGACCCGTTGCGCGAGCGGCTTCGCTTCGATCGTCTTTGCGCCGCGTGGCCAGTAGACGGCGTTTGAGTCGGCAGACATTGTTGGGCTCCTTTACAAATGAATCAAAGCGTGGAACCACCAAGGCACCAAGACACCAAGTTTAGGATCAGTTCCTCGTCGTGTCCCGTCGAGTCGTTGAGCCGTCGTGGTTGCCCTAGGACGATGCTGCCTCAGAGCTTGAGGTCGCGGACGCAACGTACTTAACGATCCTCGAACCCCTTGGTGTCTTGGTGCCTTGGTGGTTCATTCATTGTTTACGGACAGGTTTTCGCAACCCCGCCTGTTCGAGTAGGGGCACCACTTCGCGAATGAACTGCGGCAGTTCTTCCTGATAGTTGACGAACGACAGCGCGGTCCCGTCGAGCCCGGCCGCGGACATCATCCGAATCTTGTCGACGATCTGCTCGGGCGTGCCCACCAACGGGAAGCCGCTCCATCCGGCGATGAAATGGAACTTGAATTCCTCCAACACTTCGGGCGGTAGCGCAAGAGACTGCATCCCAAAGATCCGCACAAGGTTCTCGACGGCCACCCAGTCGCCTTTCTCTCGCACGTAGTATTCGAGATATTGCTTCGCTTCCTTCTCGGTCGGCCGGCAGACCACATAGCTGCTGTTCCACACCTGGATGTCGCGTTTGAATTCGCCATGTGCAAGATCGCGAAGGCCGCTTACGCGTCTCTTCACCGTTTCCGCGTCATGCTTCTCCAGCGCGACGAACGCCATGTCAGCAACCCTCGCGGCGAAACGCTGTCCGACCGGCGAACCCCCTGCGTTCATGATCGCTGGGAATGGGCGCTGAATCGGTTTTGGCTGATGAAAACCCTTCTGGATCTTGAAGTACTTGCCTTCGAAGTCGAACTCCTCTTCGGCCGACCAGAGCATCTTCAACACATCGAGCCACTCGCTTGCATACACATAGCGCTCGTCGTGCTCCATGATCGGCGCGCCGAACATCTCGAGCTCCGGCTGGAACCAGCCGCACACGATGTTGAGCGCGAAGCGACCGTTCGAAATGTGATCGATGGTCGTGGCCTGCTTGGCGGCCATGATCGGATGCACCGTCGGGACGTGCGATGTGGAGAACACACCGATCTGATCGGTGACCGCCGAGAGACCGGCTGCCCACGTGTAGGTCTCGTAGCAGGTGCCATTGAAGTTGGTCTCCCCGCCGAATCCCTTCCAGCGTGCGACCGGAACGAGCGCTTCGAACCCGGCGCGATCGGCCGCGGTGCAGATCGCCTTCGTATTCGGCCAGCTCGTCTCCAATGCACCCTCGGCCGTTGTCATGGCGCAGCCGTTGCTCACATTCGCACCGAACACGCCGAGCTTAAACTTGTTGCTGTTCCAGACCGGATTGCCGGACCGGCGGTCGTCCTCGGCCGCGGCGCGTGCCTTTGCAGATGTCGACATGAAGGGTCTCCTGGTGAAGCGATCAAATGAGGAATGTCGCAGGGTCCAGACCAAACGCGACACGCCCGTAGGTGGCGCCACTGATTTCCCACGTAACTGCAACATGGGTGCTGACGGCGCACATGTCCCGGAAATTCCGTTGCGCGAGATGGTTGTCGAAATTGCCCTGTGACCCAGCCACTGCGAAGAGGCGATCCACCGCACGCCGGCATAGTCGGCCCATGTAGGCCTGATCCCGCCGATTGCGCGCGCGCATTTTGATATCGAGCGTTCGACCGGACTTGACCGTCGCCACCGCCTCGGCGAGATCGCGCTGCATCAGCATCCTCGCGCATTCGATTTCGGCTGCGGATTCGGCGATGCTCAGTTGCAACGATTGAATCTCGGCAAGCTGAACGCCGCGTGAAGTGCGCTTGGCCACCTGCTCGATCATCGCCTCGAGGAGGCTCTCGGCAATACCGAGACCGGTCGCCGCGAAAATGAAGGGTAACGTTGATACCTGGGGCAACTGCTGCATCAGGGATAGGTCCGGACGCACGCCGACCACGCCATTGTTGATCACCGACAACGGCAGGGTCCGGTAGGCGGGAACAAACACGCCCTTTGCGACAAGATTTTTGCTGCCGGTGCCGGCAAGGCCCATCACCTGCCAATTGTCTTCGATGGTGATTTCATTGCGCAGCACCAGGCACAGGCTCGCGGTGGGCGGACCCTCACCGATCGGCAGAAAACTGCCGAGCAGTACCCAATCGGCATAGTCGCAGCCACTGGCGAATCCCCAGGTGCCGGCGAGGCGATAGCCGCCATCGACTTTCTCGACCGTGCCCGAAGGATGGTAGCCGGCGGAAATCAGTGCATCGCGATTCTTGCCCCAGACATCGTCTGCAGCGCGTGGATCGAACTTCGCTACCATGATTGCGTGATCGTTGTAGATGCCGCATACCCATGCGGTCGATGCACAGCCGCGCGCGAGCAGCGCGACGATCTCCGCGAGTTCGTCGACCGGAACGTCGGACCCGCCGAGGCGCGCCGGCTGACCCATGCGCGTGAGCCCCGCCGCGCGCAGCTCGGCAATCGTTTCAGCAGGGACCTTGCGCTGGGTTTCGGTATCCGCGGCGCGTTTCGCAATCTTGGAGACTAACGCCGCAGCCTTCTCAAGGTGTGGTTTGGGGCTGGACATGACGGGGCGCTCCGTTGATTTGGCCGGTCGAGCTCTGTGAATGCATCGAGGCTATCACGGCGTATGCCCGTCGATCATTTCGTGACCCTGCGAACAAGGTGGCGCCGAACGGGAAACAGTTGGACATTGAAACGGCGCGCGATCAATCCCCACAGGCCTTCACGCGCCTTCAGCATGATGACCACCGCGACCACGCCAAGCAGGATCAAATACCAGCTTCCATAGTCGGCGAGCAGCTCGCGCAAAACGAAGTACACGAGCATGCCGATAATCGGTCCCTCAAGCGTGCCAATGCCGCCGATCACGACCATAAAGATGACGACGACGGTCCAGTCGTTGATGCTGAAGCCTGCTTCCGGCGATATGCGCAGCTTCTGCAGAAAGATGAACGCGCCGAGTACGCCGGTACAAATGGCGGTAATCACATAGACCAGAAGCTTGGTGCGATAGGTATCGACGCCAAGGCTGCCCGACGCGAGTTCGGAGTCGCGAATGGCGGTGAGTGCAAGTCCGTGCCGCGAGCGCAACAGCATGTAGATCGCACCGATCACCGCGACCACCAAAGCCAGTGCGATCCAATATACGATGATGTCGCGCGTATCGCGATCCGCCGCGATGGATTGCACGATCGCGGGGGTGAGACTGTATCCGGACCCGCCACCTAGTCTTGGCGCCTGCGCGATGAACAATTGGAAGATCTCCGCCACGACCCACGTGCCCACCGCGAAGTACGCGCCACGCAACCGAAACACGGTGAACGCGACCGGAATCGAGATGAGCCCGGCCATCAAGCCCGCCACGACAATCGCAGCGAGGGGATGCACGCCATACCAATCGGTGATCGCGAACAGCGTGTAGCCACCCAATCCGACGAACGCTTGTTGGCCGACCGAGACCAACCCCGCGTAACCGGCGAGCAGGTTCCATAGTTGCGCCAGCGCGAGAAAGTAGGCCATCTCGGCGACGAGTTGCATCATCCCCGGATCGCCCCACCAGGGCAGCGCGGCAAGTGCGGCGACGCCGATCGTGGCGATCATTGCGAAGACGCGGCTCGCATGGGTCGAGCGCTCAACCGTGAAGCGTGAATTCAAGGGCCGCGCCATCAATCCTTGATCCGCGGGAACAGCCCGTTCGGGCGCACCACCAGGACGATGATGAACGCGATATGCCCGGCCAGGATCTGCCACGTCATCGAGATCGACGCACCAACCGATTGCGCGATGCCGAGCACGATCCCGCCGATCAGGGTGCCCCACAGGCTTCCGAGGCCGCCGATGATCACCGCCTCGAACGCAAAGATCAGCCGGATCGGTCCGGACGCCGGATCGAAGGTGGTGCGAATGCCGAACAACACCGCGGCGAGCGCGGTGAATGCGAGGGCGATCCCCATGGCGAGCGCGTAGAGATGACGATTGTCGATGCCCATCAGCTCGGCCGTTCCGGCGTCATCCGATGTTGCGCGAAACGCCCGGCCGAGCGCGGTGCGATAGAGAAGAAACTGCAATGCGCCAAGCGATATGAGCGCGATAACGAATACGAGAATCGGCATCACGCCCACCGCGATGTCGCCGGGCAGTGTGATGCTTGCCGTTTCAATCGGACCGACATTCAGCCGGCGTGTGTCGGCACCGAAGATCTCAAGCAACACGTTTTGAATGATCACCGACAGGCCGAACGTGACGAGCAGCGGCGGGAGAATCGAGCTGCCGAGGGTGCGATTGAGCAATCCACGCTGCAAGAGGTAGCCAAGAGCGAACATGACCGGCACCACGACCAGAAGCGATGCGAGCGGATGAACGTCGGTGGTTTGCACGACCACCAGCGCCGCGAACGCGGCCAAGGTGATCAGATCGCCATGCGCGATATTGACAAGGCGCATGATGCCGAAGGCAAGCGACAACCCGATCGCGAAGAGCGCGTAGAGGCCGCCAAGCAGTGTCCCTTGAATGAGAATCGAGGCCCAGGTCATAGTCCGAAGTATGCGCCCGCGATGGCCTGTCGATCGACATTGCGCGCATCACCCGAAAGCGACACGCGTCCCTTCTGAAAGCAGTAGAAGCGATCCGATGCTTCGAGCGCGCGGTTGATGTCCTGCTCGACGATGATCAGGGTCGTGCCTCCCGCGGCAATGCTTGCAAGGCACGTGTAGATCTCGCGGATCACCACCGGTGCGAGCCCGAGGCTCAGCTCATCGCAGAGCAAAAGGCGCGGGTTGGACATGAGCGCGCGACCGATCGCGGCCATCTGCTGCTCGCCGCCCGATAGCGAGGTCGATGCTGCGTTCCGCCGTTCCGCGAGGCGTGGAAAAAGGGCATACACGCGTTCCAGGCTCCAGGTGCCCGAGCGTGCATAGTCGCCGCCAATCCGCAGGTTTTCCTCGACCGACAAACTGGGAAAGAGTTTGCGGCCCTCAGGCACCATCGCGATACCGAGTCGCACCACATCATGCGCGGCGAGATGTCCGATCGGTGCATCGTCATAGACGACCATGTCGGGAGCGGAAGGCAACGCGCCTACGATGGCCCGAAGAAACGTGCTCTTGCCGGCACCGTTGGCACCGATGATCGCGACTATTTCGCCCGCCCCAACTTCGAAGTCAATATCAAACAACGCCTGGAAGTCGCCGTATGAAGCGCACAAGCCATGGGTCGCGAGAAGGCGCCGTGGTGGACCCTGCCGTTCACTCTGCGGTGGAATCACGCGGCCGGAATGCCCATATAGATTTCCTGCACACGCGAATCGGCCATGACCGCACGCGGCTCGCCCTGTGTGATCAGCTCGCCGAAATTCATGACCACCAGGCGGCTCGCGACCGATAGAAGCGCGTGAACGATGTGCTCGATCCAGACGATCGTCGTTCCCCGTGCATGGATCGCCCGGATGGTTTCAACAAGCGCCAGGCACTCATGCTCGGTGAGGCCGCCGCCGATCTCATCGAGCAACAACAAGCGTGGCCGCATCGCGAGCGCGCGCGCGAGCTCAAGCCGCTTGCGCTGCAACAAGGTAAGCGTACGCGCCGGGTCATTGGCACGGTCGAGGAGCCCGGTGAGCTCCAGCACTTCAGCGCAGTGCTCGTAGCTGTCGCGCTCGGCGCGGCTTCCGCCGTAGATCGCACCGACCAGCAGATTCTCGAAGACGGTCATGTCCGCGAACGGCTGCGGGATCTGATACGAACGCCCAATGCCAAGTCGGCTGCGTGCGTGCGGCGGCTTGGCCGTGATGTCCACGCCGGCAAACCGCACGCGCCCTTTATCAGGCGCAACATCGCCGGTAATCAGATTGAACATCGTCGACTTGCCGGCGCCGTTCGGGCCAATCACCGCAAGCGCTTCCCCCTCGGCAACTGCGAGCGAGAGGTTCCGTGCGACCGTGAGCGCACCGTACGCTTTCGTGACTTGGTCGAGCTCGAGCAGCAAAGCCAAGCCACCTCCCCGCGGGGTCGGTCGGGCGCCGCTTAGCCTAACGTCACGATCTTGCTTTCAACCGGAATCGACTTGGCGGACTGGTTGTCGATGATGTGCAGGTCGTACTTGAATTGCTTACCGGGTTTCCACTGCCCGCCCACGAGCGGTGTGAGACATACGTTCTTGACCGGACCCGTCTTCCACTGGATCGGGCCCACCAGCGAGTTGTAGTTCGTCTCGACGATTGCATCGCGGATATCGGCGGGCGCCAGTTTTTTCGCGCGCTTCAGCACATCGATCGCGACTTCGAGCACGGCATGTTTGAAGCCAAGCGGCTGGGTCCATTGCTTCTTGGTCGCCTTGGTGTACTCGTCACAGTATTGCTGCGCGGTTTGACCGGTGAGGCCGGACTTGAACGGATGATGCGGCGACCACCATACTTCGGTCGTCATGCCGTTGCCACGCGCGCCGAGCGACTCGACCGCCGAGGGGAAGAGCACCGCCTTCGCCGGTGTCACGATCTTCGGCCGGTAGCCTTGTTGCCCGCACTGCGTCCAGAACGTCGCGAATGCGGGCGGGGTGAAGATACCCATGACGATCTCGGCGTTCTCTTTCTTGAGCACGCTGATCTGCGTGGAGAAGTCATCGGTATTGCCGGTATAGAGGCCGGCATTGACGACCTTGTAGCCCTTGCTTGCGAAGTGCGGCGGCAATGCCTGGTTGCCGGCGATGCCGTCCGGATCGTTGGAGAAAAGCGTCCCGACCACTTTGTTGGTCGGCAGGGCGTCCCACATGTTCACGAACACATCGGCGATCGTGTCGAAGCCCCAGAAGAAATGGTAGGTCCAGTCGAAGCCTTTTTTGGGATCGCCCTTGCGGCCGAAGAAATACGCCTGCCAGGGATCGTCCGCCGTGACGCATGGAACGCCGTTCAGCTCGGCCTGATCGGCGACCGGGTTGACCGTGTCCGAGGTCGACGAAGCAAGAATGATGTCGACGCGATCGTTCTTGATCAGTTGCGCCGCGACTTCAGCCGCGCGATTCGGATTGGACTGACTGTCGCGACTGATGATCTGGATCGCATGATCGGCCCCCGCGATCTTGATGCCCTTGCCGATTGCTTTGCGAACGCCTTCGAGGACGAACTTGTCGGCCTCGCCGAATGCGGCGATCGGGCCGGTTTGCGGACTCACGAATCCGATCTTTACCGTGCGGCCTTGCGCGTGCGCCGGGCGGAGCAGGAGGCCTGGGGCCGCGAGCGCCGCGGCACCACCGATACCGATCGTCTGGATGATTCTGCGCCGGTCCTGATCGGGTGATGCGGTTGCATGAGTGATCGCATCGATCGCGAATGGCTTGCTCATTGTGATGTCCCCCTTGAAGGTCGAATCGGCGCAGTGACCGCCTACGCCGATGTTAAAGCGTGGGGTCATCCGCGGTCGATAGGCTACAGAATGCCGTGCCCGGCTTCAACTGAAATCGGGCACTGCGTTCGAGGAGGCATCGCCGGCATCATCAGCATACGGTCGCCGAAAGAGCTGCGGCCCGTCCGACATCGAATGCTCGCGAAACGGATTCGCCTTTGGCAATTTCCGCGCGAAATGCGATGCGAGCGGTTTCGAGCACGCGCAGATGCAAGGGATTCTTCGCATCGAACCGTCGCGCGAGCAGCAGTCCATAGGCTTCGTCCATGGATTCGCCCCGATCAGGTGCCGATTCGACGAACTCGATTGCGTACTCGTTCTCCGCATTGCCCGCCGCGTGCTCGAGCGCTTCGGCAGGCGAATCTCCCTTCGAGAGCGCACTGAAGAAAAGAATGGATCCGCGTCGTGCGATGTCCTGTACGTCCTCGCCGGTCCAGCCAGCCGCGCTCGCGTGCGCAGCGACCATCCGATCGAGTCGCTGGCGAATCGCGCCTAGCGAAAGCGGGGATTTGGCGGGGTTCGTGACAGTGCGCGGCTGCGCGGGGGTATCGATGTCGTGGGCCATGCGTACTTTTTCACCTCCGGGTCGGACCGCATGCAAGGCATGCAATCGCCGGAGGCGCCTCCTCTTTCCATTTAAGAATCGACCAGAGGGGAATCCGAATTGCGCGAGGCCTGCGCCGGTGCAAGCGTTGCGATGGAACCCGGTAGGTGAACGTTATTGTTGTCAGACACTATCGGCGATCACACCCGTAACCTTGAGGCGGCGATCGATCCGCGTGTCGGCGCGCTCGATCACGCGCGATCACATGTGTGTGGACGCATTGGAAGCGTGAACGACTGCACTTCATTTTCCGCCGGCCCTCAAGTCGCGTACATTGATGCGGATCTCTTCGCGGTCCGCGCCGGCAGCCGATCACACCACTCGAAGATAGACTACGGAACGAGGCTCCGATCGGCAGCCTTCCCGACGGCTACATGGAGCATGCATGGACCACGCATTGAACGAACAATTGCGGGAAAAACTCGCGCCGGGCGCGGGCCTGCTGATTCCGGGCGCGGCAAATGCGTTGGCCGCACGGATCATCGAGGAGGCGGGATTCGAGGCACTACTTGTCACTGGCGCAGGACTCGCGAACACGTATCTCGGCGTTCCCGACATGGGGTTGACGACCGTCAATGAGCTTTGCGATCACGTGGTCGCGATCCGCGAAGCCGTCGAGATTCCGATCATCGCCGACATCGATACCGGATTCGGCAACGCGCTCAATCTGTTTCGCACCGTGCGGATGTTGGAGCGTGCCGGCGCGAACGCGCTGCAACTCGAAGACCAGGTGTTTCCGAAGCGCTGCGGACACTTCGATGGCAAGGCGGTCGTGCCGCAGTCGGAGATGGTGCAGAAAATCAAGGCGGCGGTCGACGCGCGGCGCGGCAACATCCTCATTCTCGCCCGCACCGATGCGCGTGCGATGGAAGGGCTCGACCGTGCGCTCGAACGTGCGGCCGCCTATGCGGAGGCAGGTGCCGATCTATTGTTCGTGGAAGCACCACAGTCGATCGAAGAACTCGCTGCGATTCCACGCGCGGTGCCGGGCCGGCATATCTGCAATATCGTATTCGGCGGCAAGACACCGATGTTGCCGCGCGAGCAGCTCGCGAAGATGGGTTATGGCGGCATTCTGTACGCGAACGCCGCGCTGCAAGCCGCGATGCTCGCGATGCGCAATGTCCTGCGGCACCTGCAAGCGAAGGGCTCACTCGCCGGTGCCGAAGACCAGGTGATCGGATTCGCCGAAAGGCAGGCGATGGTCGATTTCGCGCGGTATAAAGATCTCGAAAAGCGCTACACGGGTGCGTAGGCGGGCATCGTCCGCCTAATGTGGGGCAACAACCAGCATTGGGTCACCGATTCGCGCCCGTCATGATTCTCCGATTCTGGCCTCTCCCCGCCTTGTTGATATGGGCTACCGCATGGGGTTGCTACGCTTTGCTGCGTTGGGTGAGCATCCCGTCGTTATGGGCGCTGCTGAGCGCAACGCTCTGGGGTGTAATGCTCAGTGTGATAGGGAGCACGCTGTGGCGGCGGATCCTGATCGTCGCGGGCTTCCCGTTGTCGTTCGCGTTGATGAACAGCGTGGCGTTTTCGCCGTGGGTCTGGATCCCGCCGCTGGTATTGATCCTCTTGATCTATCCATTGAACGCTTGGCGCGACGCACCGCTATTCCCCACCCCATCGCAAGCGTTGCGCGATCTGTCAAAGCACGCCCCGCTGCCGACCGGCGCCCGCGTCCTGGACGCCGGATGCGGGTTGGGCGATGGACTGAAGGCGCTGCGCGAGGCCTATCCCGATGCCGATCTTCACGGGCTGGAGTGGAGCTGGCCGTTGCGCGCCGCATGCGCGCTGCGCTGTCCGTGGGCACGTGTGCGGCAAGGCGACATCTGGAAGGCCGACTGGCGTGCGTACAACATGGTGTATCTGTTCCAACGCCCAGAGAGCATGCCTCGCGCGGTCAACAAGGCGACCGCCGAGTTGGCGCCTGGTGCCTGGCTGGTGAGCCTGGAGTTCGAGGCGAAAGAATTTAGAGCGCATGCCGTGGCATATGGTCTCGACGACCGGCCCGTATGGATATACCAGGCGCCATTCAAGAGAGCCTGATCATTCTGAGTAACGATTTTGAAGCCATGACCAGAGAAGAATCCATTCGCGAAGCCGTCTTGCGCGGCATCGCGCTCAATCGCATCCCGGGTCTGCACTTTCCCGGCAACCTGCTTGGGGTGTCGTTCGAGCGCGTATCAAGTGAGGACTCTCTTCTATCGCTCGAACCCGATCCGCACTGCCTCGATGCTGACGGCCAGATGAATTTCGGTGCGCTGGCGTTGCTCGCGGACATCGCGTTGGCGGGCACCATCCGGGCGATGCTCGAACGCACGACGCGATTGGGCACCGTGAGTCTGAGCCTGCAATTTTCCGGCGCACCGTGGACCGGACGCCTGACCGCGCACGCCCAATCCGATGGATTCTTCCAGCAAGGCGCCGGGCGTCTCGGCGTGTCGCGCGCCACGCTGTCGAATTCAGACGGGATCGTATGCACCGCGACCGGCACGTTCATGGTGCTCATCCCACCCAAGGACATCGTCCTGCATCCGGTTCCGCATCGGCGTCGCGATGATCCGCCGGTTGCCCTGATCGCCCACGATGCACTTACCCGCGATGAGCGTGGGATCACGCGCCGCGCCGATGCGGCGCTTGCAAGTGGGGACGGGTTTCTCGATCACTTCTGGGGATACACCACGCATCGCACCGAGCAGGGCGCAACCGGCGCGATGAAGAACGGACCGCATAACGGTAATCGTGTCGGACATGCGCAGGGCGGCATCCTGATGGGATTCGCCGCCGCGACCGCAAAGGCGGCATTGCCAAGCAATTGGGCGCTCTGCGCGATTACCGCCTCGTATATCAGTCCCGGTGAAGGCGCCACATTGCGGGCGCGCTCGCGCATCGTTCACCATGGTCGATTGACCTCCGTCATTCACACGCAGATCAAAGGGAAAAACAATCGCGTTGTGCTCGACGTGACGACCAACCACATGCGCCGGAGCGAAGCGTGAGCATTGATCAGCGTGCGGGCCCTTCGGCAAGCTGCGTGGCGGGTTCCTGCCGCGATGCGCGGTTCTTACTCCTTACGACTTAGGCGCCTTCGATTCCGCAACAAGATCCACGAGTCCTCCGCACGCTTTCGTCTCGCCACGAAAACAGGCGCGTCGGTGCGCGAGGATGGTATTGAACAAGGCGATGCCATAGGGACGGCTTTTGGCAAGCAGACAACCTTCCTTGTCGCCCAGCGCGCAAGCTTGTTCCCACAGTGGTATCGCATCGACTGAGCGCCACGCGATCCACGCTTTAAACCCCGCCTCTGTGCACGCGCTTGCCGCACCTGATTGGCAGCGTTGACGGTCGGTGGGCAACTCCTGCGTTGCCCGCTCGGCATCGCGACTTTGCTGCGCGATATCCTCCTCGATCTTGAGGTCCTCGGATCCCGCGGGTCGCGCCCACGCGAGGCGTACACCGCCTTGCTCGTCGAGGTATAGATGCCGGCCTGATGCCAACTGTTCTTCCGTACGGAGGCGAAATCCGCTGATGCGCCGATCGTTGTTCCGCTTTGCCTCATAGAACACTTTCTCCGCGTCGACCGAGATTTGCGTAGGCGTGTCGAGCTTGAACAGTCGCCCTTGGCAGGGCGAATCGCCTCGACCGAGCGCGGAGAGATCCGGCGGAAAGGCGTCTCCCGAACGCGTTCCGTAAATGACCAGGCAATGCTTGATTGCACGCAGCACCAACGGTCCGCCCATAACGATCCAAGGCGCAATGCAATCGGCTTGGCGACCCGTGGTGCCGATGCCCAAGGGCGGCACAAGGCCTTCCTCATCAGCGCTGATCACCGCGCTGCTTGGTCCGTGATCGAGTGGACGCGCACAGGCAAAGTAGAGTCGCGCGCCAGCTGATTCGCCGGGCGGCCCCGCAATGTAGGAGACGTGGTAGCCGAAGACCGGTCGATCGAGAATTTCCGGAGCGATGCAGCGTGCCGCGCGGGTCGGTGCCCTCAAGGAGGCCGGGAATCCCCGGTCGGGTTGCATCATGCGCCGGTGCTCCGCGCACCAACGTAGCTGTTCCACGATCCCGCGCGCGTATCGAAGCCGCATGACATCGGACGTGCGCGTGGCGTCGGCCGGATCGGCAGTCAATGGTGTCGAATTGCCCCACCACTCCGCGCGTGAAGCGACCAACAGCGGGCCGCCTTCGGCGGCGTTGAGGCGCTCCACCACCAGAATCACACGATCACCCTCCTTGCCCCGGCGCAGCGCTTCACCGGTGACATTGACCGGGACCCAATAGCGGGTCTTCCCGTCGGTAACCTCAAGTTCCATGTCGAGCAACAGCGCGAGATCCGCGCCACGCGGATCCTTGGCGAATGCCCTGGTGAGCGCGACGCGCTTTGCGTCGTCAACGGCGCGTTGGGCGCCAGTGAGCGAGACGGTCACCTGGTAGGGCTCGCCATTGCCGCTCCGGCCGGCGAGGACCTCCGCGATCGTGGCGCGGGGAATGGTCCTCTCGCGCGCAGCGTTCGCGGTGAGGCCGATCGCGAGGGCGAGTCCGACTGCTGCGGCCCGAATGATCGCGTGCATTGCCGCGCCTAACGCGCACGCACCGAAAACCGTGCGTCGGACGGACTGCGCTCACCGGCCGGGCACTCGATGACGCCTTCGATCTCAAAATTGTTGGCGCGGCGCACTGGCGCGCGGCAACCCCGCACATCGACGACGTGTACATCGCCAAGCGAACCGCCGGGCGGCAGGGCGATCGTAAAAATTTTAGGCACGTAGGATCCGGGCCCCTGCAGGCCCGCGACTTCCAATCGGGCCTTGCTGCCATCAGAGTTGGCGAAATCGAGGACGAAGCCTGCGGCCTGTTCAGGATTAGCGCCTGAGGTGACCGACGATTGTCCGCCGGCATTCACGCCGATGCCAAGCTGCGCGCCCCGATATTTGAACAGCAGCCCGCCGTCATGAAATATGGGCTGGCCCAGCGCCGCGGTGCTGCCTGCCTTTGTGGGGATCAAGCCCATCACCAACGATACGGATCCCGCGAGGTCCACGCCGGCATGCGGCGCGTCGAAGCGATGGATGTAGAGTTCGAATTCGTCGCCGGCGCGGGCCTGCAGGACCGCCATCAACGCAAGTGGGAAGACGGGTAGCCACACCCGCTGCTTACCATCGGTGACTTCGGCCTCGAGCCAGCGCGTTTTTTCGTCAGCCTTGGCGAAGCGCTTCGCGAGCATCCACGCATCAAGCAGGCGCGCGTCTTCGGACGTCCGTTCACGGGAGCCGCCCGTAAACTGCGCCTTCGCACGGACCTGGTCCTCGCGAAGCCCCACCATCGGACTGGAAGCAATCGGTGCGCCGATGGGGGCGCGGGTCGCTTCCGCGATCGTGACCGCGCGATAGAGTGCCGGATCGAACTTGCGGTCGACCGGTTGCGCCGCGCAAATGGCGTTCATCGCGCAGGCCGACCATGCGAGTAGCGCGGCTGCACGCCGAGGTGCTGTCATATTTGTTGCCCGCTTCGGGAACGTGAGGAAAATCGTGATCTCACCGTCGCACCCCACGACGGTGCGCGTTGTTTCGGCACATGGTAGTCAGGGCAACAGGTGCGAGCGCGGGCAATCGCGCGGGAGTGCGGCAGTTTTTGTTTGGAGATGGGATTGGCAGTGGAGAATCAAGCGCTGAGCGTTCGACCGCAAGCACCGCCGGCGCTAATCACTCCCGTGCTGCGACGCGCCTGACCGTTCAACCTTCGTTCGCACTCTTACTCCACCCCGCGCTCCAGTATTCAGTCGTTCCGCGAACGCAGGTGCAAGCGGCCGGCCGTCGCGCAGATTTACCCAAAGGCGCAGGAGGTTGCGTTTGCGATCCGGCTCGGGCCAATCCTCGAACGATGTGCGCGAGTGCAGGACAGTGTGATTGTTCAACAGTTGGATGTCGCCTTCCTCAAACGTTAGGTGGTGGCAGAGAGGATCCGATAGCGTGAGCTCACCAACGTAATCGAGCGCGGCCTTTTCATTCGGCGTGAGTGGCATCCCGGCTTTCGCCATGCCCTCTTCGATCGACTTCTGATTGAAGCGGCAGCTCAACCGGCCTTCGAACCAACTGAACACCGGCACGCGGTGGAAGGTCACTTCATCCGGATCGTCGGTCGCGCCTTCGCCACGCAGGTCGTAATGAAAGCCGCGAAACAACGCCGGCAGGTATTCGGGCCGCGTACGCAGGATCTCGTTGAAGATCGCGGTGGAGCTCGCGATCAGGCTCTCGCCGCCCGCCATCGCCGTGCGCCAGCAGAGCAGGCCCACGACATCGCAGGCGTCGCAGTGGGGCCGCAGTCGTGCGCGTGTCGTATAGCCGCGTACGTTCTTCGATTGATAGTCGCGGCCGGTGTCGGTGACATGCGCGATGCGCTCCCCGCGTGCGTTCTGCGAGATCGGGATACCGAGGTGAACGGCGAGTCCCCAATAGATTGTCTTGGCGGTATCGAGATCGTAGCGGGTCATGTCGAGTCCGCGGAGGAGCGCGCAGCCGCTGCCGTTCTCCAGATCATCGACGATCCGTGCAAGGCGCGGACCAAGTGTTGGCAGCGCGAACTGATCACGTTCGAACGCCTGGGCTATCGCGCCCGCGGCGCGTACCGCATGCGCCGCGCGTTCAAGCTCGTCGATCTCGATCCGATCGAGCGCGTGGATCCACGATGTGTCCGCCGCCCGCTGCGAAGCGGTCCAGGCGGATCGCCCGCTGATGGGTCGATTGGGGATGTTGGTCATTGCGATTCCCTTACGAATCTTTCGAGTCTTTCGGCATGATGGATCAGTTTGCCACGGTGATCGCACCCTTGCTCGCTCAAATATCGCAAACGCGATGGATGGGTGCAAGGACGGCGAAATCCTGGTGTCTCTCAGGGCGTTGCCAACGATGCATTGAGGGAAGCCGCGTCCCACGTGATTAAATCGGGTCCCCACCCGAAGGTGCCCCACGATGGCCAATCAGCCCGTAGAAACGACGCCGGTTCACGGCGAGGCGATGGTGCCTCCCACGGCCGAGCATGAGCGGCTCGAATCGCATCGCGGCCATGCGCTCGACTGGAAGCGCTGGGGCCCCTACGTCAGCGAGCGGGCCTGGGGCACGGTCCGCGAGGACTACAGCGATCACGGCACCGCCTGGGATTACTTTCCGCATGAACACGCGCGCAGCCGCGCCTATCGCTGGAATGAAGACGGCATCGCCGGCATCTGCGACCGGGACCAGATTCTTTGCTTCGCGATCGCGCTCTGGAATGGCAACGATCCGATTCTCAAGGAGCGGCTGTTCGGTGTAACCGGACCGCAGGGCAATCACGGCGAGGACGTGAAGGAGTGCTACTTCTATCTGGACAGCACGCCGACGCATTCGTACATGAAGATGCTGTACAAGTATCCGCAGGCCGCGTTTCCGTACGACCAGCTTGTCGACGAGAACCGGCGGCGCTCGAAGAAGGAACCCGAATACGAGCTGATCGATACCGGCATCTTCAATGCGCAGCGCTATTTCGACGTTACCGTCGAGTACGCGAAGGATGCGCCGGACGACATCCTGATCCGCCTTACGATCGAGAATCGCGGCCCGGATGCCGCCGACATCGATATGCTGCCCACGCTTTGGTTTCGCAATACATGGAGCTGGGATCGTTCGAAGAAACCCGTGATGCATGCGATCGACGGCGCAACGATCGTCGCGCACCAGGAGGCGCTTGGCGAGCGCTGGCTGTACTGCGCGCCGGCATCCGGCACGACCGCGCCCCGCCTGCTTTTTACCGAGAACGAAACGAATTACGAGCGCGTCTTCAACGCGCAAAGTGCTTCGGCGTACACCAAGGACGCCTTCCACGCTGCGGTGATCGATGGCAGGCACGAGCGTGTGAACCCGGAGCAAAGTGGTACCAAAGCGGCTGCGCACTATCGCCTGCGGGTGGCAAGCGGCGCGTCCGTCGTGCTTAAGTTGCGCCTCACCGATCGTGAGCCGCTTCGCTTGTCGCAACCTTTCGAACCGTTCGATGCGATCTTCGCCGCTCGCATCGCCGAGGCGGATGCGTTCTACATTGCGACGCAATCGTCGCATCTCAACGTTGACGAACTGCGTGTCCAGCGCCAGGCGTTCGCGGGCTTGCTCTGGAGCAAGCAGTGGTATCACTATCACGTCGATTCGTGGCTCGATGGCGACCCGGCCATGCCGCGCCCGCCCGGCGCGCGCATCAAGGGACGCAATACCCATTGGCGCCACTTGCATAACCAGGACATCCTCTCGATGCCCGACAAGTGGGAGTACCCCTGGTTCGCCGCCTGGGATCTCGCCTTTCATTGCATTCCGCTCGCATTGGTCGATCCCGATTTTGCCAAACGCCAGCTCATCCTGATGCTGCGCGAGTGGTACATGCATCCGAACGGTCAGATCCCCGCGTATGAATGGGCATTCGGGGACGTCAATCCGCCGGTGCACGCCTGGGCGGCATGGCGCGTCTACAAGATCGACAAGAAATTGCACGGCAAAGGCGACCTCACCTTTCTCAAGCGCGTGTTCCACAAGCTTCTGCTCAATTTCACCTGGTGGGTGAATCGCAAGGACGCGGACGGATTGAACGTGTTTCAAGGCGGTTTTCTCGGCCTGGACAACATCGGCGTATTCGATCGCAGCGCGCCGTTGCCGACCGGCGGTTCGATCCAGCAGTGCGATGGCACGAGCTGGATGGCGATGTACGCGCTCAACCTGATGAGCATCGCGCTCGAGCTGGCGCGCCATGACCATGGTTATGAAGACGTCGCGACGAAATTTTTCGAACACTTCATGTACATCGCCTACTCGATGAACAATCTCGCGGGCAAAGGCATCGAACTCTGGGACGAGGAAGACAAATTTCCCTATGACGTGCTGCATCTTGGGGACGGCCGCAATCTTCGAATGAAGATCCGCTCGATGGTCGGGCTCATTCCGCTGTTCGCCGTGGAGACGCTCGATCCCGAAATATTGACCGAGCTGCCCCGCTTCAAGCGTCGGATGGAATGGTTCTTGAAAAACCGCCCCGCGCTGGCGAGTCTCGTGTCGCGCTGGAATATCGCCGGGGAAGGCGATCGGCGCCTGCTCGCGCTGATGCGCGGGCACCGGATGAAGCGGATTCTCTCGCGCATGTTGGACCCGAACGAATTCCTGTCCGACTATGGCATTCGCTCGCTCTCGAAGATCCATCAATCGCAACCTTACGTGCTTCGAATCGACGGTGTGGAGCATCGCGTCGACTACGAGCCGGGTGAATCGACGAGCGGGCTCTTCGGCGGCAACTCGAACTGGCGAGGGCCGATCTGGTTCCCGGTGAATTTCCTGCTCATCGAGTCGTTGCAGAAGTTCCATCACTACTACGGCGATGAGTTCAAAGTCGAGTGTCCGACCGGGTCGGGCCAATTCATGACGCTGCAGGAAGTGAGCGAGGAACTGTCACGTCGCCTTACGCGAATTTTTCTGCGCGATGCCAAGGGAAAGCGTCCGGCCAATGGCGGGCAGGCGATGCTCGATGATGATCCGCACTGGCGCGATCTCGTGCCGTTCCATGAGTACTTCCACGGCGAGACGGGCTCGGGGCTCGGCGCGAGTCATCAGACCGGATGGACGGCACTCGTGGCGAAGTTGTTGCAGTCGCCGCGATTGCACTGAGCATCGCCGATCCGAGCCTCGCATGCGCGAGTGATAGCATCAGCCGCCGCTTGACCAACCGGATGCCGCGCATGCGAAGGCACGCGTATCGATACTCGCCACTACTCGCGGCGTTGCTGTGCGCGCTTGCAAACATTGCGTTCTCGCAGACATGGCCCAGCCGTCCGATCAAACTCATCGTCGCGCAAGGGCCGGGCTCCGCGCCCGACGTCGTCGCGCGCTTCGTTAGCGATCGATTAACGCGCGCGCTCGGCCGGCAGGTGCTCGTCGACAATCGCGCGGGCGGTGACGGATTGATCGGGATGCAAGCCGCCGCCCGCGCGCCGCCCGATGGCTACACGCTCGTATTCGCAGTGTCATCGAGCATCGTCATCAATCCGGTCGTGTTCAAGACGCTGCCGTACGACGCAGAGAAAGATTTCGCGAGTGTGGGGATGGTCGGGATCAGTCCGCTCATCGTTGTCGTGAATACGGAGGTGAAGGCCAACACGCTGGGTGAGTTGATCGCGCTCGCCAAGGCCGAGCCCGGAAAACTGGCGTTCGCAAGCCCGGGTCGCCGGCGATTGCCCGGCATGATCGGCGACATGATCAAGATCAAGGCCGGCATCGACATGCTGCACGTGCCTTACCAGGGTGCGCAGGGCATTCAAGATACGCTTGCCGGTCGCACGCAGGTCACCGTGCAGGGCATTCCGGCGGTCGCGTCGATGATTCAGCGCGGTCAGTTGCGGGCGTTGGCGGTGAGTTCCGGCAAGCGGTTGGCGGGGCTCGAGCTGGTCCCGGCTATTGCTGAAACCTTGCCCGGATTCGATTACGTGGGATGGTTCGCACTGATGGCGCCCTCGGGAACACCGACTGAACCGATTCAGCGGGTCAATCGCGAATTAGGCGTGATGCTCGACGATGCCGAAGTGCGTGATCGCTTGCGTGCGCTTGGCATCTACACCGATGGCGTCGGCACGCCCGCCCAACTCGATGCCTTCATCCGGCGCGAAGTTGCGAACTGGGCGCAGACCGTGAAAGAGCTAGGGATCGAGCCCGAGTAGTCGCTCGCGCTATTCACGCCAGCAGCACCACCGCACCGGCGACTTTCCGGCTTTCGATGTCGCGATGCGCGATCGCCGCATCGCGCAATGCGTACGTCCTGCTCGCTTCCGCTCGCAGTACCCCTTCGCGCACGAGCGAGAACAGCGCGCCGCATGCCTTCTGGAATTCGCCGGGCCCGGCAATGTAGGCACTGAAGCCCGGCCGCGACACCGAGAGCGAACCCTTCTTCGCGAGCAACAGCAAATCGACCGGCGGTACATGGCCTGATGCGTTGCCGTAGTTTACCAGCATCCCGAATCGCTGCACGCAATCGAACGACGGAATGAACGTGTCCCGGCCGACACCGTCAAATACCGCTGACACGCCGGCGGGGACGATTCGCTGCACTGCGGCGACGAAGTCGGTCTCACGATACAAGATCGCATGATCGCAGCCGTGCGCCGTTGCGATGGCCGCCTTGTCGGGCGATCCGACTGTCCCGATGACGGTCGCGCCAAGATGCTTCGCCCACTGGCACAACAGGAGCCCAACGCCGCTGGCCGCCGCGTGAATGAGGATCGAATCGCCCGGTTTCGGCGTATAGACGCGATTGACTACCATCGCCGCGGTGAGTCCCTTCAACAGGAACGCGGCCGCGACGGCTTCGGTGATGTCTGCAGGCAGCCTCACCAGACAGCTTGCCGGGACATTGCGCTCTTCGGCATAGGCGCCCGTCTCCTCGTAAAAGGGGCCACCTGTTCCGACATAGGCAACGCGATCGCCACGGCGAAATTCCGTGACCTGGGCACCGACACCGGCGACCACGCCCGCCGCTTCGTTACCTGGAATCAGCGGGAACTGCTGCGGCTTGGCGATATAGAAACCGCCGCGCCGCACATTGATGTCGGAGAAATTCAGCGCGATAGCGGTGTGGCGCAGGCGAACTTCCGTGGGAGTGGGCGGTGGCAGCTCGCAGTCTTCCCAGCGCATGACCTCCGGACCGCCGTTGCCATGGATGCGAATCGCTTTCATCGTCGTGCGACCCCTATTGGCGTTCGATGCCGCCATCGGCGACGATGCGTTGATTGATCGCGATCTCCGCACGGACATATTTCGCGAAGGCATCCGGGGACATCGGCACGGGCTCCATGCCGAGCTTGATGAATTGTTCGCGAACATCGGCCGCCGCGACGCTGCGTGCGATCTCGGCGTTCAATCGATTGACCACATTGACGGGTGTGCCGGCGGGCGCCCACATGCCGAACCAAAGATTCACCGCGTAGCCGGTCACGCCCTGTTCGGCGATCGTTGGTACGTCGGGCAGGATGGTGGTGCGCCGCTCCGTTCCCACGCCAAGCGCGAGTAGCTTGCCTTCCTTCAAATGGCCGATCGCGGCATTGGCGGGTGCCATATAGAGGGCGGTGCGCCCGGCGAGCGTGTCCTGAATCGCCTCGGCCGAGCCTTTGTACGGAATGTGCAGGAGCTTCACCTTCGCAAGCAGCGCGAAATACTCCGCGACAAGGTGCGTCGATGTGCCGATGCCCGCGGAGGCGAAGGGCACTTCGCCGGGCTTCGCGCGCGCGGCCTCGATCAACGCCCCAAGCGTGCGATACGGGCCGGCGCCGCCGGTCACCATGACGTAGGGCGTGGACGCGAGCATTGCCACATCGACGAAATCCTTGAGCGAATCGTACGGAAGACTCTTGTAGAGCGCGGGATTCACCGCGTGCGAAGCCGATTGCACCAGCAGCGTGTAACCGTCCGGCGTGGCACGCGCGACGGCTTGCGTGCCGATCTGCGTGCCCGCTCCGGCGCGATTCTCGACGACGATCGGCTGACCCCACGCTTCACTCATCTTCCTGGCGAGAATGCGGCCGACGATATCGGCACCCGAACCCGGCGTGAGTGGCACGATGATCCGTATGGCGCGATTGGGATATTCCTGCGCGGTGCTCGGTGACACGCCAAACGATACCGTGCCGGCGAGTGCGATCGCGACCCAAATGGATTTCATGCCGTTTGATTCCTTGTGCAAGCGAACGAGATGTCGATTGTGCCGCAAAGCGATAACCCACCCACGCGCGTTGCTACAATGGCCGAAAGCGCATTCACCAGGACTTGCCATGCCACTACCCGACTACCAGATTACCAACGACGCTGGCCGCGTCACCATCTATCTCCTGCATGGCATTTACGGCGCCAAGGAATACTGGCGATATCAGACCAAGCGTCTTATTGACCGTGGCTATCGGGTGATCGCATGGGAGGCGCCGGGTTACGGGCTTTCCCCACTCCCCGACCATTTCAGTTTCGATGCGGTGGCGGAAGCGGGCGCACAACTCATTCGGGCCACCGCCGGCGAGCGCAACGTCGTGTTCGGGCACAGCATGGGCGGACAGATCACGCCGCGTATCGTCTCCAAGGTGCGTGATCGGGTGCAGGCCGCCGTGATCACCGCGACGATCGGCTACTTCGGCAATCGCACGAAAGAAGAGCAGGAAGAGTTCGTACGCAAGCGCAGCACACCGCCACCGCCCGGTACGGATCCGGTCACTGCGCAGCTGATGGTCGTGAACAGCATGCTCGGCCCGACTTCGTCCGGGCCGGAAGTCGAGTTGGTGCGAAGCGTTGCGGCCGCCACGCCACCGAAGACGGTGCAAGCCGCGGTGAAGGCAGTGCAGGCGTATCCGGAGTCCGAAGCGGTGGCGATGATCAAGGCACTCTCCGTGCCAACGTTATTGGTGGCAGGCGAGGTTGATCAGACCGGGCACTCAGCCGGCATGCGACGCGTCGCCGACATGATCGAGCGCTCGACATTCGCGGTCATTTCCGGATCGGGTCACTACCCGTGGGCGGAGAATCCAGAAGAGTTCAACCGCCATTTTTTTGCGTTTCTCGAGCGGCACGCGCCTACTTAGTCATCTCCAGCCGCCCGATGCGTTTGATCGTTTCCGCTAATCGCTTCGCATCGCTGTCGTAGAGCTTCTGAAACTCCGGCCCGTCCCGATAGTCGATCGGCGTTGAGATCCGATCCATCATCGTCTTGAAGGTTGCATCGGTGGAGACCTGGCGCATGGCGTCGCGCAGCTTTTGCATGACGGATGCGGGCGTTCCAGCGGGTGCGAGCAGCCCACACCAGATGTTGAAATCGACGTCGTAGCCAAGCTCTTTCAAGGTCGGGACTTCGGGGAATGATGCAAGCCGGGTCACGCCGGTCACGGCAAGCGCGCGGGCCTTTCCGCCTTTGATGAATGCGGCCGAGGACGCCGGGCCGGCCAAGGTAAAGTCCACCTGTCCCGAGAGCACCGCCGTGTTGGCGGGCCCGCCACCGGCGTACGGCACATGCAGAAAATTCAGATTGGCCGAGTGCGCAAGCATCTCCACGGCGAGATGAATGTTGCCGTAGATGCCCGACGAGGCGTAGGAAGGTTTTCCCGGGCGGCTTTTCGCATCGACAATGAGTTCCTGGATCGTCTTCAGCGGACTCTCCGTACGAACGATGAACATCATCGGGTCGGCCGAAAGCAGCGCCACGGGAATCAATTGCTCCAACTGATACGAGGGCTCCTTGCCGCCCAGCCGCTCCGCCGGGGGTATGACAACCATGCTGGCGAGTCCGGCAAGTAATGTGTAGCCATCGGGCTTGGCGTTGGCAACCAACGCATTGCCGGTGGCACCGCCCGCGCCCGGTCGGTTCACCAGCACGAACGGCTGCTTGAGAATGCGGCCAAGTACTTCGGCGGCGGCGCGCGCGTTCAACTCGGCGACACCGCCTGGCGGGAATGGAACGATGACCTGCACCGGTTTCGATGGATAGTCGTCCTGGGCTTGGGCATTGAAGATTCCAAGCAACATTACGATCGCAAGTAGCCCTCTCATGTGTTTGCATCTCCGTAAATCGCGTTCCCGTGAGGATACGCCAGGAAGCGCCGAGCGCGGACTGCCCGAAGATGCCTTGTTACAATCGCGCGCAGTGTGCCGACCAACGTTTCGATAGGAGTGGACTATGACCCCCGAAGAAAAACTGCAATCGATGGGCCTCACCTTGCCGCCGGTGCCGACCCCGGTGGGCAACTATGTTCCGTACAAGCGCGATGGCAACACGATTTACCTGTCAGGACAGGGTCCGCGGCGGCCCGACGGAACGTTCATCTCCGGCAAGGTCGGGCGCGATGTCACCATCGAGCAGGCGTACGAGCACGCGAAGATCGTCGGGCTGCAACTGCTTGCCGCGGCGCGTGCAGCCGCCGGTGATCTGAGCAAGGTCGAAGTGTTGAAGGTGCTCGGGATGGTGAACGCGATCCCGGAGTTCGGCGATCAGCCGAAAGTGATCAACGGATGCTCGGATCTTTTCGTCGCGGTGCTGGGCGATCGCGGGCGTCACGCGCGTTCGGCGGTGGGGATGGGATCGCTGCCGAATCAGATCAGCGTGGAGATCGAGGCGGTGATGCGGGTGGTGGGGTAAAGCGTCTTCGATCTTGATTGAACCGCAATGGACGCAAGGGACGCAAAGGTTTCAAGGAGCCAGGGGATTCGAGTCGACGGGAACGCAGCATTGCATTCCCTGTTTTACGCGAATGAATTCGAGGAAAATCCCGCTCTAACCGTTGCTTCCCTTGCGTTCCTTGCGGTGAAAGCAGTCTAGTCGCGGTAAGACGAATCGATCCGATCCATCTTTCGCATCAGGTAAGCGAATTCCATCTCGCCGAATGTTCCGTTCGTGGCTTCGCGTCCGAAGCCATCCATCTGTTCGCCTGAGCGGCGCGCCACGTCATCGGGCAGGATCGATAGCGGATGGTTCATCGCCTGCGCATCAAGCTGCACCTGCGCCGCGCGCTCAAGGCGGTAGAGCCGCAAGAACGCTTCCGCGATCGTGCGCCCGCAGGTGAGGATCCCGTGGTTCACGAGGATCATCGCATTGAGTTCGCCCAGGTCGTGCGCAAGGCGTTCGCGCTCGTCCACGTCAACCGTCACGCCCTCGTACGTGTGATACGCGACCCGCCCGTGGAACGCGGTCGAGGTCATGCTGATCGGCAGGAGTCCGGCGCTGCAAGCGGCCAACGCCATGCCCGCGCGGGTATGCGTGTGCATCACGCAGTGGGCGTCCTCGCGGGCTGCATGGACCGCCGAGTGGATCACGAATCCGGCCCGATTGATCGGATAGTCGCTGCGGCCGATGATGTTGCCTTCCAGATCGATCTTGACGAGGTTGGAGGCGTTGACCTCATCGTAGCCAAGTCCAAACGGGTTGATCAGAAAGTGCCGTCCCGGACCAGGCACCCGCACCGTAAGGTGCCCATAGATAAGCTCGGTCCAGCCGTAGAAGTCGACGATCCGATAGGCGGCGGCCAGTTGCACGCGTAGCTGCCATTCCTCCGGCGAGCATTCGCCTTTCACACTGCTCTTCGCGATGGGTTCCAGTCGGGCGTTCATGGGTGGCTCCTTCGGAGCGTAGAAGGGTGAAGGGAAACGGGTGAAGGGTCAAATCCGAATGGCGCTTTTGGCGTGCGCCGCTCAAACCCCCGTTCGCCCTGAGCCTGTCGAAGGGTAACGCGGGCTTGTCGAAGGCGGGCGACCGTCCGCTTATGGACGCTCCGGCATTCACCCTTCGACAGGCTCAGGGCGAACGGTCAATCCGCGAATTCGCTTAGATTTTCTTGACTAAGCACCATCCGAGCCAGCGCTTTTTTGTCGCTATAACGTTAGCCTGAACAATAGCATCGATTCAGGCATCCACCACCGCCATTGCTTCGATTTCAATCATCATGTCGGGGTCCGCGAGGCGGCGCACTTCCACCGTGGTACTGGTCGGCCAACCCGGTCCGAAATATTCCATGCGGATGTCGATGCACTTGAAGAATTCGTCCATGTCGGTGACGTAGGTGTTGGTCTTGACGATGTCCTCGAGCCCGGCGCCCGAGGCGATCAACGCCTCTTTGATGTTCTCGCACACCTGTCGCATTTGCGCCCGCATGTCGCCCTTGCCGACGCAATGGCCGTTGGCGTCCCAGGCAAGCTGCCCTGACACGCAGATCAGCCGCTTACCCTCCACCGACACGGCGTGCGGGAATATCGGCTTGCCGTTCGCGAGGCGCGTATGGAGTTTGTCCGAGACGATATTGGTGCGTTTGGCTTTTGGCATGTTGGCTTCCCCTTCGAAAGATGGATGCAATTGCGGTGATGTCGGTGATCAAGGTTGCTTGCCGAATGTCCGTGCATAATTGTCTGGGTCGAATCCAATCGTCAAATTGCCGTCCGCTTCCACGATCGGCCGTTTGATTGCGCTCGAGAATCGTCCGAGCAGCTTGATCGCGCGGGCCTCGTCGAGATTCTCGCGTTCTGCTTCCGGAATCTTGCGATACGTCGGCCCACGGGTGTTCACCAGCTTTTCCCAGCCGACCCTCTTCGCCCATGTCGCAAGTTTCGCGGTCGGTACGCCGTCCTTCTTGTAGTCGTGAAACACGTAGTCGACGCCCTGCGCGTCCAGCCATGCGAAGGCTGTCTTCATCGTGTCGCAGTTCTTGATGCCGTAGACGGTGGTCGTCATGTCACTACAATCTTGTCGAGGCCGGGCGCAGGATCGGGGTGTTGCAATTCGAGGGATTCGAGCTTCGCAATCAGTAACCGCAAGACCAGCAGGTTGCGGTTGGTCTTCGAATTGGCCGGAATCACATGCCACGGCGCCCAGTCGGTCGAGGTCGCCGAAAGCGCACGGGAATACGCCTTCATGTAGTCGTCCCAGAGCGCGCGTTCTTTCAGATCGCCGGGATTGAATTTCCAGTTCTTGGTCTTGTCAGCGAGACGTTCTTCGAGCCGTGCCTTCTGCTCGTCTTTCGAGATATGCAGAAGGCACTTGATGATGGTCGTGCCGGTTTCGGCCAGTGCGCGTTCGAATTCGTTGATATGACGGTAGCGTCGCTCGCACTCGGCCTTGTCGATCCAGCCATGCACGCGCACCACCAGCACGTCTTCATAGTGGCTGCGGTTGAAGATGACGATCTCGCCATCGCGCGGCACTTCCTTGTGCACGCGCCACAGAAAATCACGCGCGCGCTCCTCGCTCGAAGGCACCTTGAACGATACGACGCGCACGCCGAGCGGATCGACGGTGCTGAATACATGCCGGATCGTGCCGTCCTTGCCGCTGGTGTCCATGCCTTGCAGCACCAGGAGAATCCGGTGCTTCGACTGCGCGTACAACACGTCCTGCAGGGCATCGAGCTCGGTCGCAAGACGAGCGAGATTCTCCGCATCGGCCGCCTTGCCCTTCTTTGAGCGCTCGCTGCGATCGTCCGGATCATGATCCGAAATCGCAAAACGCTTACCCGGCGTAACGCGATACCGATCGAGCGCGCTCATTGCGCCTTCACTCCGATCCGTCGCACCACATCGCGCCATTTCGCATCATCGGCGAGCACGCGCTTGGCGAATGCCTCGGGCGATTCGCGCATCGGCACGATGCCGCTGTCCTGGAGGCGTTTCAAGGTCTGCGGATCGTCGAAGATGCGGCCGATATGTGTATTGAGCGTGGCGATCACATCGCGTGGCGTGCCCTTCGGCGCGAATACGCCAAACCAATTGGTGACATCGTAGCCGGCCAATCCTGCTTCATCGAATGTCGGTACATCGGCGAGCGCGGCAAGGCGCTCTTTCGAGCCGACCGCCAGTGCGCGAACCTGCCCGGCGGCCATTTGCGCGCGCATCGATCCATAAGCGATGAACGCAACATCGATCTGGCCGGTCGCGAGATCGACCGCCGCGGGATTGGCCCCTTGTACGGGACATGCACGAGCTGCGTGCCGGTCAGGTGGGCGAATACTTCGGCGGAGAGGTGCGGCATGGTGCCGTTGCCGGCCGAACCGTAGTTCAGCTTGCGTGGTGTGGATTTCGCGAGTTCGATCATTTCTTTCAGTGATCGTGCCGGGAGCTTGCTATGCACCGCGAGGATGCTCGCACCATCGCCGACCGGCGCGACCGGCACCAGATCGACAATCGGGTCGAACGGCATGCTGTCGTAGATCCACTTGTGAATGGCGACCGTGCCGACGTTGACGATCACGAGCGTGTGGCCATCGGGCGGCGCCTTGACGACAAACTCCGTGCCGATGTTGCCGCCCGCGCCGGGCCTGTTCTCCACGATCAGCGGTTGTCCGAGCGAGCGGCTCATCGGTTCGGACATGACGCGGGCCATGATGTCGGTGATACCGCCGGTGGCGGCGGTCACGACCATCCGAATCGGTTTCGTCGGAAACGCCTGCCCGTGCGCAACCGTGACCGTTGCGACTCCAATGAGGCCGACCAACGTGCGTGAAAGGAAATGCATGTGTGCGGCCTCCGGGTGGGTGCATCGCAGCGAACGGCGGCAACGATTGCGCCGGTCAATCCTACCCGTTCCGCACCGAGCCGGCCGGCTTTGCATCGATCAAGACGAACGCGACCCGCGCGACCTCATCGGTGCGGTTACTCCAAGCATGGTTGGTGCCGCGTTGGACCAGCACATCGCCTGCTTGCAAAAGGATTTCGCCTTCATCCATCAACGCCCAGATCTCACCCGACAAGACGATGGCGTAATCGATCGTGTCGGTCTTGTGGAAGCCCGGATGTCGCGACTTGCCAAGGTAGAGCGCGGCATCGTGCGGGTCGGGGGTGGCGCCGGCCGCGCGTTCGGCCGCGAGCGCGGCCAGCCGAATCCGATCGGGTGGATATTCGACGACGCGAAAGATCGTGCCGTCGGTGGGCGGCGGAATTTTGAAGGCTTCGAGGTGAGTCAGTGCGTCAATCGTCCCGTCGTTGTTCGCGGGCGATTCCATCGTTGCCCAGAGCTCGGTCACCTGCGGCGTGCCGGGTTTGCGGCGAACGCTCTTTGGTGCGGGATCGTCGATCATGAAGATCGATCGTCCCGCGGCGTTATGTCCGGTGATCACTCGTCGCATGGCGGCATCCCCTCATCAGGCGGCGGCACGCACCGGTTGATCGAACGCCGGCATCACTTCACGCGCGAACAGATCGAGTGATCGCTTGGTCTGCTCCACCGTGAGACTGCCAAATGTGAATGCACCGATGAAATGATTGACGCCGGCGGCGGGAATCATGCGCTCCAGCGCCTTGCGCACCGTATCGGGGGAACCGCACAGGATTTTTCCGTCGGCGACCAGCTTGCCGAAATCGGCACGATGCGCGTACTTGTCACCTTGTCCGAGGTCGACATACCGGCGCGTGAAATTCTCGTTGAATTGAACGTAGCCCGCACCGGCCTGTTCGCGCGCCTTGGCGTCGGTCTCGGCGACATGCACATGCGTCGTGAAGGCGACCTCTGGCTCCTCTACATGTCCATTCAAACGGCCAGCATCGTTGCGATGCGCGGCGTGTTCTTTGCGATAGGTCGCCATGCATTCGCACAGTTTCTCGAATGAAGGCGAGTGCAGGAGCGACATCACGATGTTGAGGCCCTGTGCCGCGATCCATGGGATCGAATTCGCATTCGATGTTGGAAACCAGATCGGCGGATAGGGCTGTTGATGCGGGCGAAAGCGCGTCTTCAGTCCTTTGTATTGATGATACTTGCCCTCGAAGTTGAGCTCGCCTTTCGTAAAGCCCATGACGAGGAGCGCAAGCACTTCTTCGAAACGAGGCCGTGCGTCTTCACCGGTCACGCCGTGTCGCATGGCTTCATGCGGAGACGAACCGCGACTGATGCCAAGTTCAAGGCGACCGTGGCACAACTGATCGAGCATGCAGAGCTCTTCGAGCAGTCGAAGCGGGTTGTAGAGCGGCAGCAACCAGGTGAGCGCGCCCAGGCGCAATCGTTTCGTGCGTTGCGCGGCGGCGCTCAGGAAAAGGCTTGGAGAGGGCGTCGTCGAGAGCGACGTGCCGTGGTGCTCCGCGAGCAGGTACGAGTAGTAGCCCGCGTTGTCTGCATATTCAATCAACTGCAGGCGCTCATCGTAGGTTTGTGCGTAGCCGCGGCCCGATTCATCCAGCCAATCGAACATGGAAAATCGAACGCCGGTGCGTGGTGTGGCACTCATGGTTGCTTTCTTGAAGAGGATCGTTGAGAACCAGCGTACGAGGCGCGTCCGCACCCGTCAAGTCCCACATCGCCCGATGTCGCTCGATAACCATGAAGGCACCAGCCTACATTCGGTTCGTGGTAGAAAGTGTTGAGCAACTCGTGACCGCATGCAAGGGCCCTCGATGAGAAATTTCGTTTGCGTCACCGTGAGCGCGATCGCGACCACGGTTGCGTTGGTTTGCGCGAGTACCGCGTTGGCGCAAACCTGGCCATCGAAGTCGCTCCGCCTCATCGTGCCCTTTCCGCCTGGCGGGCCGACGGATCTGGTCGGCCGCGCGGCGGCATCGATGCTTAGCGAGGCGCTCGGTCAGCCGGTCGTGGTCGAGAACCGACCGGGCGGCAACGGCACCATCTGCGTGGATGTGCTCGCGAAATCGGCGCCGGATGGCTATACGGTTGGACTCACCGCGATCACACTTGCCACTGCGCCCCATCTTGGCAAGGTGCCGTTCGATTCGCTCAGGGATTTTTCGCCGATCTCGAATCTCCTGTCGGTGACCCCGCTCATCGTCGCGCATCCGAGTTTGCCGGCGAGCAATCTCGCGGAATTGGGCTATCCGAATGTGAGCGCATCACCGTGGTTTGGCCTCGGCGGTCCGGCGGGCCTCACGCGCGACATGGTCACCCGCATGAACGAGGCGCTCGTGAAAGGGATGCAATCGAAGGAAGTGCTCGATCGCTTCACTGCGATCGGCGCGGTCATCCATACCTCGACACCAGAGGAGTTCGCGGCGCTCATTCGCGCCGAGCATGCACGCTGGGGCGAGGTGATCCGCCAAGCGGGGATCAAGGCGGAGTAGGGCGATGCAACGGAGCACGTCGTCGCGGGAAGTTGGCGTCGTTGGCCTTGGGCAGATGGGCCGAGGCATTGCGCTCAATCTTGATAAGAAGGATCGGCTCGCCGCAATATGGGATCTTCGCCCGCTCGGCATGGATGGTTTCTCGCCGGCGGTGACGTTTGCGCAGCCGAACCGCATGGGTGAACATTGCGATGTCGTGATCTTCGTAGTGCCAAGCGCCAAAGAGATCGAAGCCTGCCTGAACGGCCCGCAAGGATTACTCGCGGCCGATCACCCGGGTCAGGTGATCATCGATCTCACCACCTCCCATCCGAACGACACCAGCCGGCTCGTCAAGATTGCACGGGCACGTGGTCGCGAATATCTTGACGCCGGAATGTCCGGCGGGGCCACTTCAGCCGATGCCGGCAGGCTGACATTGATGTTTGGCGGTGATCCTGCAACGCTCGATCGATGCCGCCCACTGCTCGATGCGATCGCCGCGCGGATTTTCCATGTGGGCCCAAGCGGCGCGGGTCACACCAAGAAGCTCATCCACAACATGGTTTGCCATGCGAATTTCTTTGTGTTGAGCGAAGCCGGTCGGCTCGCCGAGCGCGCGGGCATCGATCTCAAAGCCGCGATCGAGGTCATCAACGCCGGCAATGCGCGCAGCTTCATCAGTGAATCGCGGTTTCCCAACCATATTCTTTCCGGCACTTTTGATGGCCGATCGCGGGTGTCCAATCTCGCGAAGGATCTTGGCATGGCGGCCGACCTCGCAGCCGCGCTTGGGCAGCCCGGCGTGTTCGGTCCGCTCACCGCATCGCTCCTCGAGCGTGCGATGACCGAGGGGCTCGGTGAGCGCGATTTCACTACCCTCTATCTCGAGATGGATCGGCTCTTGGAAGCGGAGCGCGTGGCGCGCGATCAGCGCCAATAGAGATCAAAACAATGAACCACCAAGGCACCAAGGCACCAAGGTTAGATTCAAGTCCACGCTTTGTCCCATGGAACGGTCGACCCGTGGCAATGAGCGTTGGAACGATACCCCGCCAGCAATTGAGCACCACGATGCAACGACGATCCGGGAACCCTTGGTGCCTTGGCGGTTCCGCATTAACTGGTCTCTAGGAGCTCACCCAATGTACGGCGCGACAAAAGATCTGATTCTCCCGACGACGATCACCGGTTCACTGCCCCGCCCCCATTGGTACAAGGAGGGTCTGAACGGACGCGTGTTCCGCGTTGCGCTGTCGAACATCGATTTCCAGGAACAGTACATCGACGCGGTGTCCTGCATGTTGCGCGATCAGGAGCGGGCTGGCCTCGACATCCTCACCGACGGTGACAATCGGTTCGATAACGAGGTTGGCGGCCGTTCGTGGATTCTCTATACCGCCCAGCGTTTGGGTGGCGTGTCGGGCGTCGATCTGATCGGGCGCTATGCGGGCGCCGCGCGTCCGGGCAGCATCATGCGCGATTTCTCCGAGTGCGTAACGCCACCGATCATCACCGACAAAATTTCGCGCGGGACACTCGAGTTCACGCCGCTCTGGAAGGTCGCGCAGCGGCTGACCGACCAGCCGGTGAAATTCGGCGCAGCCACGGCCGAAGTCGTCGAAGGCGGCATGTTGAATCGGCACTACAAGGATCGCGGCGAGCTGATCTTTGATATCGCCGACGTGCTCAATGCCGAGTTCATGGAATTGGCCGAGGCGGGATGCCCGGTTGTCCAGATCGAGGAGCCATGGATCCATCGCGCCCATTACAAGCAGCGCGCCGACGTGTTTCCCCAGGGCTTCTACATCGACGTGTTCAATCGTACCGTGAAGAAACTCGCCCTGAAAACGGAAGTCTGGTGCCACACCTGCTGGGGCAATCCGGCGGCGCAACGTTCGTTCGTGCGACCGATGAGCTACGCGCCGGTGCTGGAGGACATGAACAAGCTCGAATGCGACGTGCTCACGTTCGAGGTGGTCGACAACAGCGGTGAGAATCTCGAGCTGATCGGCAAGATCATCACCGGCAAGAAGATCGCGATCGGCGTGGTGAATCACCGGACTTTGCAGGTCGAGACGCCTGAGGATGTCGCGGCGATTATTCGCAAGGCGCTCAAGTACATTCCCGCCGAACGCCTGGTGATCACGAGTGACTGCGGCTTTGGCCGCGAGGGCATGAGCAGGCGCCACGCGTTGTACAAGATGGCGAGCATCGTGCTCGGCACGAACATCATCCGTCACGAGCTTGGGCTGCCGGAACGCCCATGCCGGCTCGCTGATCCCAAGTGGTCATTGATCCCCGCTGATCAAACGGGTTGAACGGCGCCCGATACCTCACGTTGCTGCGACCAGAGCGCTGCGTAGACGCTACCGCGTGCGAGCAATTCGCCATGGGTGCCGCGTTCGGCGACGCGTCCGCCGTCGAACACCACGATTTGCGATGCTTGTGATGCATCGTGCAGATGGTGCGTGACCAACACCACGGTGCGCCCGACTGCGACGCGCCGCAAGGTCTGCATCACTGAAGCGCCGGTCGCGGCATCGAGCGCGCTGGTCGGTTCATCGAGCACAAGCAACGTCGGATCGCGGACCAGCGCGCGCGCCAATGCCAAGCGCTGGCGCTGACCGCCCGAGCAGGTATCACCGGATACGATCGTGTCATAGCCATCGGGAAGCGTACGGATCCAATCGTCGATTTCCGCCGCGCGCGCCGCCCGGGCGACATCGTCATCACTTGCATCGCGCCGGCCGCATCGAATGTTGTCAGCCATCGAGGCGTGAAACAGCAGGCTGTCCTGGAACACCACGCTTACGCGCGACCAGAAATCTTCCAACCGAAGATTCCGGAGGTTGGTAGTGCCGATGCGTATTTGCCCGGTGTTGGGGGTTTGCAGGCCAAGCAGCAACTGCAACGCGGTGCTCTTACCGGACCCACTTTCGCCGACGAACGCCACGAACTCCCCAACGCGAATTTCGAGTGATGCCTGCTCGACCTGGTTGCGCTCGCCTTCATAACTGAACGACACCGCATCGAAATGGATGCCATCGCCGAATCCGGTGAACGGCACGCGTCCGGATGACTGCAAATCGGCAGCCGGTTCGTCGAGGACTTCGTGCACGCGGCGCATTGCCGCGGCGGCCGAGATCAGGCTTGGCATGTGCGCAGTGAGGCTCCAGGTATGCGAGCAAAGGCCGGAGAAGAGGAGATAAAACGCGACCAGTTGTCCGGGGGTCAGCTCGCCGCGGACGACCATCCAGCCGCCAAGTGCCAGCATCAAGAGTTCGAGCAGCTCGACAACAAGATACGGAATGCGATGGCTGTAGTAGCTGAAGATGTTGTAGCGGCGCGCGGTATGCACGATGCGCCGATTGCGTTCCGCAAACCGCCCTTCGGCCATCTTCGAGAGCCCGAACACGCGGAGAATGATCTGGTTCGCAAGATTCTCGTGCAGGTGCGTAGCGAGATCGCCGATGCCCGTTCGGGTTGCGTAGCTCTCGCGTACGGCGCGCGGCGAAAGGATCCGCGGGCCGATCAACGCAAGCGGGAGCAGCAGGGCGCCGACCAGGGTGAGCCGCCATTCGGTCCATGCCAGCATTGCGAGTGAAAATACAATCCCACCGGCCGCGACGGCGATATACCCGATCGACCAAAGCGCCGGTTCGACGCTCCCGGCGTCGTTGGTCACGCGCGACGTGAGGTCGCCATGCCGTGCTGTGCGAAGTCGTTGCAGCGGCAGATGCTGGATGTGTTGAAAGAGCCGGGCGCGGACCTCACCGGGTATGCGTGCGCAAAGACCGGAGTAGATGTACTCGTGGATAAGCGCCGCGCCACCCGCGATGAGCGCGACCGTGAACATCAATCCGATCACCAGGAGCATGAGTGGAAAATCACTCTTGAGAATCGTCTCGTCGATCAGAAAGCTCATCGCCTTGCGCTGCCCCACGCCCGAGGCGAGCTCGATGCTCATCAATAGTCCAACGCCGATGAACACCCGACGATGGGGCCGAAGAAACGGGCCGATGCCGCGCCAGAGCGTGCCGACCCAACCCATCCCCACATCAATGGGCTGCGCTGTCTCTTTGATCGGCGGATCGTGTGGCGCCACCCGCGTTGCGGGCGGATCGTTATGGTCGGTATGGAGCCCCGCATCCAATGCCTGTCTCCTCTATTCGCGCAAAGGGCCGGACTGTAGTGGAAAGCGAGTCGGCTCGCCACGCCCCTCAACGCACTACACTATCGAATCGATGACCGTAGTCCCCGGTTGAGCAACCCATGCGCATCGTATCGATTGGGCTCCGGTGCTGTGTGTCGTTGCCGGCAGGCGTGCTGAACCGCGTGCCGATCCTATGGGTGAACAAGGGAGGTGCGTGAAATGACTGCCATCGGCTATTTGCTGCCAACGCGTGAACAAGTCATGTCCGCCTCCGGACCGGACTTCCCGCAGATTTTTGCGCTGGCCGAGCAGGCGGAGGCCGCCGGTCTCGATTCGGTGTGGGTGGGCGATAGCGTACTGGCACGGCCACGCCTGGAAGCGCTCACAACGTTGGCGGCGGTGGCGGCGCGAACGCGTCGCGTGCGCCTTGGCACCGCGATCCTTCTGCCCGCGTTACGCCAACCAGTGGTACTTGCCAATGAAATTGCCAATGTCGATCTGATCGCGGGCGGACGTCTTGTTTTGGGGCTTGGCATCGCGAGCAAGGGCGATGCGATCACGCGTGAATTCCAGGCCTGCGGTGTGCCGCACATCCAGCGCATCGGGCGATTCGAGGAAACCATCGAGCTGTTGCGCCGGTTGTGGTCGGACGACGAGGTGACCTATAAAGGCCGCTACTTCGACATCGATAAGGTGTCACTGGGATTGCGGCCCCCGCAACCGGGCGGGCCGCGGCTTTGGCTGGCCGGGCACACCGAGAATCCTTTGCGTCGGGTAGCGCGTCTCGGCAACGGCTGGCTGCCGAATCCGGCGTCTCCCGAAATCTACACGGCTGGCATGACGCGTCTCGATGCACTCTGCAAAGAAGCGGGGCGGGATCCCGCAACGATTCATCGCGCGGTCTATACGACGATCAATGTCAACGCCAACACCGCGCGCGCCGAGCAGGAGCTACGCGCCTTTACCGAGAGCTACTACTCGAGTCCCTACGATGTTCAGAAGAGTCGCCAGAGCCTATGCGCCGGGAACGCGCAGACGGTCATCGCGTGGCTGCGCGCTTACGCGGCGGCGGGGGCACAGACGATCGTCGTGCGATTGGGTGGTCCCGATCAACCGGGGCATCTTGAACGGTTCACGAAAGAGGTGCTGCCGGCGGTCATAGCGGGATAAGGGGACAGTGCGTGGCGATCCCGGCAGCCGTTGGGATGCCGCTTGGCGAGCCGTGGATCGGCTATAGTTCCAATGCACCGTACGCGCAGAGAGTGATGGCATGAACACGGCAATGGAACGGCGCTTGTTTTCGGTCGAGGAATACCACCGGATGGTCGAGGTCGGCATTCTTGGCAGCAATGATCGAATCGAGTTGGTTGATGGAGAGCTCGTAACCATGGCGCCTATCGGAAAATGGCCCGAATTCTGGATTCTGGATCGCGAGCATCGCGCGTTGGAGATTCACCGCGAGCCCGGTGCCAAGGGGTATCGAATCACACTCCGACCCGATGCTTCCGAGTCGATCGCTCCGGCGGCGGTTCCGGGTTTGGTGATCAACGTCGGCGATCTATTCGTCGGTCTGGATTGATCCGGGCACATTTCCCGGCTTCGCGCCTCGGCCCTCCCAGTCACCCGCGGTTCGAGCCGTCCCATCATGGCATTCCGAGACTTGCGCGATTTCATCGCGAGCGTTGAGCGATTCAGCACGCTTCGCCGAGTGAATAGCGCCGATCCAATTTTCGAGATCGGTGGCATCACCGAAATCGCGGCGGGCATGGCAGCGATGCCGGCGCTGCTGTTCGATGACATCAAAGGCTACCCGCGCGGTTTTCGCATCTTCACCAATCCGTTGATGGCACCTGAGCGGGCCGCGCTCGCGCTTGGGCTCGATCCGACCTTGCGACCGCTCGAGATGCTTCGCGCCTGGATGCGGAAACGCCAGACGCTCACCTCGATGAAGCCGGTCGAAGTGAAGCAAGCAGAATTCTTGGAGAACAGTTTCCACGGCGATAACGTCGATCTCGTCAAGTTACCGGCACCGGTATGGCATCGCGACGACGGCGGTCCGTATATCGGATCGGGCAGCATCGTCGTGCTCCGCGATCCGGAGTCAGGGTGGATCACCGCTTCGATCTATCGCGTGCAGGTCCATACGCGCAATCGCGTCACGGTGCAGTTCGACCATCTTGGCCGGCACGGCGCGATCATCGCCAAGAAATATTGGGACGCCGGCAAGTCGTGTCCGGTTGCAGTCGTGAATGGCGATGATCCGGCGCTCTTTATCGCCGGGTTCGAGTCGCTGCCCGCAGGATATGGCGAGCTCGATTTCGCCGGCGCGATTCGCGAGGCGCCGGTCGAGGTCGTGCCGGGCCCGCATACCGGATTGCCGATCCCGGCGCACGCCGAGATCGTGCTGGAAGGCGAATTGATTCCCACCGCGCAGGAAACCTTGCCGGAAGGGCCGTTCGGCGAATTCACCGGCTACTACGCTGCCGATCGGCGGCCCGGTCCGATCATGGAGGTGCGCGCGGTGCATCATCGCGACGATCCGATCCTGCTTGGTTCTCCGCCGCTCAAGCCGCCGCGCTTTCACGTTGGCCTGCCGTTTCGCGCGGGCGGCATCTGGGCCAATCTCGAGGCGGCCAATGTCACCGATATCGCGGGCGTCTGGCAGCATGTGTCGTCGCTGATGACGGTGGTATCGCTCAAGCAGCGTTATGACGGACACGCAAAACGCGCGGCGTTGATCGCGGCGGGTAACGCCTACATGGGACGCATCGTTGTCGTCTGCGACGAGGACATCGATCCTTCCAACTTCAACGATGTGATGTGGGCGGTCGCCACCCGCTGCGAGCCCTCTGAATCGGTGGATATCGTGCGCAACGGATGGAGTTCGAACCTCGATCCACGCATCTCGCCCTTCGACAAGGCGCGCGGTGCGACGTCGAATTCGAAGATCATTCTTGATGCCACGCGGCCCTATGCATGGCGCGATGAATTCCCGAAGCCCTCGGCGCTATCGACCGAGGAAGCGAGGGCGATCGAAGAAAAGTGGCTCGGCGTATTGCGGTAGTTGGGCAGCCTTACTCGACCTTCGCGCCCGACGCTCGCACCGCGCGTTCCCAGAGCGGTGCCTCCGCTTTGATGTCCGCATCGAAGGCAGCCGGCGACGCTGAAGGCGTGGCGTCCATCCCTTGCGAGGTGATTCGCTCGCGGATCGCCGGTTTGGCGAGCGCTTTTGCGGCGGCGTCATGGAGGCGCGAAATGATGGGCGATGGTGTTCCGGCCGGCGCAAACAGACCGAACCAGAAGGTCGATTCATAGTCGGGCAATCCCGCCTCTTCGGCGCCGGGAATGCCTGGGATCGACGGCGAGGCCTGTCGCTTGCTCACCACGAGCGGGCGCATGCGCCCGGCCTTGATGAATCCCATGACGGTGGGTGACGTGGCGAACATCACTTGCGTGTCGCCTGCCAAGAGCGATTGCGCCGCGGGGCCGCCGCCTTTGAATTGCACGGTGGTGAATTGAATGCCCGCCGACGCTTCGAATTGGACCGACGCCAGATGCGGTGCAGAGCCAAAGCCCGCTGAAGCCGAGAACAGCTTGCCGGGATGCGCTTTGGCATGCGCGATCAGTTCTCGAAGCGAGTTGATCGGCAAATTGTTGTTCACCACCAGCACGGTCGTACCGGTCGCGACTTTCGAGATCGGTTCGAAATCGCGATCCGGATCGTAGGGGAGCTTCCGATACAGTTCTTTGCTGATGGTCTGGTGGCCGCCATTCAGCAGCGTGTAGCCGTCGGCCGGTGCTTTGGCCACGATATCGGAGGCGATCGTTGCACCCGCGCCGGGACGATTGTCGACGACGACAGTCACGCCGAGCTCGCGCGTCAATTCATCGCCCATGAGCCGGGTGAGAAAATCACCGGAGCCTCCGGGCGGGTACCCAACGATCAGCCTGATTGGCCGGTTTGGAAATCCCTGCGCGAACGCGACCGTGCATGCAAGGAGGCCGACTAGAAGGCCAAGGAACCGCAATGCATGCGTGCTCATACCGATCCTAGGGCGAACCACGGAGGACACAGTGGACGCAGACGACACTGGGGACGCAGACGACATTGGGGACGCAGACGACATTGGGGACGCAGAGGAACGGAACGTATTTTGCATGGTCGCCTCACGCACGCGCATAAAGGGCCACGCTGCGCTTGGTGCGTTCTGCCTGAACAGCCAGATGATGCGGAACGGCGGCGCGATTGTCGTAACGCGCGTCGAGCTCGGCCTGAGAGAAATGTCGGTAGACGGGCGTGGACATGGTCGATCGCTTTCACTCGCTATCTGATATGGAACCATAGCAGGTCTGGAAAGTCGCGCTGTCAGCTGGGCCGTCCACTCCACTCATTGCATTGCGGATACGACGAATCACGCGGGGATTCACTTCCATCAACAGCATGGTGACGTGGCCTGCCTTAACCACGGTTCCGTGCCCGATTTGGCGACAGCACCACCCGCACGTGACGGCGACGGCATGGACAATGATTCAGCTCGAATGCGTGCCTGCCGATAATGAATACGAGCGTAATCCCACTAAGAGCCCTCCAGATGTTCGTCATCATCGGCTATGTCGTCGCGATCGGTTGCATCTTCGGTGCATACATCCTTCACGGTGGAAACATGAGTGTGATTATCGCCGCCCTGCCCACTGAGATGATGGCCATTGCCGGCGGGTCGCTTGGGGCGTTCGTCGTCAACAATCAGCCAAAAGTCCTCAAGGCCACGTTGGCTGCGCTGCCGACGTTGTTGAAAAACTCCAAGCACACCAAGGCGCGCTACATGCAGCTCATGGCGCTCCTCTACGATATCCTTCAGAAGGTCCGCAAAGAAGGTCTGATGTCGATCGAGTCGGACATCGAAGAGCCGGGCAAGTCTCCGATCTTCCAAAAGTTCCCGACGATCTCGAGCGATCACCACACGGTGGAATTCATGACCGACTATCTGCGGCTGATGGTGTCGGGCAACCTGAATCCGCATGAGATCGAATCGTTGATGGACAACGAGATCGATACGCACCATCACGAAGGCCATCAACCGGTCGCCGCGATCGCGCGACTTGCGGGTGCGCTCCCCGCATTCGGGATCGTCGCGGCGGTGCTCGGTGTGGTGAACACGATGGGCTCGGTCGGGCAACCACCGGCCATCTTGGGCGGCATGATCGGCTCGGCGCTGGTCGGTACGTTTCTAGGCATCTTGCTGGCGTATGGAGTGGTTGAACCACTTGGTGGTCTGCTCGAGCAAAAGTTGGACGATGCCACCAAGGAACTGCACTGCATCAAGACGACCCTGCTCGCAAGCTTGCAGGGCTATGCACCGCAAATCGCCGTCGAGTTCGGCCGCAAGGTGCTCTATTCGACCGAGCGTCCGACATTCGCCGAGCTCGAGGGGCATGTGAAGGGCAAGAAGTAGGAATCCGCGCGCTGACGCACACGGATTCCTGACGGGGCTGAAAGGTCCTTGATGCGGTGGCGGATCATCGATCACTGCGTTTGCGTCGATCACCGCTCCAATCAGACCCGTACACCAGTTTGCCTCGCTCGCAGAGCGTTAAGGAGCTTGCGCGGCCCCGCGCAAGCTCCTGGATTCGGTCACAATCGCGACGAACCTTGTTTCGCCATCGCGACTGTTCGCGGAAGGAACGCCCCATGCATCGGCTAGCGCGCATTTTCCTAGTTGTCGTTATCGCCGCCGCGCCAAGTATTGCATTCGCGCAAGCCTATCCGACGAAGGCGCTACGGCTCATCGTGCCGTTCCCCGCGGGCGGGCCGGCGGACTTGTTCGGCCGTGCGCTCGGCCAAGGCATGAGTGCGAATCTCGGGCAACCGGTGGTGATCGAGAATCGTGCGGGGGCCGGCGGGCTGATCGGTGTCGATGCAGCCGCGAAAGCTGCGCCCGATGGCTACACCTTGGCGCTCAACAGCGCATCGGCCGTGTCGATCGCGCCGTATTCGATGGACAAGATGCCGTTCGATCCGCGCAAGGATCTCGCGCTCATCACCACGGTCGTGCGCGTGCCCGAGGTGCTGATTGTGCATCCCAGCATGCCGGCGAAAAACCTCGATGAGCTCATCGCCTACGCAAAAGCCAATCCGAACAAGATCAACTTCGCTTCCGCCGGATCGGGCAGCATCACGCATCTCGCGGTCGAGTTGCTCAAGGTTGAGGCGAAGATCGAGATGGTGCACGTGCCATACAAAGGCGCGGCACCCGCGGTGACCGACCTGTTGGGTGGTCAAGTGCAGATGGCTATCCTGGATGTGCCGGTCGTGCTGCAGCATATCCGCGCGGGCAAGCTCCGCGCGATCGTGATGGCGAGTGGTACGCGCGCGTCGTCCTTGCCGGATGTCCCAAGTACCGTCGAGGCGAACTACCCGAAAGTCAATTCCGACAATTGGTATGGGCTCGTTGCGCCGTCGGCGACACCGGCCGCCGTATTGAAGCGAATTCATGACGCCGCCATGGTCGCGCTACGATCGCCTGAGGTCATCGAACAGTACGCCAAGGTAAGCGCGGTCGCGGTACCGTCGACCCCGGAGGAATACAGCGCGTACCTGACATCTGAACAAGCGAAGTGGGGCGCGATCGTAAAGGCGATCGGGTTTCGGGCGACTGAATAGCAAGCGGCCTCGGGTTTGCGCCCAAGGCTGCTGAAGCACCGCGGAGGGATCCGCGACGCGGTGTGACGGGCAGCCGGCTGCTGTTACCGCCGTGTTTCCCGTTCACGATCGCGATGGTTTCTCCGCGATCCCCGATCATGATGCCGCGGCCATCGGTGCTGACTTAGCTCGGCATCCCGACACCCTCGAAGTCGATTGCGATGACGATTGAGATCGATTCGTCGGCCAGTCAATCCGCGTAATGCCGGTTGGTGGCGCCTATTCGCTGCGTGGCGCGGGACACGCAGAGCGAATTTACTTCGCCGTTACACTGCGTAGCGAGTCGGCGTGACTGAATTCACGTGCGTCGGGCCGCCTGAAAGAGTCGAACCCTTATCCTCGACCCCAAGTGATCGCTTGCGTCCAGAACGTGCGCGAATCACACCGAGTGTTTGCCGGCCAGCACGCGAGTGCGGAAAGCCGGCACGCGAAAACGAAGTCAACGGAGTAGGGGGCGCTCATGCGCGGTTCGGTAATCGCACGGATAGTGGCGGCAACACTTGTAGTCATGATCACATTGACCGGCTGCGGAGGTGGGGGCGGGAGCGGAGACAATTCGGCGCCGCCAGCACCGCCGGCACCCCTGGCAGGTACTGTCGACTCGACGCCTCCGACGGTTCTCAGCGCAACACCAGGCAGCAACGCGACGGGCGTTTCGGGCAACAGCACGGTTGCGGTGAACTTCAGCGAAGCGGTCAACGGCGCCACCACGACCAGTATGCGTGTGAGCGCGAACGGCATCACGCTGCC
>JBJXGX010000359.1:0-3515 GCA_046160305.1 Burkholderiales bacterium
TTCGCCCACACCCTCACGAGTGTGCACGCATGACTCGGGGCCGTCGTAGCTGGCTAAGCCTTCAACGTATGAAACTTTCATTCACAACACCTTGCCGGTTTTGACCGGCGCACGGAGACACCATGAACACATCCGCACAAGGCCTTCGCGTTCTCATCACCGCAGGGGCATCGGGCATCGGCTACACGATCGCGAAAACGTTCTTCGAAGCAGGCGCCCGGGTACATATCTGCGATATCGATGAGGCTGCACTCGCCAAGACCAAGATAGCGCTGCCGAAGGTCACGCAATCGGTCGCGGACGTGGCGCGGGTCGATCATGTCAATCGCCTGTTTGCCGAGGCACACGCGCACTTCGACGGATTGGACGTGCTGGTCAACAACGCCGGCATCGCCGGGCCGACCGGAAATATCGAAGACATCGCGGTGGCCGATTGGGATCGCACCATCGCGGTCGACCTGAACAGCATGTTCTACTGCACGCGCCTGGCAATGCCCCTTTTGAAAGCCGCGGGCGGGGGCAGCATTATCAATCTCTCGTCGGTCGCGGGGCGAATGGGTTTTCCGATGCGAACGCCCTATGCCGCGGCAAAATGGGCCGTCGTCGGCCTCACTCAAAGCCTGGCGATGGAGGCCGGTCCGCACAACATTCGCGTAAATTGTCTGCAACCGGGCATGGTCGAAGGCGACCGGGTCGATCGCGTAGTCGAGTCGAAAGCCAAGGCGCTCGGATTGACACCCGCCGCATTTCGCGAGCACCTGCTTGCGCAGGTGTCAATGCGCACTACCGTCGATGCGCAAGATATCGCGAATGTGGCGCTGTTTCTTGCCACCGATACCGGGAAACGAATTTCCGGTCAGGCGATTCCGATCTGCGGGAATATCGAAACGCTAGCATGATGCAGGCTGACCGGACATCCCGTTTACACCCACCACTGCAAGAAAGAGGAAATTCATATGGCAGCAGCCCAAGGAAAAGTCATCATCACCTGCGCGGTGACTGGCGCAATCCATACTCCGTCGATGTCCCCCTACCTGCCGATCACACCGGAGGAGATCGCCGAGGCTGCGATCGGTGCCGCGAACGCAGGTGCGGCCATCATTCATCTGCATGCACGCAACCGCAAAGACGGCAGCCCCACCCAGGATCCGGAGATCTTTCGCGAATTTCTCGTGCCGATCAAAGAGAAATCGAATGCGGTCATCAACCTCACGACCGGCGGCGCGCCGACCATGTCGATCGAGGAACGTCTGCAACCGGCGCTGCGGCTCAAGCCGGAGGTTGCCTCGCTTAATATGGGCTCGATGAATTTCGGTCTCTATGAAATGATCGGGCGGTACAAGGAATTCAAGTACGACTGGGAAAAGCCCTATCTGGCCGGCAGCGACGAGCGGATTTTCAAGAACACGTTTCGCGATATCGCCCACATCCTGCAATCATGCAGCGGCAATGACACGCGCTTCGAGATCGAGTGTTATGACATCGGTCATCTCTACACCGCCGCGCACTTTCTGGATCGTGGCCTGGTGAAACCCCCGCTTTTTATTCAATCGGTGTTCGGCATCCGCGGTGGCATCGGCCCGCACCCCGAAGACGTGTTGCACATGAAGCGGACCGCCGACCGGCTGTTCGGTGACGCGTACCTCTGGTCGGTGCTCGGTGCGGGTCGCAATCAAATGTATGTCGCGGCGCAATCGGCGGTGATGGGCGGCAACGTCCGGGTGGGAATGGAAGATAGTTTGTGGCTTGGTCGCGGCTCGCTGGCAAAGTCCAATGCGGAGCAGGTGAGCAAGATCCGGCGCATTCTCGAGGAGTTGGGATTGAGTATCGCGACACCCGATGATGCGCGTCAGATGCTGAAGCTGAAGGGCGCACGTGCGGTGAACTTCTGACGCCATGAATCTTGCTGCGCATGTGTCGCGCATCGCCGCCCGCTCACCCGATCGGGCGGCGATTGTCTTCGAAGGCAAGCAGCTCACGTATGGCGTACTCGATGCCTGCGCGAATGCGCTAACCGATGCCTTGACCCGGCACGGAGTCGGCCGAGGGGATCGCGTCGCGCTTTACATGCCGAACATCCCGGCGTTCGCGTTGGTCTATCTGGCCGTCTTGCGCGCCGGGGCGATCGCTGTCTCCATCAACGCGATATTCAAATCGGAGGAAGTGAAGTACATCGTCGATGACTCGGGCGCGAAGGTGGTGTTCACGACGGCCGAGTTGTTGCCCCAAGTGCGACGCGATGCCTGCCCATGGGTGGTACACACCATCGTCTGCGAAGGCGATCCCGCCGGCGCGGTGGCGTTGGAGACCTGGCTCACTACCGGATCTCCCGCGTTTCGCGCCTGCACGATGGATCCTGATGATGTGGCGTCGATCTTGTATTCCTCCGGCACGACGGGCTTTCCCAAAGGCGTCATGCTGACGCATCGGAATATCGAGACGAATACGCGCACCGCCGCGAAGTATTCCGACATGCGGGCGTCGGATCGGATCGCAGTATTTCTGCCGCTCTTTCATGTCTTCGCGCAAAACTACATCATGAACGGTGCGTTTCAGACCGGCAGCACCCTGGTACTGTTTCGTCGATTCGTGCCCGATACCGTGATCGCGGGAATCGCCCGGGAGCGCGTCACCATGTTCTTCGCGGTTCCGACGATCTTCATTGCGTTGGTCAATGCGCAAGCGATCGAGGCGTCGCTCGCCTCGGTACGCTATTGGTTTTCGGCGGCAGCGACCATGCCGCAGGAAGTTTCTCGCCGCTGGCATGAACGATTCGGCCGCCCGATCTTCGAGGGATACGGCCTTACCGAATGTGCGCCATTCGCCGCGTACAACCATTTGAGCGAGCACCGGTTTGGCGCCGTCGGCACAGCGGTCGAAGGGTTCGAACTCAGGATCGTCGACGAAAATGATCATGCAGTCTCGCACGGCCAATGGGGCGAAATCGTTATTCGCGGTCCCGGTGTCATGAAAGGCTATTGGGGCAAGCCGGCGGACACCCATCACGCATTGCGAGGCGGCTGGCTCCATTCAGGGGACATCGGGACCATGGACCAGAACGGCTATGTGTTCATCGTCGATCGCGTGAAAGACATGATCAACGTGTCCGGATTCAAAGTCTGGCCGGCGGAGGTCGAGAACCTCCTCTACCAGCACCCCGCCATCAGGGAGCTTGCCGTCTACGGCGCACCGCACCCCGAAAAGGGCGAATCGGTGCGCGCGGCGGTCGTCTTGCGTGATGGCGCGGTCGCGACGCAGGAGGACATCATCCGTTACTGCCGCGATCGAATGGCCGTATACAAGGCGCCCGAGCGCGTCGATATCGTCAAGGAGCTTCCAAAGAGCGCAACCGGCAAGATCCTCAAGCGCCTATTGCGGAACGATGCATTGAGAGCTTCCTGAGCCGCGCTCCCGCATACGATCCGTATCGGCGCGCGCGTGATCGCATTCTCAACGGCGCGACTTGAAGTCGCCCGCGACTATTTGTTATCCGGACCACGCCGCGGTTGACCCGG
>JBJXGX010000360.1:0-5492 GCA_046160305.1 Burkholderiales bacterium
ACACACCAACGGAAACCTTTCCAAGGCAGCGGATCTGCTGGGCATCAGCCGCCCGACGATCTACGATCTGATGAACCGGCTTGCGGTGCACTGAGGAGTCACAAACGATGGCCACCCATTCCAACAGCCTTGTTCGCAACGCGGGCCAATGCGCTTTGATTCGGATCATTGCTACTTCGCTTTTCGCGCTTTGTCTGGTTGCGTGCCTCGACAAGTCGGCTGACGATTACGTTGCGTCGGCCAAGCGCTACGTCGCGAAGAAGGACAACGCGGCCGCGACGATCGAACTTCGCAATGCGATCCAAAAAGCGCCAAAGCATGCCGAAGCGCGATTCCTGATCGGCACCATGCTCCTAGAACAAGGCGCGCCTGGTACCGCGGTGGTGGAGATTCGCAGAGCAATCGAGCTCGGCCGCGACGGCGATGATGCCCGGTTGGCCCTTGCCACCGCCTTGTTTCGCGCGGGCAATGCCGCGGAATTGATCAGTGAATTCGCTTCAAGAACATTCAGCGAGCCGGAGAAGGACACCGCGTTGCGCATGCTGCTTGGCAACGCGTATCTGGTTCGGGGGGCAAAGAACGAGGCGTTGAGCGCCTTCGATCGCGTCCTCGGTTCCGATCCAAACCATGAGGGCGCACTCCTTGGCCAGGCGCGAATAAAAGCATCGGAGAAGAATTTCTCGGAGGCGATGAGACTCACCGAATCGATACTCGCGAGATCGCCTACGCTGCCCGACGCCCTTTTTCTCAAAGCCGAGTTGCTCGGCGCGCAAGCCGATGCCGATGGCGCGTTGCGTACGCTCGATGCGCTCGTGCAGGCCGAGCCGCGACACGTGCCTGGACTTCTCGCCCGCGTGCAGATCCATCTCACTCGCGAGAATCTCGAACGTGCCGAAACGGCGCTCGGCGCGTTGAAGGCGGTCGCGCCCACGGACCCGCGCACGCTCTACATGCAAAGCCTGTTCTTGTTCCGGCAGGGCAAGCTGGCGGAGGCAAGCGAGTCGATTGCGAAAGTGCTGAGCGCGGCGCCCGATCATGGTCCAAGCGTCCTCTTGGCTGGTTTTGTCGCGCACCAATTGCGCGACTATCCCACCGCGGAATCGCACCTGCGCAAGATCGTGAGCCAATCCCCCGATGCTGTAATGCCTCGACGCGTACTCGCGGCGGTGTTTCTGGAGTCAGGGCAGCCGGAGCGGGTCTTTGAGACGGTTCGACCACTGCTTGAGGCGAACGATGCCAATGCGCATGGGTTGGTCGGTGAGGCGCACCTCGCAATGGGTGACAAGGACCGGGCGCTCGAATCCTTGCAGCGTTCATCGAAACTCGACCCGAAGAGTCCGCGCGTCATGATGAAGCTCGGTGAAACGCGCCTTGCATTGGGCGAACTCGACCGTGCGATTGACCATCTCGAAGCGGCGTCGACGGCGGACCACGGCGAGTTCCGCGCGGACCTCCTCTTGGTTGCGAATCACTTGAAGCGCGGTGATCTTCCACGAGCGCTGAAGGCGGCGGCGATCCTCGAGAAGAAGCAACCAGGGAATCCCCTCACCCATACACTGATCGCGGACATCCAATTTGCCGCCGGTGAAGCAGCAATGGCCCGCCAGCGACTCGATCGCGCGCTTGAACTGAAATCCGATTTCGTGCCGGCGCTCACCGGCTTGACGAAGCTCGACTCGCTCGACGGACGTCTGGACGTCGCGAAAGGGCGATACGAGGCGGTGTTGAAGCGATTCCCGACGAACGACGGTGCATGGCTTGGCTTGGCGGAAGTCCTTGGCGCAACCGGCGTACGCCCCGTCCGTCTGGTCGCGACACTCGAGAAAGGGGTGGCCGCCAGTCCATCATCGATACGTCTTCATGTGGCGCTCGTTCAAACGCACCTTCGGGCGGGCGATACGCGCGGAGCGTTGGCGGCCGGACGCCGGGCCGATGCGCGATTCAAGGATGATCCCGTGGTGCTCGAAGCGCTCGGGCTCGCGGAGAAAGCCGCAGGAGAAGGGGAGTTGGCGATTGCCACATTCGGTCGCCTCGCGGCAATGCGACCCAATGCGGTGACGCCATTGATACGGCTCGCGGAAGCACAACTGGCGGTAAAGGATACGGCACGCGCGCTTGCGAGCGCCGAAAAAGCCATCAACGCCGCCCCCGATTTGCTCGACGCGCACCGGTTGCGTGCGCTGATCCTGATCGAGCTCGGTCGAAAGAACGACGCACTTGCCGCCGTTCGTGCGCTGCAGAAACGCGCCCCTGCTCAACCGGTCGGCTATATGATGGAAGGGGAGATCGCCTCCGGACTGAAGGACTGGCCGGCTGCGGAGACCGCCTTTCGGAAAGCATTCTCGGCAAGAAAGTCGATCGAAACGGTTACCGCGCTGCATGGCACGCTCGAGCGTGCCGGCAAGCATGGTGAAGCGGAGGTGGTCGCCCGGCAATGGCTGAAAGAGCATCCGAAGGACGTTGCCCTGCGAACGGGCATTGGGCAGCGCGCATTGGCCGAGCGGAACTACGATGGCGCGGCCGAAGCGTACCGCGCAGTCCTCGTCCACCAGCCGCGCAATGCCATCGTCTGGAACAACCTTGCGTGGGTGGCGATGCAGCAGGGCGATGCACGAGCAATCGAGTACGCCGAGCGCGCGCTCGCCATCGCCCCGGAAAGCCCTCAGATCAAGGACACCCTGGGTATGATCCTCGCCGGCAAAGGTGAATCGAAGCGCGCGGTCACACTGCTTCGAGAAGCCGCGACCGAAGCACCCGATCTATTCGGAATTCGGCTGAATCTCGCCAAGACATTGCTCAAGACCGGCGAAAAGGAATCGGCACGGAAGGAACTGGAGGCCCTGGCCAAGCAGAATACTCACGTGCAAAGCCGCGAGGAGGCAAAAGAAATACTAAGCCGGATATAAGGACGCCGTAGGTCCGGGTAGACCGCAATGATCATCACCGGTTGCCGGTCCTTCATTTCGTTGCGGACAGACCCTGGCCCGCCTTCACCAACGCGTCCTCGATCGAATCCGACACATCCGCCGCGAATCCAACAAGCGGTGATGCGCCGTTGGGTCCCGCGTGCGCATAGATCAGGACCATTGCGGCATCATTGCGGAGCAAAACAAGCCTCGACAAGGCTAGCATCGCACTTGCGAGCAGATCGCTCGATGTGGAAAAGCCGGCAATCCAATAGAACGAATAGACCGCGATCTGTTCGATGTCATTTGAGATCACATCCCTTCTGACGGATTTCGTTCCACCGCGCCAGGGGATGATCGCCGCGCCGCGATCGATCGTGCGCCAGTTGCTTTGCCGATCGGCGAGCATGTTCTGCGAACTCACCAATTTCGATTTCGCCCCGTCTTTTTCACCATAGAACCAGGCGACATGAACACCTGCGCGTTCAGTGCCTCGCGTCAATACCGTTCGATACTCGATGCGTGCACCCGGCAAGACGGGCTTCCATGAAGGATCCGCGGCGTCGATCACGCGCCAGTTGACTGCGCGAATACTCTTGTCGGAGAAGACCGGCACGAATGCATCGAGTCGCGCCTGAATACTCTGTGCAAAGGGCATCCAAAGGATGCCGATTACCAGCGCGGCGCTCGTGAACAGACCAAGCTTTGATCCGGAAATCGCGTGTGGTCTGTGCTCGCCGGGCGGGTCGTTGGGCGCGTCGCCCTGTCGATCCTCCCGCCAGCGAGCACCGATCCAGAAGATCACAAACATGACGATGCCGAAAAACAGCCATCCGTACACGAGATGGTCGACACCACTGGCAAGGCGATTGTTTGACAGGTGTCCAAGCAGGACGATCAAGTACGCGCGCAGCCAGTTGGCAATGATTGGCACGACAATCGAAGCCGCGACAAAGGCGATTCGGCGTGATGTGCTGCGATAGATCAGATATGAAAATAGCACGCCACCCATCAGTGCCGCATGAAAATACCGAATCCCGCTGCACGCTTCCACGACCGACCACCGGCCGCTCGGAATGACGAAATCGTTTCCCTCACGAAAAACCGGAACGCCCGTCGTCCGGAGTGCAGCCACGACAAAATCGGCGGTCCAGTCCATCAGCGTTGGCACCATGAAGTCGCCGAACGGCACCGCGAAAAACAAGCAGCCAAGCGGGAATGCGAGCGCGCGCGCGATCTGCAATCCGGCGATCGCAGGGACTGCCGCTACGATCATCGACACGAGTGCAAAGTGGACCACTACCGAAGCATGGGACAGAGCGCCCAGGAGCCAGATGAAACCGACCACGGCCATTGCAAAGAGCCCGGCGAGCGACGGTACAACAGGCATCCGAGCCAGTTCGAAGCGCCGACCCCAGATCAGCCATATGACAATAGGCACGACCGCGAAGCCATGCTGATAGGAGGATGATCGATACCAGAGGTCGATCATCGAGGCGGCCGTATCGCGATAAACGACAATGAGAACGACCACAACCGCCATGACAGCCATGAATACGCTGCGGCGTTCGAATGCACCGTGTGGAAGGGCGATTGTTTCGGATGTCGTCACGGCCCGAGTATACGGACTGCCCTCCCCTGCCCGTGGTGTCGAGGGAAAGAGGCGAGGAACGTTGTCACCTCGGGCGGCAACGGATGCCTCTGCCTGCCGCTCCGGCCCGACGCTGATAGCATCGTGAAGTTGTTTTCGCCGCCCGCGCCCGGGATCCTGCGTGGTCACCGAATCGCTGTAGGCGGCATCATCCGCCCTCCCCCCGAACAAGGAGCTGCATCATGAGCATCGGCTTTCGCATCCTGCCCGCCCCGCCACGTCCCGCCAAAACGCTCGTGCAAGGGCTTGGTGAACAGGTGACACCGCATATTTCCGACAGCATGAATCGCCTTCAAGGGGCTTCCAGTGCGATTCGGCCGATGCACAACGGCGCGACGATGGCCGGCGTTGCGCTGACCGTACGGGTCGCCGCCGGTGACAACCTGATGGTTCACAAGGCGATCGACATCGCGCAGCCTGGCGATGTGATCGTGGTCGACGCAGGCGGGGCCTGCGAGCAGGCGATCATCGGCGACATCATGTCTACCCACGCCAAGAGCAAGGGTGTCGCCGGATTTGTAATCGACGGCGCAATCCGGGATGCGGGCGAGCTTGCGGAGCGCGACTTTCCCGTGTTCGCGCGCGGCGCCACTCACCGCGGGCCCTACAAAAACGGTCCGGGCGAAATCAATGTGACGGTGTCGATAGGCGGCATGATCGTACATCCCGGGGACATCGTGATTGGTGACGCCGACGGCGTGGTGGCGATTCGACCAGCCGACGCCGAAGCGGTGCTCGCATCCGCGCGATCGATTCGGGCGAAAGAAGAAGCGGTCCTCAAGTCGATCGCCAACGGTACGATCGATCGCAAATGGGTCGATCAGGCGCTGAAGGAAAGGGGCTGCAGCTTCTAGCAATCAGTCCGGCGAGCCGTCCTGATTGCTCACGCCGGTCACTGATGCGCGGCAAAACCGCATCTCCTTAATATTCATATA
>JBJXGX010000361.1:0-3415 GCA_046160305.1 Burkholderiales bacterium
GCGGCGCACTGGTTCACGGATATCGAATACGACTGGCAGACGCCGATGTTCCGGGCGTGGTTCGATGCGTTCGGAAGCCGTTATCGTTTCATTCGATATGACAGTCGCGGCACCGGACTTTCGGAACGTGGCGATGTCGCCGTTTCGCTTGACCACTTCGCTGCGGACCTTGAAGCCGTTGTTGATGCTGCCGGGCTCGAAAAATTCGCGCTTTGGGGGCAATCGTCTGGCGGCGCGGTATCTATAAAGTACGCAGCGCGCCATCCCGAACGAGTCAGTCACCTTGTGCTCCTCGGCGCTTACTCGCGCGGATCATTACGGCGCAATCCGACGCCAGCGCAAGTCGAGGGATTGCATGCGCAAGCGAAGCTGATTGAGCTCGGCTGGGGACAAGACAACGAAGCGTTTCTTCAGCTATTCACGTCCCAGATCTTTCCCAACGCAAGTCCCGAACAGCAGCACTCGTTTAACGAGTTGCAGCGACGTAGCTGCCCGCCGGATTTTGCGGCGCGTCTTGTGAGGGCATATTACGATTTTGACGCATCGGGTCTCCTCGGCGACGTCGCGTGTCCAACCCTCGTTTTGCACTGCCGCGGTGATGTTCGCGCCCCGTTCGAGAAGGAGGGTCTTTTCATCGCCTCAAACATTCCGAACGCTCGATTCGTGGCGCTCGACTCGCAGGCGCACGTTCCGGCTCCCGGGGAACCCGCGTACGACCGAATCTTCGAGGAGACCGACGCATTCCTGCCGCGAAGCGCGGCGGCCGGGCCCGATAAAGTGTTCACCCAACTCACCCCGCGCGAACAAGGCATTCTCGATCTGATCGCGCGCGGCCTCGATAACTTGCAGGTCGCCGCCCATCTCTCGATCTCGGAGAAGACGGTTCGCAACAACATCACCAGTATCTTCGACAAACTCGCCGTGGAGAATCGCGGGAAGGCGATCGTCAAAGCGCGCGAAGCGGGAATGGGGCGCACATAAGCAAGACCTTTAAACAGGATATCCGCTTCGCGCGGACGAGCGACGGCGTGCGGCTTGGTTATGCGGTGGCCGGTCGCGGCTATCCGGTCGTGCGCAGCGCGCACTGGATGACCAACATCGAGTCGGACTGGCGCACGCTGATTCTCGAGCCCTGGCTCACACGACTTGCGAGCCGGTATCAGTTGTATCGTTACGATCAGCGAGGCTCCGGGATGTCTGAGGGCGAAGGGTTGCCGCTTTCCGTCGATGCCTACACCCGAGATCTCGAAGCGGTCATCGACGCCGCGAAGCTCGAACGCTTCGCACTGATTGGGGCATCGGGGGGTGGGCCTGCCGCAATTGAGTATGCGGCACGTTATCCGGATCGCGTTTCACACCTCGTGCTTGTGGGCGCGTTTGCGCAAGGCGCACTGCGACGAAACATCCCTCCGGAAGCCCGCGAGCTCTTCCTTGCCGGCGTAAAGATGATCGAGCATGGATGGGGTTCAGGTGACGAATCATTCCTCCAGCTCTTCACCTCGCAATTCTGGCCGGATGCAACCCTCGAATACATGCACTCGTTCAACGTGCTGCAGCGCGAATCCCAATCGCCCAAGCAGGCTGCCGCCGTGGTCATCGCCAACGGCAACGCCGATGTTTCTGCGTTTCTCGAGCAAGTGCGGTGCCCGACCTTGGTGCTGCACTGCCGGGGCGACCTTCGCATTCCGGTGGAGCAGGGGCGATTGATTGCCTCGAGGATTCCGAACGCACGATTCGTCCCGCTCGAATCACGGAATCATGTCCCGATGCCGTTCGAGGGCGAGTTTCAGCGCATGTTCGAAGAGATCCACGCTTTTCTTCCCCAGGCTGAGCACATCGACCCGACCCACCATCCATTTCCCGGCCTCTCGCCGCGCGAGCGCGGCGTGCTCGAACTTCTCGCGCGAGGTCACGATAACCTGCAGATCGCAGCCCATCTCGCGATTTCCGAGAAGACCGTGCGCAATAACATCACTGGCATCTTCGACAAGCTGGCAGTCGAGAACCGCGGGCAGGCGATCGTGAAGGCGCGAGAGGCGGGACTGGGGCGGGCGTAGACGCGGCCCGGTGCGGCGGCCGATTATTCCGACGGCAGGGATCTGAGGAACGAAATAGCCCGCTGGACAGCTTCGTCGAACGTCGGACGGTAGTGCGAGGCGGCGATCGCCTGAAACTGCGCGCGGAGCACTTCGTCTCTCGCTGATAGCTGGTCAAGAAATGCGTCACGATGGCGCACCAGAAATGCGGCGGCAGCGGCAAGCGCAATGGGTTCTTTTTCGATCACCAGCGAAAGGTCAAAAAGATCACGGGCTCTCGCGATCGTGCCGCGGTGCCAGAGTTTCTTGGCCACGATCTCCGCGGCAGTTTCCACGCGCGTGGGCCGTCTCAGCAACGTCCAGGTATCGAAGGGCTTCTCGGTAAGATTTCGCGAGGCGACGAAATCGATCTCGCCCTCTGGACGAATCAACTTTACGAACCCCGCGCCTTCCACGAAATCGGCGGATACACTTTCCGCAACGGTGCTGAGTCGGGGTGATACGTATCCCAGGTACTGGGGATCGGGTACGAAGATATCGATGTAATTGCTGAGCCTGTGTTGGTAGCGCAGCATCAGTACCGTGCCGCGACCGAATGTCCAGAAGGGATCGTCAATTCCGTGCCGAGCGATCTCATCGATCAGGCGCGGCGCGTGCGCGAAGAGTTTGCGCCATGCTCCGCCGGGGAGCTTGCGAGGGCGCTCACTTCTCGCCATCGATCAAGTCCAGGCCTCGCGGGGAGACTTCAGCTCACGCGCCCAGGCTACGACGTGCCGCCAGATCTGCTTTGGCGCGACCCGTGACCGTTTCGCTGCTTCCTCGACCGCGGCAACCACGAGCGCAAGCGGCGCATCGTCCAACATGGTTGCGACGTGGGGAATGAAGGCGGCCTCCAAATCGCCCGTCGCAAGGGACCGGGCCAATCGGTCCGGTTCCATGCGATGTTCGTAACTCACACTCGTGGTGCGGCTTGCCATCCACAGGGCCCGCTGCGGTGCAGGCTTGGCGCTCGCCTCGAGTCGCAGCCCCAATAGGCCAAGCAGTGCCGCCAGCTTGGCGACACCAAGGTCTTGCAGGGCGCCCGATTCGAGTTGATTGACCGTTGCGCGAGAGAGCCCCGCAAGCTTTGCCAACCGATCCTGCGAAAGGCCGAGGGCCAATCGTCGCTCACGTACACGGATGCCAATCTCGTCGAGAAACATGCCGATGGTCCCGCACGATGGAAAGCGGCAAATTCTACGCCACTTTATGTCAAACATATCCGACATTTTCGAATCGGGAAGCGCTCGTGGAAGGCGGACAAGCGACAGCTTGTATGCCCTCCGCTCTTTTTGCGGCCGGTGGCGTCCGCCGCGCGGATTCCTACGGCCGCGCCTCGA
>JBJXGX010000362.1:0-3037 GCA_046160305.1 Burkholderiales bacterium
TTGAAGCAGCACGAGCCCGCGTGTATCCTGCATCGCAACGCACATGTCCCGGCTCGCGTTGCGAAAGAGGGAGACGAAGAGATGTCTGATCGAATAGCGGTCCACGATCCACGCGGCTTCGCGCCGAAGGTCACCGGCAAACAACTCGCACCACGGCTTGATAGTCTGGATGGCAAGACCATTTATCTGGTCGATTGCCTGTTCGACAATTCCGAAGTGTTCATGCGCGAGCTGCAGGACTGGTTCGGCAAACATCTGCCGGCCGTGAAGACACCGATCATCCGGCCGCGGGAAAGTTGGGTCGATGATCCGGCGATGCGCGCGAAAGTTGCCGCGGATGGCGATGCCGCCATCCTGGGGGTCGGGTTGTGAAGTACCTGTAGTCCGACGGTCGTCGGGCTCGCGATGTCCCTCGAGACGGCGGGGGTTCCCACCGTCTCCGTCCACACGCACGTGTTTGCGCGCCTTGCGCGCGCGACGGCGCTTGCCAACGGCATGCCAACGACGCGCCAAGCGTTCGTCCCTCAACCACTCGTCGATCGGAGTCCCGCGCAACTTCGTGGATATGTCGAAGGACCGGATCCGATTTCCAAGCGCCCGTTCATGCAGGAAGTGATCGAGGCGTTGTCCGGTCCGCTGCGCGATGAAGATCGGCGCGGCCTCTCTTTCGAGCGCTCGAATCCGCGCCTGCTCCAGCCCGATACGGAAGAAAATCTCCAGCAGTTCTTCATGGAACAGCACTGGACCGATTTTCTGCCGATCGTGTTGCCGACCGAAGCCCGGGTCGCGGCAATGCTGAAGGGTACGAGCCACGCGCCCGACAAAGTGGTGGGCCGCCTGAGCCCGACCAGCTTTCGCGAAGCCTGGGAATTCAACGTCGAGAAAGTCGCTGTCAATGCGGTGATGGCCGGCGCGCGTCCGGCGTATTTCCCGGTCATCCTCGCCATGGCCGCAAGCGGCCTCACCGCGCGGAACAGCAGCACCACATCGTTCGCCGGCATCGGCGTCGTCAACGGCCCGATCCGCAATGAAATCGGCATGAACGCGGGCATCGGCGTCATGGGGCCATACAACCACGCCAACACAACGATCGGCCGCGCCTACAACCTGCTCTCACAGAATCTGCAAGGTGGATCCGTTCCGGGCGAATCCTACATGGGGTCGCTCGGCAACGGGTACAGCTACAGCGCCACGTTTCCTGAAAACGAGGAACGCAGTCCCTGGGCGTCGTTGCACACCCGTTATGGATTCAAGCGCACTGACAGCGCGGTGACGGTGTTTCGCGGCGGTCGCTACACGCAGGGCGGGTACGGGCCGCGCGATACATGGCAGGAAAAATTCAAACGCGTGTTCACCGCCGGGTCGGCCCGGCAATCGCCACTCCTCGTCATCGACCCGATCGCGGCGCGTTTGTTCGTCGAGCTGGGCTACGACAGCAAAGAAAAACTCATCGACTGGGTCGCGGAGAACGTCACCCTCCCGGCGCGCGAATACTGGGATGACCAGTGGGTGCAGACCCTGGTGCGTCCATTGGCGGTTGCCGGTGTCGAGCCCTATGCGACCAACCTGAAGGCGGGGCCTGATGACGAACTCAAAGTCTATCGTCCGGAAGAGATCAACATCGTCGTCACCGGCGGTGAGACGCAGGGCGCATGGAAAATCTTCGATGCCAGTCGACTGAAGGACTGCACGGTCTCGATCGATGCGTGGCGCTAGAAGAAGGGTCTCGGCAGATAGAGGCTGATCGAGGGAAACGCGAGCAGGATGCGAAGCGTTTCACCGGCGGCAATCGAGCCCGCGGCAAGCGCATCGGTTCACGGCCAGTACGTGAACACGGCGAGTACGCGCAGACGCCTATTCGAGCGGAATCGCCGCGTCCTTGATCACCTTCGCCCATTTCTTCATATCGTTCGCGACGAACGCATCGAATTCTTCCGGCGTTGACCCGACCACCTGATTGCCCAACTCGGCGATTCGCACGCGCACATCGGGCAGGTTGACCGCCTTCACCGCGTCGGTTTGGATTTTTTTCACGACAGCGCGTGGCGTCGCTGACGGAACGATGAATCCCAGATAGGCCACGACATCGAAGCCTGGAAATGTCTCTGCAACGGTGGGAAACTGCTCGAATCCCGGGGTGCGCTTCTCGCTCGTTACCGCGATCACTTTCATCTTGCCGGCGCGCACGAATGGCATCGCCGAGAACAACGGGTCGGACATGAGCGGCACACGCCCACCCATCACGTCGGTCTGCGCGGGCGCACTACCCTTGTAAGGCACATGCAGGAGATCGATGCCCGCCAACGCCTTCAACAACTCGATCGCAAGATGCGAGGTGCCGCCTGCCCCGGGTGTCGCATAGGCGAGCTTCCCCGGATTCGCTTTTGCGTATGCGACGAGACCCTTGAGATCATCGAACGGCGCGGCAGGGTACGCGGTGAGGCCGATCGGAAAGCTCGTGAGGCGCGTTACGCCGGACAAGTCCTTCAACACGTCAAACGGCATCGAGCGGCGCAGCACGGGATTGATCGAGTAACTCGATACGACGACGCCGATCGTATGTCCATCAGGACTCGACTTGGCAACATGATCGACGCCGATCACGGTGCCTGCGCCCGGCTTGTATTCGATAATCACCGGTTGCGACCACATCTCGTGCAGCTTGATGCTCACCAGCCGCGCGATCGTGTCGGTCGGACCGCCCGCGGTGAACGGCACGATCAGGCGCACCGGACCTTTCGGAAAATCCTGGCCGAGTACGGTGGGCCCCGCCATTGACGCGATGAGCGTGACGACACAAGCCGTCACTCTTGCCATGCATCTTGGGATGTGCATCGAAGCTCCCATGGGAATCGGCGCCCGCGACGCACGAACTCCGAATCGGTGGAGCATAACGCCGTTGGCGAAATCCAACGCGCGGTCACTCGGTGATCGCCGCCACCGTGTGCGCCCAGCTCAAGGCTGCGATGAGTTGTGCATTGACGGCCTCCTCGGCGAGCCCGCACTTGAGCGCGGCGGCGGCCATGCGTGCCTGATC
>JBJXGX010000363.1:0-17386 GCA_046160305.1 Burkholderiales bacterium
AATTGGATGGTCCGCGTGGGCGCATCTATCTCATCAAGGAGGTTCTTGAAGGCGCGCCGGTCACCGCGAAGACGCAAGTGCATCTTGATCGCTGCCTCACGTGCAGATCGTGTGAAACGACTTGTCCGTCCGGTGTCCAGTATGGGCGGTTGGTCGATATCGGTCGAAAGATCGTCGAGGATAAAGTCGGGCGTCCATGGATCGAGCGGATGACGCGGCGCGCATTGACCGAGGTGATCGCGCGCTCGAAACTTTTTTCGTCATTGCTCAAGCTTGGGCAGCTCATGCGACCCATTCTGCCGCTGGCCCTGCAGGGCAAAGTGCCGGCGGCAGTTTCTGCGGTGGGGCCTTGGCCCGCGGCACGTCACGCACGAAAAATGATTGCACTCGCCGGGTGCGCGCAGTCCGCGCTGGCACCGGACATCAACGCGGCTACCGCGCGGGTGTTGGATTGCATCGGGATTTCGCTGATCGAAGCACCGGGCGCCGCGTGTTGTGGTGCTTTGCGGTTTCATCTCAACTACCAGGAAGCGGGGCGTGCCGACATGCGTGCGCTCATCGACAAATGGTGGCCTTACGTTGAGCGCGGCGAGGTGGAAGCGTTTGTCATGACGGCAAGCGGGTGTGGCGTTGTCGTAAAGGACTATGACCACCTGTTGGCGCATGATCTGCACTATGCCGATAAGGCAAAGCGCATCGCGTCGATGACCAAAGATGTTGCCGAAGTGATCGATGCGGAGCTTGACCGTATCCGTCCGCTCGCGCGCACCAACGCTCGCAGGCGGATTGCGTTTCACCTGCCCTGCACGCTGCAACACGGGCAACGATTGGGAGGGGTTCCGGAGCGGGTACTGCAAGCGTGCGGCATCGATCTCGTACCGGTGGCCGATGCCCATCTATGCTGCGGTTCGGCGGGAACCTACTCCGTCCTGCAACCTGCGCTCGCAGGCGCTCTTGGCAAGAACAAGATTGCCGCTTTGCAGGCGCATGGTCCGGATGCGATTGCAACCGCCAATATCGGCTGTATGACGCATCTGCAATCCGGCACGCCGCTGCCGGTGCGTCATTGGATTCAGGAGATCGAAGCGCGCTTCACACGCGACTGAGTAGTGCGCCACCCGCGTTCATCACGCGCGGAGCGGCGGTCGGTCCCATCCGACCAAAAGCAAATCGAACACCCTGACTTGCGACTTAGTTCACGAATGGGTTCGACGACTTCTCGTCAGTCCCTTCGTTCAGGAATAGTTTTCGGGCTGCCCGTCCACAAGTCCGATCGGTGGCAGCTTGGTCTCATCGGCTTCGCCTTTGCACCTGGAATCAAGCGCGAACCTCGCCGCAGGTTTCGTCAACCGCGGTCGCGTTGTTCGAATCATCGTTCGCCTCGCCGTGGTTTTCCTGGTTGTATCGCTGGCGTCGTGCAGCCGGACGAGCGCCGATCCAACACTCAATCCAACGCTCACGTTCGCCGGCGATCCCGAGTCGACGGCCGGCAGCCGGCTTTCAGCATCGCAAACCTATCCGCTTGCCGCCGACGCCGATGCTTCGGAAATAACGGTACGCGTCGAGCTTTCGCGCGTCCTGCTTGTTGCCGCCGCCGTCCAGCCGGTTGCCGGTGAGCTCGCGGACCTGGCTCGAATCGAACCTCGAGATCTTGCGCCCGATGCATTGATGGTTGCCGACTATTTGCGAGAGGGGGCTGCGCACAAAGCGGTCGCGGCCGCACGAAGTCTTCTCGAGCGCCGTCCCGACGATCCGGCCCTGCATCAGCTGATGGGTGCGGCGCTACTCGACTTGGGGGATGCACGGTTGGCCCGCGCGAGCTTCGAAGGCACGCTCAGGCGCGATCCATCGAATGTCGGCGCGATCGCGAGCCTGGCGCAACTCGATCTTCAGGATGGCAAGACCGACCTCGCGTTGAAGCGGTTTGAGGACGCGATGGCAAAGGGTTGCGCGTCCGCTGCGTTGTGTGAAGGCCACGCCGCACTCATGCGCCTGTCCGGTCTTGACCGCGGAGATGAAATCGGAGCGCTCCGCAAGCGCACATTGGCATCGTCCGTCCGTTGAACGCAGATTCGGTCGCCCGGGCCGCCCGGGCCGCCCGGGCCGTCTGACCGATCAAAGCACCGCCGCGCAAGATCTCGTACATTTGACGATCGCTGCCTGATCGCGGCAAAGACGCGCGGTGCGGCGCCGCGCTTGCCCGTGTCGATCCTGTCGATACTGCGGGCACCGCGCTCCGGATGTCCAATCCATATAGAGGTGTTCGTCGATGATTCCATCCGAAGCGCATTCGACCTCCGGTTTCTTTGCACGTTGCTTCGAATGGATCGACCGCACGATCCTGTCGCTTGGCCGCGAGATGCGCGTCGAATTCCTGCCGCCGCTGATGGTGTATGTGGCCGCCGGAATATCCGGACTCACCGGCATCGCCGCGACATTTTTCATCAAGGAGTATCTCGGGCTTTCCGCGCAGTTCCTTGCGGCACTTGGCTTCTGGCTTGTGCTGCCGTGGGCCCTCAAGATGCCGGTCGGACACCTTGTCGATCTGATGTGGAAATGGAAGGGTGTCCTGGTGTTTATCGGAGCCGGAGTGATCGCGGCAAGCCTGCTCATCATGATTGGCTTGGTTTCGTCGCTCGAGACGATGAAGGTCGTCCTTCCGGTCGAGACGTGGTATGTCATCGCGGCCCTGCTGGCGCCCATTGGCTATGTCATTCAAGACGTAGTGGCCGATGCGATGACGGTCGAGGCGGTGCCCCGCGTCGACGACGACGGCAAGCCGGTCGACGAAGCATTGCGCCGATCGATGCATACGACGATGCAGATGCTCGGGCGGGTCGCGATTATCGGTGGTGGGGTCGTGGTATCGGCCATCAATGTCGTTATTTTCAACAACGCGGCCAACCTGCCCGAGCCGGAAAAAATGGCGCTTTATCGGTTGGTGTACGAATTGGCGCTGGTCATCCCGTTCATATCGGTCGCGGGCGTCGTGCTATCGCTGTGGCTGTTGCGCCGTCGCGCCGCGGCCTTGCGGGCGAAAGGGTTTGATGCGTCCGCGGTCGAAAAACTGCTGGATGTGCACGGCGAACGCCCGCCGGTGAATTGGTGGATCCTCGGCGGCGGATTGGCGTTCGCCGGCGTCTCGGTGACCGTGGGGCTTTCGTCGCTTCCGTATAAGGAAGAAACGATCTTCGTCGTGTCGATGGCCATCATCATTTTTCTCATGGCCAAGTTGGTCCGCGAACTCGAACCCGACGCAAGGCAGGTGCTGATCGGCACGGCGATCCTCGTTTTCGCGTTTCGGGCGATGCCAGGAAGCGGTGTGGGAACGACCTGGTGGTACATTGATGAATTGGGATTCGATCAGGCGTTTCTTTCGAAGTTGTCTCTGGTGGCGAGCCTCCTCACATTGTTGGGGTTGTTTCTGTTTCGCCGCCTCATGGCAGAAAAATCAATCGCCTATATCGTCGTTTTCCTTACGATTGCCGGGACGATCCTCACGCTCCCGACCATCGGCATGTACTACGGTTTGCACCAGTGGACCGCCGCAATGACGGGTGGTGTGGTCGATGCCAGGACGATCGCGTTGATCGATACCGCGCTGGAATCGCCGCTTGGACAAATTGCGATGGTGCCGATGCTGGCGTGGATCGCCAATTCCGCGCCCGATCGGCTGAAGGCAACGTTTTTCGCGGTCATGGCGTCGTTCACCAATCTTGCACTCTCGGCGTCAAATCTTGGTACCAAATATGTGAACGAGATCTACACCGTTACACGCGAGATCAAGGACCGTGCCACCGGGGCCATCAAGGTCTCGGCTGACTATAGCCAGCTTGGCGAGTTGCTGGCGGTGGTCATCGTCATCGGTTTGGTCGTTCCGCTCGCGGCCGTGCTGGCGTTGAAGGTCTTTCGCATGCGATCGGCTTGAGGAGGCCGGCTTACACGTGCGCTCCGGGCGAATCCGGCGCGACCTGTTGCGACATCGTGAGAGCTTGTGAACGAGTGACCCAATCGCTCGATCGCCGCCGATGGAAGAAGCCACCATCGATCCGCCCTGCTAACGTCTCCTCTCTCGCGCGAGCGACGAACAGGGGGAGAACATGCGAATTCGCCAGATGAGCGTAGCTACCGCATTTGCTTTGCTGTCGCTGGCAGCCGGCCAGGCCGGGGCGCAGACAACGCGAGCGCTTGGGGACGACGGCCTCGCGCAACTCGATGTGATCGAGGAGCAAATCGTACGCGCGACGCAGCGCAAGGATGTGCGAAAGCTCGACGAGGCGATCACGGCGCTTGAGATGCGCCAACGCAAGACCGGTGCCGATGCGAAAACATCGATCCTGCTGGTCAAAGCCTATCTTGAGCGTTCGCCCAATTTCTACGGCCGCAAGGCGTTCCAGGCGGCGGAGCAAGCGATTCGGCTCGATCCGTCGAACCCCGAGGCGCATCTCGCCCGGGCAAGCATCGGGATCGTATTGGATTGCGTGCCTTGTGCAGAAGGCGCGATTGAAGATGCGGAGAAAGTTCGCGCCCCCACCGCGGGCATCGCCGCCGCAAAGGCCGCGTTGGAATTGATGAAGGCCGCGGCGTTGGCCCGTGAACCGGGTGCAGGCGGCTATCTTGACGGCGGGATCGACGCCCGGATTCGAGCCGGCGCGCTCATTCGTCAAGCCGTCGCCGCGGAATCCCGCCCAATCCAGCGTTCGTCGCTGCTTGTATGGCATGCGCGGGTCGCCGCGGGTGTTGATTCGGATGAGGCGAACATGAATCTCCTCAAGCAGGCCCTGGAGATAGATCCGGAAAACATTGCGGCCCTTCGTCAATACGCAACCATTCTCGCGTTCAACAAGGGCGAGATCGAACGAGCGGCAAAGCTTGTTGCCCCGCTTGGCGATATCGGTGACAGCGCGCTTTGGGCCATCAAAGCGGCGGCGCCGTATGCGCGCTGGGCCAACGCCTGGAAAGACGCGCCGGAGGCCCCGGAAACGAAGGCGTTGCTTGAGGCGGCGAAGCAAGCGGCTCCGGAGTCGGACGAAGTGTTCCAGTTCGTTTCGATGCAAAGGCGCTACGCATATGTCGCCTTGGCGATGCTGAAGGCAGGAATCTATCGGATCGCATCGATCGAGTACCGCGACAAGGATGGCGACACGGCGCTCGCGAATATGGTCTTGAATGCGGGCGAAGGTGTTTCGGCGACGGCAAAGAAACGACGGCTGGCCGCGGCGTCCCTGGATGTTGTCGATGCTTTGCTTGCCGCGGGCGCTAATCCGAACGCCTGGGCAAGCCGCGGGCGCGAGCCCATCATCGCGGTCGCGGCCCGGTACGGCGATCGCGCGCTGTTCGATCGGCTCATCGCGGCACGCGCCGATCCGCATGCGATCGCGGCCAACGGCACCACGGTGTTGCTTGCTGCGTCGCAGAGCGAGGATCACGAGGCAGCATTAGCGATTGCTCGATCGCTTCTACAGCGCGGCGCCCGCGTGGATTCGCACGACCGGTTTCAGCAGACCCCACTCATGGCTGCCACACAGGCCGGCAATGTCGACCTTGTGCATCACCTGATTGGCAACCAGGCGAATGTGGGACTCAAGGATATCGATGGCCAGACCGCGCTTGATTGGGCAGCGGCCGGTGGCCATGAAGGCGCCGTGCGCATGTTGCTGGAGGCAGGCGCGGAAATCAACGAGACGAGCGACGCACGCGGTCGTTTCACCACGCTTGACCGGGCCAAACGCTCGGGAAATGGTTCCATCGTCGAGTTGCTGAAGCGGCATCAGAAGAGTAGCAGCTAGGGATCCGCGCGGCAGACCGCGCGGATTTGATTGAGGGTATGCTCGCCTCGAATCTCCTCAAGGTGCGCCCGATGTTGATCGGAATCCTCTTGCCTACCACGACTACCGTTCCTGCCATTCGCGCCGGTGCGACGCCGGCATCGCCGATCGTGAAGTTGCGGTTGCCTTCGATAATGTAATGGCGCGCGGTCGTCTCGATTCTCCGGATCGTCCGGTCAGCAAAGATCTTCGTCCGCTCCTCGAGGTCGCGCGCTTCGTCTTGCCATACCGTGGGCGCATCGCCCTGGCCGGCGTTGCCTTGTTGATTGCGGCCGGTTGCGTGCTGGTCATGGGGCAGGCGCTCCGGCAGGTTGTCGATCAGGGTTTCGCGACCAGTGATCCGGGTGCGCTCGACCGGTCACTCCTCGCAATGCTGGTGGTCGTGGCGATTCTCGCGGGCGCCACCTACACACGCTTCTACTCCGTGTCGTGGCTGGGTGAGCGCGTGACCGCCGACATCAGGCGTCGCGTGTTCGCGCACATCCTGACCTTGGAGCCGACATTCTTCGAGACCACGCGCACCGGCGAGGTCATCTCGCGGCTCACCAACGACACTTCGTTGCTCGAGCAGGTGATTGGTACCTCTTTTTCGCTCGCGCTTCGCAATGCGGTGATCATGGTGGGCAGTATCGCCATGATGGTCGCGACGAGCCCGAAGCTCACCGCGCTCGTGCTGATCGGTGTGCCGATCGTCATGACACCGATCCTGGTATTCGGCAGGCGCGTGCGCCGGTTGTCGCGTGAGACACAGGACCGGGTCGCCGACGTTTCCGCGTATGTCGATGAGACGTTGCACGAGATTCGTACGGTGCAGGCCTATGCCCACGAGCCGCATGATCGTGCGCGATTCGACGATCGCGTGGAGCAGTCATTCGCGACGGCCCTCCGGCGCATTCGTAATCGCGCATGGCTCGTGGCGCTGGTGATGTTCCTCGTGTTCGGATCGATCGGCGTGATCCTTTGGATCGGCGGACATGACGTTCTGGCGGGTCGTGTCACGGCGGGCGATCTCTCTGCATTTGTTTTCTATGCGGTGCTCGTCGCAAGCGCCGTCGGTGCGATCTCCGAAGTTATCGGCGATCTGCAACGTGCCGCCGGCGCGACGGAGCGTCTCATGGAGCTGCTCGTTCGTGAGCCCGGCGTGCAAAGTCCAAGGCAACCGACGCCGATGGTGAGTTCGGGCCGCGGCGAGGTCGCTCTCGAGGAAGTCACCTTCCACTATCCCTCAAGGCCGGAGACGCCGACATTGGCTGATTTTTCGCTGTCGGTGAGGGCAGGTGAGCGGGTTGCGCTGGTGGGGCCGTCGGGCGCCGGCAAGAGCACGGTGTTTCAGTTGTTGCTGCGCTTCTACGATCCGACGCTGGGTCGCGTGCTCGTGGATGGCATCGATGCACGCATGGCCGATCCGCGCGCGCTTCGGGAACGCTTCGCCTTGGTGCCGCAGGAGCCGGTCATTTTCGCCGCGACGGTCGCGGAGAATGTGCGTTATGCGCGCCCGAGCGCCACGCAAGAGGAGGTTCGGGCCGCGTGTCGTGCAGCGTACATGCTCGAACTCGTTGAACGCTTGCCGCAAGGATTCGACACGTATCTGGGCGAGCGCGGCGTTCGATTATCGGGCGGTGAACGGCAGCGTCTGGCGATTGCGCGGGCGCTGCTTGCCGATCGCGCGATTCTTCTCCTCGATGAGGCAACGTCTTCGCTCGACGCCGAGAGCGAAGCCTACGTTCAGAAAGCGCTTGATCGCCTGATGCAGGATCGGACCACAATCGTTATCGCGCACCGCTTGGCGACCGTGAAGGACGCCGATCGAATCGTCGTGCTCGATGCTGGTCGCATTGTGGCGATCGGCTCGCACGACGAGTTGGTCGAGTCAGGCGGTTTGTATGCGCGGTTCGCGGCCCTGCAGCTGCTCGCCTAGCGTGTCGCCGTGACTAGCTGTCGATCGCCGCGATCCCTTGCTGGAGCGCGATACGCGCCGCAATCGCCGCTTTGCGCGCCGCCTCCGGTTCGGTCACGACGCGATTGCGGCCGCAGGCTTTCGCAACTTGCAGCGAGGTGTCGGCGCCGGTGAGCAAAACGTCCAGCTCGCGGGCAGCGTCGACGGCCATGCCGGCAATCCCGACGCTCACCGTCACGTGCAGGCCGTCGGTGCGCAACGCGGCGATTTTCGCGCGGACGCGCTCGCACTTGAGGAGCGCGGAGGATAGATCGCAAAACGGCAGGATGACCGCGAACCGATCGCCATCGTAACGCGCGACGATATCTTCCCTTCGGCACGAGGACATGATGACATTGCCGACCGCGGCGATCACGCGATCACCAAAATCGCGCCCCTTAGATTCGTTGACCTGTTCAAGGGCATCGATGTCGAACAGAACCACTGCGATCGGATAGCCGTGACGCTCGGCGGCGCTGATCGCCATGGGTCCCAGGTGGTCGAAGAACGCGCGCGAATGGACGCCCGTCAGCGTGTCTTCGAGTTGCTGGGTGGGTGACTGCTGGTTCGGCACCGCGGCGATTGCCGCGCGCATTTGTTCGGTACGCCGCTTTCCGGCGACAAGCGTCAGGGCGCGCGCCACCAGCTCTTCGGCGACGTACGGTGGATTGAAGAAGTCGTTGGCGCCTGCCCGCATGCATTCGAGGCGCTGCGCCATGTCATCGAGATTGGCGATCACGAGCACCGGCACGATGTCGTTGCCGATCGATTTCCCGCGAAGCTGGCGGATGAATGCGAGACAGGTAATCGGGGCGGCGAGCGACATCTCGTTGATCACCAGATCGAAGCCGCCACGCTCGATTTCATCCAGGGCGGTGGCGGGATCGGAATGGTCGACAACCGCCAGACCAGCATTCCGAAGGATTTCCGCATACGGCATCGCGGCATGCGTCGCGCTTGCCAGAACCAGCACGCGCGCATCAGCGGCCGCTGACCAGCGGGCCGCGCACTCGGCGAAATGACGACGCAATGTCGGCAGGTCGGAGCGCTTCACGAGTTCGGTCACGCCCATTGGAATCACTTTTCCTGCAAGGGCTGCCGGGTCATCCGAGGTGATGAGCAGGATGGGCACGGAAGAATGGCGGGGCGAGGTGCGGCAGGCTCGTGCGAACTCGACGCCTTCACCATCCGGAAGGTATGTCGCGGCCACGAACAGATCGAACTCTTCCAATTCGACCATCACCAGTGCGGAGTCCAGTTGATCGACAAAAACGCACTCGGCACCCACTTGCGCGCCGATTTCTCGTAAAACGTTCTGATACGCGCGGGCCGATTCGACGACGAGGATGCGAGGCTTTTTCATGGAATGGGAAGGCGGATTGCGGGGTCGGCCGCGGACCCATCAAGAATGCAGGCTTTCGCGGCGGGGAATCGCCTCTTTTAGACCAATGATCCGGCTACAGCAAAGCCTAGCGGCCGGCGGATGTGGAGTTCTGCGCGCGTTTGAGTGAATCCGAACCATCCTCTTGATCGTACCTAAGCCCACTTGGCCGGGACCCGATGCGCCGCGCGCTCACCAGAGTGATCCACTGACATGCTTTCAACGCAACCCGCTCTCGCTGCCGATGCATCGATGCCTGGGACGGTTTCGGGACGTGCTGCGCGATTACAGATGTTCGCGTTGCTGGCCGAAGGTGAGCGGCTTGCCTTCAATATCGCGACGCGTGAGGCGCTGCTCGCTACCGATCCGGTGCTCAAGCGGCTCTTTCAACGCCAAGCTGCGCAGGAGGCGCGGCATGTCACGATATTCGATTGCGTCGTCCGCTACTTTTGCGGGGAAAGTGATGTGTCCTCGATCCGCAACGCGGCGGGTAACAGTGTTCAGGCTTCGGCGATTGCGCGCTCGCTGGCGCGCGCTGCGGCGACTGGGAATCTGCCTGCGATGGTGATCGGCCTGCAGGGAGTGGTTGAAGGCATCGGGGTGGCACTGCTCGAGTCGATGCGTCCCGAGCGGCATGCCGACGGGGCGCTTTTCGATCCTATCCGTCGCATGGTGCTCGCACAGGAGCGGGCGCATCAGCACACTGGTGAACGTGCGCTTGCGGCCGTCATGTCCGATGGGCGGATTGCGTACGGCGCCGCCGAGTCGTTGCTATCGGAAGCGTTGGCCTGCGGTCATGCGCTGCTTGGGCAACATGAAGAGATTTTCGAGCACGTCGGGCGACCGATCGCCGCGATGCGCGCCGAGGTAACCCGGCACGCCGAAGCGTTTCTCGCCACTTCCCGAGCAATCCAATCCGGGCGCCCGATTTGATTTCCATCGTCATCCCCGCACTGAACGAGGCTCGTGCGCTGCCCGCGACCTTGCAATCCGTTGCATCGCAAACGGCGCCGTTCGAGGTGTTCGTAGTGGATGGTGGATCCACCGATGAAACCATTATGGTCGCCAACCGCTGCGCCGAATATCATCAGTGTGTTGATCGAGTGCGCGTCATTGCCTCGCCGAGGGGGCGCGCGACGCAGATGAATGCGGGCGCCGCCATCGCCACGGGCGAGTGGCTGTTGTTTCTGCATGCCGATACGCGGTTGCCGGCGGGCGCGCTCGATGCCATCAGCGCACTTGACCAGACTCACGAATTCGGCGGATTTCATCATGCGTTCGATCGTGACGACTGGCGCCTGCGTTTCGTCTCCGCTCTCCACAATTTCCGCTGCCGGCGCACCGGCGTCTTCTACGGCGATCAGGCGATGTTCGTCCGACGCGCGACGTTTCTTCGGCTCGGTGGATTCCCGGCCGTCCGGTACCTCGAAGACGTCATGTTGTCGGAGCAGCTTCTTCGTCGTTCGCAACCGCGCTTCCTGCAATTGTCCGTCGTCACCGGCGCGAGAAAATTCGTCAGCGCCGGTGTCTGGCGCAGCCTGTATCGATGTCTTGCCATCATCGCCGCGTATCGATGGGGCCGTCGTGATGCGCATCTCCGGCCGGCAACGCGATTCTTCGAGGACGTCCGGTAGGGGGTCATCCTGTCGGACGCGTGGATTCCTTTATCCTCTCGTCCGGCATTGCATTCCCCGCCGCCACCGTTTTCGATGCGCTCACCATGTGGCTCTACCCGATTTTCGTTCGTCTTATCCGGACGCTTGCGCGCTTGCCGATGCTGTTGGCACTGTTCGCGCTGCTCGCGGCCGTCGCATCGCCTCAAGCGGATGCGCAGCCGGATGCAGCATTGCGTGTCGGTTCGAAGCGGTTCACCGAATCGTATGTTCTGGGCGAATTGATCGTCGAGACGGCGCGTCGGGCGGGTTCGAAATCCACCCATCGGCCGGGTCTTGGCAATACCGCGATCGTCTATTCGGCGCTCAAGTCGGGGTCCATCGATATCTATGTCGAATACACCGGAACGATCGCTCGCGAAATCCTGAAGATCGATGCCTTCGCCTCGCTTGCCGATTTGAATGAGCGCCTGCGCGCCGAGGGCATGGCGGTCATCGCGCCGCTTGGATTCAACAACACCTATGCGCTTGGCATGCATGAGGATCTGGCGCGCGCGCGCAATGTGCGCGTGATTAGTGATCTGGCTCGTCACGCGGATCTTCGATTCGGACTTTCCCAGGAGTTCATCGCGCGTTCGGATGGCTGGCCCGGCCTGCGATCTGCCTACCAACTTCCCCACGGAACGCCGCCCGGTCTCGATCATGGCCTTGCCTACGAGGCGCTTGCCGGCAAGCGGGTCGATGTGATCGATCTCTACTCCACCGATGCAAAGATCGCACGTTATGGAATCAGAGTGCTCGACGACGATCGTCGCTACTTTCCGCGATACGACGCCGTGTTGTTCTATCGGATGGATCTGCCGAAGCGCTTTCCACAGGCTTGGGCAGGCATCGTCAGCCTTGGAGGGTCGATCGACGAACGCCGCATGATCGCGCTCAATGCCGCGGTGGAAATTGATGGACGATCCTTCGCCGAAGCTGCGCGAACTTACTTTGATCCGCCGATGGCCGGCGGGGTCGATGCGCCGACGGCCGGCGACAACCGCGTGGCATCGCGCCCGACCTCGCGCACCGTTTGGCAGGCAACGTTCGCCGAGGATCTTCCCCGTCTGGTGTATGAACATCTTGCGCTGTCGATCGCCTCGCTGGCCCTCGCTGTCGCGATCGGCATTCCGTTGGGTGTGCTCGCGGTTCGCGGCGAAATCCTTGGGCAGGCGATTCTCGGGCTCTCCGGACTCATCCAGACCATTCCGTCATTGGCGCTGCTTGCACTCTTGATCGCGGCCATGGGGTCGATCGGCTTTTGGCCCGCGCTCGTCGCGCTTTCCCTTTACGCGCTTCTTCCGATCGTTCGGAATACCCATGCGGGACTCCAGGCCACGAGCTTAGGATTGCGTCAGGCCGCCCTCGCGCTTGGACTCGCGCCGGCTGATCGTCTGCGTCATATCGAGCTTCCGCTGGCGTGGCCGACGATCCTCGCCGGCATCAAGATATCCGCCGTGATCAATGTCGGCATGGCCACGATCGCCGCCTTTGTCGGGGCGGGCGGTCTCGGAGAACGCATCGTGCAGGGTCTCGCCGTCAATGACACGACGCTCCTCGTCGCGGGAGCGATCCCGGCGGCGGCCCTGGCAATTGCCGTGCAATGGGGATTCGAGCTTCTCGAGCGACAGACAGCGCCTTGGCGCCGCACCGTCAATACGGCCTGAATCCGTGACCTGAATCTCGTCAAGCCGATTGCGGCCTTGCAAGGTATCATTCGACCCGCGCGTCGGGATGTGCCGGACCGTGACCAACAAGCATCGTCGCCTATCCCGGCAACCTAATACCGACAGGAAAGGCTCCCACAATGATCATCGGCGTACCCGCCGAATCCCGTGCGGGCGAGCGGCGCGTGGCCGCGACACCCGAAACCGTCAAGAAGCTATCCGCCAAGCATTCCGTGCTCGTTCAATCAGACGCAGGTGTCGGCGCCAGTGTTCCGGATTCTGATTTCGAAGCAGCCGGCGCGAAGATCGTTCCATCCGCGGGCGAAGTCTTTCGGCAGGCTGATGTGCTTCTCAAAGTGCGCGGTCCCGACGCCGGGGAGGCCGCCGAGGCGAAGTGGGGATCCGTTCTCGTCGGACTCATCAATCCCTACGACGCCGCGATGATGGATGTCTACGCAAAGCGTGGATTCACCGCGTTCTCGATGGAATGGCTGCCCCGCATCACGCGCGCGCAATCGATGGACGTGCTGTCATCGCAGGCGAACATCGCGGGCTACAAGGCGGTGATGTTGGCCGCCGATCAATATCAGCGATTCATGCCGATGCTGATGACCGCGGCGGGAACCGTCAAGGCTGCGCGCGTCCTCGTTCTTGGTGCCGGCGTCGCCGGACTGCAGGCGATTGCAACCGCCAGACGGCTCGGTGCGATGATCGAGGCCTCCGACGTCCGCCCGGAAGTCAAAGAGCAGATCGAATCGCTTGGTGCGAAATTCGTCGACGTGCCGTTCGAGACCGACGAGGAGCGCGAAATCGCCCGGGGTGTTGGCGGCTACGCGCGATCGATGCCCGCATCGTGGATGAAGCGGCAAGGCGCGGCGGTTGCCGAGCGCATCAAGCAGGCGGACATCGTCATATCGACCGCGCAGATCCCGGGCCGGAAGGCGCCTGTCCTCATTACCGAAGACATGGTGAAGTCGATGAAGCCCGGTTCGGTCATTGTCGACATGGCGGTCGAGCAAGGCGGCAATTGTCCATTGAGCGAGCTCGACAAGGTGGTGATCAAGCACGGTGTCACACTCGTCGGTCATAGCAATCTGCCGACCATGCTGGCCGCGGATGCGAGCGCGCTCTATGCGCGCAACCTGCTCAATTTCATCGCGCTCATTCTCGATCCGAAAACCGGAGAGATGAAGATCGACCGCGCGGACGAGATCATCGCCGGCAGCCTCGTATGCGTTGATGGCGCGGTCGTGAAGAAAGCATGAAGAGCCTCGATCCGTTGCACCTCGATCCGCTGCAAATCCAATCCCGTCCCATCGGAAAGCCGACATGACCGGTATCGTCGATCCCACCATCTTCAATCTCATCGTGTTCGTGCTGGCCATCTTCGTGGGCTATCACGTGATATGGAATGTCACCCCCGCACTGCACACGCCGCTGATGTCGGTCACCAATGCGATCTCGAGCGTCATTATCGTAGGCGCCATTCTTGCCGCCGGGTCCTCGGCGATCGACTTTGGTTCGATGGCAGGCGTGCTTGCGGTGGCGCTGGCTTCGATCAATGTCGCAGGCGGCTTTCTCGTTACCTACCGCATGCTCGAGATGTTCAAGAAAAAAGCGCCACGCGGCGCGGGAAAAGGGCAATGACAGCAAATCAAGTCGCGCTCTGGTATCTCGTTGCCTCCGTTTGTTTCATCCTCGCCCTCAAAGGGCTGTCGCATCCGGAATCGGCGCGACGCGGCAACTACTTCGGCATGGCCGGCATGGCCGTGGCGGTCCTCACCACGATCGCGATCGTGGCCAAAGGCCGGCTCGATCTGATTCTCATCGCGATGGTCATCGGCGGCATGATCGGCGCGCTGGTGGCTAAACGGGTCGAGATGACCCAGATGCCCGAGTTGGTGGCCGCGATGCATTCGCTGGTCGGCATGGCCGCGGTACTGATCGCGTTCGCGGCGGTCAACAACCCGGCCGCGTTCGGGGTACCGGATCCGCTGCCCACCGGAAACAAGCTCGAGCTATTCATCGGCACATTCGTCGGGGCGATCACGTTTTCAGGATCGGTGATCGCGTTCGGCAAACTCGCGGGCCTCGGCAAGAAATTCCGCCTGTTTTCCAGTGCGCCGATCGTATTCAGGGCCCAGCATGCGCTGAACCTTCTTCTCGCGGTGGTGATGATCGGTTTCGGCGCGGTGTTCTTCCTCGCCGACGGTAACGCATGGACCCCGTTCATCGTCATGACGGCTATCGCTTTCCTGCTTGGAGTGCTGATCATCATCCCCATCGGCGGTGCCGATATGCCGGTGGTGATATCGATGCTCAATTCGTACTCCGGGTGGGCGGCGGCCGGCATCGGCTTTTCACTCAACAATACGTTGCTCATCATCGCGGGTTCGCTTGTCGGTTCGTCCGGTGCGATCCTTTCGTACATCATGTGCAGAGCAATGAATCGCTCGTTCTTCAGCGTCATTCTCGGCGGATTCGGCGCGGCGGAAGGCGCGACGGTCACCGGCAGCGAGCAAAAGCCCGTCCGCTCCGGGTCAGCGGAAGATGCCGCATTCCTCATGTCGAATGCTGAATCCGTCGTCATCGTGCCCGGCTACGGACTTGCGGTGGCACGCGCCCAGCATGCGGTCGCCGAGATCACCGAGAAGCTGATCGCCAAAGGCGTGAATGTCCGCTACGCCATTCACCCGGTCGCCGGCCGCATGCCAGGCCACATGAACGTGCTGCTCGCCGAGGCCGAAGTGCCGTACGACCAGGTTTTCGAGATGGACGATATCAACAGCGACCTCACCAATACCGACGTCGTACTCGTGTTGGGCGCGAACGATGTCGTCAATCCGCTCGCCTACGAGAAGGGCAGCGTCATCTACGGCATGCCGATTCTCGACGTGCACAAGGCGAGGACTGTGCTTGTCAACAAACGATCGATGGCGGTCGGCTACGCGGGGCTCGACAATCCACTTTTCTACATGGACAAGACGATGATGGTGTTCGGTGACGCGAAGAAGGTCGTCGAGGACATGGTGAAGGCGCTCGATTAGCGCGCCGGCAAGCGGGGTTGACCCGTCGAACGACTTGGTATCTAGCCTAACGACGCTTTGCGAACGAAACCAGCTCAATTTCGGCCTCGTCGTTTGGCACGTTTGCGCAAATCGCAGTCCGTAGCGTCTAGCATCAGGACTCTGCGCGGTCTGCCGCGCAGCGTCCTAGGGCTTCGGGATACGCAGCCGGCTGATCATCAGCGAGCCCGAAAGGGCAAACATGAGCACGAGTGGATGAAGCGTGAAGCCGGCCAGCTTGACTTCGCCGAACCACAAGTCCTGACGTAGTGCACCGAACCAACCCGCCAGCGCCATCACCACGACGAGGAGTATCGACGTCGGTATCGGCGTTCCTTCGAAGTATTTCACCTTGCCGGTGCCCTCGGACAGCGCCTCCGCGGTGACGTTGAACCGCGCCAGGCGCGAGACGCCGCAGGCGACGAAGAACGCCAAGACGATACGATCGTACAAGCCCTGCATGCCGCAGCCGTACGCGATGATCGCGGGCGCGACGCCGAAGGAAATCACGTCGGCGAGCGAGTCGAGCTCTCTACCCATCGTTGACGCGTTCTGCCGCCATCTTGCAATCCGGCCGTCAAGAATATCGAACACCAATGCAGCAAAGACGAGACCGCATGCAAAGTAGATGTGCCGCACGTCGTTTGTTTCGAGGTAGGTCATCGTGGAGAACAGCGCCCCGATGCCGCAGACCGCGTTCGCGAGCGTGAACCAGTCCGCAAGATGAAACTCCCGGATCATCGAGAAGGGCTTGTGCGGCGGACTTGTCGTCATGGGATTCAGCTTCTCTGCAGAGATTGGGTGAGTCGGCGTGCAGAGGATACCGGATGCCGGGCGCGGAATCGGTAACAACCATGCGTGTGTGACCACGCTCGATGCAAGGGTTGAGTCGATGGGATCAAGAGAGTACGGCGCTTACTTGACCCGACTGTGCTCAAGCCTCCGTTCGCCGTGTCTAGGCGCCTGGCAGATGCGCGTGCAGCAGCGCCAGCAGATCGCGTGGCATGACCGGCTTTCGCAGCACGCCGGCCAGCCCGGCGACACGTGCCTGGGCATCGCTCAGGCCGTCGGCGTAGCCGGTGTACAAGATAACCGGCAAGGCGCGGCGCGAGGCTTTCAATGCACGCGCGAGATCGAGCCCCGTCATCTGGGGCATGGTCTGATCGGTGATGAGCAGATCGAACTCGTTCGTTTCATTCGCGAGCAGTTGATGGGCTGCGACGCTATCGCTGAGTGCCGTGACCCGCAGACCCCAACCCTCGAGCAGATCGCGCATGAATTCGAGCACCATCTCCTCGTCGTCCACCAGCAGCACATTCCCGGAAAGAGCCGCCCGCGGACGTGCATGCTCGGTGCTCCGCGGCTCGGCCGGCGCTGCGTTCCCGGGATGGTCGGCAAGCGGGGGAAGCAACACCCGGAATGTCGCCCCTTGACCTGGCGCGCTGTCGACCAACACATGGCCGCCGTGCTCATGGGCGATGCCGTGCACCGTGGCGAGGCCCATGCCCGTGCCTTTGCCGACTTCCTTGGTGGTGAAAAACGGCTCGAAGATGCGTTCCATCACTTCGGGCTTGATGCCGTGGCCGTTGTCACGCGCGGAAAGCTCGACGAATTCCCCGTCGATCGGCTTGCGACAGCCATTGCACACCACGCCGTGCAGCGTGACCGAGCGCACGCCGATCGCCACGGTTCCCTGCGCACCGATCGCATCGCGTGCATTGATGCAAAGATTCAGCAGCACCTGCTCCACCTGGACCGGATCGATCATGGCCGGTGGCACGTCCTCCTCGTGACTGACGGTAAGGACTAAGGTGCTCGGTAGCGTCGAGCGTAGCAACTGCATCGATTCACGCA
>JBJXGX010000364.1:0-3732 GCA_046160305.1 Burkholderiales bacterium
TATGAAGCGGGCCGCGATTGGCTGCACGAGAACGGCTCGAAGCTGCACGCGGTGGGAATGGCGCGTTAGTTGGCGCCGATTAGTGCCGCGATGCCAGGCAAACGAAAATGAGCTGAACCAGTTGCACAGCACTCACGCGCGCGAATGCCAGCAGGAACGCCAACAGCACCGTCCAGAGCGCGAAGCCAACCACCGGCGTCAGGGCGGAAACATCAGATATGGGCATCGCAGCGTCGCTCAAATCCCAGCGCCGGATGCGGCTCGACGTTGGGCACGCCGAGCCGCACTCCTGCGCCTACTGGTTCGACGGCGGGGGTACGCCTGGACCTATGTGCTGGTTGAAGAATCCCAGCGCTTCGGTGAGGACGATGCGCCAAGCGTCGCCGTTGTTAGGCGAAGCATAGTGATCGATGTCATGCAGAGTTATGAGACGAGTCGATTTGCCGGCTCGCTCCATCGCGCGCTGCATCATGACACTTTGTTCGATCGGCACAGTGATGTCCTCGTCGCCGTGAATCATCAGCAGAGGCATGCCCACGCGTTCGGCGTTCTGCGCGGCCGAGGCCGCGTCGATGTCTGCTTCGCCGCGGCTGCCCATGGCGTCAGTCCAGTACTGGTAGGACACTGAGCGCGCGCCGCCACCACCACCGCCGTCCTGCACATCGCCGCTATTGCCTGACCGGACCCAACGCAGCATCGCGCGCAGATCCGAGACACCAGCGCCCGCCACCGAACATTTGAAAATGTCGGCGTTCATGAACGAGGCGGTGAAGGCGACATAGCCGCCGTAAGACCAGCCGTTGATGCAGACACGGTTCGGGTCGGTGATGCCCGACTGAATGAGGTGCCGCGTGGCGTCGGCGACATCAGCCTGCATGCGCCCGCCCCATTGACCGTGACCAGCCTCGACGAAGGCGCGCCCAAAGCCGCCGCCGCCTCGGAAGTTGGGCTGGAACACCGCGTAGCCTTGGCTCGAGAACGACTGCGCAAAGGGATCGCTGCCCCAGATGTCGCGGCCTTCGGGTCCGCCGTGGGGAACGACGATGGTCGGCATGTTGCGCGCTTGTTCACGGCTCATGCCCGGCGGCAGCCAGAGATAGCCCCACTGCCGCTGACCATCGGACGTGGTGTACTCAAGCACGTGTTGTGTGGGCAGTAGATTTCGGTTCACGCCGCTGCGCTGCGAGATGATCGAGTTCAACGCGCGCGTTTGATGGTTGTACATGTAGTAGGTGCCAAGATCCTGCGGACCAAACGTGTAGATCAGCCACAGATTGCCGTCGTCCGAGCGATCGACGAGCATGACGTTGACCTGATCACCTAGCGCCTGATTGATCGCGGTCCAGCGCGCTGCGAATGCACTGTCCTTGGCTTCACAGGTCCACCGTTGGGCCCACCAGCACGCGGCTTGCAGCACGCTGTTTGCCGTGTCGAGCTCCGCGTCGGTGATGTCGAATTGCGAATTGGTCTGGATGGTCTCCGTGTATTGGCCGGTTGCGGTGTCATAGATGTAGAGGCCGCTCGTGTCGTTGCCTTCCCGACGGGCGAGAACGAATACTTGACCCGGTTGTTCAGCTGCGCCGATTGGTTGAAAATCTGGGCCGGAGTTGGCGGCCGCCGCGCCGCGGAAGCGTGCAATTTCGGTCCAACGGCGTTGACCTGGTCCTCGCCGCATCCAAGAGAACCCTTCTCCGTTGGCGACGCTGTCTTGGCGGAGCACCGGTGTTCCGTTGATGTCGACTTGGAAATTGAAAGTGTGAATCGTACCGTCCTCGACGCGTTCAGCTGCTGCTGTGTTGACGTTCACCTTGCGAAGCTCGACCCCGCCGAAGGTCGGCACGATGAGCAGGATGTGATCGTCATCTCGCGGCAGATCGCTCACCACGCCAGCATCGACGTATACGACACCCAATGCCGAGGGATCATAGAGTTGAACGAGATTGGAGCCATCGAGATTGACGGCGTAGATGCGCGAATTGGTCTCGAAGCCGTCATCGACACGCCGGTTGTGGATGCTGTTGGCTGTGTCGGCGACAACGCGATTGCGTTGGATAAGGCGGAACGCAATCCGCGAGTTATTGGCGAACGTCACCTGGCCGATCTCAAGGCTCTGGTCGGCGCGCGCACGCTGAATCGCGGCCGGTCGGCGCGTCTCAAGATTAACGACCAAGAGCGTGTCGCCAACTTCGTCGCGACGTATCACCGCCAGATGACGGCCGTCCGGAGAGAGCGTGGCCCCACGGAATTGGTCATACCCCAAGAACCAATCGAGCGGAGCACGTTGTGCGGTTTGTTGGGCCGAAGCTGGCGCAGCAAGCGCGTAGACGGCCGCCAGCAGGATGAACAGGATGCGTTGCATGAAGAACCCCCTTAACGCCGCTATTACGGTCGTCGATGCAGGTTGGATTTAGCTGGACAAACCAAGGCTGTCAGCCGGGGAACCGCAGAAAGTGCCCTGATCACCCCTCCGGGCCAAAATCCAAGGACCGGTCCTGGGTGTCTGGCGGCGACGGTTGGGTTGCGCCGATGACCGCGCCGATCGGTGCGCCAACCGAGGTGAGTTCCGGAATTTCGGGATCGGGCAACCCCGCGTCACGGTCCTCGGAGCGCGGCATTTGCAGCTCGCGCACCGGCGTGTTTCGGAGTGCGGTCGGCATCACCCTCGCCCAAATCTCGGTTGGCAAGGAGCCGCCCGTGACACGGGCGGTCTCGGCAAAGTTGTCGTTGCCGACCCAGACGCCCGCGACCATGCCGGGCACGAAGCCTATGAACCACGCGTCGCGGTAGTCATTGCCCGTACCGGTCTTACCGCCGACTTGGCGCCCGGGCATCCGCGCCACCGTGCCGGTGCCAGCGTCGACCACGCGGCGCATCATGTAATTCATGTAGCGCAGCGGGCGTTCTTCGATGACGCGCTGACGGTTTTGCTGGCGGAAGGTCCACATCGTTTCATTAGAGTTGGCGCGGCGGATGCGTGAAACGCCGTGTGCTTCGACGTCGTAGCCTTCTGCCGCCATGACGCCGTAGGCTTGCGTCATCTCGAGCAGAGTTATCTCCTGCGCACCCAGCGCCAGCGAGTGATAATTATTGAGCGGTGAACGCACACCCAGACGACGGGCGACATCGATAACGTTTTGGCCGCCGATTTCATTCGCGACGCGGATCGCCACCATGTTGAATGATTGCGCAAACGCGCGCGTGAGTTCGGTCGGGCCGTGATACTCGCCTGTGTAATTGCCCGGCGACCAGGGTTCCTGGCCCTCGATGTAGATGGTGATCGGCGCGTCCTCGCGCACGCTCCAGGGCGTGAGCCCGTTTTCCATCGCAGCGAGATAGATGAAGTATTTGAACGAGGAGCCTGGTTGCCGGCGCGCCTGGGTGGCGCGATTGAACTGGCTGAGATCGTAGTCACGCCCGCCAACGAGTGCGCGTACGCCGCCCTCATCGTCCATCGCAATCATGGCGCCTTGGCTGACGCGCCGGCTCTCGCCTTGCTCGGCCAATACTGCTTCAACCGCTTCCGCACCGGCGCGTTGCGCGGCGATATCGATGGTGGTTTCGACGATGAAGTCATCGCGCTGCTGGCCGATCACATCGTTCAGCAGCGGATCGATCCAGTCGCGGTAATAAGAGAGCACGCCAGCAGGATTGCGCCGGCTGATAACGAGTTCTTCGCGTAGCGTAGCGTCGCGTTCGGCAGCGCTGATAAAGCCCATATTCATCATTTCGCTA
>JBJXGX010000365.1:0-3539 GCA_046160305.1 Burkholderiales bacterium
CCGACCATCCGATCATCGTGACCTCGTACGCCGGGCGCAATCCGGAGGCGCCGAAGCTGCTCGATGAACTGGCCCACTTCGCCGGAATCCGCGTCTACGAATCGCATCCGATCCATGTGAACATCCCTCGCGATTCGGATTGCTTTGCCGGCTTTGCCCCCGGTGAAGCGCTCATGAAATCGGATGTCGGGGTCCTGATCGATGTCGATGTCCCCTGGATTCCGACCCAGGTGAAAGACAACGACGCCCTCTACTGGGCGCACATCGACATCGATGTGATCAAGGAAGACTTCCCGATGTGGGGCTTCGCCTCCAACCTGCGAATGGAGGCCAATAGCGTGTTCGCGATGCGACAGTTGCAGGACGCCCTGCGCGAGCGGGCGACGCCCGCCTTCAAGGCGAAGGTGACGGAGCGCTTGAAAGCGATCGCCCAGGAAGGCCGGGCGCGTCGCGAGCGGGTCGCCAAGGCCGAGCAGAATCGCGGCATGCAGGGCGCGGTGAATCCGGCGTATCTATGCGCCGAGGTGTCGAAGCGCCTTCTTGCCACCGACATCATCGTGAATGAGGCGGTGCGCAATGTGCCAACCGTGCTGAACCATGTGCAGCGGACTGAACCCGGCACCTATCACGGCTTCGCGGGCGGCGGGCTCGGCTGCTCGGCGGGACTCGCGCTCGGTGCGAAGCTCGCGCGCCCCGATGCAACGGTGGTGCAGTTCGTGGGCGATGGCGGCTTCTACTTCAATAATCCGTCGTCGACCTACACCGTGTCGAAGCAGTACGGACTGCCGATCCTTTCGGTGGTGCTCGACAATTCGGGCTGGTCGGCGGTGAAGGAAGCAACATTGCGCATGTACGCGCAAGGGGAGGCATTCGCTTCCAACAAATTCCAGGCGGGACTGCAGGCGGATGTGGATTTCTCGAAGGTCGTGGAAGCAGTGGGCGGGCACGGCGAGAGCGTGAGCGATCCGGAGGCAGTGCCGGGCGCGGTGGAGCGGGCGCTGGCGGCAGTGCGGGGCGGGAAACCGACAGTGTTGCATGTGAAGATTCCGTCGATCTAGAGCCTAGTGAGCTCAAAAATTGACCACGGAGGACGCGGAGGGAATGGAGGAAAAGCGCGGGAGTTTTCCGATGAATCAACGCGCGTTCGTCCAATCACGGATCCAGCGGACCAGTGCGCCACCAGACCTAATCGACTCTCCTCCGTTTCCTCCGCTTCCTCCGTGGTCCATTTCTGAGGGTTTAGCGAATTTCTGACGCTTAGGGGAATATTGAATGCACGACATGATCATCAAAAACGCCGTCATCGTTGACGGCCTTGGCACTCCGCGTCGCGAGGGCGATCTCGCCGTCCAGGGCGGCCAAATCGCCGACATCGGTCGCGCCCTTGGGCCGGCGCGTCAAACGGTCGATGCCCAGGGTCTCGTGTTGGCGCCTGGCATCATCGATCTCCATACCCACTTCGACGCCCAGCTCTGCTGGGATGCCTACGCGACGCCATCGGTCGCGCTTGGTGCGACCAGTGTCGTCATCGGCAATTGCGGCTTCACCATCGCGCCGTGCCGCGCCCAGGATCGCAGCCAGACGCTGCGCAATCTCACCCACGTCGAGGGAATGTCGCTCGAAGCGCTCGAAGCGGGGGTCGACTGGCAGTTCGAGTCCTATCCCGATTATCTGGCGATGCTCGAGAAGAAGGGGCTGGTGCCGAACGTCGCATCGTTCGTTGGCCACTCATCGGTGCGCACCTATGTTCTGGGCGCGGAATCGTCCGGCCGTGCCGCGACACGAGCCGAAGTCGCGAAGATGAAAGCGATCGTCAAGGAGGCGATGCAGGCCGGTGCGTGCGGCTTTGCCACCTCCACGCTGGAGCAGCACAGCGGCGAGAACGGCATTCCGATGCCCTCGCGACTGGCCGATGAGCACGAGATGATGGAACTCACGGGCGCGTTAGGCGAAGCCGGCAAGGGCGTGTTCATGCTCACCAAGGGCATGAAGACCACGGTGCCGTGGCTGGAGAAAATCGCGGCTGCCAACAACCGGCCGGTCATGATCGCGGCCATGTTCGTGGACCCGAACGATCCCACGCGCGTGTTCAGCGAATTCGAAGAGATCAGCGCCGCGCGCGGTCGTGGGCACGAGTTGTGGGGGCAGGTGGGTTGCTTTGCCCTGGGGATGGAATTCGTGCTTCGCCATCCGTATCCGCTCGAGGCCTTTCTCGCCTGGCGACCGGCGATCGAAGCCGAAGGCAGCGACGCCTATGCACGGGTGCTCGCATCGCCCGATTTTCGCAAGGCGGTGAAGGCGGAGGCGGGCGCGAAGACGGTGCCGAACCGCTTCTCGTATCACTCGCTCGCCCAGATGACCATTCGCGAAGTGAAGAATCCGCGGCATCGTGATCTCGTCGGCAAGAACGTCACCGACCTTGCCGAAGCGGCCGGCAAGGATCCCTTCGACTGGTTCTTTGATTGGGGTCTGGATGGTGAGCTCGACGCGATGGTCGAATGCAAGCTCTTCAACACCGATGAGTCCGCCGTCAAGAAGCTGCTCACCCATCCGCATTCAGCGATCGCGCTCTCGGACGCCGGCGCGCATTTGTCATTCCTCTGCGATGCCGGATTCGGGCTGCATCTCTATGGCCACTGGGTACGCGAGCGTGGCGACATGACGCTCGAGCAGGCGGTGCAACGCATCACCAGTCGAACGGCATCGGTGTATCGGATCAAGAATCGCGGTCGCCTCGTGCCCGGTGCATGCGCGGATTTGATGCTGTTCGATCCCGCGACGGTTGGGCGAGGCGAGAAGCGGCGCGTTGCGGATCTGCCGGCGGGTGCGAGCCGGGTGCATACGCCCGCGGTTGGATTGCATGGTGTGTGGGTGAATGGCGTGCGGGCCGTCGACGAAAAGGGGCCGATCGCCGATTGCGGGCGACCGGGTCGGGTACTGCGCGATTTCGCGGACTGAGAAGATGTCGTTACCCGCCTGGCTGGCGCGCATCGACCGCGCGCTGGAGCGCACGATCTACGGCGCATCGGCACTTCTCATCATCGCCCTGGCCGGGGTGATCATCTATACGGTGCTCATGCGCTACGTCTTCAATCGGGCACCGATGTGGTCCGAGGAGTTGCCGCGCATCATTTTTCTCTGGGCGTCGTATCTCGCGATTGCCGTCGCGGTGAGCCGCGGGCAAGGGTTGCGGGTCATGGTGTTCATTGAGCGGTTCCGTCCGCTGCCGCGCTTTGCTCTGGAACTGTTCATGCAGGGGGCGGTATTCGTCATGCTCGGCTTCCTGGTGTGGCACAACATGCCCATCCTCGAGCTCACCGCGCAGACCAAGGCGCTCGCGACCGGCGCGCCCGATTCGCTGCGCCACTGGCCCCTCAGCGTCGGCTGCGTGCTGATGGCGCTCTATCAGGTTCGGCAGGTGATCCACGCGATCGACGATTATCGTCGGGGTTATCCGCGGAAAGGTTGACCGTGCTGCTCATCACGATGCTGGTCGTCCTGCTCGTATTCAGTCTGCTTGGGATGGAGATCGCCTGGGC
>JBJXGX010000366.1:0-8630 GCA_046160305.1 Burkholderiales bacterium
CCGCTTGCGTTCATTGTCGAGCAGGCGGGTGGGCGCGCCAGCACTGGGCGCGATCGGATCCTCGATCTCAAGGCAACCTCGATCCATCAACGCACACCGCTCGTGATCGGGTCGGCGCATGACGTGATGCAGTACGAACGATTCGTGAATGGTGAAGTGGCAGTTCCCCACGTTTAGCGACGAAGCGTTGATCGAACCGCAATGGACGCAAAGGTCGCCAAGCTACATCGACAATTCAGCTTCAGCAGCCAGGCAGGAAGCCCAATCGAGCCGCCTGGTTCTCGTGCCTTGGCCTCCTTTGCGTTCATCTCGTCCATTGCGGTTCATTGATGTTCGTAGTCCATCCAAGCACCTTTGCGGTTCATCGTTTTTCATAGTCCATCCAAGGAGGTCCCTATGACCCCCCGAGTGAAAGAGATTCTGAGCTGGTACGGTTCCGACAACCCCGGCGTACTCACCAATCTGGCCCGCCTTCTGAATCACGGTCGCCTTGCCGGATCAGGCAGTATGGTCATCCTGCCGGTGGACCAGGGCTTCGAGCATGGCCCAGCGCGCAGCTACGCGCCGAATCCGCCCGCGTACGACCCGCGCTATCACTTCGAACTTGCGATCGAATCCGGGTGCAGCGGCTATGCGGCGCCGCTCGGATTCCTGGAAGCCGGCGTACGGGATTACGCCGGTGATCTACCGCTCATTCTCAAGGTCAATGATCACGATGCGCTCCAGGACGAAAAAGATCCGCATCAGGCATTGACCTCGAGTGTCCAGGACGCGCTTCGACTCGGCTGCGTCGGAATCGGCTTCACGATCTATCCGGGGTCGATGCAACGCCTCGACATGTATCAACAGATCCGCGCCTACGCCGAGGAAGCCAAGCGCAACGGACTCGCGGTCATCATCTGGTCGTATCCGCGCGGATCGTCGATCTCCAAGGCCGGCGAGACCGGCGTCGATGTCTGCGGATACGCCGCGCATATCGCGGCGCAGCTCGGCGCGCATATCATCAAGGTGAAACTACCATCGGCGCATATTGAGCAGGACGCCGCCCGCAAGGTCTACGAGAGAGAGCGGATTCCCATCGGCACCCTGACGGAACGTGTGCGTCATATCGTGCAGTGCTGCTTCAACGGCCGGCGCGTCGTGATCTTCTCCGGCGGCCCGACCGAGTCGGATGAGACGGTGCTGGATGAAATTCGCGCCATTCACGCGGGTGGGGGATTCGGCTCGATCATCGGACGCAATTCCTTCCAACGGAAAAGAGCCGATGCCCTGCATCTGCTCGGCAACATCATGGACATCTACGGGGGCCGCGAGCAGCGGATGGCAGCGTAAGCCGGCACTTCGGCGCGGTGTCGGGTGGGTTGTCGGATCGGTTGTCGATCGCGTGAAAACCCCTCATACTCGATTCATCAGCCTATCGGACCAAGCCTTTCGCAACAGAGGGGACCGGATCGTCCTCGTCGCGAACGCGGGTGAAGGCTGCTTGATCGGGAGAGGGCCACATGCTGCTTCTACGACTTACGCTTGGATCACTCGCGATGGCAGCCCTCGTCGTGTCGCCGCGCATCGAGGCGGGCGAGAAGCCGCTCCATGAAACGCGATCGCGCTATAACTCGATCTATGTGACGGAGAACGAAGCCGGTCTCAGAATTCTCCGCTTCGAGCAGGGCGGTGATCGACAGAGCGTCATAAAACCGGGCGACCCGGACCACCTCGAGCTGCCGTATACGCGAGTGATCCCGGTTGCGATGGCGGTCGTCCACAAACCCGAGCGGGTCCTCATCGTCGGATTAGGCGGCGGCACGATTCCGACGTTTCTTCGCAAGCGCATGCCGGGGCTTACGATCGATGTGGTGGATATCGATCCGGAGGTTCTCGCGGTCGCGAAAAGTCATTTCGAATTCCGCGAAGACGCGAAAATGCGCGCCTATGTCGATGATGGTCGGCACTTCGTCGAGCAGCGCGACGGTCTCTACGACATCATTTTCCTCGATGCCTTCGGAACCGAGAACATTCCCTATTCCCTCGCGACGCGCGAATTTCTGGTGAGCGTCAAGCGCGCGCTGACATCCCGCGGCGTGGTGATCGGCAATGTATGGGGCAGTCGGGCCAACCCTCTCTATGATTCGATGGTGCGCACCTACCGTGCCGTCTACGACGAGGTGGCGATCGTCGACGTGCGCGGGGCGCTAAACAAGATCGTCATCGCCTGCCCACACAGTCAATTCCTCACGATGGAAAAGCTGGTGACACGCTCACGGGCACTGACCACTGAGCTGGCCCTTCGCGTCGATCTCGCGGAATTGATCCAGTTCGGGTTCCGCGCGGTCGGGACCGACGGCACCAGCGGCCGTGTCCTGATCGACGCGGATCGGCCGAAGTAGAGACGCGGTGTTGTAGTAGCCTCGGCGCAATCCCATCGCCAAGGACCCGGGCAATGTCTCTGACCGCCTTTTCATCTGTTACCGAGATAGCGCTGGCGATTCGCGCACGGAAGACTGCCGCGACCGCCGTCGTCGAGGAATCCCTCGCTCGCATCGCGCGATTCGATCCCGCTATCAACGCAATCTGCACCCTTGATGCAACCGGTGCATTGAATCGCGCGCGCGAAGCGGACGCTGCGTTGGCGCGGGGTGAATCATGGGGCCCATTACACGGTGTCCCAATGACCATCAAGGACGCGCTGGAAACAGCGGGGCTGCGCACAACCGGCGGGTATCCGCCGCTAGCCGAACATGTGCCGGCCAGAGACGCGTCGGCCGTGGCGCGGCTGCGAGCGGCGGGCGCAATCCTGCTTGGCAAGACCAACGTTCCCCCGCTCTCTTCGGATTTTCGCGCGGACAATCCCATCTTCGGCCGTACCAACAATCCCTGGAATCTCGCGCACACACCGGGCGGCTCAACCGGCGGTGGCGGTGCGGCGGTCGCGGCAGGCCTCTCGGCATTCGATCTCGGGAGCGACCTCGCCGGATCGGTTCGCATCCCCGCGCATTACTGTGGTCTCTTCGGATTGAAGCCGACGGAACGGCGTGTTCCGAATACCGGCCACATTCCGGAGCCACCCGGATTGCCGCGGGCCGTTCGGCATCTCAATACGCTTGGTCCCCTGGCACGCTCGGTCGATGACCTCGAGTTGATCCTAAAAGTGATCGCTGGTCCGGACGAAATTGAATGGGATGTCCCGCCCGTTCCACTTAACAATGCCCCAGATCGCCCACTGCGCACCATGCGGTTCGCCTGGAGCACATCATTCGGGTCCCTGCCGGTGACCGCGGAGACCCACGCGGCCGTTGCCAAGCTCGCGAGCGATCTGGCGCGCCTGGGCGCCCAAGTCGAGAATGCGATGCCGCTCGGATTCGACATCGACCTCGCCTGGGAAACCTGGGGCGAGATCGTCATCGCCGAACGGGCGGCGACCGCGCCGGAACGTGTGGCCGAGCGAGTGGCTGCGTTGAATGAAACGCTTGGGGGTGATGTCCCCGTCGGACGCGGTTCGGCCAAGGGTGCGCGTGCGACCTTGGCCGATTACATGGCGGCCCTTACCCGGCGCGACTGGTTGATCAGCGCCTGGGAACGGCTCTACGACGACGTGGATGCATTTCTTTGTCCGGTCACGGTCGGTCCGGCCGTTCCCCACGTACCGTTCGGCACGCCGATCGAAGTCGACGGCGTCAAGGTGCCCTACTTTCTCGCCGGTACCGCGTACACCTGCATTTTCAACCTCACCGGAAGCCCGGTCGTGGTGCTACCTATCGCGCGCTCGAAAGATGGATTGCCAATCGGCGTGCAAATCGTCGGGCGGCGTTGGGGTGAGATGGAACTTCTCGCAATAGCGAAGAAATTGGCCTTGATCACCGGACCATTCGTGCCGCCACCCGGGTATTGATCGCTTCGGCGAACGGCTTCGGTCCGGTGTTATCCCGCCGGCAATCGCAGCACTTGCCGCGCAAGAATGTTGCGCTGGATCTCGTTGCTGCCGCCATAGATCGTGGTGGGGCGCGCCTTGTAGAACGGCGCCAACACGTCGAGCGAACCGTTCCCGATCGACACCGTGTCGAGGTGGCCGCCGAACGGACCCGCTGTCTCGACAATGAGTTCGCTGATGCGCTGGAATATTTCCGTCGCGACGATCTTCAAGAGGGAGACTTCCGGACCGAGTGGTTCGCCCCGCACGACCACGTCCGCGAAATACCGATAGCTGGCGGCGAGATGCTCGGTGTCGAGCTTGAGCGCGATATATCGATCGATGAACACCGGGTCGCGGGCAATGCCGCGTGCTTTCGCCAGCGCCGCCAGCACTTGCAACCCATACTCAGGGAGCTTCGGACTGCCGACGTGAATGCGCTCGAATCCAAGCAGCGATTTGGCGACTGTCCAGCCGTGATTCAACGCACCGACAAGATTCTCCGCGGGCGTTCTGACGCCATCGAGAAACACTTCACAGAATTCCTCATGTCCCGCGATATCCCGAATCGGCCGCACCGTCACGCCGGGTGAGGCCATATCGATCAGAAGGAAGCTGATGCCTTCCTGTTTTTTCGCCTCAGGGTCGGTGCGTGCGAGGACGAACATGTGCGTGGCATCCTGCGCAAGCGTCGTCCAGATTTTCTGGCCGGTGATAACGAATTCGTCGCCGTCCTGCACTGCCCGCGTTCGCAGACTCGCCAAGTCGGAGCCTGCATTGGGTTCGGAGTAACCCTGACACCAGATGTGCTCGCAGCGCAGAATCTTTGGCAGGTAGGCGCGCCGCTGCGCCTCGGTGCCAAATTTCATCAGGACCGGGCCCACCATCAGGATCCCGTGATCCTGAAACCGCATGATGCCCCAGCGCTCCTGCTCCTCGAGGAAGATCAATAGCTTCGTGGGCGCCAAGCCCATGCCTCCGAATTCGGCTGGCCAGTTCGGTGCGATCCATCCCTTCCTCGCCATGCGCAAATACCATGCTCCGTTCTCGGACCAGCGCAGGCGGCGCGGCGGAAAGCGGAGCGCCACCGGGTGATGGGCTTCGAATTCCGCGCGCACGATGCCGCGAAATTCTTCATCGCCAAGACCGTTCCATTCGCGCTCTTGCTGTACGCCGAAGTTCATGCGAACGATCCCGCATCAAGTTGCGCATAACGCCTGCGATGATCGGTGGCGTTGCCCAGCCATGCGGACAGCACCAGCGCACGATTGACATACAACCCCAGCTCGTACTCATCGGTGAAGCCGATCGCGCCATGCATTTGGATCGCCTGCGTGCACACGAGCATCGCCGCTTGCGATGCCCGGACCTTGGCACTACTCGCGGCGGCACTGCGTTTCGCCAACGGCGCCAACGGATCCATGAACACATGCATGGCGGACGTGATCGCGGCGCGCGAAAGCTCCTTTTGAATCCAGAGATCGACCGCGCGATGCTGCAGTACCTGAAAGCTGCCGATCGCCTTGCCGAATTGCTGGCGCGTGCGCAGGTATTCCAGCGTGATCTCGATGACGCGTTCCATCAGACCGACCAGCTCCGCGCAGCTCACGACCAGCGCGGTACCGAGCGCACTGTGCAACGCATCGCGCGCCGGTTCCGTAGTCGCCAACTGGTCGGCATCACTCACGCGCACAGCCTCGAATGTGAGCCAGCCCTGCGCGGTTCCATCGGCGAGCGGCTCGTCGCGAATGCTCAATCCGCTTGCACTGCGTTCAACGCAATAGAGCGATACGCCGGTGGGACTGCGCGCCGCGACGATGAAGATATCCGCAGACGGTATCGGAACGAATCGCGCATTACCGTTCAATGTCCGCCCGGTCGCGACAGCGGTTTCCATGACACCTGGTGAATCCATCGCAAGGGCGCCGTCTTCCGATTGCCACGCCACGGTAGGAATGAGACTGCCGTCGAGCATACGAGGAAGGTAGCGTTCGCGAACGACGCGATGGTCACACGCGGCAATACAGGCACTCGCCAATACGCCCGCGGCCACGTAGGGCTCACGATAGCCGGCATAACCAAGACGTTCGGCGACGACCGCCGCCGCATCAATGCCCAACCCGAGGCCTCCCGCGGACTCCGGAACGAGAATGGACAACCACCCTTGCCCAGCTATTGCCGACCAGATCGTGCGGTCGAATCCGCCTGGCAGTGATCGATCCGCCCGGATCCGTGCCGCATCCGGTTTGGCGAAATTCGCCGCGGCATCGGCAAGCAATCGGAGCGTGTCATCCATGACGCATTGGCGCGAACGGATGTTGACCGCGCTTCCTTGTGCATCCCTCGCGTCTTTCGCGGCGAATGCTCTACGCCTTCGGTGCAAACATCGGCACCGTCGCCCCACCTTCGGTCGGCTTGAATACGACGCGCACGGCCTGCCCGATGCGGATCGCATCCAGATCGCAATCGACGATGTTCGTGAGCATCGTGACGCCCTCGGCAAGCGTCACATAGGCGATCGCGTACGGCACCGGCGTACCCCGTCGCATCACGCTGTAGGAATAGATGATCCCGTTGCCGGCGGATTCCGTCCAGCTTGTCTTGTCGCTGAAGCAGTGCGGGCAGATCGCGCGCGGATAGTAGTGATGCTCCCCGCAGGCCGAGCACTTCTTGATCATTAATTTGCCGCTCGATGCCGCATCGAAGAACGGCTTGTTTTCCGGATTGACGACGGGTGCGGGGATCTTGCGGTCCTGTGCCATGAACATGTCACTCGCCCCTTTCCATGATCAAGGTCCCGCTCGCGTGCCGCGAGCCGAGTTGGCCGCCGGTACCTTGTGCGAGCGCGAGTTTGCAATTCTTCACCTGCACTTTCGGATGCGCTTCGCCACGCAGTTGGCGCACCGCCTCGATCACTTTCGTCATGCCACCGCGATTGGCGGGATGGTTGTTGCAAAGGCCACCACCATCGGTGTTGAACGGCAGGCGGCCGGTGCCCGAGATCAGATTTCCATCGGAGACAAATCGCCCGCCCTCGCCTTTCTTGCAGAAGCCAAGATCCTCGATCTGCATGAGGACCGTGATCGTGAAGCTGTCGTAGATGGAGGCATACTGGATATCGGATGGCTTCACACCAGCCTCGGCGAACGCAATGGGACCGGACTGCGCGGCCGCGGAGTAGGTGAGATCAACCTTGCCGCCCAGCTGTCCCTTGATTGCCTCACCGGCCCCAAGAATATTGACGATCGGTCGACGCAGCGACTTCGCGATTTCGGGCCGGGCGACGATCACAGCCCCCCCACCATCACTCACTACGCAACAATCGAGCCGGTGCAAGGGATCGGCGATCATGGGCGAATCGAGCACCTCTTGCACCGTCACCACTTCGCGCAACATGGCATGGGGATTGTGTTGCGCATGATGCGATGCCGCCACCTTGATCCACGCCAGTTGCTCAGCCGTCGTGCCGTACTCGTGCATATGGCGCATCGCCACCATGGCGTACATGTTCGCGGTCGCGCCGCCATACGGAAATTCGAATGGACCGTCGGGTGTTGCGGCGCCATAGTTGCGCGGCTGCGTGCCGCTCGACCCTTCAGAGCGCGGACGCCCCGCCAAGGTGACGAGCGCTATATCGCATTTGCCGGCCGCGATGGCTTGTGCCGCGTGCGAGACATGCACAAGGTACGAGGAGCCGCCGGTATCCGTTGAATCGACGTGGCGCACCTTGAGGCCGAGGTAGTCGACCATCGATAGCGGCCCGAGCCCGGGCGCATCGCCCGCGCAAAAATAACCATCGATATCTTTTTTTGTGAGTCCGGCGTCTTCAAGCGCGCCTTTGGCCACTTCGGCGTGCAATTGCGCGACCGACTTGTCTTCAGCCTTGCGTGTCGGGTGCTCGTAGACGCCGACGATGGCGGCTTTCTTCCTGATGCTCATAACACGACCTCGATCAGATACGGTCCGCTGCTCGCCAGTCCGCGCTTGAATTCTCTGGCAAGCGTTTCGAGATCGGTCGCCCGCCCCGCTTCGACACCAAACCCTTTTGCAAGCGAGAGCCAATCCGGATCCGGACGATCGAGGGTCAGCATATCGGTCGCACGCTTGCCCGGTTTGCCGCCACCGACATTGGCAAACTCGCCACGCAAGATCTGGTACGACCGATTCGCAAAGATGAGGATGGTGACATCGAGCCCCTCGCGCGCCATCGTCCAGAGCGCTTGCACCGTGTACATCGCACTGCCGTCACCCTCGAGCGTCACCACCTTGCGCCCGGGCGCCCCGAGCGCGGCACCGATCGAGGTCGGTAGCGCGAAACCGATCGCCCCTCCCATCAAATTCAACCAATCATGCGGTGCGGCGCCGGCGGTGAGACGTGCGAAGCCGCGGCCGGTCGAGACCGATTCATCGACGACGATGGCCTGTTCGGGCAATAGCGCGCCCAGCACGGCGGCAATACCTTCTTGCGTGATGGGGCCGGTGGGCAGTCCAGGCTTGTCGTTCGGCGCGATGCCCGCCGGGGCCATGGCGGTCGCTCCGAGCTCGCTCGCCAAGGCTTCCAGCGCGGCAACGATATCGTCTTCGACGCCGGCCAGCTTGGTCACCGCACAGGTTGCAGGGATCTGCACACTCGGTTTGTCGGGATACGCAAAGAACGACACCGGGGCCTTGGCGCCGACCAGCACAAGCTGCTGCGTGTCGCGAAACATCGTGACCGCCGCATCGA
>JBJXGX010000367.1:0-26840 GCA_046160305.1 Burkholderiales bacterium
CACTTTCGACTTCCGCGAGCTGGGCGAGCAGTTCCGCCTGATGCTCGGCGATCAGGGCGTTGGTCAGCTCGGTAAGCTCACCGTCCATGATGTCGGCAATCTTGTACAAGGTGAGATTGATGCGATGGTCGGTGACCCGGCCCTGCGGAAAATTGTAGGTGCGAATCCGCTCGGACCGATCGCCCGATCCGATCAGGCTTTTTCTGGTGCTCGCGGTTTTGGCCTGCTGCTCGCGCACCTGCTTGTCGCGCAGGCGCGCGACAAGTACCGACATCGCCTTTTCCTTGTTCTTGTGTTGCGATCGACCATCCTGGCACTCGACCACCAGACCCGTGGGCAGATGGGTGATGCGCACCGCCGAATCCGTCTTGTTGATGTGCTGGCCGCCCGCGCCCGAGGCGCGAAACGTGTCGATGCGAATTTCGCTGGGATTGATGACGACGTTATCGACGGCATCCGCCTCCGGCATCACCGCGACGGTGCAGGCCGAAGTATGAATGCGGCCCTGCGCCTCGGTTTCCGGCACGCGCTGGACGCGATGCCCGCCTGACTCGAACTTCAGGACCGAATACGCGCCTTGCCCGATAACTCGGACGATCACCTCTTTGTATCCGCCGAGTTCGGATGAGCTTTCCGAGATGAGCTCGACCTCCCAGCGGCGGCGCTCGGCGAAGCGCGTGTACATGCGCAGCAGCGCGCCCGCGAAAAGCGCGGATTCGTCGCCACCGGTGCCTGCGCGGATCTCAAGAAATATGTTTCGATCGTCGTTTGGATCCTTGGGCAGCAACAGGCGCTGCAAATCCTCTTCCAAGGCGGCGAGCCGGCCCTTGCCCTCTTTGATCTCGGCCTCGGCGAAGGCTTTCGACTCCGGATCGGCCAGCATTTCGTTGGCGACGGTGATGTCGTCCAGGGCACGCTTGAAGGCCTTGTAGAGCAGAACGACCGGCTCGAGTTCGGCGTGCTCGCGATTGAGTTTGCGATACTCGTCCATATCACGCGTTGCATCGACGGAGGAGAGGACAGCGTTGACCTCCTCCATCCGCGTCGACAGCTGTTCAAGTTTGTGCGCGATGCTGGACTTCACTGGGATGAATCCTCAAAGGCGGAAGGATACCGCGGCCTTGCCGCTCATTTCTTGAATTGCTTGAATTGTCCGGCTTTGCCGGCGATTCAAGGGAAACCAACCCGGCGATATTGGTTTTGTCGGTGGATCAAGAACGAAGCGAATAGATCCGAGCGATGAGCTCCTGGATGCGCTGCGCGTCGGGTGTCGTTGCGTCATGCAGCGCCTGGGTAGGCGGATGCATGAGCTTGTTGGTCAATGCCTGGGACAGTTGCCGCAGCACCGCCTCCGGATCGTCACCCCGCGCGAGGCCCTTCAACGCGCGTTCGACTTCATGGCGCCGCGCATCCTCGGCACGTTCGCGCAGCCCGCGGATCAGCGGCACGGCGCCGCGCGCCTGCATCCAATGCAGGAACTGCTCGACCTGCACCTCGATGATGGCCTCGGCCTGCGAAACCGCCGACTGCCTTTCCTCGACGCCGCTTTTCACGATGTCCGCGAGATCATCGACGGTATAGAGGAACACATCGTCCAAGGTGGCCACTTCGGGCTCGATATCGCGCGGCACGGCCAGATCCACCATCACGACCGGTTGATGCCGGCGCTTGCGGACCACGCGCTCCATGGTGCCCTTGCCGAGGATCGGTAGCGTACTCGCGGTACAAGACACGACCACATCGAACTGGTGCAGCACCTCAGGCAGCGCCCGCAGCTCGATCGCCTCACCGGTGAGCCGCCGCGCCAGGATTTGCGCACGCTCGAGCGTTCGATTGGCCACCGTGATCGAACGCGGTTTTTGCGCGGCGAGGTGCGTCGCGACCAGTTCCATCATCTCGCCCGCGCCGATCAGAAGGACGCGGCACTCCTGCATCGTCGGGAAGATGCGCAGCGCAAGGCGAACGCTTGCCGCCGCCATCGACACGACATTCGCGCCAACCTTGGTGTTGGTGCGAACCTCCTTCGCCACGGCAAACGAGCGCTGAAACAGTTTGTGCAAGGTCGTCCCAAGCGTGCCGGCCGCCTCGGCGGTCCGCACCGCATCTTTCATCTGCCCGAGAATCTGGGTTTCGCCGAGCACCATCGAATCCAGCCCGGACGCGACCCGAAACGCATGCCGGATCGCCTGCCCCTGCGGAAGGGTATAGATGTGAGGAACCAGATCGTGCTGCGGGAGCGCATGGAAACCGGCCAACCAGTCGCGCGCTTTGACAGGATCCCCGCCGGCAAGATAAAGCTCGGTGCGATTGCACGTCGAAAGAATTGCCGCCTCCTCGGCGGGGCGGGTTCGCCAAAGCTCGGTCAGCGCTGCGCCGAGGGACTCGGTAGTAAACGCCACCCGCTCCCGCATGGCAAGCGGTGCCGTAGTGTGGTTGAGGCCGAGTGCGAAGACTTGCATGTCGATGATTATAAAGGGCCGACCCTGAATCGGTCGTCATATTCGATATCATCCTTGGTTCCCCAATTCAAAGCGACCACTTTCCCCCATGGCTTCAGCCCTTTTCTCGCCCCTCAAAGTCGGCCCGATCGAGGTTCCGAATCGCATCGCGATCGCGCCGATGTGCCAATACTCAGCCCAGGATGGCGTGCCGACCGACTGGCACGTCATGCATTGGATGACCATGGCAATGTCGGGTGCCGGGATGGTCGTCATCGAAGCCACCGGCGTCGAGCGCCATGGACGGATCACCCACGGCTGCCTTGGCCTTTATTCGGACGAGTGCGAGGCGATGATCGGTCGCTATCTTGCCGCCGCTCGTCGGGTGGCCCCGCCCGGGACCCGATTCAGCATCCAGTTGGGGCACGCCGGGCGCAAGGCCTCGGTCCAGTTGCCCTGGCATGGCGGCAAATCACTCGGTTCGCCTGAAGACCCCTGGACGACCGTGTCGGCCTCGGCGGAACCCTTCGGCAATGGCTTTCATGTACCCGCCGCGCTCGATGAAGAGGGCATGGCGCGGGTGCGAAATGCTTTTGCGCAAGCGGCCCACCGCGCATCGCGGATCGGCTTCGATGCCATCGAACTGCACGGCGCCCACGGTTATCTGCTGCATCAATTCATCTCGCCCGTCTCGAACCACCGGACCGATGCGTTCGGCGGATCGTTCGACAACCGGATGCGCTTCCCGCTTTCGGTGGTCAAGGCAGTGCGCGAAGCCGTTCCGGCGACGATCGCACTGGGCATCCGCATGACCGGCACCGACTGGTATGAAGGCGGCCTTGGCACCAACGATGCGGTCGCACAAGCGCACGCGTTCAAGCAGGCCGGGATGGATTTCGCATGCGTGTCAGGCGGTGGATCGCGGCCCGATGTGAAGGTCGCGCTCGGACCGGGTTATCAGGTGCCGTTCGCCGAGGCAGTCAAGAAGGAGACGGGCCTCGTCACCCGCGCGGTCGGCATGATCGCCGAGCCGCTTCAGGCGGAAGAGATCATCGCGAAGGGCCGCGCCGATATGGTGGCGATGGCGCGCGCGATTCTCGACAACCCGCGCTGGCCTTGGCATGCGGCGGACAAGCTCGGCGCGACCGTGAAGCTGCCGCCGCAATACGAACGCAGCGCGGCGAAGTTCTGGCCGGGTGCAAAGTTGGCGCGACCGCAGACGCTGTCCCCCTGAGCGAATCGTTAGCGGCCAGGATCGCTCACGATTCTCCCCGAGGCCCCCGGCGATTGCGTTCGAGATTCGCGCCGGGGCCGCGGACGATACCTTGGCAGGCGTCGAGGTCAATATCGACGAGCGGTGCGCCCGTCACGTGCATTTGAGGCTGCCACGCCGGTCGGCTGTCCAAGCTATCCTTCACCATTGCACGATTCAAATTCCAAACCATGAACGCTTCTCCCAATCAGTTCGGCATCGGCCAGTCCGTCTCGCGCTTTGAAGATCCGCGGCTGTTGCGCGGCGACGGCCGCTTCGTGAACGATGTCAATATCGCCGGTCAGGCGTATGCGATCGTGCTGCGTTCGCCGCATGCGCATGCGCGCATTCGCTCGATCGACACGGCCGGCGCGGCGGCCGCGCCCGGTGTCATCGCGGTCTATACGGCCGATGATTACGATCGCGACGATCTTGGCAGTCCGAAAGTCACGTTTGCGCGCAAACGCCCCGACGGCACCCCGATCTTCGCGCCGCAGCGACCGGTGCTGGTCAAGGATCGCGTGCGCTACGTCGGCGATTCGGTGGCCCTGATCGTCGCTGAAACGCATGCGCAGGCAAGAGACGCCGCCGAACTCATCAATGTCGATTACGAGCAACTGCCCTCGGTAACCTCCACGGAAGACGCGGGTGAACCGGGGAAACCCGCGGTGTGGGATGCCTGTCCGGACAACGTCTCGCACATCTATGAGCAGGGCAACAAGGCGGCGACCGATGCCGCGATCGCCGCGGCGGCGCATGTCATCAAGCGACGTTACGTCATCACGCGGGTGTTCGCGCAGTACATGGAGCCGCGCGGTGCGATCGGCATCTACGATCCGGGTGAAGACCGCTTCACGTTGTATGCCGATGTGCAGTATCCGCACCGTGTCCGGCAGTTGCTTGCAACGGTATTCAAGATGCCGGAAAGCAAGCTGCGCGTGATCGCGGGTGACGTTGGCGGCGGCTTCGGGACCAAGGGGTGGCAATACGTCGAACATCGCCTGGTGCTTTGGGCCGCGAAAAAACTGCGCCGTGCGGTGAAGTGGTCGGCCGATCGCACCGAAGCGGTGATGGGCGATGAGCATGGCCGGGACAACATCAGCGAAGCCGAGATCGCGCTCGATCGTGACGGTCGCTTTCTTGCGTTACGCGTACACACACGCGCGAACATCGGCGCCTACATCGGCTCGGATCGCAACCTGCTCTCGATCTTCTCGAATGTCGGAACGCTCGCGGGTGTGTATGCATTTCCCGCCGCGCATGTCCATGTGACCGCTGTGTTGTCGAACAGCAATCCGACCGCGCCCTATCGCGGTGCCGGCCGGCCCGAGGCAACCTACGTGATCGAGCGTCTCATCGACGACACGGCGCGCGAGCTCGCGATCGATCCGATCGAATTGCGTCGCAAGAACCTGATCGCCACCGCGGCGTTGCCATACAAGAACGCCTTCGGCGTTACCTACGATTGCGGTGAATTCGAGAAAGGCATGGACGCCGCCATCCGGCTGGCCGATCTCGCGGCGTTCCCGGCCCGGCAGGCGCAATCCAAACAACGCAACAAGCTGCGCGGCTTTGGCCTGGTGAACGCGATCGAGAATGCCGCATCACCGAGTCCTGAGTTCGCCGAAGTCCGCTTTGACACGAGCGGCACGGCAACCGTGTTCATGGGCACGAAGGCGCAGGGACAGGCACATGAAACAACATTCAAGCAGATTCTGGTTGAGCGCCTCGGCGTCGATCCACGCGATGTGCATTACATCGATGGTGATACCGATCGCGTCACGTTCGGGATGGGCACGATGGGCTCGCGATCGACCGTCATCGCGGGCAGCGCCCTATCGCTTGCGGCCGACAAGCTGATCGAGAAAGGGAAGAAGATCGCGGGCCATGCGCTCGAGGCCTCCGCCGGGGACATCGAGTTCAGCAATGGCCGGTTCACGGTAGCCGGCACGGATCGCTCGATCGCGATCAAGGATGTCGCCAAGGCGGCCTTCCTGCCCGCCAAGCTCCCGCCCGGCCTCGAAGTGGGATTCTTCGAATCGGCGACATTCGTTCCGAAAGCGGCGACATTTCCAAACGGCAGTCACGTGTGCGAAGTCGAGGTCGATCCGGATACCGGCACGGTCGAGGTGCAAAGCTACTGCGTGGTCGATGACGTGGGAACAGTGATCAATCCCCTGACGTTGAAAGGCCAGATTCATGGCGGTGTCGCGCAGGGGCTTGGACAGGCCCTCATGGAACAGGTGGCCTACGACCGGGAATCCGGGCAACTGCTATCCGCGACGTTTCTTGATTACTGCATGCCGCGGGCCGATGACATCTGCTCGATGCCGATCGAAAGCAATCCGGTGCCGACCAAGCTGAATCCGCTTGGCGTGAAGGGTGCCGGCGAAGCGGGTACGGTCGGCGCACTGCCGGTGGTGGTCAACGCCGTGATGCATGCGCTCGCGCCGCTTGGTGTCACCGCCATCGACATGCCGGTGACGAGCGAGCGGGTGTGGCGCGCGATCGCGGCGGCACGACAGCGAGCGGGTGGACAAAGGTGACCACCGCCGCCGAAGTGGGCGCCTACGCATTAGTCACGCATGATCGCGCTTTTGGGCGAGTTAGAGAATATCGGATCATTACGTAGCGTAGGGCCGCCTACACCTCGAATCCCACCGCTTTTTTCGCCAATCCGTTGTAGAGACTGAGCATGCGGTCGCGCCATGTGTAGAGCGCATCGTCCGCGGCGAGCAACTTTGTCGGCGATACGCAGCGCGCCCATTGGAACGCGCCGAACAGGATGTAATCCGCGAAACTAGGCGCGGTTCCGCCGAAATAGAGCTGCGTCGCGATGACCGCGCGCGCCGGTGCGAGCAGATCTCGGAGCTTGGCGATGTTGTCTTCCTTGTTCTCGACAAACTGCTCGAGCGTCATGCCGAACCGCTTTTCGCGCGACTGGCGAAAGTACGCCTGATTGGGTTCGTCGAGAACATCGTAGATGTCGAGCAGTACGACGCGAATCAACGCCAGGTGAATGACGCGCTCGGTCCACTGCCGCATGAACAGGGTTGCACCCACTGCCGCCTCGTTGCCGAACAGCATCATGCGGTCGTTGTACTTCTCGTCGAGATAGAGCGCGATCTTCCATGAATCGGCGACCGTGTTCGCGCCGTCGACGATCACCGGCACCGTCGTTGAATCAGCGAACGCAATCTGGTTTTTATCAAGGAACCGCCATGCGACGGCCTCCACCGGCAGGCGCTTGTGCGCCAGGGCCATGCGGATGCGCCAACAGAAGGGGCTGAAGCGCCGCTCCGGGTCCTTGCCGGCAAGGTCGTACATCTTGATGGTCATGGGAGGCCTCGTTCTGGTTCGTGGAATCCGCAATCGAGATGCCGAAGCATAGCCGAGAGCGCGTTGCCGGGCGGGATTCGGCGATGCCGATCATCGATGCGCGCGAGCCTGCTTTCCGGATCGCCAGTGCGCCCACAGTGCCATGGATGAGAATCCAAGACCGGTTGCGCATACGGCAATCCATCCGCCCGCTGCCAACACAAGGCTACCGATCAACGCGCCGAGCGCGTTGCCGCCGAACATGTGCAGGACGAACACGGTGTTCATCCGGCTGCGCGACGCCGGGTCGATGCCGGTGAGATAGGCCTGATTCGAGACCGACGTCGCGCGAATGCCGCAGTCGAGCAGCATCGCGCCAAGCACGACTGCGGCAATAGCAAACATGGCGAACCCGAGGGCAGCGTATCCAAGCACCACCAGCAACACGCCGAGGGTCACGGCCGGTCGTGGCCCCTTCGCATCGACCCACTTGCCCACCGGGCGGGCAATCAACGCACCGGCCGCGCCTGGAATCGCGATCAATCCGACCGCGGTACTACCAACGTTATGCAGGCTCGCCATCATCACCGCCAAGGTCGCCCAGAACGCGCCGTAGCAGATACCCAACAACCCCTGCACGGCGGAGGCCCTTCGAAGCGCAGGCTGATCGCGGATGATGCCCGCGATCGAGCGCATGAGCGCGACATAGCCAAGCGTCGATTGCGGGCGCACATTGGGCACTCGCCATGCAACCAGCGCGGACACTGTCGCCAGCGCCGCAAGCAGGATCCAGTACGCCGTGCGCCAACCGAGATACTCGGCGAGCAGGCCGCCCGCGACGCGGCCGGACATGATGCCAAGCAAAAGCCCGCTCAGCACGGTACCGACGGCGCGTCCACGCTGCTCCGGGCGCGCGAGCTCGGCGACCAGCGGCACCACATCCTGCGATGTGCTCGCGAAGATTCCCATTACCAGCCCTGCGGCGATGAGAACGGGAAGCGAATCCGCGGTCGCGAAGACGATTGCCGTCAGGGCACATCCGGACAATCGGATGAGGATCAGTCGTTTCTTGTTGAAGCGATCGCCGAGCGGGGTCAGAAACGCGATGCCGAGGCAAAAGCCAAACTGGGTGAGGGTCGGCAGCCAGCCGATCTCGGCCGCGCTCGCGCCGAACTCGTCGGCGAGAAGCGCGATCATCGGCACCTGATAGTGGATCGTGGAGGCCGCGATGAAGATCGTGGCAAACAGGAGTACGAGAAGACCTGGCGTAAGCCGAGGAGTCGCATGCGCGGAACCGCTTACCGCCATGCGTTCACGCCTGTACTACACGGGAATTGAACCGCAAAGGACGCAAGGGAGGCAAAGGGTTATAGAGCTTGCGTACCGACAAGATGCTGTACCAAGCAATCGGATTCGATTTCAATCATGCGGCACCTCGAGGACTATCCGGAACTTCGCCCCGCATTCCTTTGCGCCCTTCGCGTCCTTTGCGGTTCACGCCTTGCCTCACCCAGCCATCAACTCCGACGCCCGCTTCACTGCTTTCACGATATTGATGTAGCCCGTGCAGCGGCAAAGATTGCCTTCCAGGCCGTGATAGATCTCATCGTCGGTCGGCTTGGGCGTGTCCTTGAGCAGTCCAACCGAGGCCATGATCATGCCGGGCGTGCAGAATCCGCATTGCAAGGCATGGCACTCGGTGAAGGCCTGCTGCACCGGATGAAGCTTGTCACCTTGCGCGAGCCCTTCGATGGTCATGATGTCGGCGCCTTCGGCCTGCGCGGCGAGCATCGTGCAGGATTTCACCGCACGCCCATTGAGATGGATCGTGCAGCAGCCGCACTGACTGGTATCGCAGCCGATGTGCGTGCCGGTGAGCGCGAGTGAATCGCGAATAAAATCCACCAGCAAAGTGCGATCCTCGACGTCCCCCGACACCTGCTTGCCGTTTACTTTCATTGCAACCTTGGCCATCTCACCTTCTCCTTACGAAATCAATTGGATTTGTTGCGCGCGGCTTGAATCGCCTCCCACACGCGCGCGGGCGTGCAGGGCATGTCGATATGCTGGATGCCAAGGGACTTGAGCGCATCGACGATCGCATTCACCACCGTTGGCAGTGACCCGGTCGTACCCGCCTCTCCGACGCCCTTCAACCCGAGCGGATTGGTGGGGCTGCGAACATTGAGCTCATGTCCTTGCAGATTGCGAACGAGCCCCGCCCGCGGCATGTAGTAATCCATGAATGTGCCGGTCAGGAACTGCCCGTTGCTGCGATCGTAGAAACCGATCTCGCCAAGCACCTGGCCCACCCCTTGCAACACCGAACCGTGGAGCTGCCCCTCGACGATCGTGTGATTCACGATATCGCCGCAATCATCGACCGCGGTGTATTGAACGATATCAACCACGCCGGTCGACGGATCGATCTCGACTTCGGCAACATGCGCGCCGCTTGGGAATGCGCGCGACAACGCCCACTCGCCGTTCGCGTTCAACGGATGCGAGGCGTCCGGACGGTGCTCCCGCGCGAGATCGAAGAGCCCGATTCCGCGCCCGGTTCCTTTGATCGTGTAGCGACCGTTCGCGAATTCGATGTCTTCAGGCGCCGCTTCGAGTTTGCGCGCGGCGAGCTCATGGCCTTTCTTGACGACGTCATCGGCCGCGAGCTTGAGCGCCGAACCGTAGTGCATCGCGGTCCGCGATCCGACGACACCGTTGCCCATCAGTGGAATCGAATGATGCGGATCGACGCCGCGAAGCTCGATGTGTTCAGGCGCCACGCCCAACACGCGCGCGACGATCTCGGGAAACGCCGTTTCATGACCTTGACCATGCGGAGTAATCGGCGCGAGCAGCGCGATCTTGTCGCCCTCTTCGAAACGCACCGCCACCTGGTCCTTCGGCGCCGCGCCACCGCCTGCCGGCTCGATGAATGTTGCGCAGCCGATGCCGCGATACATTCCATTCACCGCCGACTGCTTGCGACGCGATTCGAAGCTGCTCCAGTTCGACGCCTCGATGGCACGATCGATGAGGGCACCGATATCGCCGCTGTCGTAGACCGCACCGGCCGCGTTCTTGAACGGAAACGCATCCTTCGGAATGAAGTTGCGACGGCGGATCTCTGCGCGATCGATCTTCATTTCGAGCGCGGCCTGATCGACGAGCCGTTCGCAGATGTAAGCCATGTCAGGACGCCCGGCGCCGCGATAGGGTCCGGTCGGTGTGGTGTTGGTGAGCATCAGGCGATGACGCCCATAGCCGACCGGAATGTTGTACACGCCCGAGAGGGTCAACATCCCGTTTGCGGTATTGATGAGCGGCCCCGGGGCGGTGAGGTACGCACCTTGATCGGCGAGCCAGTTCGTGCGGATCGCGAGAAATCTGCCATCGCGATCCATCGCGATCTCGCCCTCGATGACGATCGCCCGGCCGTGCGGATCGGTGACGAAGTTCTCGAAGCGGGAGCCGACCCACTTGATCGGCTTGCCAAGCGCCTTCGCTGCATACATCAACACCACATGCTCAGGAAACGAGCCGCTGCGCAATCCGAATCCGCCCCCCACATCGAGCGGGACGATGCGGATTTTTTCCGGCGGCACACCGCTCACGAAGGCAAGACCCGGTTTGAACATGGTCGGGCCCTGATTGGAGCTGTAGACATCGTAGCGGTCGGCCGCGGCGTCATAGGCGACGAGCGCCGCGCGCGGTTCCATCGGATTGCCGCAAATACGCTGGCTTTCGACCTTCAGGCGCGTAACGTGATGGGCCTTGGCGAAGACCGCCTGCGTGCCGGCTTCATCCCCATACTCATAGTCGAAGCAGATGTTGTTCGCGATATCGGGATAGAGCTGCTCCGCACCGGGCTTCACCGCGTCTTCCGGATGCGCGACCGCCGGCAGGTCCTGATAGTCGACCGCCACCAGCTCAGCCGCATCCTGCGCGGCGAGCTTCGATGTGGCGACCACCAGCGCGATCTCCTCGCCGACGAATCGCACGCGCTCGCGCGCGAGCGTCGGGCGTGGCGGCACCTTGATCGCCTGTCCGCCACGACCTGGGTACGTCACCATCGTGCCGGGGAACTTGAATCCGGCGTTGGCGACATCAGCGCCCGTGATGACCGACACCACACCAGCGTGCTTGCGCGCCGCGGTGGCATCGACCGATCGAATGATCGCGTGCGCGCGATCGGCGCGCAGGAACACACCGTACAACTGGCCGGGCAGATCCCAGTCAGCGGTGTAGCGCCCGGCACCGGTCATCAGGCGGCGATCTTCACGCCGCCCCTTGAAGGCTTCAGCCATGTGACGCTGCCGTCTAGCCGGCGATCGACTGCACCGCGCGCTCGCACATGACCTTCACGAGGTTCGCGCGATATTCAGCCGGTGCATGGATGTCGGCATTGAGGCCATCCGCTTTCACGGCAAGCCCTGCCACCGCCTGCTTTGTGAAGCTCTTGGCAAGCGCCGCCTCGGCTTCCTTCCAGCGGAACACACCTGGCCCCGCGCCGGTCACCGCGACGCGGACGTTGCCGGCACCGAAATCGGCGACGAATACACCGGTCATCGCATAGCCGGAAGCGGGATGCGCGAACTTCGAATAGGCCGCGCGCTTTGGCAAGGCGAACGAGATTTTCGTGATGATTTCGCCCGCATCGAGGGCGGTCGCGAACACACCCTTGAAATAATTGTCGGCGGCGATCTCGCGCTTGGTCGTGATGACATTCGCATTCAATGCCAGCACCGCCGACGGATAGTCGGCCGCCGGATCGTTGTTCGCGATCGACCCACCCATGGTCCCCATATTGCGAACCTGCGGATCACCGATCAGATTGGCAAGATATGCGAGCGCCGGAATCGCTCTTTTCACCACCGCGGAACTGGCAACGTCGAAGTGCCGGGTCGCGGCGCCGACGATCAGGCGATCGCCCTTGGCTTCGATGCCTTTCAGCTCGCCAAGTGCGCCGATGTCGACGACGTGCGACGGTTGCGCGAGCCGTTGCTTCAGGGTCGGCAGCAATGTCATGCCGCCCGACATCAATTTCGCGTCCGGATTCGCCGCGATGAACTGTTTCGCTTCGTCGAGGGACTTTACGCGCTTGTAGGTGAGGCTATACACGGGTTCTGCTCCTTCTCAATACGCCGACACATTCAAACCAAGGGTTGTTGATCCAACTCACGCACGGTCTTCGCCGCGCGTGCCAATGCATTCCAGATTCGCGCCGGTGTGGCCGGCAACTCGATGTTTCTGACTCCAAGCGGACGCATTGCATCGAGAATCGCGTTGGTGATCGCCGGAATCGAACCGCTGGTTCCTGCCTCGCCGACACCCTTTGCGCCGAGCGCGTTGGTGGCGGTGGGAACCGGGTGCTCGAATAGCTGAAAACTTCGTACGATACCGGCCTTCGGCATCGGATAGTCCATGAAGCTCGCGCTCAGGAACTGTCCGCTATCCCGATCGTAGATTGCATGCTCGCCCAACACCTGGCCTGCACCCTGTACGACGCCACCCTGGATTTGTCCTTCCACCAGGTTGGGCGAGATCACATTACCAGAATCGTCGACAACCGTATGGCGGAGCACGGTGACGCGCCCCGTCTGCGGATCGATTTCGACTTCCGCTACATGACAGCCGTTCGGAAATGTTACGCCGAACGATCCCTCGCCGATCAGATTGAAAGGATGCGGTGTCTGGCCGGCAAGACGCACCGCTAATTCGGCGATGCTCGCCGAGCGGCCCCCGGCGGCCGCGAATCGCCCCTTTTGGAACTTGAGGTCGCTTTCGGCGACTTCGAGCGCGCGGGCAGCATGCGTGCGCGCTACGCCAATGATGTTTTCGGCCAAGACTTTGCAGGCGCTTCCGGCACCAAGGAGCGATCGCGATCCTCCGGTCCCGCTGCCAACGAGTGATACATCCGGATCGCCTTCGCACACATGGACGCGCTCAATCGGCATCCCGAGCGCATCGGCGACGATCTGGGCGAAAGTCGTCTCATGGCCCTGCCCCGATGAATGGGCAAGCGTGTACACGGTGACATTTCCGCTGGCGTCCCATTGCGCCTCAACCTGATCTTTCGGCGCCGCGCCACCGCCACTGGCTTCGAGATATGTTGCGATGCCGATCCCGCGCAATTTACCAGCGCCCTTCGATCGGGCACGTCGCGCGGCGAATCGGGACCAGTCGGCGCGCTCCAATGCATCATCGAGCACCGCGGCGAAGTCGCCGCAATCGTAGACCGTGCCGTTCGGCGTCTTGTAAGGCATCGCCTCGCGCGGAACGAAATTCATGCGACGAATCGCCACCGGATCAAAGCCGTGTTCGGCCGCGGCGTGGTCGACGAGCCGCTCGATGGCAAACGCGATATCCGGGCGCCCGGCTCCACGATACGCCGACACCGGCGTCGTGTTCGTATAGGCCACGCGGCTTCGCGCGAACATCGCAGGGATGCGATACACCCCGCCCATCGTGACGGTGAGATTGCGCGTGCCGATCCATGCGCCGAACGCCGTGGCATAGGCGCCGATGTCGGCGGTATCCTCGAAGTGAATCGCGAGAAAGCGGCCCTCGGCGTCCATCGCCAGCTCGCCATGCAGCGAAAGCGCGCGCCCATGATTGTCGGACACGAACGATTCGGCGCGCGAGCCGACCCATTTCACCGGCCGGCCGAAGCGCTTTGCCGCGTACATCGCCACGATGTGCTCGGGATACGCGGGGCTCCGGATGCCGAAACTTCCGCCGACGTCCTGCGCGACGATCCGCACTTTTTCTTTCGCGACATTGACGATCTGCGCCAGCGCATTGCGAATGCCGTTGATGCCCTGCGTCGGTGTATAGACCGTGTACGTATCGCCCGCCCGATCATACGAAGCAGCGCACGCACGCGGCTCCATTGGATTGCCGACGAGCCTTTGGCAAGTCGCGGTAACGCGAGAGACGAATTTCGCCTTGGCGAACGCCTGCGCAACGGCCGCCTCGTCGCCGTCTTCATATTCGAAGGCGAGGTTGCGCGGTGCCTCTTCATGCAATTGCGCCGCACCCGCGCCGATGGCATCGCCGAACGAGATCACCGCCGGCAGTTCTCGATAATCCACCTGCACCTGCAAGGCAGCATCCGCAGCGGCGATCGCCGACTCGGCGATGACGACGGCAATCGCCTGTCCAACGAAATGCACGCGCGTCCGGGCAAGCACCGGCCACTCGGGCTTTTTCATCGCCTGGCCGTTCTTGTCGGTAAATGAAAGACCACCGGGGAGCGGCCTGATGCCCGCGGCGTCGATGTCCGCTTGCGTGATGACGGCGATAACGCCATTCGCCTTGGCGGCCGCTTCGCAATCGAGTCGCTCGATCACAGCATGGGCGCGATCAGACCGAACGACGTGCGCATGCAATTGGCCGGGCAGGTTCCAGTCGGCGGTGAACCGACCCTGACCGGTGATGAGGCGGTGGTCTTCGAGGCGGGCGTGTGGTGTCATCGGACTAATGAGTCCATCCTAACAAATTCACCACAGAGGACGCGGGGGACACAGAGGAAAAGCAAACGAACGAATATTGCGCGAGATCACCGCGTCTGGCGCGCAATATGCGACATTGGCGAACAGGATCAATCACACAAGACCTCTGCGTACCCTGTGTCCTCTGGGGTTCAATGATCGAGGTCCTAGGCCTGAGCCGGCGCGAAAGCCGCCGGTTTTCCCGCCTTCGCCGCCTGGATCGCGCCCCACACCCGTGCCGGCGTGGCGGGCATCTCGAAATGCTCGACGCCGGCTTGTCGCAATGCATCGATGATCGCGCCCATGACCGCCGGCAACGATCCGGTGTTGCCCGCCTCGCCCGCGCCCTTCGCGCCAAGCGGGTTGCTCGCGGTGGGAACCGGGTGATCGAACACCTGCATGCCTTTCAACGTGGAGGAACGGGGCATGAAGTAATCCATGAAGGTACCGGTCAAGGGCTGGCCGGTCTCCGCGTCGTACTGCGCGTGCTCCCCAAGGATCTGCCCGACCCCTTGCACGATGCCGCCGTGCAACTGCCCTTCGACCATCTGATGATTGATGATGTTGCCGATATCGTCGGTCGCGCTGTACTTGACGATCTCGGTGACACCGGTCGCCGGCTCGATTTCCACCTCGACGATGTGACAACCGTTCGGATACGTCGAGCCGATCGCGAGCTTCGTCTTCACATTGAGGGGATGGTTCTCTTTGCCCTTGTGCTTGTCGATGAGATCGCGCATGGTGATCTTGCGATCGGTGCCCTTGATGCGATACGCGCCGTCGGCGAACTCCACGTCGGCCGCGGCCACCTCGAGCTCCTGCGCGGCAAGTTCCTTGCCCTTCTCGACGATTTCCTTGGCGCCCTGGAACATCACGCTTCCGGCACCATGCAAGGTGCGCGAGCCGCCCGTCGCGTTACCAACCAGTCGCGGTGATTCCGGGGCGCCGTTCTTCAGCACGATGGTTTCACGGCTGATGCCCATGACCTTCGCGATGATCTCGGCGAACGCGGTCTCATGGCCCTGGCCGTGATTGTGCGAAACCGCGTACAACGCGAGCTCACCGTTTGAGCCGAAGCGAAGCTCCACTTCGTCATGCGGCGCGAAACCGCCGCCGGTCTCCTCGATGTAGCAGGCGAGTCCGAGTCCGCGCAACTTGCCGTTCTTTGCGCTGGCCGCCTTGCGTGCGCCAAAACCGTTCCAATCCGCCGCTTTGATCGCGTGATCGAGCAGGCCGACGAAGTCGCCCGAATCCCACACCTTGCCGTGGTAGGCCTTGTATGGGAACTTGTTGGTGGCGACCAGATTGCGCCGCCGAATTTCGACGCGATCGATGCCGGTGATACGCGCCGCCTCGTCCATGACGCGTTCCATCGCATAGGACATGAGCGGTCGCCCCGCGCCGCGATACGCGCCGATCGGCGCGGTGTTGGTGACCGCCAGGCGCGATCGTGCATACGAGACCGGAATGTCGTAGACGCTGGTCAATTGACCAAAGATGCCGCCGGTATTGATGAACGCGCCGACCGGCACGCAGTACGCGCCGATATCGCACAGGAAATCAAACCGGGTCGCGAGGATCTTGCCATTGGCATCGAACGCGACTTCGCTGGTGGAATCGACACCGCGGGAGTTTTCGTCGGCAAGCAGGGTCTCGGTGCGGGACGCCACCCACTTCACCGGACGCCCGAGTTTCTTGGCGGCCAGGAGCAGTGCCATGTACTCCGGGTAGGCATTGAAGCGCACGCCGAAGCCGCCGCCGACGTCCCATGCCACGACATCGATCTTTTCTTCCGGCACGCCCATCGACGCGGCGAGTTGCATGCGCAGACCGCCGATCCCCTGTGTTACCGAATACAAGGTGTACTTGTCTTGCGCGTTATCGAATGTGGCGATGCATGCGCGCGGCTCCATCGGATTAGCTACGACGCGCGTGTTGTGCAGCGTAATGCGCGCCACTTTCGCGGCCGACTTGAATGCGGCCTCGACCTTTTCGGCCTCGCCCATCTCGTAATCGAATAACAGGTTGTTGGGCGCGATGTCCCAGAGTTGCGGCGCGCCCGGCTTGATCGCAGCCGCGGGTGTCGTCACCGGGGGCAGATCCTTGTAGTCGATCTCGACGTGTTCCGCGGCGTCCTGCGCGGCGGCGGGCGATTCCGCGATGATGAGCGCGACCTGATCGCCGACATAGCGCACCTTGCCTTCGGCCAGCGCGGGTCGCGGCGGCTTGATCAGTTCAGCCCCGCCGCGCCCTTTCACCATCAGGAAAATCGGCATCGGCTTGAAACCAGCGGCCTTCGCATCGTCGCTCGTCAACACGGCCAGCACGCCGGGGCGCGCGAGAGCAGCCTTGGCATTGATCGAGCGGATTTCCGCATGCGGGCGATCGGACCGCAGGAAATACGCGTAGGTCTGCTTGGGCAGATTCAGGTCGGAGGTGTAACGGCCTTGACCGGTGATGAAGCGCTGATCTTCGAGTCGAGCGTGTTTGCCTGGCGTCATGATGGGAGGGGCTCAGTCGAGGAGGTGTGTAATGAACTGCGGATCCGGGATCAACAGCAGGTCGTAGATAAACAATTTCTTGCGGCGAGGCAACTGCAATCGCCCGTGCTGGTCTTGAACCGGCGTGGCGGGAGAACACCGATAGCGACAGCCCGGAATGATACCGTGCTCCGCATTCCGGCGCGAAATCCGCGCTGCTTCGCCAATCGGCGCATTGAATATCGGCCCGGATCGCGCGACAAGCCGTTACCGCATCGCGTCGTCGAACGCCTTTTTCACGTCATCAGGCTGGCCGGCAAGAAACAGAAATCCTTCCTGGTAGGCCGCCGATGCACTGCGACGTTGTTGCTCCCGGCGCACCATCTCCGCGCGTGGCAAGCCGTTCACGAGCAGGTCGCGATCGATGATCGGCAAGCCGATACATTCGTTGAGTTTGGCATCGCGGATCACGGCCTTCGGTTCTTGGCCGTTGGCGATGCGATCAAGGTCCGCTAGAAATCGACGCCGCATCATGACGATACCGCGGTCGCTTGCGCCAAGATGCTCCTTCGTGCGATCGGCAATCGCGCCCTGCCCGACCCAGCCGACGAAATCCTGGTTCATGATGTGGCTGGTGATGTTGCGCCCCGTCTTCGGATCGATCACCGGACTAGTCCAAGCCGGGATGCGCGCCTGCACATAAGGTTCCCGTTCCCGTGGCACCCGATTGAAGAACCAGCCGACCGAGAGCGTCGTGGTATCGTCGATCGGGACGCGCCATTCGAAATGGTTGCCGGTGAACAAGGCATTCGGCCAGAGGCATACGCGGCCGACCTTCCAGAGCGGATTCTTTTCATCGGCACCTTCGCGCACACGCTTGTACACGATGCCGTAATCGATCTCCTCGAAATCGAGCTTCACGTGTTTCGGAGCGTAGGGGCCATCAAGTTCCCGCATCCGCATGGCCCAATTGTCATGCAGCCATTCGAAGTGGACCGGATCAATCGAATTCTCCTGGCACTGCAGCCAGTTGCAAGGCACTTCGGAAAACACGATTTGAACGAAACCGTTTCCCCATGTAAACGGTTCCCAGTTCGGCACCAGCGGCGCCGGCAGCGGACCCAGATAGGCCCACAGTAATCCGCGCTTTGCTTCGACCGGGTAGGCGTTGATCCGAATGCGGTCCTTATAGCGGGAATCCGGGTTGGAGGTCTCCTCGAACGGCTGCTCGACGCAGCGGCCTTCGTGGTCATAGCGCCAGCCATGGTAGCTGCAGCGCAGGCCACATGCCTCGACGATGCCGTAGGAGAGATCCGCGCGACGATGCGGGCAATGCCGCTCGATCAACCCGTATCGGCCGCTGAGGTCCTTGTACAAGACCAGATCTTCACCCAGCAGGCGGACGGGTTTTGTCGCGTGATCATCCAGCTCTGCGACGGCCGCGATCGGCTGCCAGTAGCGACGCATCAAATCGCCCATCGGCGTGCCGGGACCAACGCGGGTCAGTTTTTCGTTGACGGAGGCTTCCATCGTGGATCGATTCAGATTCTTACAATCAGAGGAGCGGGAGGACCGCACTATTCTGCATCAACCTGAAATTCGCGCGGCTGGCCTGCGCGGATTCCTAGCGGATCCGCACCGATAGCGGACAGTGGTCCGACAGCTCGCGAAGGTGTGAGCGCACTTCGCGCGTGATTTTGCCTTCGTGCAATGCCCACTGCCGCACCGAGCCCGGTACGACGCGTTGCGCGATCGAGTGATCGGTAACGATGTGATCGATGAACATCGCGCGCTCGCTCTCGGGCAGTTTCGGATCGCCGCCCCAGCACGATCGTAGTTGCTCATGCCCCGCCGTCAGCCGGACGATATCCTTCCCTTCTCCCCCGACGATCTCTTTCCAGAATGCCAATTGCCGGCCGTGCGCATCGCGTGCCGGGCTTTCCGTTTCCGGCAACACTTCGAAGCGACGATTGAAGTCACCGAGAATGACGAACGGGGTCTTTTCCCTGCGGCGGGCTTCGATCCACTCCTTGAGCGGTTTCACTTGCCTGGCAAGTTGAATGCAGGCGGGGGCCTCCGAGCCATCGTCGCGCGGGTGCCGCGATTCGTCGGTGAGCGGCCGGGCATGACACGCGGATTTCAGATGTACCGCCATCAATCGAAGAGGCCGGCCATCCACGACCGCATCGAGGTCGGCCCCCCATCGCGCCCGTTTGCCCATCATCGACCCAAGCGGCGCATAGGCGCTGACACCACGCACCTCGATGCGACCTTTGCGCACCGCGAATCCGACACGCTGGATCCACGGGCTGTCGGGAACGAAGAACGCGTATTCATGAGCGGGCAGGATGCGTGCAAGCGCCTCCACACCTTCCACTTCCTGAAACGCGAAGATGTCGGCGTCGACCTGACGGGCGATGGCGCCGAGTCGCGCATAGTGATCGGCCGTTCGACAGATCCATCGCGCCGGGTCACGCTCGTTCAGGGTGGCGCGCATCGGGCGAGAGAGACTCTTGCACTCGTGGTAGTCGCCGGACGAGAGCGGCTGATTGCGCAGCCAGGCGATATTCCATGTGGCGATGGTGATGTCGGCCGCGGCGGGCATCGGCACCGCGGCGAGGCATAACGATGCGAGCAATCGTCCGAGCCAAGCCATTACTTGCATTCCAGCACGGTTACGCCCCGAATTCGGATTCGGCATGCATCATACGCGCCCGATGCATGCCGCCCGCCCGGTCCCGCCTGGGATTTGCTCAGTTCATTGATGCTGGCCTGCCGGCCGTCGCGACGACCTTGTTGGTCCGGCGCACGAACAGTTGCAGGTTGCTCTCGTGACTCTCGTAGCGATAGCCGATGCCAAAGCCAAGCGGGTGCGCGGTACCGCGGTATGCGGTCAACATTTCCGGCTGAAAGCGCGTGCGGAAAATCGGGATGGGCCCGACATATGCGCCATACAGCCGATGTTCCCACTGCGCTGCCTTGTACAACTTGAGCGGGACGCCGGTATCGTCCTGCAGGATGGCCTGCGAATGCTTGAGGATGTGATCCCGCAAGGTCGTGAACTCCTTCAGATGAAGCAGGTAGGATGCCGACTTGATCAATGTTGTTTGCGGATTGATCGAATCGACGAAACGCAGATACTGCGGGCGCTTCTGCAAGCCAACGTTCGACAGATCGGCCTTCAGGTAGATGATCCGGCGCTCAAGGGGATCGCCGGGACGCTGAAATCGTACGACCACGCCTGGAATACGCAGGTCCGATGATCGAATATCCTTCACACGCATGGCGCGGGCGTGGCAAAGGCTGCCATCGGCCTCCATCACGAAAGGCTCGACCGCGTTCACGTTGTAACCGTGACGCGCGAGGAAGAGCATCAGGATAGGCGTCACGCCGGACAACTGGTTGCGACGCAGATCGCTATCCATTTCGAGCGTCACGAAAAAGCTGAGCGCGAGCACCGAGCGCAACGAATTACGCAATCGATCGAGGCTTGTAGCGAGTGCGGCCTCGTCCAAGGCACGCAGATCAGGCACTTCACCGACCGGTTCCAGCCCGGTAAAGATGAACTCCGACGACGCAGGAAAGAATGCTGGTGCATACGCCGCGTCCGGGCCACTGAATGGATAGAAAACCGGCGCGGTGCCAGGGACTGCCGCCATTTCACGGCCGGCAAAGTCGCGAATCGGTTGCAATCGCTTGGTATCGAAGTTCGCCCAAAGTGCGCTCAGTTGCTCCCGATGCGCGACCACACTCCTTCGATCGCCAATGGACACCATGGGTGAGGCGTCCGGCAAGTCCAGGCCGGCGAGCAGGCGGGAGGCGCTCGTCCACCACGCGGCGGATCGATGCTCGATCGCAGTGCCGGGTTGACAATAATCCAGCTCGACGCCAGGTCCCGACGAAAACAGCGGCATCTCGCTGGATTCTGCTGCCTGCGCATTGGCTCCCAGTACGGTTGCCGCAAAGACTGTTGTGCGAAATGCAGCGCGTACGAGTACGCGTAGCCCCGAAAGCATGTTGATCCCCTGATTTGTCCAACGTGGTCGCCGCACCCGGGTCATCACGCCGCCATTGCGTTGGGTGGTGGCTGACCCTGGTGCCCGCTCCGCGGCTTGAGGGCTGACGGAATGCTGTCGGCTCCGAGCGGGCATAAAACTCTTAGCGATTGACGGCTGGATCCGTTGACACGAGAGGACGAAATCCGGTTCGGATGCCAGGCAGCGAGCATTCGGTCACGTGTCGAGCGGGTGCCGCGGTGAACGGGAACGCCCGCCGATGGCGATGGGGTTTCGGGGTGCGCGCGGGCGAGGCGCTTGACTTGCATCAATTCCCGGACACAATAGCCTCGCTTGCCCCACGCCCCTGGCTTCTTCTGACCGTACGCGAGCATCGGCTCGGCAGGAAAAAGAAGGGGCGCTTCTGGTCCGAGCCATACCAGCTCCACTTGAGATCCTATCGAGGCACATGCCATGTTAAGCGGACACTTGATCGTCATCGTCCTCGCTGCGCTCCTCGGAACCGCCACGCCGTCTATAGCGCAGGTTCCGGGTTATCCAGCCAAACTTACGCGCATCGTCGTGCCGTTTCCGCCTGGCGGCACCACCGACGCGCTCGCACGGATACTGAGCCAGAAGATGACCGATTCCTGGGGCAAACCGGTGGTGGTCGAGAACCGGCCTGGTGGCGGCGGTGCGATCGCCGCGGAGTCCGTCGCCAAGTCGACACCCGACGGCCATACGATGTTTCTTGGCACGACCGGCGACATGTCGGTGAATCCGAGTCTGGTGCGCAAGCTTTCGTACGACCCCGAGCGGGACTTCATACCGGTCGGGTTGCTTGCGGTAACGCCGCTGCTCCTGATCACGCATCCTTCGCTGCCGGTGCAATCGGTGAAGGAACTGATCGATGCGGCGAAGGCGAAGCCGGGCAGCCTGTCGCATGTGTCGGTGGGCGACGGGTCGGCTGGGCATCTGGCCGGTGAGATGTTCAAGAAGCTCACGCAAACCGACATCGTGCATGTGCCGTACAAAGGCGGAGGACCGCAAGTGACTGCACTACTCGGCGGGCAGGAGCCTCAATTCGGATTCGTCGTATCCAGTACCGCGAGGCCCCATGTGCTCTCCGGCAAACTGCGGGCGCTCGCCGTTTCAAGCGCGAAACGCTCGCCCTTTTTTCCCGACGTGCCCGCACTGGTCGAATTGGGTCTGCCGGGATTCGACTTTGACAACTGGTTCGGGATGTTCCTTCCCGCGGGAAGCCCAAAGGAAATAGCAGCCTTCATCAACACTGAGTGCGCGCGCATCCTGAAGCTGCCCGATGTCGCTCTGCGGCTGGTCGAGATGAGTTTCGAGACAGCACTGTCATCTCCTGATGAATTGTCGCGCTACCTGAGCGCGGAGATCGCCAAGTACCGGAAGGTCATCGCCGAAGCAGGGATTGCGCCGCAGTGATTTAGATGCGGTTCCACGCGTGGTCGCCGCCGCAGTGCGGCGGATCGCTTGACTCATCTTCAGCCTCCCCACGGGAAAGCCGAACCATGGCAGAAGCCGCCCGACATACCCTTGCCTTCTCAACCGACCCGATCCAGTTCTGCTACGACCAAGGCTGGACCGACGGCCTGCCGGTCATCCCGCCGACGGAAGAACGCGTGCTGGCCATGCTCGCCGGCACGCCACTCGCCCCCTCCACGCTGATCGCCAAGATCGCGCCCTCATGGGCGAAGGCGACCGTCGAAAAGGTCGCGGTCAACGCGGTCATGGCCGGCTGCCTGCCCGCCTACATGCCTGTCATCATCGCCGCGGTACGGGCGATGACGAATCCCGCATTGAATCTGAATGGCATGCAATGCTCGACGCATCTGTCGACGCCGCTCGTGGTGGTGAATGGCCCAGCACGGACGGAACTTGGCATGAACAGTGGCGCGAACGTGTTCGGGCAGGGCAATCGGGCGAATGCGACGATCGGACGGGCCATCAAGCTGATCCTCACGAACATCGGGCGGGCGATTCCGGGCGTGACGGACAAGGCGACACTTGGGCACCCAGGGAAGTACACCTACTGCATCGCCGAGAACGAGGAGCAGAGCCCGTGGGACCCGCTGCATGTGGAGCGGGGGTTGAAGCGGGAGCAAAGCGCCGTGACGGTATTCGGTTGCGAGGCGCCGCACAACGTGAACAACCAGGCGAGCCAGAACGCCCACGATCTCGCGTTCACCATCGCCGACACGATGGCCACGCTCGGGAAGAACATGTTCTACGCGCAGGGCGAGGTGATGCTCGTGGTCTGCCCCAGCCACGCGGAAACCATCGCCAACGACGGCTGGAGCAAGCAGCACTTCAAGGAGTACCTGTACGAGAAGGCGCGCAAGCCGCTGCGCCTGGTCAAGCTCGGCGGGCTCTACGGCCGCGAGGTCAAGCGCAACTTCTGGCCGCGCTGGGTCAACCGCGAGGACGAGAACGAGATGGTGCCGCTGGTGCGCCGCGCCAGCGAGATCACCATCGTGGTGGCGGGCGGCGCGGGGCGGCACAGCGCCTTCCTGCCGGGCTGGGCCACGCCGTCGGTGACCGTGGCGGTGGAATGAAGGGCGGGCATGCTTTTGCAGGTACGCAGCGGTTTCATGACAAGTTGGACAACGCAGGAAAACAGGAGATGAACATGGCAACAACGATCCTCATCGATCCAAGCGCCGAGGAAATTTCGCAAACCCTGCCCGGGGCGGCGCGCCTCTGGCAGCTGCAGGGTAAATGCATCGGCCTGCTCGACAACATCAAGCACAACGCCGAGTACCTGCTTGCCGAAGTCGGCGAGCGGCTGACCCGCGAATACGGCTGCGAAGTCCGGGTCATCAAGAAGAAGACCTACACCAAGTTCTGCGATCCGCTTCTGCTCGCGACCCTGGAGGATTGCGACGCCGTCGTCACCGCGATCGGCGACTGAGGGTCCTGTGTGTCGTGCAGTGTGCACGACATGGTTGAACTGGAGCGCAAGGGCGTGGCCACGGCCACGCTGTGCACCACCGGATTCCTCAATGCCGGCGCCAAGCAGGCGTCGATGCTGGGCATTCCCGGCCTGCGCGTGGTCGCCGTCCCGTTTCCGTTCGCGTCCCTGCCGCCCGACCAGGCGCGCGCGCGCGGCGGGGAGGCCTTCGACGCCATCGTCGCCGCGCTGACCGGGGCCGACGCATTGTGAAGAAATCCGCGACCAAAGGCGGGCCGCTGGCCGGCATCCGGGTCCTCGATTTCACCCGGGTCGTCGCCGGCCCCTACTGCACGATGCTGCTCGGCGACTTCGGCGCCGACATCATCAAGATCGAGGAACCGCATGGCGGCGACGAGCTGCGCGCGCTCGGCCCGCCGTTCCTGGGCAGCGAGAGCGTCTTCTTCCTGAGCGTGAACCGCAACAAGCGCAGCGTGGTCCTCGACCTGAAGGAAGCCGCGGCGCGCAAGGCGGTGCGCGACCTGGTGCGCACGGTCGACGTGGTGATCGAGAACTTCCGCCCCGGGGTGATGGAGCGCCTGGGCCTGGGGTATGCCTCGTTGCGCCGCCTCAACCCGCGCCTGATCTTCTGCTCGGTCTCCGCGTTCAACGCGAAGAGCCGCTACGGCGATCGCCCGGGCTACGACCTGATGATCTCCGGGATCAGCGGCCTGCAGAGCATGACCGGCGAACCGGGCCGCGCGCCGCTGCGCCCGGGCGTGAACCTCGTCGATCTCACCGCGGGCACGAACGCGGCGATCGGCATCCTGCTCGCCATCATCGCGCGCGGCGAGTCCGGTCCCGGCCAGAAGGTCGAGGTATCGCTGATGGACGGCGCGTTCGCGATCCTCGGCCAGCTCGCCGCGATCTATCTCAACACCGGCACGGTGCCGGTGCGCCGTGCGCCAGAAGACCTGCACCCGCAGATCACGCCCTACGGCACCTTCATGACCGCGGACGGCAAGTACCTGAACGTCTGCGTCCCCAACAACAAGTTCTGGGCCGCGTTCTGCGAGGTGCTGGGACGCACGGCCTGGGCCGACGACGCGCGGTTCGCCACCAACGCCGGCCGCATCGACAATCGCGCCAAGCTGATTCCGCTGCTCGCCAAACGTTTTCGCGAGGACAAGCGCGACCGCTGGATCGACAAGCTGCTGGCCCGCGGCATTCCGGCCGGGCCGGTCAATACCATCGACGAGGCGATCAGGGACGGCTATCTTGCCGAGGTCGGCATGCTCGCGCCGATGAAGCACCCGGTCTGCGGCAAGGTGGTCACGCCCGGCCTGCCGATCCGCCTGTCGAGGACCCCGGGCGCGGTGCGCCTGCCACCCCCCACGCTGGGCCAGCACACCGACGCCGTGCTGGGCCGTTCGCCATCGAAAGGCGCCACCTTGCGTCCTCCCCGCAACCGAACGCCGGGAGGCACGAAATGAAACACCGCATGTCCAGGCAGACGCGCGCCGAGGACCAACCGTTCACCCTGCGTTTCGGCCGCAACATCGACGCAGCCTCTCAACATCACGCCGGCGCCTTGGTATTCACCGGGGCGATGGCGACCATCCCGGCTATCTGACCCACCTGACCCGCCATGACCAGCATAGTCGACATCAATACCCACAAGGAGACGCTTGCCGCGTTTTCGTGGGACAAGCTCTGGGCCCTGTTCGACGGCAGCGCCGAACGCATGAACCTGGCCCACGAGTGCCTGGACCGCCATCGCGCGCGCGGCACGGCGGTCAGCATCAAGTTTGCCGACGGACGTGTCGAACACCACGACTTCGCAGAATTGGCCGACCTGACCGGGCGCTTCGCCAACTGGTTGTGCCGGCGCGGCATCGGCAAGGGCGACCGCGTCGCGGTCATGCTCGAACCCTCCCTCGGGTTCTACGTGTCGCTGTTCGGGGCCGTCAAGCGCGGCGCGATCGGCGTGCCGCTGTTCACGCTGTTCGGACCCGAGGGCCTGGCGCTGCGCATCAACGACTGCAAGCCGCGCCTGCTGCTGGTCGACGAGGACGCGGCGCGCCTGTCGGCTGCGTTTCCGGACACGCAGGTGGTGCGCGCCGACGCCGCATTCTGGACGGAGCTGGAAGCCGAAAGCACCGAATTCGCAACGGACACGCGGGCCAACGATCTGGCGATCTTCCAGTACACCTCCGGTACCACGCGCGAGTTGCCGGAAGCGGTGAAGCACTCGCACCGCGCGGTGGTGACCCTGATGATCGCCGCTCTCTACGGCGTCGGGTTGAAGCCCGGCGACCGCTACTTCTGCCCTTCGTCGCCGGCCTGGGGCCACGGTCTCTGGCACGGCACCATCGCGCCCCTGGCCCTGGGCATCCACATCGGCGCGTATTCGGGCAAGTTCGACCCCGCGCGCATCGTCGAGGCGCTCGCGGAGCTGCAGATCGACAACTTCGCCGCCGCCGCCACGGTGTTCCGCATGATCCGCAACGCAGGGCTGCTCGAACCGGGCCGGCTGCATATTCCGAAAATCACGTTCACCGGAGAGCCGATCGATTCCGAAACGGCAGTCTGGGTGGAGCGGACCCTCGGCAGCCCGGCGCGCAGCATGTACGGCACTACCGAGGTCGGCGTCGTGGTCGTCAATTTCCCCGGCTTCACGGACTACGTGCTCAAGCCCGGCGCGCTGGGCAAGCCCGCGCCCGGCTGGGAGGTGGCCATCGTCGACCAGCAGGGGCGGGAGCTGCCGCCTGGCCAGTCCGGGGAGATCGCGGTCAAGCGCAAGGGCGAATGGTTCTACATCAAGGATCGCGGCCGCCGCGACGAGGAAGGCTATTTCTTCCACGAGGGCCGGTCCGACGATGTCATCATTTCCGCGGGCTGGACCATGAGCGCGGTGGAAATCGAGAACAGCCTGATGAAGCAC
>JBJXGX010000368.1:0-5430 GCA_046160305.1 Burkholderiales bacterium
GCGGATTCCGCGGTTTGCATAATCACAGCGTTTTGAGGAACGCAACCAGCGAGTCAGGTGCCCGGTAGCGCTGGAGCTTGGCTGCTGGTTCGTTGAGCTTGGCGAGCGCTCGCTCCTTCATCGTCAGATCCGCCTCGACGTAGTGGTGGGTCGTGGCAGGGCTCTCATGGCCGAGCCAAAGGGCGATCACGCTGACGTCGACACCAGCCTGCAACCGGTGCATTGCCGTGGTGTGCCGAATCGTGTGGGGCGAGACGCGGCGTGCTGCCAACTGCGGATTGCTGGCCGCCGCTGCGTGTACTGCTAAGGCCAGGCGCAGGGCCACGTTGGTACGGGTCATTACGCGGCCATCGCGATTGGGCAGCAAAGGTGAAGCCGTGTCGAATTGCGGGTTGAGCTTCAACCACGCCCGGATCGCCTTTACCGTCGAGCGCCACAGCGGCACGCTGCGCTGCTTACGGCCCTTGCCATGCAGGTGCACGCAGGCGGCGGTTTCGTCGAGCACTACGTCGCCGACCTTGACGCCGGTGATCTCCGATACGCGCGCCCCGGCGTTGTAGAGCAGTAGCAGCAGCACATGGTCGCGCTGGCCGATCCAGGTCGCGTCCGGCTGCCCAATCACTGCCAGCATTTCCTCGCGCGACAGGTAACCGAACATTGGTCGCTCGAAGCGCTTGACGGGTACCCCCAGGGCGCGCTCGATCACCTGCAAAGAGGCAAGATCGTGATGGGCGGCGAACTTCAGGAACGAGCGCAGCGCCGCCAAGCGCGCATTGCGGCTACGTACGCAGTTGTGTCGCTGTCGCTCCAGATGGTCGAGGAATGCCGTGAGCAGATCCGGCGTGATATCCGCCAGCGCCATCGCCGCCGGGGACTTCCCCAGACGGGATTGGGCGAAGCCCAGAAACAACATGAAGGCATCGCGGTAGGCCGCGATCGTCTGTGGGCTCAGCGCCCGCTGCTGCGTCAGGTACTTGGCGAAGTACGTTTGCACGAGTGCGGCAAATGACGGCGCCGCCGGCCTCGCCTTACTCATCGCCGTCTCCGGCCAGATCGATGAAGCGCTCCAATTTGCCGCCGGCCAGAGCCATCAACTCGGGCACCGCTGTGAGGTACCAGTAGGTGTAGAAGATCTCGGCGTGCCCCATGTAGGTCGCGAGCGCCAGCATCATCTGATCGACATCGGTCCCGGCGGCATGCCAGAGCATGAGGCGCCGAACGGCGAAGGTGTGCCTGATGTCATGGAGGCGCGGGGCCTCGTGTGCACCACGATTGACCCAACCCAGACGGTCGCGTAGCGCGTTGAAGACCCGATGGGTTTGCCGATCGCCAAGGGGTTGCCCCAGGCGCCGGCCACGGCTGCCGATGAAGAACGGCATGTCCGCACTCGTGGGAACATGCCGTGCTCGCGTCCGGCGGAAGCGCGCCAACGCTTCGACCGTGCTCGGGTGCATCGGCACCTGGCGCGACTTGGCAAACTTGGTCTGCCGCACCACCAGCATTGCATGCTTGAGATCGACGTCGGCATCGCGCAGGTGGATCGCTTCCGATACGCGCAGCCCGCATGAGGCCATTAGTCCGAACAGCGTCTCGAAGGTAGCTGGGCGCACGCTGGCGCGTGGCCCGAGCTTGCGCGCCGCGGCCAGCAGTTCGACGATCTCCTCCTCGCGGTAGATGTGGGGCGCCACACGTCCGGGTTCCGGGCCGAAGAGCGAGGACTCTGGAACTTCGGTATGCGGCTCGAACTGTTTCAGGTAACCAATGAAGTGCCGCAGCGTTGCCAGGCGGCGTGCCCAAGTCCCAGGCGATCCTTCACCGCCTTTGCCCTGACGCACCCAGTCCGTCATGAGTTCGACCGTCAGCGGCCCACGGTGATGTCGGCTGGCGACGAAGCGCGCAAAGCTGGCCAGGAACGTATCTCGTGTACGCAGTTGGAAGCCCAGGCGACGGCGCTCGGCAAGATAGTCGTCGATTCTTGCCTGCAAGCTCACGCGCCCGGTCATGGCTGGCTCCCAGGCCACGGCAGCGCAACCGCCGACAGTTGCGGCGTGTCGAGTTTGGCGTAGATGCGGGTCGTCTCCAACGAGCGGTGGCGCAGTACGTCGGCGACTTCCTTGAGCGAGCTGCCGTTCTCGACCAGTCGGCATGCCAGGGTGTGGCGCAGCGCATGCGCGCTGAAATGGGTCAGACCAACTCGGCGACCGGCTCGTTTGATGACCTTCTGGATCGCCATTGAGGTGATGGGTTGATCGCACGTCCCTTGCCGTCGTACGAAGATCGCCGCATTGTTGCTGAGCGGGCGCTCATGCTGCAGATAGTCGGCTAGGGCCTGACCGGTTTGCATGGGCAGAGGCAGGATGTCGTGCCGCAGTGACTTCGTGCTCCTCAGCGTCACCATGCCAGCGCGCCAGTCGATGTCACTGATCATGAGCTTGGCAATCTCGCCGCAGCGAAGACCCATATCGACGGCACAACGCAAGATGGCGTAGCCGCGCTTGCGATGACGGCAATCAGAGGTAAAGGCGTTCAGTAGGCGCTCGATCTCATCCGGATTGAGTGCGCGCGGCAGCGACGCCAGTGGACGGGGGCCGAGATGACGGCGCTCAGCGCGCCAACCGCATCGCCACAGGTACTGCGATAGCGCAGGTAGCTGCGCAAGGCTGTTGCATGGGCCGATGCATTGGAGCGCGACGGATGCGCGCCCAGTTGGCGCGCGAGAAAGCGTCGGACCTCGACAGGACGCAACCTGGCCAAATCGAGTGGCCGAGCAGCAAACCTCTGTCGCAGCAAACGCCCAACGATTCGAAGCCGGTCACTGCGGGTTCCGTCTGACAGGCCGCGCACATCTCGCAGGTGCTCGTCGCAGCGGCGCAACTCCTCCGCAATCTGATCCTTCGACGCCGTCGATGACGGTCTGCTCGCTGCAACCCGACGGGCAGTGGTCTTGCTCATGATGGTCTCCTGAAGTGAAACTGCCACTTCAGGAGACTGCGGAAATTATGTCGAGTCCACTCCGGTATCGACCACCACCGAGCCGCTCTACTTTTACCGATCAGCGCAGACTACTTTCCATAATCGACGGCTTGGCATAATCGGCCTTATGCAAAGCTTGCCATAAGGCCGACTAGTGGCCATCACGCGCGTCGATATCGAAGCTACGCAACGGCGCGGAAGCCGCCCGTTGTTCTTCCCCGCCACTCCTCAAGCAGCAACCCCTCATCGAACTTTGAACACCACGCTCATCGGCCCGCTCGCCTCGTGTGACTGGTACGACGCCCGGCCGTGATACGCGAACGGCCGCCTTTCCGCCCGCGAGCTTGGCGTCGCGCACGAACAGGTGAATGACGATGCCGCGCGCCTCGTGCTCGATGATCTCCTGGCCGCGCTTGCTCGTGGGTGTCGTCTGATTCTGGCTTTGCCCGTGAAAGTGGTGCTCGTCGATCCAGTGGTCGCGGTATCGGTGCCCGTCGGCCTTGCCTTGCTTATTCAGGGTGACCAGCAGCACGTGCGCGTTCTTGTCGTTCAGGCTGACGTGCCCGACGTGGGCTAGCTCACCTGCACCGCACGCGCAAGCTCCGCTGCGTCGTCGATCTTCTCGAGCGACCACATCAGTGCGAGCAGGCGATCGACGCCAGGCGCCGGAAGAACGCCTTGCGCCAGCCCTCGCAACTTCTGCTCGAGGCCGGCGTCCGTGATCGGGTGCTCGAGCCCTCCGGTGGCATGCTCGATGTGCTTCTTCAGAACCCGACCCGAACGCAGCGTCAACTCCAGCTCCGCTTCATCGCCGCGAGCGCTATCGCGAACGACGAGCGACGAGTGCTCGCGCAGACGCACGGCCTCGGGGTCTTCGATCGCCGCGAGCTCGAATTCCTTCACACCGGCCTTGCCGTGTATGAGCGCAACGGCAGCGATGTGATGAACGCTCAGTTTCGCATCCAGGAATGAACGCAGTGTCGTGCGTCCCATCATCTTCGAGGTGACCGGCGCTACCGTCAGACGCATCGAGACGATGTCCTCCGAGCGCACGCCCTCGCGATGGAAGCCGATGCCTGCATCGGCCACAGCCTGACCGACCATGCCGCACGGATAGGCCTTGAAGGTGTTGAGTGCGATCTGATATTGCTCGCCCCAATGCGAGACGATCGAATCCGCGTCGCGAACCTGACCGAAAGCCGCGAGGAAACCCTTCGGGCCTTCGAGTATCGTTTCGGAGCCGGTGAAGTCCTTCGCAGCGAACAGCGCCGCGGTCAGGCCACAGCGCGCGACGTGCCCGGGATCGAAAGCCTTGCTCATCGAGCCCCCGGACTCGCGCAAGCCGCTGGCCTGCGTCGCGGCGATGCCAAGCGCCCAGGTCGTCTGGTGTTCGGTGAGCCCGAGAGCGCGGCTGCACGCAGCGGCTGCGGCGATGCCGCCTACCGTCGCCGTCGGCGACCAGGCGAATTTGTATTCGGCAACGCTCGGATCCAGCAATCGCGATTCGACTTCCACGCCGAGGATCAGTGCGTGCAGGAATTGCAGCCCGGTCACTCGCCTCGTCTCCGAAAGCGCCAGGAGCGCGCACCCCAGCACCGCCGTCGGATGCAGGACGAGACGTGCGTGCGCATCGTCGAAATCGAGAATGTTGGAGCTGATGCCATTTACGAGCGCGGCGTTCAGCAGGTCGAGACGCTGCGCGTGGCCGATCACCGTGCATTGCGCCGGCCCCGCGAACTCGGAAACCGCCGCAAGCGCGCGTTGCACGGAATCGTCGCGGCTGCCACCAAGCGCCGCCGCCAGCCAGTTCACGACCGATCGTTTTGCCGCGTGAATGGCCGATGACGGCAGATCGGACGAGGACGACGCGACGATCAGTTGAGCAAGCGATCGAGTGATTGTCATAGGTCGATTCGATTCCCTGATTGAACCACACTGGGGGTCAGATCTGACATCTGGACATCTTCCTGCCGCTGGGGAAGTTCGTTGATCGAGCCAAGCAAGCAACAGGAAACTCAGCATCGCAGGCCTGACCCCCATGCCCCTGGACCTCACGCGTATCGACGGGGTGGATGTCACCACCGCCCTGGCTGTCGTCTCCGAGGTCGGCACCGACCTGGCGCGCTTCCCCACCATCAAGCATTTCACGTCCTGGCTAGGTCTGTGTCCGGGGACCAAGATTACCGGCGGCAAGATCATGAGCGGGAAAACCAAACGTTGCGTCAATCGGGCCGCTCAGGCCCTGCGCCTGGCCGCGGCGGCACTGCGCAGCAGCAAATCGGCCCTTGGCGCATATTTCCGTCGCCTGTGCTCACGCATGGACAAGCCCAAGGCAGTCACCGCAGCCGCCCACAAGCTCGCGCGCCTGATCTACACGATGCTGACCAAGGGCGAGGAATACACCGACCAGGGCCAGGAATACTACGAGGAGCGCTACCGTGAACGCGTGTTGCGTGC
>JBJXGX010000369.1:0-3322 GCA_046160305.1 Burkholderiales bacterium
CCTGGCCCGGTTGCACGGTGAAATACACCAGCGCTTTGATGCCCTTGTGTTCGGCATCGAGATACTTGGTGCGCAGTTCCGGATCGTTCAGCACCTTCGCGCCGATATCGCCGCTGCCGATCAGGTAGGGAAGATTGACGAGTTCCGTGATCGGGAAGCGCCCGGGTGTGCCGCCGTGAATGAAGAACGCAACTTCGGTTTGTCCGGTGCGCGCCATGTCGTAGTACCCGGGCGCGGGCCCCATCTGCGCGCCCGGAAAACGCTTCACCGTGATGCGTCCGCCCGAGGCTTTCTCGATGCCGTCCGACCAGCGCACGAACCACGCGCCGACCGGATGCTGGTCGCCGATGAAGTAGGCCACCTTCATTTCGTGCTTCTGCTGCGCGAAGGCATAGCCGGACAGCACGAACACCGCGGCGCCGGCGAGTATCGCCAGAACGGACTTCATTGCACTCCCCTTTGGTTTGCGCGATAGGCCGCGCAAGCGGCTAGTTCCAGAAATTCTTCGAGGTCTTCGAGTGCTTTTCAGAAAGCGTCTTCATCAAGCTGTACGCAGCCCGTGCCGGCAGCCCTTTGCCTTCGAGTTCCTTCAATTTAGCCTCGGCCACGTCAGCGCCGATCTTGCGGAACTTCGCGTCTTCGGCAGGCGCAAGGCGGATCGTTTCGGCGCCGCCTTCGACGAGCAGTTTCTTGCCGGGCCCATCGATCGAATCCCACGCCTCGCCCAAATCCTTCGCTTTGCCCTCGAAGCTGTCGTCGATGTATTTCTTCAGATCCGCGGGCAGCTTGTTGTAGAAATCCGGATTCATCGCGAAGCCGAACGAGGCGACATACGAGTACATCTCGGTCGTATGTTTGACGATGCCACCCAGCTTGAAGGCGATGCCCGCGCCGCCGTAATCGATAAAGGCGCCATCGACCGTACCTTTCTGCAGCGCCTCGGCGATTTCGGTCGGTTGCACGCCCACGGGCGTTGCGCCGAGCGCGGCGACGAACTCCCGAATCGTGGGTGATGAGAAGCGAATGCGCATGCCCTTCATGTCGTCGACGCTGCGAATCGCTTTCTTGGTCGTGAAGATCTGTCCCGGCTGATGTGTCATGTAGAGCAGGATCTTCACCCCCTTGTGCTCGGGGTCGAGATACTTTGTGCGAAGCTCCGGTTCGTTCAACACCTTCGCGCCGATCTCTCCGCTGCCGACCAGGTACGGCAGATTGATAAGTTCGGTAATCGGGAAACGTCCTGGCGTGCCGCCGCTCAGGAAAAACACCACCTCGGCTTGTCCGTTGCGCGCAAGATCGTAATAGACCGGCGGCGGGCCCATCTGCGAGCCCGGGAAGTACTTGGATTCGATGCGTCCGCCGGATTGTTTGGCGACGTCCTCGGCCCAGCGTTCGATCCACCGAGCGACCGGATGCGGCGCCGGAATGAAGTGGGCGACCTTCATCTCCAATTTTTGCTGCGCCGGTGCGTTCGCCGCGAACGCCAGCGCAAGCATGGGGCCCGCGCCAAGTTGAATGAGCTTGCGAAACATAATGTCGTCTCCTCCTCGAATGCGGATATTACGCCGTGGCCGGCTGTTTGTGCTTGACCGGCATCTTCGCGATCCATTCGTCGACCACTTTCGGATCGTCGAACAGGGTCGACAGCTCGGCGCGAATTTCCTCTTCGGTCTGCAGTACCGACGGCACGACGCCAAGTTCCGCGGGCGCCCTGCTGGTCGCGATTTCCAGGCGAATGCCATTCGGATCGTAGAAGTACGCCGACCAGAAGCGGCCGCCAAGCGACACCGGCCCGATCACCGTCACATCGCACGACTTCACATGATCGATCATGGCATCGAAGCGATCGAACGGCACATGGAATGCGATGTGCTGCATGCCGCCTGGAAGATCGCGATTCTGTTTCGCGAGCCCGGTCGGATACTCGAAGAACGCGAGCAATGAATCGCCGCCCATGTTGAAGAAGTAATGACGCAGGTTGTCATACGGCGGCTGGCCGCGATCCTGCTCGAACGGCACGCGGCGCACATGCACCAATTGCATGCCGAGCACGCGGGTATAGAAATCCATGGTCGCGGGCAGATCATCCGTAACGAACGCCAGATGGTCGATGCCGCGCGTGGGCACCGGTTTCAGTTCAGGCACGGCGGGCATATCAGCTCTCCAGGGACGCGATGAACGGGTTGATCGCGGCGAGAAATCCGGCGTGGTTTTCCGCCGCGACATTGTGGCCGGCATCCACCTCCACGACATGAAGGCGCGGATTCGCGGCCTTCATCTTGTCGGCCGTTGCCGGTGCATACATATCTGAGCGGGCGCCGCGCATCGACAGGATCGGGCACCGGATCCGCCCGATCACTTCCCACATGTCGACGCCTAGTTTTGGTCGCTCGCCATGGTCGCGCACCCGCCGGAACTGATCCCGAAAGAACAGATCGCGCTTGAGCTGAACGCCACCCGCGACCGGTTTTAGATACGCCTCGAAGCGCGCACGCTTGGCCTGACCTTCCGGGGTGTTGGGATCGACGCCGAAGTAGCGCATGCCCGCGTCGACGGATTCAAATACATCAGGCTGGCCGGCGACGGAATCGGTGACCCGCTTCGAGCCGGCCGCCGCGTTCTCAGGGGTGTAGTCGATGAGCGCAAGGCCCATCACGCGGTCCGGACGGCTGGCGGCGGCAAGCGACGTTGCTCGCCCGCTCATCGAATGGCCGATGACGATCGCTTCGCGCCAGTTGAGCGCATCGAGGATCGCAATGATGTCGTTTGCCAGCGTGGGAACGGAATAGTCCTTCGCGGCGCTCCAATCGGAATCGCCGAAACCGCGCGTATCGGCGGCCACCACCATGCGATCGGCGGAGAGCGCGTTACCCACCTCGATCCAATCGTACGAAAAATACGACAGCCCGTGCGCGATCAAGATCGGCGTTTTGCCGGCGTGCCCGAAGCGGCGGTAGTGCAACTCGACGTCGCCAGAGCGGACGCGTCCGGTGTCGTGGGTGGGGGCGGCCATCGAGGGGGTCCTTTCGATTCGTACGGATGGGCGACGTGCCATTCTAACTGGGCGGGATGGTGGCGGGCGACGCAGGCGGGGGATGCCATACGCCGTCGCCGATCGGATTTTCCCGCCGTTCCTCTGCATAATAGCGCTCACGTATCGAACCGAGAGTGGCAGGTACGCTGGCAGTGATTCATGGATCAGGCAAGACTCCGAGAAACAGGGAGGCGCGCTCGCCATGTCGGTCTTCAAGCAGGATATTCGGTTTACCCACTCCGCTGACGGAACGCGGCTCGCCTACGCCTCGTTCGGCGAGGGCTATCC
>JBJXGX010000370.1:0-48954 GCA_046160305.1 Burkholderiales bacterium
TGTCGAAGGGTAACGCAGGCGTGCCGACGGCGCGCGATGGTCCGTGCACGCACCCTCCGTCATTCACCCTTCGACAGGCTCAGGGCGAACGGTCAGTCAAACTTCAACTGCGAAGAACGATCGTGCCGATGCGTGCCAATCGATGGAAACCGACCGGGGCGCACGCGTTGCGGATCCGATTTTCACCACGCCGTAGCCATTGTTCGCTCTGCTATCCTCGGAACCCGGCTTTCCTTTCAATTCTTTCCCGGGGGCGCATTTGAAATTCGGGGTCTTCTACGAACACCAGTTGCCGAGGCCCTGGACTGAAACCAGCGAGCTCGATCTGCTGCAAGAGTCCCTCGACCAGGTGGAGTTGGCCGACCAGCTCGGCTACGACTACTGCTGGGAGGTCGAACACCACTTCCTTGAGGAGTACTCGCACTCTTCCGCACCCGAGGTGTTCCTCGGCGCGGTGAGCCAGCGCACCAAGCGCATCCGCCTTGGGCACGGCATCATGCAACTCACCACCAATCAGCCGCATCGCGTCGCTGAAAAAATCGCGACCCTCGATCTGCTCTCGAGGGGGCGCGTCGAGCTTGGGATGGGCGAGGGTGGCGGGCCGGCCGAGTTGCATCCATTCGGGATCCAGGTGCGAAGCAAACGGGATCGCTGGATCGAGGCGGTGAAGGCGATCATCCCGATGTTCTCGAAGACCGCCTGGGAATTCCATGGTGAGTTCTACGATTTCCCGGCACGCAACGTCCTGCCGAAGCCGCTCCAGAAGCCGCACCCGCCTCTTTGGGTTGCGTGCACCAACGTGAAAACGATCGCGCAGGCCGCCGAATGGGGAATGGGTGCGTTGGGCTTCAGCTTCGTCGATGCGGCTGCCGCGCATGCGTGGGTCAACAAGTACTACAACACCTTCCGCACGCGGCCCGCGCCGCTCAGCGAGTACACGGCGAATCCAAACATCGCGATCACCACCGGCTTCATGTGTGCTCGCACCGACGAGGAGGCTTTCGAAAAGGCGGCGGGCTGGACGTTCTTCATCTTCGCCCTCTCCTATTACGGTCGCAAAGGGATCGATGCGCCCGGCACCGGCAACTTGTGGGAGGCGTACCAGGAATGGCGCCACACCGACAAAGCGCGCGAGGCGCTCGCCACCGGTCTGATCGGTTCACCGGAAACGATCCGCAAACGCCTGCGGCAGTATGAGGCGGCTCACGTCGATCAGGTCATCCTGCTCAATCAAGCGGGCAAAACCACGCACACCGATATTTGCGACAGCCTGAAGTTGTTTGCGCATGAGGTGATGCCTGAGTTTCGCGATCGCCATTCGGAGCATGAGGCGTGGAAACAGGAAGTGCTCGGTGGCCGGATCATGCTCGATGCGCTCGATACCGATCCGCACGACCTATATGCTTACCAAACACGGGACGTGATGGCCAACAAGCTATCGGCTGAACAAATCAAAGATCGGATGCGCGAGAAGGTCGCGAAATGAAACGGATCAGGAGAGATCAATTGCGCAGAGCCTTCGCGGGGTTGTTCGTTTGCGTTTTCGCGTCGCCTGTGTTGGCGCAACAAGCAGCGCAGCAAGCGGCTCAGCTGACGTATCCCAATCGGCCGGTAACGATCGTTCTGCCGTTCGGCCCCGGCAGCGGCACGGACCTTGCGGGCCGCTTTCTTGCCCAACGACTTGGCGAAGCGCTCGGTCGTCCGGTACCGATCGAAAATAAGCCCGGCGCGAATGGGTCCATTGCGGCCACCTATGTCGCAAATGCGCGGCCCGACGGCCACACGCTGTTCATCGGCACGAACTCCACGCATGGCGCCAATCCCGGCCTGCAGCGGCAGATGACCTACGACCCGATCGGCAACTTCGCGCCGATCACGCGCATCGCGGTCTTTACCAGCATTATCGTTCTGCATCCGAAGGTGCCGGTTGCCGATATGAAGCAGCTCATTGCCTACGGCAAGGAGAATGAGCTCACCCTTGCCACCGGCAATGCGTCGGGCATCGTGATGGGCGAGACGCTCGCACGCGCGGTGGGCTGGAAAGTGTTGCGTGTCCCGTACAAGAGCAATCCGCAGGCGATGCAAGACGTTGTCGCCGGTCGCGTATCGATGATGTTCAGCGACATCGCGGCGAGTCTCGGTCAAGTCAACGCTGGGACGTTGCGCCCGGTCGCGGTCACCTCGCGTGCGCGGAGCACCCTGATGCCCAATGTCCCCACCGTCGAGGAGAGCGGCGTGCCGGACTACGATCTGTCCGGCTGGATCGGGCTCTTCGCGCCGGCCGGTACGCCCGCACCGATCATCGATCGGCTCAATGCCGAAGTGAGCAGGATTCTCCGCGAGCCGGATGTGCGCGCCAAATTGGGTGAGATCGGCGCCGAGGCACTGCCGATGCCCGTAGCGGAATTCGGCGGTTGGGTCCAGGCGGAGGTCAACAAGTGGACGAAGCTGGTACGCGAGGCGGGGATTCAGCCGGAGTAGCTGGCCGCGGCGCGTGCGCGGCTCGCCTGAAAGCAAAGCGCAGGTATCCTTAAGCACCTGATTACTTCCGGAGGCACTCTCATGAACGCACCCACGAAGCCCGCCGAGGTTGGTATCACAGGCGGCACGATTTCCGCAACGCTCGCCGCCTTTGCGACCAACGTCCGATTCAGCGACGTGCCGGCGAAAGTGGTCGAGCGCGCCAAGCTGCATATTCTCGATTGCATCGGCATTGGTCTCGCATCGTCCGGCTTCGATTTCGGGCAACGCACGATCAATGCGGTGTCGGGTCTCGCCGGCCACGGCGATTTTCCGGTCATCGGCACGGCGCTTGGACTGCCGATTCGCGACGCGGTGTTGGTGAACGGCACACTCATTCACGGCCTTGATTTCGACGACACGCATTCGGGTGGTGTCATTCATGCGTCGGCGTCCGCGTTGCCGACCGTGATGGCGCTTGGCCAACGGGAGCGATCCTCGGGCGAAGACATGCTGATGGCCTATCTGATTGGCATCGAAGCATCGAGCCGGATCGGCATGGCGGCGAATGGTGGATTCCATCGCGTTGGTTTCCACCCGACCGGATTGGTCGGTGCGTTCGGTGCGACGCTTGCCGCCGCGCGGATCGCCGGGCTCACGCCCGCGCAGATGGAACATGCACAAGGCATCACCTTGTCGACGGCCGCCGGCAGCCTTGAATTTCTGCAGGATGGCGCCTGGACCAAGCGTATGCATCCGGGGTTTGCCGGCTCGAACGCGATTCTTGCCTGCACGCTCGCACGCAGCGGCTTTGTCGGCCCGAAGAGAGCCTACGAAGGTCGCTACGGATTGTTTGCGAGCCACTTGCCCGCGGGCCAGCAGCCGGATTTGTCGATCTGCACGCAAGGACTCGGCAGCACCTGGGAAATGCTCAATGTCGCGTTGAAGCCGTACGCGGCGTGCCACTTCAATCATGCGTTCGCCGATGCGGCCCTCGAGATCCGCAAGAAACACCGGTTCGAGCTCGCCGATATCGAATCGATCAAGGCACTGATCGGCGATGGGCCCGACAAGGTCGTGTGCGAACCCGAAGCGAACAAGAGGAAGCCCCAGAATTCATACGACGCCCAGTTCTCGACCCACTACACGATTGCAACGTCGCTCGTGCGCGGTCGTTACACCTTGGCGGAACTTGATGACGACGCGTTGAATGATCCACGGTCGGCCGCGTTGATGCAAAAGACCACCTACGAAGTCGATCCGAATTCGGCGTATCCGCGCTATTACTCGGGCGAAGTGATCATCCGGTTGAAAGACGGCCGCGAGCTGCGCCATCGCGAGTCGCAGAACCGCGGATCCGATGCGCGCCCGCTCAGCGCCGAAGAAATCATCGCGAAGTATCGCGGCAACGCGGAGCGCGTTGTTTCGGCGAGCCGCGCGGAGCGAATTGTCGAGGCGGTGCTGTCGCTCGATCGTGCACAGAATCCGGATGCGCTGATCGGCGCGGTGCGGATCGCCTAGATCACATCCCGAAAGGAGAACCATCGATGGCATTGGCAGTGCGGGCGTTGACGCCGAGCTTTGGCGCGGAGGTGGTGGGCATCGACGTGAACAATGTGCAACCGCACGTGATCGATGAACTGCCTCGCCTGTGGCAACGATACGGACTTCTGCTGTTTCGCGGACAGGTGATGGACGAGCGGCAGCAAGCCGCATTCTCGCGGCATTTCGGGGCACTCGAGATCCACCTTCGACGCGAGTACCTTTCACCGGAGAATCCCGAGATCTTATATGTGTCGAACATCAAGCGCGACGGGCGCTCGATCGGCATTCTTTCGGATACCGAGGTGGGCTGGCACTACGATCAGATCTATCTGCCGCGGCCGGCGGTCGGGTCGATGCTCTATTCCGTGATCATTCCGCGCGACGGCGGTCAAACCTCTTTCGCGGACATGACGGCCGCCTACGAGATGTTGCCGGCGCGGCTGAAAGACAAGATCGCGGGGCGCATGGCGGTCCAATCGTACGAGGCCTTCAATCGCGTCTACAGCGTTCCGACCAGCGCGGAGCAAAAGAAAAAGACGCCGGACATCGAGCATCCGATCGTACGCACGCATCCTTACACCGGGCGCAAGGCGCTGTATCTATGTCCGGGCATGACGACGCAGATTGTCGGGCTGCCGAAGGCCGAATCGGACGCGACCTTGGCTGAAATCTTCGAATGGTGCGTGCGGCCGGCGTTCGTCTATACGCACGCGTGGCGCCTTGGTGATGCGCTGTTGTGGGACAACGCGTGCACGATGCACCGGCGCGAGCCGTTCGATAGCAACGAGCAGCGGCTGATGAAGCGGACGACGATCCTGCCGGATGCGGAGCGGGCGGTTCCTACCTAGGGCGATCCCTCAGAAATTCACCACGAAGCACACGGAGCACACGGAGCACACGGAGCAAACGGAGGACGCGGAGGAAAAATTTTCCTCGCGAGCCCTTCAAAGTATCCTCGAGTAAACATGGCGACGAAAAAGAAAGTTCGATCGGTATCGAAGGCAAAGCCGAACGCGAAGGTGTCGCCGCAATCGACGGCCAAGCATGCGCGCGCGCCTGCGCGGGCGTCTTCCCGCAAGAAGAGCGCGAGGACCAAAGCGCTGTCGGGGATGCGCGTTCTTGACTGCGCGACCTATATCGCGGGTCCCTATTGCGCCACGATCCTCGCCGAGTTCGGCGCGGATGTGATCAAGATCGAAATGCCAGGGGTCGGCGATCTCGCACGCAAGCTTGGCACGCAAACGCCGGTGGGTGACACGCTCATCTGGTTGTCGGAGGCGCGCAACAAGAAGTCGCTCACGCTCAATCTCAAGAACAAGGCGGGCGCGCAGACATTGAAGCAGCTCGTCAAGCACGCCGATGTGCTGGTGGAGAATTTCCAACCGGGCACGCTTGAATCGTGGGGACTCGGGTGGAAGACGCTTAAACGCATCAATCCCCGCCTGGTGATGGTACGAATTTCGGCGTACGGGCAGACCGGCCCGTTGTCGCCGCGTCCAGGATTCGGGCGCATTGCCAACGCATTCGGCGGCATCTCGTATCTCGCGGGCTTTCCTGATCGTCCGCCCGTCACCCCCGGATCGGCAACCTTGGCTGACTATATGTCGGGGCTGTACGGGGCCATCGGCGCGTTCGTCGCGCTGCAGGCGCTCGAGCGGACCGGCAAGGGGCAGGTGGTCGATATCGGCTTGTATGAGTCGATCTTCCGCATTCTCGATGAGTTGGCGCCCGCGTATCACTACAAGGGGTACATCCGGCAGCGCATGGGGCCCGGTACCGTCAATGTGGTCCCGCACAGCCACTATCCGACGCAGGACGGGCGCTGGGTGGCGATCGCCTGCACCAACGACAAGATATTCGCGCGGCTCGCTGCGATCATGGACCGCGCCGACATTGCGGGCGATGGCAAATGGGGGACGATCCAGCGACGCGAGGCCGATCGTGCGGCCGTCGATGCGTTCGTCACCGACTGGACGAAGCAATTTACGCGCGGCGCGCTCATCAGCAAGTGTGATGCGGGGCAGGTCCCGTGCGGCCCGGTCTATGCGATCGACGAAATTTTCGACGACCCGCACTACCATGCCCGCGAAAACATCAAGATCGTGAAGGAATCGCGCGTGCCGGGTGCGACCGAATTCGCCGTGCCGAATGTCGTGCCGCGCCTGACCGATACACCCGGTTCGGTCGAGTGGCTTGGTCCGGCCCTCGGCGCACACACCGAGGCCGTGCTGAAAGACTGGCTGGCGATGAGCGCCGCAAAGATCGCGAAGCTGCGTGCGGCGGGGGCGATTTGACGCATTCAAACATTTCAGGTGAACCACCAAGGCACCAAGACACCAAGGGTCACTCGCTGGATCGGCCCGTTGCGATGATTCGTGATAGCGCCGGTGCTCAACAACCAGACGCGCATCGACCAAAGCGGCATCAATCCCCTTGGTGCCTTGGTGGTTCATTCTTAAAAAGGCCACACCATGCTCATGTCCGCCAACGATTATCGTGAATCGCTTCGCCGATACAAGCCGAACGTCTATGTCAACGGACAGGCCAGCGTATCGGTTGCGGACGAGCCGTTGTTCGCGCCCGGCATCAATGCGGTTGGGCTCACCTACGACTATGCCTTGCGCGAGCAATTTCAGGCAGTCATGCGCGCCGAGGTAACCGGATTCGCTTCCGGCCGGTCGGTGAATCGCATGATGGCGATCCCCGCCACTAGTCAGGACCTGCTCAACAAGCTGGAGGCGGTGCGCCTGGTCTGCCAGGAAACCGGTTGCGCGGAGCGGTATCTTGGCGGCGATGGTCTCTCGGCGATCTGGCAGAACGCCCATCGACTCGATGCGGAGCGCGGCACCCACTACGTCGAAAGGGTCGGTGCATACATCGAGCGGGTGTACGCGGAAGACCTGACCCTTGGCATCGCGATGACCGATGGCAAAGGGGACCGAACCTTGCGGCCGCACCAGCAGTCGAACGCCGATGTGTATGTGCATATCGTCGAGCGACGCGCTGATGGCATCGTGATCTCGGGCGTGAAGGCGATCATCACCGGCGCACCCTACATGCACGAGCTGTTGGTCATGCCTTGTCGCAATATGCATGAGGCTGATCGGGACTTCGCGGTGTGTTGCGCGGTGCCGGTCGATGTGAAGGGGCTCACGATCGTTGCGCGCCCGGCCGGGCGGCCCGGCGAGAAGGCCGCGAAGTTCAGTGCAAAGTACGGTCAGTCGACCGGCGTTGCCATCTTCGATCAGGTATTCGTGCCGTGGGATCGGGTGTTTCTCGCGGGTGAGCATGACTACGCGGCCAACCTCGTCTACGGCTACACCGCGCATCACCGCCACACCTGCATCGGCGCTCGCGCCGGGTTCGGTGATCTGTTGATTGGCGCGGGCGCATTGATGACCGAAGCCAATGGCATCGATTTCGATTCCGCCGACAATCTGCGCGAGCCGATGGTCGATCTGATCAAGATCGTCGAAGGATTCTTCGCGTGCGGCGTCGCGGCTTCGGTCTACTGCACGCACGACGAGCATGTCCCGGTGGCAATCCCCGAGCCGGTGTTCGCGAATATCGGCAAGTTGCTGCTCGCCACGCAAATCTACGATATGCATCGGCTCGCGCATCATGTGTCGGGTGGGTTGATCGTGACATTGCCCGGACCCGATGAGGATCACAACCCCGCTACGGCCGGCCGTTTGTCTGATTTGCTCACGGCACGATCGGATGTACCGTATGAAAAACGCATCGAGATCGCTCGTTTCGTCGAAGATCTGACCGCGAGCTATCAGGCGGGCTGGTACTCGGTGATCAGCCTGCATGGCGGCGGGTCACCCGAGGCGATGAAGATGGAAATCTGGCGCAACTATCCGGTGGGCAACAAGGTCGATCTGGTCGAGCGGTTGTTGGACCGCGGCATCCTCACCGACGAGACGCGCAAGATCACGCGCAACCGGCAGCCGGGGCGCTGCTGTGTCACGGGGTGTACGGTGCCGGAAGCGCCGCAGATGGTGGCGTTACCCGTTCCAGTTCTCTCAAAAATTGACCACGGAGGAATAGGAGGAAAACCAGAGGAGAAAGGGAGGTCTGAAAGTTCAGTGCCTATGAAGTTGCAACCATAGCGCAATCGGATTCGATACTCCTTCGCCTCATCTTTTCCCTCCGTTTCCTCCGTGGTTAATTTCTGAGCACGATTGAGAACTGACTCCGTATGACCCTCCACCGCACCTTCCTCTTCACCCCAGGCAATCACGCGCGCCGCGTCGAGAAGGCGTTCACCTTGGGCGCCGATGCGGTCATCCTTGATCTCGAAGACGCCGTGGCCAACGCGGAGAAGGTTGCCACGCGCAAGCTTGTGGTTGAAGCGTTGTCGCGTCCTCGCGATTGTCTTGGTTACGTACGCATCAACGCGATCGGCACGCAGTGGTGTCTGGGTGATCTGATGTCCGTCATCGGTCCGGGGCTCGATGGCATCGTCCTCCCAAAACTCGAACATCTCGCGGATCTGCGCGCGATCGACTGGGCAATCACGAATCTTGAACGAGAGCGCGGACTGCCGATCGGTCGCATCGATCTCATGCCGATCATCGAGACGGCCGCGGGCTTTTCGCGGCTCGATGCGATCCTCGAAGCGCGTCATCTCAGGGATTATCGCGAACCATGGCGCGTGTGCCGCATCGCGTTTGGCGCGGGAGATTTCACCAACGATGTCGGCATGACCTGGACGCTCGATGAAGCGGAGTTGGGCGAGGTGCGCGCGCGGCTGGTCATCGCCTCCCGTGCCGCGGGTCTCGAGGCGCCGATCGATACGGTGTGGATTCATCTCAAAGAGATGGAGTGGTTTCGTCGCTCGGCGGAACGCAGCGTCCGAATGGGTTTCCAAGGGCGCCTTTGCATCCATCCGGATCAGGTGCCGATTACCAATGATTTGTTTACCCCATCCGCCGCCGACATAGCGAAGGCCGAACGGATCGTCGCCGCGTTCAACGATGCGGAAGCGGCGGGCCTTGCTGCCATTCAGGTCGATGGTGTGTTCGTCGACTACCCGATCGTCTATCGCGCCAAGCGGACGCTCGAGGCCATCCAGGCCATTCGGGCCCGCGGCGTCTGAGGCGGGATTCGACATGACCGCCCGGCTCGAAGCTGAACGCCTATCGCTCGCGTTCGGCGGATTGCATGCGTTGGAAGGACTGTCGATCGTCGTTCCGCCGCAGGGCATTACCGGGTTGATCGGCCCGAATGGCGCGGGCAAGACCACGTTCTTCAATTGCGTAAGTGGATTGCTGCGTCCCGATACCGGTCGGGTATTGCTGAATGACGTCGACATAACCGGCTTCGCACCGGAACGCATCGCGTCATTGGGGATTGCCCGCACCTTCCAGCTCGCTCGCGGATTTGCGCGGATGTCGGTCTACGAGCATCTGATGGTCCATGGCCGGCAGCACCCGGGTGAGCGATTGATCGCAGGATTCATCGGATCGACGGCCGCTTCGCGCAGGGAGGGCGAGCTCGATGCGCAGGCGCGTGTGACCGCGCGGCGCCTGAGCCTTGACCGCTTGCTCGATGCACCGATCACGGCTCTATCCGGGGGACAGAAAAAACTTCTCGAGATCGGGCGCGCGCTCATGAGCGATCCGAAATTGATACTGCTCGATGAACCGATGGCAGGCGTGAATCCAACCTTGCGCAATGAGATCGCGAAGCACCTGCGCACGCTGCGGGACGAAGGGGTCACGCTGGTGTTGATCGAGCATGACATGCCGCTGGTCGAGACCGTATGCGACCACGTCTGCGTCATGGCGCGCGGTCGGTTGCTGGCGGGGGGCTCCTTCGCGGAGGTTGCCGCGAATCCGGCGGTACAGGATGCATACCTGGGAATCGGCGCAGCAGACCGCGCACAGTCCTTGTGAACCATGGGGCTCATTGACGTTCGCGATGTCAAGGCCGGCTACGGCGCGGCCGATGAGATCCTGCGTGGCCTCACGCTGTCTGTGGAACCTCGTGACCTCGCGGTGATCATTGGTCCCAATGGTGCCGGCAAGTCCACGATATTGAAGGTGATCGCGGGCCAACTGCCGATCCGTCACGGTAGCATTTCGATCGCGGGTGATCTGATCGTCACCGCTTCGGATTCGCGGTTGCATCCGAAGCTTGCCTATGTGCCGCAAGAGGGCAACGTCTTTCCGTCGCTCACGGTGCGCGAGAATCTGGAGATCGGCGGCTACTCGCTGCAAGGGGCCGTCGGCGCCCGCGTTGCGCGCGTGCTCGATCGATTTCCAATGCTTGCGGGCCGGCGCTCTGCCCAGGCGAAAACGCTTTCGGGCGGACAAAAGCAAACCTTGGCGCTGGCGATGGCGCTGATGGTAGAGCCCTCGATGTTGCTGCTGGATGAGCCGTCGGCCGGGCTGTCGCCGCAGGCCGCGGCCGAAATGTTCAGCGTGGTGCGCGGCCTGCATGCGTCTGGGATTACTATTGTCATGGTCGAGCAGAATGCGCTGGCGGCACTCGCGGTCGCCACGCGGGGCATCGTTCTCGTCCTTGGCAAGGTACGGCTCAACGCGCCTGCAGCGGCAGTTGCCGCGCACCCGGATGTGCGGAAGATGTTTTTGGGCGGAAATTGAATACGGGGAAAAAATGATGACGGATCGTCGTGGATTTCTCTTGGCTGCCAGTGCGGCGGCAGCCGGCCTTGCGGCACCTGGTGTGCTTCGCGCGCAGGCTGCTGAACCGGTACGGATCGGCGCACTGCTGCCGCTCACAGGCGGCGGTGGACAGTACGGACCGACGATGGCGAAGGTCGCGCAACTCGTTGCCGACGAGGTCAACGCGGCGGGCGGGTTGCTTGGGCGAAAGCTCGAGCTGATCATCGAAGACGATCAGACGAATCCGGAATCCGGAACGCGCGCCGCGCGCAAGCTCATCGATGTGAACAGAGTGGGCGCGATCGCCGGTGCGTGGGCGTCGTCCGTGGCGTCGGCGGTTGCACCGCTTTGCTGGGAATCAAAGACGTTTCTTGCGACCTGCGCCGGTGCGGATTCGATTACGCGCCTTCCGCATCAGGGCTACATCATCCGTACGCAGCCGACTTCCGGCTTCCAAGGGGTGAAGATCGGCCGCTATGTCGCCGAGTTGGGCGGTCGCCGGGTGGCCTATCTCGGATTGCAGACGCCCTTTACGCCGTTTACTGTCGAGGGGGTTACGACAGCGCTGAAAGCAGTCGGCGGCACGGTGGAGGCGGTCATCTATGAACCCAAGAAGCCGGGTTATCGCACCGAGCTCGACAAGGCGCTTGCAAGCAATCCCGATACGCTGATGATGGGCGGGTTTCTCGATGACACCACCGTGCTCGCGCGGGACATCTTTCGCGCAGGCTTCAAGGGCCGACTCATCGGTTTTGGCTACACGGTCAATCAGAAGCTGATCGATGCGCTGCCGCCGGGTTCGATCGAAGGTGCCTACGGCGTTTCCGGATCTGCCGCCATCGATGGCACGGCGTACAAGCGTTTGGCTGGCAAGCTCGCCCAGGAAAGTGTCGATCCCTTCGCCGCGCAGATCTACGATCAGATGAATCTGCTTTTGCTCGCCATCGCGCAGACAAAGCAGTCGACCGGCGCGTCGATCAAGGAGGGGATTCGCGCCGTGTCGCAGAGCGGCCGCAAGGTCGACAACGCCATCGATGGGATCAAGGCGATTGCGGCGGGACAGGCCATTCAATACGATGGTGCGAGCGGGCCCTGCCGATTCACCGATATCGGCGATATCGTCGATGGTCCGTTCCGCTACGAGCAGGTGAAAGAGGGCAAGATCGCGCTGCTCAAGATTGCATGACCAGGAATTCAATCAGGGGTCCGCTCTGACCCGAGTGGCACTTACTTGAGTTTGTTTATGCTCGAGCCTCCGTTCGCCCTGAGCCCGTCGAAGGGTAACGCAGGCGTGCCGATGGCGCGCGATGGTCCGCGCACGGTCCGCGCACGGTCCGTCCGGCATTCACCCTTCGACGGGCTCTGGGCGAACGGTCAATCGCTTCTGACCATAAACGACAGAACGCGGACGCCATTTTCTTGGCTTCCGCACTAAGAACAGGCGATGCTTCAAGCGCTCCTTAACGGCCTTGCCGCCGGCACGCAGCTTGCACTGCCCGCGCTAGGACTCGCCGTGATTTTTCAGGTCCAGCGGTTCTTCAATTTCGCGCTGGCCGCCATCATCACGATGGGTGCGTATGCAGCATGGCTCGCGAACACGAGCGGCAAGCTTTCGATGGTCCCGGCGTTGGCCGTCGCGTTTCTGGTCGCGGGCGTGATCGGTGTGATCGCAGACGCGGCAACGCTCGAGCGATTGCGTCGCAGTCATACCGCACAGGCACTGCTCGGCACGGCGATCGCCAGCATCGCGCTGATGATCGCATTGCAGGCGATCACGCGGTTCGTCTTCGGCAACGATTTGCGCAGCTTCGACCTTCCGCTCGAACGCGATGTCAGAATGATGGATATTCGCTTTTCTCTGCAGCAAGCGAAGAACTGCCTTGCCGCGGTTGCAACACTTGCGATCGTCTGGGTGTTCTTTCGCTTTACCCGGATCGGTAAAGCGATGCGTGCGGCGGCGGACAATCCCGCGCTTGCGCGCCTGAAGGGGATCAACCCCCGGCGGGTGGGGCGGATCGCGGTGCTACTCGGTGCGGGACTCGCAGGGCTCGGCGGGGCATTGGTCGGGCTCGATACCAGCATCGATCCGCTCACCGGTGAGCGGCTCCTCTTGTCGGTGTTCGCCGCATGCGTGGTCGGTGGCATTACCAGCCTGCCGGGTGCCGTGCTGGGCGCGATGATCATCGGACTCGCCGAGGAATTCGCGCTGATCGTGCTATCGCCGACCTACCGTAGCGCCGTTGGATTCGTCGTGATCCTGCTCGTGCTTCTCATTCGCCCCCACGGCATCCTGGGCGAGAAGGACTAGCGAAGGCCGGTACGCGATGATCGACTATCTCGTCTACCTCATCACCGTGGCAGGGGTGTACGCACTCCTTGGACTGTCGCTCAACTTGCTTTGGGGCATGTCGGGCATGATCAATATGGGTGTCGTGGGCGTGTTCGCCTGTGGTGCCTATGCAAGCGCACTGGTCACTGTCAAGGCGGGGTGGCCCGTTGCCGCCGGATGGATCACCGGCATGGTCGTCGCGGCGGTGGCGGGTTTCGTGTTGGCGGGGCTCACCCGCAAGATGCGCGGGGATTACCTCGCGATCGTCACCCTCGGATTTGCGGAGGTGGTGCGATTGGTCGCCACGAACGAAACCTGGCTCACCCGCGGGTCGGATGGCATCTCCGGAATTCCGGCACCGCTGAAAAGTATTCTGGGTCCCACCGGCTTCAATTTTTTCTATGCGGCGATCACATGGATCATCGTCGCGTTCGTCGCATGGCTCCTCGTGCGGCTCTTCGCCTCCCCCTACGGGCGCGCATTGCGTGCGCTGCGCGATGATCCGATCGCCGCCGCGGTCGCCGGGAAGCGTGTCCCCCGTATGCGCCTCGAAGTGTTCTGTGTGTCGTGCGCGATCGGCGGGCTCGCGGGCGCGCTCTATGGCCATTTCACCTCGTTCATCTCGCCCGATCTTTTCGTGCCGCTGCTGACGATCTATGTATTCCTGACGGTGGCGGTCGGTGGAACGGGCCGCCCGATCGGTCCGCTTCTCGGTGCCGTGGTGGTGATGGCGATTCTCGAAGGCACGCGCTTCATCGGTGCGTTCGTCCCAGGCCTCTCCGCGGTCCAGATAGCGAGCTTGCGTGAATTCGTGATCGGCGCGGGACTGATCGCGCTTCTGCACCTTCGACCGGAAGGTCTGCTGCCCGAGCGCGCGGTGCGCACGCCGTTGGAGGACCGGTGACCGGGAACCGCGATGCGGTAACATCGGCGCTGCTTCGTGCTCGAAAATCTTTTTGGCACGCGATGATTAGTCGCAATGGAGGCACCCCGTCATGATCTCAGCCGCGACCTACGAACAGAGTCTTGCCACGCGCAAGCACTACGTACTGCCTAACGGCACGGGCTACTGGAAGAGCGATTACATCGTTTCATCCCGGGAAGCGCTGCCCGCGCCGCAGGCCTTCCTGGTCGAGCAAGACCCCAACCAGGTGATCCTCCCGCACTTCCATGAGCAGAATCAGTTTCAGGTCATCGTGCATGGCGGCGGCACGCTCGGGCGGAGCGTTGTCGCGCCGATCACCGTGCATTACGCCGGCGGCTATACGGGCTACGGTCCGATCACCTCGGGCGACGACGGTCTTTGGTACATCACCTTGCGTCCGATGATGGACAACGGCGCCCTGTTCGTGCATGAATCGCGCGACAAGATGAAGCCCGGGCCCAAGAAGCACTATCACTCCTCCGCGCTCGGTGCGATGCCGGAAAGCGGGCTCGCGAACCTTACACAGTCCGAAACACAGACGCTCCATGCGGATCCGCAAGGGCCGACGGTCGAAGTGGTGCGGGTCCCACCGCGCCAGCGAAGAACGGTGAGCGACCCGACCCGCGGAGGCGGACAGTACCTGCTCGTGACAAGCGGAAGCTTGCTCGCGAATAGTGCCGACTATCGAAAATGGGGCTGCTTGTGGGTCGCGAGCAGTGATCCCGCATTCGAAGTCGTGGCGAGCGAGAGCGGTGTCGAAGTGCTGTTGCTTGAGTTTCCGCGTACGGATTATCGGGCGACGTACAGTCGAGCGCTGCAGACGTCGGCGGTCTAGGACGCACCGCCCAGAATTTTCACCACAGGGGACACATTGGACGCAGAGGAAAACAAGGTGAGCTGGAAAAGACTCGATAGCTGGTCGTAGACAGAGCACGTCCTTATGCGATCTGCCGTGTTCTTGTTGTTCCTCTGTGTCCCCCGCGTCCTCTGCGGTGAACGCCGCGTAGCATGAGCGAGCCCTACGTCTCGTTCCCCAGCACCGTCGGCCTTCGCGCCAGATGAAACCCGTTGAACTCGCGCGTCTTCCCTCGACGGTCGACCCGTCCCCAGACGCTTTTCGCATTCGGCACCGCGCCGTCGATCCGCAGGCACGCGCCTGATACGAATCCGGCGGCATCCGACAAGAGAAAGGTGATCGCGGCCGCCACCTCCGATTCCGTGCCCAACCGGCCGACGGGAACGCGCTCATGAAGCTTGCGAATATGGTCCGACATTTCGGGTGGATAGTGGTCAAGTCCGCTTGACGCTATCCAGCCCGGTGCGACGGCATTGACCCGCACCGGTGCCCATTCGACGGCCGCGGTCTCGGTTAGATTCAGCATGCCCGCGCGTGCCGCGCCCGAGTGGCCCATGCCGGGCATCCCCATCCACATGTCGGCGATGATGTTGACGATGGCGCCGCTATGCGCCTTCATCCATTGTGTGTAGCACTCGCGCGCCATCAGGAAGCCGCCGGTCAGGTTCGTGCGCACGACGGTGTCCCAACCTTTGGCCGAGATTTTTTCAAGCGGCGCACCGAATTGCCCGCCCGCGTTGTTCACCAGTCCGTCGATGCGACCCAGATCGCCGATGATGGCGGCGACCGTTCTGCGCACGGTCTCCTCTTCTCGAATGTCGCAAACGTATCGCCGGGCGACACCCCCGGCTGCCTCGATTTCACCGGCAACCGTCGCGAGCTTCTCGGGTTTGCGTCCAACCAGTGCAACGCGGGCGCCGAGTGCTGCAAGCTCGTGCGCGGTGCAGCGGCCAAGGCCGCTGCCCCCTCCGGTGACGATGATGACCTGCCCGGCAAATAGGCCGGCGCGGAAGATGGATGCGTACATGATTGCGGTCAAGTGTCCCCTGTCGCGCTATGATTCGTCAACGCGATTTCCTGGCGCGATTTCCTGGCGCGATTTCCTGACGAATTCCCCGCCCCCAACGCTGCTGTGCCCATTGCGACGCGGAGACCCACATGACTGAAGCCCTGATATTCGATGCCATTCGCACGCCGCGCGGTCGTGGCAAGCGCGACGGTTCGCTGCATGAAGTGAAGCCCATCACATTGCTCTCGGGTGTCCTGCGCGAGCTGCAGGCGCGAAACGATTTCGATACGGCCGAGGTGGAGGATGTCGTGATGGGGTGCGTCACCCCGGTCGGTGATCAAGGCGGATGCATCGCCAAGGCCGCCTCGCTCGCGGCCGGTTGGGACTGGCGCGTCGCCGGCGTGCAACTGAATCGCTTTTGCGCCTCGGGGCTTGAAGCCGTCAATCTCGCGGCGCAGAAAGTGAAGTCGGGATGGGAGGATCTGATCGTCGCGGGCGGCGTCGAGTCGATGTCGCGCGTACCGATGGGCTCTGACGGCGGCGCATGGATGCTCGATCCGCAGACCAGTTTCGACACAGCGTTCGTGCCGCAGGGCATTGGCGCGGACCTTATCGCCACCCTTGATAATTTCTCCCGCGAGGACGTCGACGCCTACGCGCTCCGCTCCCAGCAACGCGCCGCGGCCGCGCAGGCCGCGGGGCGTTTCGATCGCTCGATCGTGACGGTTAAAGATCGCGTCGGCGATGTGATTCTCGAGCGCGACGAATTCATCAAGCCTCGCACGACCATGGAGGCGCTTGGTTCGCTCAGGGCCTCGTTCGAACAGATGGGCGAGATGGGCTTTGATGCGGTCGCGATTCGCCGCTATCCGATGGTCGAGCGCATCCGGCATGTCCATACCGCGGGCAATTCATCGGGCATCGTCGATGGCGCGGCGGCGGTACTCGTCGGCAGCGAAGAGAAAGGCAGGGCTCTTGGCCTCACGCCGCGCGCGCGCGTGGTGGCGACCGCGCTCACCGGCTCCGATCCGACGATCATGTTGACCGGCCCGATGCCCGCGACGCGCAAGGCCCTTGCCAAGGCGAAGATGACGATCGATCAGATCGATCTCTTCGAGATCAACGAGGCATTCGCCGCCGTGCCGCTCAAATACATGCTGGAACTCGGCGTGCCGGAAGAAAAGGTCAACGTGAATGGCGGGGCGATCGCGATGGGCCATCCGCTTGGTGCGACCGGCGCGATGATCCTGGGTACCTTGATCGACGAGCTCGAGCGTCGCAAGCTCCGCTATGGCTTGGCGACACTATGCGTAGGCGGTGGGATGGGCATTGCCACCATCATCGAGCGCCTGTAGGCCGGCGTATGTCCCCGATTCGCTACGAGCGCGATGTCGCGAATATCATCACGGTGACCTTCGATTCACCGGGTTCGCAGGTCAACACCATGTCCACCGCATGGCGCGAAGCGCTGGCCGAGGTGGTCGGGCGGTTGCAGGCGGAGCGCGCGACGATCGCCGGTGTCATGCTCGCTTCGGCCAAGAAGACGTTCTTTGCCGGCGCCGAGTTGAACGAGATCATCAAGCTCGAAGAAAAAGACGGTCCCCGGTTCTTCGAAGAAATTGAGGGCATGAAAAAGCAGTTTCGTTCGCTCGAACGACTCGGCAAACCGGTGGTTGCCTGCATCAATGGCGCTGCGCTCGGTGGGGGGTGGGAAGTCGCACTCTGCTCGCACTATCGAATCTGCCTGGACGAACCTTCGATACAACTTGGATTGCCGGAAGTCACCCTGGGTCTCTTGCCTGGGACCGGCGGGGTAACCAAAATGGTGCGCCTGCTCGGCCTGGAGAAGTCCTTCCCCTATCTCGTGGAGGGCAAATTGTTCGGGCCACGCGAGGCCGCGCAACTCGGTCTTGTTCACGCGCTCGCGACGTCGCCTGCCGATATGCTGGAGCAAGCCCGCCGGTGGATCGGCGAACACCCCGAACCGAAGCAACCGTGGGACGAAGAGAGCTACCGCATGCCCGGCGGCTTGCCGTCCACACCAAGGCTCGCGCAGGTGTTGGCGATGGCGCCGGCAATGCTCACCGAGAAAACGCGTGGACTGTATCCGGCGCCCGAAGCCATCATGGCCGCGGCGGTGGAAGGCGCGCAGGTCGATTTCGACACCGCGATGCGCATCGAGACGCGCTACGTGACCAAGCTTGCATGCGGTCGGAACGCGAAGAACATGATCAACACGTTCTTCTTCAACATGACGGCGATTCGTTCGGGGGCTTCAAGACCGAGGGGCGAGCCGCGATGGCGAGCGACCAAGGTCGGCATCCTCGGTGCCGGGATGATGGGAAGCGGTATCGCGTGGGCCAATGCATCGCGACGCATCCCGTGTGTATTGAATGATGTCTCGCTCGACAAGGCCGAGGCAGGCAAATCGTATTCCGCGAAGCTCCTGGCCCGCCGCATCAAGGACGGTCGCATCAACGATCGCGAGGCCGAGGTGACGCTCGCGATGATCGAGCCCGCCGGGGAGGTCGCGAAACTCGCCGGCTGCGACCTCATCATCGAGGCGGTATTCGAGCAGCGCGCGCTCAAAGCCGACGTGACGAAGCGGGCCGAGCCGATGCTGGCCGAAGATGGCATCTTCGCCTCGAACACGTCCACCCTGCCGATCAGCAGCCTCGCGCGCGCGAGCATGAAGCCCGCGAATTTCATCGGGCTGCATTTCTTCTCGCCGGTCGACAGGATGCAGTTGGTCGAGATCATCAAAGGTGAGGCGACCTCGCCCGCGACGCTCGCGAAGGCGTTCGACTATGTCGTTGCGATCGGCAAGACGCCGATCGTCGTCAATGATGCACGCGGCTTTTTTACCAGCCGCGTGTTCGGGACCTTCGTCCGTGAAGGCGCGGCGATGCTGGCCGAAGGGATTCCCGCGCCGATCATCGAGAACGCGGGCAAGTACGCCGGCATGCCGGTGGGGCCGCTCGCGGTGATCGACGAAACATCGATGTCGCTGTCACTCCATGTGCTCGAACAGACCAAAGCGGATCTCGCGGCGGAGGGCAAACCGTACATCGTGCAACCGGGCGAAGAGGTGTTCGAGCGGATGGTGCGCGAGTTCAAGCGTCCGGGTCGTGCGGGCGGCGGCGGGTTCTATGAATACCCCAAGGACGGCAAGAAATATCTATGGCCCGGGCTTGCGAAGGTGTTCGGCGCAGGCGCGTTGGATTTCGACATCGAAGCGTTGAAAGACCGGCTGCTGTACCGGCAGGCCATCGAGACGGCGCGTTGCCTTGAGGAGGGCGTGCTCACGACCGTGCATGATGCCAACATCGGTTCTATTTTCGGTATCGGGTTCCCCGCATGGACGGGTGGTGCGCTGCAATTCATTAATCACGTCGGCCCGCGTCGATTCGTCGAACGCGCCGAATCGCTCGCGAAAAAACATGGTCCGCGATTCGCTCCCCCCGCGATCGTGCGCGACAAGGCGGCCAAGGGCGAATTGTTTCGCTGACGTCGATTCCCACCGCCAACCGTTTCCTTCGGGAACTCGGGCGAAGTAACGAACGGTCAAACCGCGCATCCGAATTGCCCCTTGCATTCGAATTGCCCCTAGAATGCCGGGTTTTGCGCTTTGGCCCGATTTCCAGCGGCATCACCGCCATGGTACGGCGCCTACCGTACCAGGGTCGCGTGGAGCGGCGAGCGGGCCGCGCGGATTCGACTGGAAGCCGGGAATCCGCGTGGTTCTTCAAACAAAGGAAGGTTGATCGCTCATGTTTGGTCGTCTCCTGCCCAAGGAAGGGCGATTCTTCGATCTTTTCGTCGAGCATGCGGATGAGACCTTGGCGGCGAGTCGCGAGCTCTCCGAGCTGATGGGATCGGTCGACAATATCGAGCGGCGGGCGTTCGCGATCGAGACCCACGAGAAGCGCGGCGACAAGATCACGCAACAGACGATCGCGCTGTTGCATACGACCTTCATCACGCCGCTTGATCGCGATGACATCCATTCGCTCATCACCCGCATGGACGACATCCTCGATCTGATCGAGGATTGCGCGCAGTCGATCTTTCTGTACGACGTTCGCTTCGTGACGCCCGAGACGAAGAAGCTCGCCGAGATCTGCGTGGCTTGCATCGAACAGGTGCGTGCCGCGGTCAGCATGCTGTCCAATATGGATAACGCACCGCGGATCCTTCAGGTCTGCGACGAAATCGACAAACTCGAATCCGAGGCCGACCACGTCATGCGTGCGGCGATGGCGAAACTTTTCCGTGACGAGCCCGATGTCCGCCAACTGATCAAGCTCCGGACGATCTACGAGTTGCTGGAGACCGTGACCGATCGCTGCGAAGACGTGGCGAATATCATCGAAGGCATCGTCCTCGAGAACTCATGAGCTTCGAAGTCCTCGTGTTGCTGATCGTGCTCGCGCTCGCGTTCGATTTCATGAACGGGTTTCATGATGCGGCGAACTCGATTGCAACCGTTGTGTCGACCGGCGTGTTGCGTCCACAGTGGGCCGTCATCTGGGCCGCATTCTTTAATTTCATCGCGTTCCTCGTCTTCGGCCTGGCGGTGGCCGCGACGATCGGCAAGGGCATCATCAATCTGGATGTTGTCGATCACTCGGTGGTGTTCGGCGCGCTTGTCGGCGCGATCGCCTGGAACATCATTACCTGGTACTACGGCATTCCGTCGTCGTCTTCGCACGCCCTGATCGGAGGCATTGTCGGTGCCGGTGTCGCGAAAGCGGGCGTGGGATCCCTCATCACCAGCGGGCTTCTCAAGGTCGTTACCTTCATTTTCGTCGCGCCGTTGATGGGATTCGCACTGGGTGTCCTGTTGATGATCCTGGTGTCCTGGGTATTCAACCGGACGTCGCCGCGCCGGGTGGACAGGTGGTTCCGGCGTGGCCAGCTCGTCTCCGCATCGCTCTACAGCCTTGCCCACGGTTCGAACGATGCGCAGAAGACGATGGGCATCATCTGGATGTTGTTGATTGGCGCTCACATCATCGGTCCGAATGATCCGCTGCCGTTTTGGGTCGTGCTGGCCGCGCAGGTCGCGATGGGCCTTGGCACGCTGTTCGGTGGATGGCGCATCGTGAAGACGATGGGGCAAAAGATCACGAAGTTGCGCCCGGTAGGCGGTTTCTGCGCGGAGACCGGTGGCGGCATCACTTTGATCGTCGCCGCGGTCTTTGGTATTCCGGTGTCGACCACGCATACGATCACCAGTGCGATCGTTGGCGTCGGGTCGGTCCAGCGGTTCTCGGCCGTTCGCTGGGGCGTGGCGCAGAACATCGTCTGGGCATGGCTCCTCACGATTCCCGCATCGGCGTTCATTGCCGCGATCGCATGGTGGATCGGCGGTAAGATTCTCTAGGAATCCGCGTGGCGGGCCGCCCGGATTCCTGAAATCCGGCAGTTTCAGGAGGCCACGCCGTGGCATGGGCAAGTGAACGCACCTTTTGCGCAATGCATTCAATGAGGGCGACTTCGTTGCGATTGTCCATCATCGTCGCGATCGTCGCGACGATGACCGGATGCGGCAGCTTCGTTCGTCTGGCGTACAACAACGCCGACTTCGGCCTGCGCATGATGGCGAACGATTATCTCGATCTCGAGGGTGCGCAGAAGGATCTGCTGCGCGAGCGTATCGACCGCTATCACCGCTGGCATCGACGTAACGAGCTGCCACGCTACATCGAGGCGCTCGATGATCTGACGGCGCGCTTGCAACGTGGGCTCGAGCCGGCGGATATTGCCTGGGCGACCGACCTCGTGCAGACGCGTTACCGCACGACGATCAGGCAGGCTATTCACGGCGTGACCCCGTTGTTCGATCGGCTGACCTCGGACAACCTCGTGCAACTCGAGCGCAAGCTCGCGGAATCGAATGAAAAGTTCGAGCAGGACACTTTGCAAAAAGACATCGAGCGGCGGCGTGCGGAGCGTCTTCGCGCATTGACCAAGCGGGCGCGCGACTGGCTGGGCGAGATCACGCCGGCACAGGAAGCGCGCCTGTCCGGCTACGCCGAAGCATCGACGCCGATTTTCAGCGGCCTGCTGGACGAGCGCAGGCGGCGCAATCGGGCAGTCATGACGGCCCTGCGATCGAACGCCTCGGCGAGCGACCGGGCGAAGCGGCTCGATAGCCTGCTCGTAGGCTATGAGCAGCACCGGACGGAGACGTACGCGGCGGTTGTCGAGGACTGGCAAGCTCGCCTTGGCACACTGATGCTCGATATCGAACGCTCCCTTTCGCCACAGCAGCGCAAGCACCTTATCGAGCGGATCGCCTACTACGCAAACGAATTCCGCACCTTGGCGCGCGCAGCCGAGGGTCAGGCCGCGAGCACCGTCGAGTAGAAGCCCGCGCGCGGGGCCGCCGGGAGCCCCGATCGACCGGTGGGCCCGGTGCTACTATGACAAACGCCCTAAGAGCCTGCGCGGCAGCGGGCGCAAACGCCTTCAAGCTGACGTACTCGCCCGTTTAGTGAACTTTTCGCATGCATCAATTGCCTGACCTCGGCGATCTGGAGATCCTTCATTCTTGAGTTCTGTAGAAGTTGCGTCAGCTATCAGGAATCTGCGCGGTCTGCTGTGCAGATTCCTAGGAGGTTGTGATGGTTGCTCTCGGGGCGTTCCGTCAAGGCGCTACATCGAGTCGTCGTCCGCGGACATTGCCCGGCAATGCGCGCGCGATCGACGAGGCGGTCGCCCACTGTCGCCGGCTCGTAACCAAGCGCGCGTTGATGTCCGCAGGCGTTGTGCTCGTGCCCGTTCCTGGCCTCGATATCGCGGCGGACATTGCGTTGCTCGCGCGGCTCGTCGAGGAGATCAACGACGCGTTCGGCCTCTCGCATGCGAGCATCGAGGCGCTCGCACCACGCCGGCGGATCCTGGTGTATCGCGCAATCGTGGTGATTGGCGGCGCGATGGTCGGGCGGCTCGTTACCCAGAACATGGTGATGAAGACGCTCCTGTCGGTCGGCGTTCGCCTGACGGCGGTGCAGGCCGCGCGCTATGTCCCGGTGGCGGGACAGGCGCTTGCAGCCGGACTCAGCTTCACGGCGATGCGCTACGTTGGGCTCAATCATCTTCGCGATTGCGAACAGGTCGCCCGGCGCGTGCTACCCGTCGACTAATGCTGCGGCTTGCGTGCGTTGCGGTTTGCCTTTCCAACCAGCGCAAGTAGCATTGGGATCATGACGCATCAAGAACGCCAACGCGTGCTCGGGTTGATTCTGGTTATCGGAATCGGGTTTGCCACGCCGATCGCGCGCGCCCAGACGGCCCCAGTCACGATCACCCATGCGCCCGATTCCCAACGACCGGGGGTCTATTTCGGTTATCAAGACGCGCGCGGTTGCGTTGAACGTGTTCGCGAACCGGCGGCTGAATGGAGCAGCCGCGCCCCCACCATCGTTTGGACGGGTACTTGCAACGCGGGTTTCCGGGACGGTGTCGGCACGTTCAAACTCTACAACGGCCGGTTATTGCTGGTCGCAGCGACCGGGCGCTACGAAGACGGTTTTCGTATCGGACAGTGGCGATGGGAATATCCCGATGGTCGCAGACTCGAGGCACGCTTCGTTGGCGATGCGCGAGAACCGATCGAACGGATCGTCGAGACGGCGAAAGGCGAGCGACGTTTGCAGCGTCTGATCGGCGGAGCATTCCAGGAGGAGTCGGGCATTGCGCCCGCCCCCGAGCCGCGCACGATGCCCGCGCCCGCCGGTGGCGAGTCGGGCAAGCCGGTGTTGATCCGCAACGAAGCGGCCTCCTATGCCGCGGCGCACTTTCGCGTGGCGAGTTGCGCGGGCAAGGGCGGTATCGACCCGCGCACCGACCTGCTCGCGACCCGGCGCGATGTCGATCGTTTCGTCCGCGATGGCGAGGCGGCGGTGCGAGCAGAGGTGGCCGACGACATCGCTGCAGGGTCTCGTGCCCAATTCGCGTTGATGGTGCATGCCGTTGCCTATGCCGCGAGTCCGCCCGCCGCAAGCGAAGACCTGCGCATGCAAATTCAGTCCATGCAGGACCGGACCCGCTGGGCGCAGTGCCATCAGAAGAACGGGTTGCCGTATCTCGCCCGCACGCAGCAAGCCGTCTCGGCGTGCGAACGCGCATCGCTGTTCAAGATCGAGAGCGTCCGGACCAGCGACAACTCGCGCCTGCAGGCCGAGTTTGCCGATTGCCTGCATGCCGACATTCATTCCGCGCGCTGGGCTCGGTAGTCGTCCGGAGATGCCTCGCCTGACTTTTGTGTTCGAAGACGGCCGCGTTGTCCGCCTCGACGCACGCCCCGATGAAACCGTGTACGCGGCCGCGCTGCGTCAGAAGGTACGACTCGAATCGGATTGCCTCGAGGGCGCGTGCGCGACATGCAAGGGCTTGTGCACGCAAGGCGCATTCGAGCTGGGTGAGTACGCCGACGATGCGCTCTCGGATTCCGAACGCGCGCAAGGATTCACCCTTGCCTGCCAGATGCGGCCGATCACCGATTGCGTGCTCGAATTTCCCTATGCATCCAGCCAGGCATTGGCGCGCATCGCGGCGGTCGAAGAGCCGGGAACGGTCGCGCGGATTGAGCGAGTCGCCACGAACGTGATGCGGCTCGATATCGAACGATCCACCGGCATGCCGTTCGAATACCTCCCCGGACAGTATATGCATCTGCGTGTTCCGGGAACCGCCGTCATGCGCAGCTACTCGATGGCGAACCCTCGCGACGCGAGCGGGCTCCTCAGCTTCTATGTCAAGGTGCTCCCTGCCGGCGCGATGAGTGATTACGTGAGCGTACGCGCACGGCCTGGTGATGCGATCGGTATCCTCGGCCCGTTCGGACATTTCTATTTGCGTCCAGCCACACGGCCAATCGTCATGGTCGCGGGTGGAACCGGTCTCGCACCCATGTTGGCGATGTTGGAAGAGATGAACCGCACCGCGTCCAACGCGCCACCGATTCATCTTCTCTACGGCGTCAACATCGCGTCCGAATTCTTCTGTGCCGATCAACTGGATCGACTGTCACGCGCGCCCCTGTCATTGCGCGTCGATCGGATTGCCGTGTCGGGCGATGGGTGGTCCGGCAGAACCGGTCATGTCACCACGCACCTGCGCGATGAGTTGCTATGCGGGGGCGACGTGGATGCATATTTATGCGGCCCGCCGCCGATGGTCGAGGCCGCGCAATCCTGGCTTGCGCAACGCGGGGTGACGCGGATTCACGCGGAGAAATTTGTGCCGTCGTAGAAATTTGCGTCGGGCCACGCAGATTCCTATTCAATCCACCTGCGCGCCCGCATCCCGAATGACCTTGCTCCAGCGCTCGGTCTCGGCGCGAATGAATCGCGCCGTCTCCGCAGGCGTCCCGCCAACCGGCGTGGCGGAGCGATCGGCCATGCGTTTGATGACATCGGGATCCTTGAGCGCATCGCGCATGTCCGCTGAAATCCTGGCCGCAAGCGCCGCCGGCGTCTTGGGAGGCGCCACCACGCCGAACCACGCTACCGCCACAAAGCCCGGCAAGGTTTCGCTGATCGCCGGAACGTCGCGTACCTCGTCCATGCGTTTCTCGGTTCCAACCCCGAGCAGCCGCAGCTTGCCCGCCCTGACATGCGGAAGCGCGCCCGCGATATTCTCGAACATGAGGTCGACCTGTCCGCCAAGCAGATCCGCCACCGCGGGCGCGGCGCCTTTGTACGGGACGTGAACCATTCTTATGCCGGCGAGCGACTTGAACAGCTCCGCCGACAGGTGCGCCGTGCCGCCACTCCCCTGCGAGGCGTAATTGAGTTTGTCGGGATTGGCTTTCGCGAAGGCGATCAGTTCGGCAATCGTGTTCGCGCTCACCTTCGGATGCACGACGAGAACATTGGGCACGAGCGAGAGAATCGTGACCGGTACGAACGCATCGGGGTCGAACGAGAGTTTCTTGTAGAGCGCCTGATGGATCGCGATTGGTCCGGGTGCGGAAGCAAGCAATGTGTGGCCATCCGGTTCGGCCTTCGCGACAAAATCGGCGCCCACATTGCCGGCCGCGCCGCTCTTGTTCTCCACGATCACCGGCTGGCCCCATTTTTCGGACAACCGCGCGCTGATCAGTCGCGGCATCGCATCGGCGCTGCCGCCGGCGGGGAAGGGTACGACGATCCGCACCGGACGGTTGGGGAAGTCAGCTTGACCGAGGGCGTGTGAAGCGGCGGCAAGAGCGAGGAAGGTAGCAAATAGTTGGGCGGTCATGACGAATTGGTCATCCTCGAATTTCTACTAATCGACGGTCACACCGGAGCGCTTCACGACCGGCCCCCACTTCGTTACTTCGCTCTTCACGAATTCGAAGTACTCGGCAGAGGTGCCCTGAACAACTTCCGCGCCGCGCGAAACGAGTTGCTCCCGAACCGCGGGGTCGCTGGTCACGCGATTCAATGCCTCGTTGAGGCGGGCGATCACGGGCGCCGGTGTCGCGCCGGGCGCGTTGAGCCCGAACCAGGATGTCACCTCGTAGCCTTTCAAGCCGATCTCGTCCAGCGTCGGAATATCGGGCACCACCGGATTGCGCTTGAGGCTCGTTACCGCGATCGCGCGTACCTTGCCGCTCTTGATATCGGGCACCCGTGGTGGCAGGTTGTCGAACATCATCTCGATCTCACCGCCGTACATGGCCGCCAGCGCCGGTCCGGCGCCGCGGAACGGAATGTGCACCACCTGCGTGTCGGTCATCCCCTGGAAGAGCTCCATCGACATCTGCGGCGACGTGCCATAACCAGGCGAGCCGTAGTTGTACTTGCGCGGATTGGCCTTGAGGAGCTCAATCAGCTCCGTCGCGGATTTCGCGGGCAACGACGGATTCACGATCAGGACATTCGCGACGCTGCCGTAGCGCCCGATATAGCTGAGATCCTTGAGCGGGTCGTAGGTGAGTTTCTTGTACAGGCTTGGACTGATGCCAAGCGACGGGTTGCCGAGCAGCAAGGTGTAGCCGTCAGGCGCAGCGCGGACCACCGCCTCCGCCCCGACATTCCCTCCCGCGCCGGTGCGATTCTCGATCACGACCGATTGGCCCAGCTCGGTTTGCATGCGCGGCTGGATGATGCGCGCAACGAGATCAATCAGGCCGCCGGGCGGATAGGGGACGACGATCGTGACGGTGCGAACCGGGAAGTTCTGCGCGACGGCGACGGCAGGCACGAGCCCCGCAATCGTGGCAGTCGCGGCAGTCGCGGCAATCGTAGTGATGGTGCGAAGTAACGTAAGCGTGGTCACGCCGTCTCCTCAGCAAGTCGATTCATGAATCGAATCCTACTCGGTGTTGCAGGTGGCCGTTCACGCGCCGCTGTCCGGCGATCCGCGACTTTGTCCGCACGGTTTGCGACCACCTATGGTCTGCTCACCCCTATGATCTTCCCACGATCCGCTGCCTGTCGCGCCGAACGAAACGCATCAGGACATCCAACAATTGCCTCCCTCACCATGCAACGCGGCATTCTTGTCCTTCACCGCGTCGCACACTCGGATGCATGTGGCGCAATATTCGGATCATCATCCTGCTGGTCGTGCTCGCCGCGGTGGCGAATGGGGCGTGGTATGCCAAGACGCGCGCGGCCTCGTGGACCGGCACCTTGCGAATCGCCGTGTATCCGATCAACGCCGATCAATCCGCCGCGACGGTCGGGCATATCCGGGCCTTGAACAGCGAGAGCTTTCGCGACATCGAGGATTTCATCGAGCGGGAAGCCCAGCGACATGGCCGTGACCTCACGAGGCCGGTATCGGTCGCACTTGCGCCGGAAGTACGGGCGCATCCGCCAACGCCCCCTCACGGCGGCAATGTCATCGAAATCGCGTTCTGGAGTTTGCGGCTGCGCTACTGGGCATGGCAGCACGACCTGTACCGCGGACCGAAGGCGCATGTCCGACTGTTCGTGATCTATCACGATCCACAACGCACGCAGCGCGTCCCGCACTCACTTGGCCTCGAAAAAGGCATGCTCGGCGTCGTTCACGCGTTCGCCTCGAAAGAGGACAACGGGTCGAACAATGTCGTCATTGCGCACGAGATGTTGCACACGCTCGGCGCAACGGACAAATACGACTTGTCGAACAACCTCCCGCGCTTTCCCGATGGATATGCCGAACCGGAACGATCACCACGCTATCCGCAGTTGAAAGCCGAGATCATGGGTGGGCGGATTCCGATCGACGCCGCACGCATGGAAGTGCCGGCAAGCCTGAATGACGTGGTGATCGGCGCGCGGACGGCGATGGAAATCAATCTTGCCGCGAAGCGATGAAGCCTACCTAAACGAAAAGTCGGAGTCGGGGAACTGTCCTGGCGCGCGTCGTGGCAAACTTCTGTTTGATTCGAGTTCCGGTGGTCATGCTCACGTGGCCTGACATCGAAGCTCGCGCACAAATGGAGCAAACGCAATCATGAATATCGCGGCGATCCATGCCGAGCGCAGTGAGTTCGCCGGACTGGTGACCGACATCGATTTGCGCCGGCCACTGCTGCCCGAGGACGTCGCTCGAATCGAAGCAGGTATGGATCGATTCGCGGTGCTCGTGTTCCGCGGCCCGCCCATCAGCAACGCGCAGCAGGTCGCCTTTACGCGCTGCTTCGGCCGGCTCGAAGACGCCTATGGCGTACCCGGTGACAACGTGCAGGCCGGCCGCATGCCAAGCGAGATCAACGACGTATCGAATCTTGATCGCAATAATCGGGTGATCCCGCGCGACGACCGCCACCGACTGTTCCAGCTCGGCAATCTCCTCTGGCATTCCGACAGTTCGTACAAGAAAATTCCCGCGAAGTACTCGATCCTCTCGGCGCATGCCATTCCGACCTGGGGTGGCGATACGGAATTCGCCGACCTGCGCGCGGCATGGGATACGCTTGACCCCCAGACCCAGACCTTGGTGCGCGACATGGTCTGCGAACACAGCCGGCTGCATTCGCGCGGCGAGCTCGGATTCAAGTTCACCGAAGACGAGGCGCGCGATTTCGCGGCCAATCCGCAGCGGCTGGTGCGCCGGCATCCGGCGACCGGGAGGCTGTCGCTCTACCTCTCCTCGCACGGCGGTGCGATCGTCGGCTGGCCGCTGCCCGAGGCGCGCACCTTGCTTCGCGAATTGACCGAACATGCCACGCAGCGCGAGCGTGTGTATAGCCACAAATGGACGCTGCACGACATCATCATGTGGGACAACCGCGTCGTGATGCATCGTGGCCGCCGCTACCCGGCCGACCAGCCGCGCGATATCCGACGAACCACCACCATGGATTCGGCCCCCACTCTCGAGCAGGCCGTGTGAGGCGCGGATCGCGCGCAACCCAACCCGCAAGGACGATCATCATGTGTACTGTTCACCTGCATCGCATTGGCCGGCGGTTGTTCTGCGCATCGGTATTGCTCGTCGCACTATTGCCGGTCGGGCACTCGAACGCCTACGCGCAGGCGGCCTACCCAAGCGCGACCATCCGCATGGTGGTGCCGTTCCCGCCGGGTGGCGTGTCGGATGCGGCCGCTCGGCTCGTTGCCGAGCAGTTGACGAAACGCATGGGACAGGTGGTGGTGGAGAACCGTCCGGGGGCGACCGGAAATATCGCGGGTCAGTACGTTGCGCAGGCCGAGCCCGATGGCTACACGATCTTGTTGGCGTACAACGGGCTGGTCACGATCAACCCATTCGTGTTCAGCAAGATGCCCTTCGACACGGTGAAGGATTTCACCCCGATCGGCATGATCGGCGATTACCCGACCGTGATCACCGTGCATCCTGCGGTTGAAGCGAAGACGCTCCAGGATCTGATCGCGTTGTCGAAGTCCAAACCGGCGGGGCTCGATTACGGTACGTCCGGGACCGGCAGCAACGAGCACCTGATCGGTACGCTGCTGGTGCAACGCGCAGGCGCCAGGCTTGTTCACGTGCCGTACAAAGGCGGCGGACCCGCGATGGCCGATGCGATGGCGGGGCACATTCCGATCGGGATGTCATCCGTGGCAGGTGGTGCGCAATTCCTGAAATCGGGCAAGCTGAAAGGGATCGCGGTATCGAGCGCCGAGCGCTGGTCCACCTTGCCCGATGTGCCCACCATCATCGAGAGCGGCGTGCCCGATGTCGCGGTGATGTCCTGGATCGGACTGGTCGGCCCCGGCAAGATGCCCGCAGCGGTGGTCGAGCGAATCAATAGCGAGCTGAATGCTGCGCTTGCGACCACAGAACTTAGTACCAAGGTGGCGGCGCTCGGCGTTCGTGCCACGCCCGGCTCGGCCGAAAATTTCCGTGACCAGATCAAGCGTGATCTCGATCGCAATGGACCGCTCATCAAGGCGGCGGGGATTGCGATGCAGTAGTGCGCCCATCCGGGCACGGTCGTCACATCCTTCGCGAGCACTGCCTGCGTCCAGTGTATCGGCTAGAGTTCAATGCATGGCGCGGAACGCGATGGAGGGAAGTGTGGCTACGATTCCAATGATCGATATTGCACCACTAGGCGGCAGGGATAGCGAGGCAAGCGCGCGCTGCGCGGCGGCGCTCTGCGAGGCATACGAGCAGGTCGGATTTGCCTACGTGTATGGGCACGGCATGTCGGAGCAGACGATCGCCGCGGCGTTCGCGGCCTCGCAGCGGTTCCATGCTTCTACACTGGAACAGAAGCGATCGATCGCCATCAACGCCTTTCATCGCGGCTATATGGGCTTCGCCACCTCGACGATCGTGACCTCGACGGTCGCGCACGTGCGAAAGCCCAATATGAGCGAGTCGTTGATGATCATGCACGAACTCCCAGCCGATGATCCCGACTTGCTCGCCGGTCGTCCGCTGCAAGGGCCGAATCAATGGCCGTCCTGGCTTCCGGGTTTTCGCGAAGTGATCGAGTCCTATATTGTCGCGATCGATGTTGTGTCCAGACGGATCGTGACTGCGTTCGCCGTCGGTCTCGGCTTGCCGCGCAATTACTTCGATGCGATGTTTGCCCGTCCTACGACATTCCTTCGACTGCTGCACTACCCACCGCAGCCGGCGACCCGCGCCGACGACGAATTCGGCTCGGCACCGCATACCGACTACGGCAGCATCACGCTGCTTGCTCAGGACGAATCGGGTGGACTCCAAGTCCGTGGACCCGATGGCGGCTGGATTGATGCGCGACCGGTGCCCGGGACCCTGGTGCTCAATGCGGGTGATCTCATGCCGCGCTGGACGAACCGCCGTTTCCGATCGACGCCGCATCGGGTCATCAATCTCTCGGGTGGTGATCGCTATTCGATCCCCTATTTCTTCGATCCGGCAATGGACGCGCGTATCGAGCCGCTGCCACCATTCGTGCAGGCCGACCGGCCAGCCGCGTTCGAGCCGATCCGCTATGGCGACTATCTGATGGAGCGACTGGACAAGAACTACGTGTACCGGCAGAGCTGACTGGGAACCTTAGAACCTGAGCGAGCGTAGCCCGATCGTACGATCCAGAACGAGCACGATCACGAATGTCGCGAGGATGCTCACGCTCGCCACCGCCGCCGCGGTCGGGTCGAAGTCCCAGCGCAGATAGTCATAGAGCGCAAGTGGCAAAGTGTTCGTCCCGATCGCCTTCAGGAGGAGCGACATGTTGAAGAGATCGAACGAGATGATGAATGCGAAGAGGCCGCCCGCGATCACCCCGGGCTTGATGAGCGGCAGCGTGATGCGACGAAACGCGACCCAGGGCGTGGCACCGAGTCCCCGCGCCGCCTGTTCCAGCGAACGATCAAAATTGTAGAGTGAGGCGCTAACGTTCAAGAATACGAACGGCAGGGTCACGACGATGTGACCGATCTGCAGTCCGATCATCGTCTTCGTCCCAAGGCCGGTCGCGTAGAAGAAAAATAGCAATGCGATCGCGGTGAGGATTTCTGGCAGCATCAACGGTGCGGTGAGCATGAGATCGAGCGACTCGCGCCAGCGTCCGGCGTGGCGCACGACGTAGAGGGCGGCCGGCACGCCGATCGCGAGCGATGCGATCGTGCTGATCGAGGCGATCGCGAGCGAGGTGGCGAGTGCATTCATGAAGGACTCGTTCCGGGCGAACGACGCATACCACTTGAGCGATACGCCGGTGATCGGGAACGAAAGAAAATCACCGCCGTTGAATGACATGACGACGATCAGCAGGATCGGTGTGACCAGGAACAGGTAGATGACCGCGACGAAAGTGCGCACCGCGAGAGTCATCAGTCGGTCGGTGAGGCTCTGGACCATGCGCGTGTGTCCCTCAGCGAACGCCCTGGGCGAGGCGGGCGCCCAGGTGCACATAGGCCGACGCCGCGAGCGCTCCGCATACGGCCAGTATCAGGGCGAGTGCGGCGCCGTGGGGCCACTGGAAGTTGTCGATGAGCGCCTGGACCACGAGCACCGACCAGGTCCTCACTTGCGCCCCGCCCAGCATGTTCGGCGTGACATAAGCCGAGAGCGCGAGCACGAAGACGAGCACGGTTCCCGACTTGATGCCCGGCCAACTGAGCGGCAGCACGATGCGCCGGAACGCCGTGAAGCGGGACGCCCCGAGCGATCGCGCCGCCGCCTCCAGGCTGGGATCGATCGCCTGCAGGGCACCCGTGAGCGGAAGGATCATGAAGGGCAAGAAGACGTGGACGAGTGCGAGCGTCACGCCGAACATGTTGTTCATGAGCGTGAGCGGTGCGTCGATCAGGCCAAGGTCCTGTAGCGCGCGATTGATCACGCCGCCACGTGAGAGCAGGATCAGCCAGCCGAACGTGCGCACCACCACACCGACGAGGAGCGGTGACAACACCAGGACGTAGAGCAGCCCCTTCCAGCGCGATGTGCTGCGTGCCAGATGGTAGGCGACGGGGTAGCCGATGATGAGGCAGATCGCGGTTGTCATAAGCGCGAGACTGAGCGACTGGCCGAGAACGCCGAGGTAATACTCGTCGGTGAGAACGCGCGAGTAGTTCTCGAGCGTGAACCCCGGGCCGTGCGCCGCGCCGACCGCGCGGGGGCGCAGGCTCATGACGATGATGTTGAGGTACGGCAGCAGGAGAAAGACGGCGACGATCGCGGCGGCGGGCAGGATCAACCACCGCGGGTGCGCGGTGCGCCGCGTGCCCGCGTGCAGTACCGCTACGACTGGGCCGGCAGCAGCCATGCGTGCGTCTCATCGATGGTGAGGTACGCTTTCTGTCCGATATCGAGCGCCACGTCGGGACCGGTATGGGCGGTAAGGCGTACCGCCTCGCCCGCGTCAAGAATGTATTCGACGACCGCGCCGAGGAAATAGCGTTCGATCACCCGGCACGCCTGTGCAACCGGCGTTTCCGGCGATTGCAGCGTGAGCGCCTCGGGACGCAGGAGGAGTGTCGCTTTGGCGCCGTCCCGCGCGTGCCCGTCGTGGCCGGCGCTGATGATGCCAAGCGGCGTTTGGACGACGCACCGCGCCGCGTCCACGACGCGTGCAACGGTTGCCGCGAGAAAATTCGAGCGGCCAATGAAGCTTGCCACCTGCTGCGACCGTGGGCGATGATAGATCGCCTCGGGTTGACCGATCTGCGCGATGCGTCCACCGAACATCACGACGATCCGATCGGACATCACCATCGCCTCGGCCTGATCGTGGGTGACATAAAGCGTGGTGATCCCGACCCGCTTCTGGAGCGAGCGGATGAAGAACCGCATCTCATCACGCAGCAGCGCATCGAGGTTGGCGAGCGGCTCGTCGAGGAGGAGCAGGAGCGGCTCGATCACCAGCGCACGCGCGAGCGCTACCCGCTGCTGTTGGCCGCCGGAGAGTTCGCGCGGATAGGCACGCTCGCGACCGGTGAGCTGAACCATCTCGAGCACGTGCCCGATGCGATGGTCCATCTCGACCCCGGGAACCTTGCGCATCTCGAGCCCGAACGCAAGATTCTGGCGGACCGTGAGGTGCGGAAAGAGTGCGTAGTTCTGGAACACCATGCCGACGTCGCGATGCTCCGGAGGCAGCGCGGTAACGTCGCGTTCGCCGAAGAGGATTTGCCCAGCGTCCGGCTGCTCGAAGCCGGCCACGCATCGCAACGTCGTGCTCTTGCCGCAGCCGCTTGGGCCGAGGAGCGAGATGAACTCCCCGTCGCTCACGTCGAGCGAAAAATCCTCGAGCGCATGGATCGCGCCATATTGCTTTGCGACACTCACGAGAACCAGCTTTGCCACGGGGCGCTACCTCCTTCGCCACCCGGGCGCTACTTCATTTCGCGGTTCCATCGCTCGGTGATCTCGGTCGACCGGGCATTGGCGCGCGTCCAGTCGAACTGCACGAGGGTAGACATCTTGTCGCCCGCAACCGGAATGTCGGCGGCAAGTTCCGGCGGTACTTTCGAGCGCGTATTCGAGGGCGAGGTGAAAAACTCCTTCGCCATCGATTCCTGCACGCCCGGATCGAGGATGTAGTTGATGTATCGATAGGCCTCTTCCTTTGCCGGACCGTTCTTAAGGATATTGAACGACTGCTCGAAAGCGACGACACCTTCCTTCGGGATGACCATTTCGACCGGCACGCCCTTCCTCTTGAGCGCGACGATCTCGGGCAAGTCGATCATCCCGACCGTCACATCGCCACGCTGCAGGAGCGTCGTGAGCGATCCGCTGAAATCGACCTGCGCGAACGGTTGCAGCTTCTTGATCTCGCGAAAGGCGATATCCACGGCATCTTGCGAACCCCCGAATATCTTCGCGGTCAGCAGGAGGAACAGCATGCCGGCCGTGTTGGCGATCTGATAGAGACCGATCTTTCCCTTGAACTCGGGGTTCGTCCAAAGATCGGCCCAGGCGGTGGGCGGATTCTTCACGAGGTCCTTGCGATAGCCAATGCCGATCGGCGAGATAATTCCGCGCACGCCGTTGTTCTCCGGGTTGCGTAGATTCGGGTACACCTGCGCAAGATTCGGCACCTTTGCTTCCGGGATCGACTCGAAGTAGCCCTCGCTTCGGAGAATGTTCGCCAGGTTCTCGTTGATCATCAACACACTGTATGGGGGGTTGTTGACGCCCGCGGCGCGCAGGTTGGCGATGAAATTGCGCCCGAGTCCGACATCGAGCGTCGTGTCGATGCTCGTCTGTTTGGCAAACGGCGGCAACAGCTCGCCGCGCCAGAATTTTTCCCAGCGACCGCCGTACGTGTTGATTACGAGCTTTTTCTGCTGCGCCCAAGGTAGCATTGGAAACCCCAAGAGACCTGAGCCGGCGAGCGCGGCGGCGGTGGAACGCAGAAAGCGACGGCGAGACGCGGTGTCGTGCATGATGACTCCCCTTTGGTCGATCCTCGGCATCGGCGCCGAAGTCGCAACTATAGCGGAGCGAGCCCTCGGCGAAGAATCGGTGGGCATGATTCGGATGCGTTAGAAAACGGTTGGCAAAGGTGAGTCTCCCCCTCCACAAAGGCTACATTCCCGGTTGCATCGGCCGCGTCGCTGAGCTGCACGCGCGCTACTACCATCAGCTCGCCGGCTTCGGCATGCACTTCGAAGCCAAGGTAGCCCGCGAGCTCGCGGAATTTTGCGAGCGCTACGATGACCATCGCGACGGACTGTGGCTCGCGCTCGAGAACGATGTGATCGAAGGTTCGATTGCCATCGATGGATCGCATGCCGGCCAGGACGGCGCTCACTTACGTTGGTTCATCACGTCGGCGCAGGTGCGCGGCAAGGGCACTGGCAATACGCTACTTTCCGCGGCGACGGCGTTCTGCCGATCGCAACGTTATGAGCGCGTTTATCTATGGACCTTCGATGGTCTTGGCGCGGCGCGGCACCTCTACGAAAAATTCGGCTTTCGGCTCGTACACGAGCAGCGTGGCGCGCAGTGGGGAAGCGAGGTCGACGAGCAGCGGTTCGAGCTGCGGGCCTAGTCGCGCGCTCGAAACACGTCGGTCCGTTGGCGCTGATACGATGTCGGATATGAAGGCAATTCGCGACGTACGGCGTGCGCAGATCGCATATTGAAGCCGTGCGGGCATTCAAACAATCACCCCAAAGGAGAATCGGGAATGCGCGGTATTCAGCATTTGCTTGGCGTTGCTTTGCTCGCAGTGGGCGCAATTGGTGGCATCGCCGGCGCCAACGCAGCCGATTTCAAATTGAAGATCGGTGCCGGCCATCCGCCGGTGGGCCTGTGGGTGTCGACGATCAAAGATGTCTATATGGTGCGCGTGACCGAGCGCGCGGCCGCGGCGGGGCACAAGATCGAATGGACCGAAGCCTGGGGCGGCTCGGTGTGCAAATTGGGCGAATGCCTTGAAGCGGTCGAAGCGGGTCTGCTCGACATCGCCGATGTGCATGCGCCCACCGAGCCCGCGAAGCTCCTCGCGAACAACTTCACTTTCTTCGCACCGTTCGGTACTTCCGACCCGCGGATCGCGGCGAAAGCGGTGTGGGACGTCTACCAGACCACACCCGCGCTGAAGAAAGCACTCGAAGATCGCTACAAGCAGGTGTTCATCGCCAACGGCATCGTCGGCAACTACGGCCTGGTCACCAACTTCAAATGGACCAACGTGTCAGAGCTGAAAGGCCGCAAACTCGCGGCCATCGGCCCGAACATCCCCTGGCTGCAGGGCACCGGCGCGGTCGGCGTGCAATCGACCTTGAACGAGGCGTACACGTCGATGCAGACCGGCGTCTACGAAGGTTGGGTGATGCTGGCCGATCCGATTCTCGGATTCAAGCTGCACGAAGTGTCGAAGCAATATGTCGACATGGATTTCGGCTCGCAGGCGACGCCGCTCCTGACAATCAACCGCGATGCCCTGCGCGCCTTGCCGCCCGCGCTCCAGAAAATCATTCTCGATGCGGGCAAGGATTACAACGAGGCGATGGGCCAGGCCACCTACGAGAGGCAGATCGCATCGGTGAAGCGCTTGAAAGAGCTTGGGGTGGAGACGCGACAGGCCGACGAGGAAACCAAGCGCGCCTGGGCCATGCAGTTGCCCAACATTCCGAAGCAGCGGTTCGAAGAAATCAACAAGGCGAAGCTGCCCGGTGAAGTCGTCTATGTGTACATCAAGGCGCTGAAGGCCGCGGGCCACAAATTCCCGCGCGACTGGGAGGCCGAGCGCTAGGTCGGCGCCTGCGAGCGCGGTCTTGGACAGATTGTTAGGGGCACTGCTCGCGGGGCTCAACACCTTCGCGAGCCTTTGGGTCGTCTTGCTGGTCGCGATCATCTCGCTCGACGTGATCGGCCGGACGGCGTTCAACTTTCCGTTGCCGGGCGTACCGGAGGTCACGCGCCTGTCCCTCGTCGCCGTGTTCTGGCTTCAGGTCGCGCACACGCTTCGCATCGGCGGCCACCTTCGCACCACCACCTTGCTTGATCGGATGGGCGAGCGAACGCGGCGCAGTGTGATGGTCGTCAACGCCTTATGCGGTTGCGTGCTGCTCGGCGCGATCGCCTACTGGGGTTATTTCGACGCCGTGCGCGCCTGGGAGACCGACGAGTTCGAAGGTGAGGAACCGGTCCGCGTACCGACCTGGCCGCTCTGGTGGGCCCTTACCATCGGCGCCGCGCTTACTGCGTTGCAGTACCTGATCTTCGCGTATCGAAGCGCCCGATACGGATTCGTCGACGCCGCCGACGGCACCCTCACAACCCACATCGAGTAGCCATGGATCCGGTGCTGATTGGCGCGCTTTCGGCCGCGCTGGTATTCGTGTTGATTCTGATCGGGCTGCACGTCGGCGTCGCGCTTGCGCTCACCAGCGTGCTCGGCATTTATCTCATCTCGGGCAAATGGAGTGTCGCATTTCGCCTCCTGGAGTCGACCTCCTACAACGCGCTTAACGATTACGTGTTCGCGGTCATCCCGTTGTTCATCCTCATGGGTGCGTTCGCGACCGTCTCGGGCGTGATGCGCGAGCTCTTCGAGTCGATGGGCGCGGCACTGCAGCGGATTCGTGGTGGCCTCGGGATCGCGACCGTTGCCGGCAACGCGGTGTTCTCGGCGATTACCGGTGTGACCGTTGCCTCTGCGGTCGTGTTCTCGCAAATATCGATTCCGGAAATGAAGCGGCTCGGCTACGACAAAAAATTCGCGCTCGGTATCGTCGCCTCCAGCGCTTTGCTTGGCATGCTCATCCCGCCTTCCATCCTCATGGTCGTGTATGGCGTGATCACCGAGGAGAGCATCGGCAAGCTGTTCGCGGCCGGCATGGGGCCGGGCCTGGTCGTGTCGCTGGCCCTTTCGCTCGCCATAGTGGTGATGATTCGGCTGCGCCCGGCGTTGTGCGGGGTCGAAGGCACCGTGGCCGCGCGATCGGGGCCCATCCTGTCGCGGCGGCAGCTCATCACGCGGCCCTGGGCGGTCTATGTGCTGGTGCTGCTCGTGCTTGGTGGTATTTACGCGGGCTGGTTCACGCCCACGGAAGCGGGCGGCATCGGTGCGCTCGGCGCTTTCATCCTCATGGTGTTGAAACGCAAGTTCGGGTTCAAGACGACCTACGACTTGCTGCTGCAAACCGGCTCGGCAACCGCGACGATCTTCTTTCTCTTGCTCACCGCGCAGATGTATTCCCGGATGCTGAGTCTCTCCGGCCTGCCGGAACATCTCACGCGCCTGATGATCGGGGTCGACGTGCCTTCGATCGCGATCGTGCTGTTCTTCGTCGTCATCATGTTGATCCTTGGCACCATCCTCGACAGCACATCGATCATGCTGCTCACGATGCCGATCATGGTGCCTGTCGTACTGAAGCTCGGCTACGACAACCTGTGGTTCGGCTTGGTCTCAATTCTCGCGATCGAGCTCGGGCAGCTCACGCCACCATGCGGCATGGTGGTCTATGCGATGAAAGCGGCAATGCCAACAGAAACGACGATCGATGAGATCTTCAGCGCATCGCTGCCTTTTTTCGTCGTTCTGCTGATCGCGTTAGGGTTGATCATCGCGTTTCCGCAGATCACCCTTTGGCTGCCTAAGGTGATGTTCTAAATAGCCCGGCGGTGTGCCTGCTTCAGCGCTCGCCGTGTCATGGCGATTGCACACTTTGCGCGCGAGCCCAACCCAAACGCTTGCCACAGGCTTCACCCGGTTTGAAATCTGCCGTTCATACAGGAACGGTCGCGGCGGCGTGATGGGGCATGATGCCGCGTCGAATCCGCCGGGCGATGAGAAAGGGCATAACAATGAAAGCGTTGTTCACAAGGGCCGCCGTCCTTGCTGGAATGATCGGCTGTCTGATGCCGGTTGCCGATTCCACCGCCCAAATGTACCGCTGTGGAAACCTGTATCAGAGCCATCCTTGTGATGGCAATCTATCGGCGAAGCCGGTGAGCGGCCTGACGCAGTCCGCCAACTCGACGTCCCAAGGCGCGTCGTCGGATCCGACCTGCGCGCGGCGTGGCGCGGACTCGCAAAAAGTGGTCTGGGCTCGCGAAGGCGGCATGACTGAAGAAAAAGCGATCGCCGAGGAATCGGATTCCGCGAAGCGCAAATTGATCGCCGACGTATATCGGGTGAGAGGTGCCGTACCGGATGTGCGCGCACGCATCGAGGCCGAATGCAAGTTTGAGATGGAAGAGCGCGCCAAGGCGATTGCCCTTCATCAATCGATGGTGAAGGCCGGCGTACTGCCTGGCCCGCAGGCTGCCGGTCCAAGCGGAGCGGATCTTGCGCAACAGCAAGCCGCCACGGAGAAGCAGGCGCTGCTCACTGAACAGCGCGTAGAGGCCAGGGCTTTGAAATCGCGATGTGACGACATCAACAGGCGCCTCACGACGAATCGCCAGACGCAGCGTGCTGGAGGAAGGAGCGGTGCCGAAATGGATCGCCTCAATCGCGATCGATCGAATCTCGACGGCGAGTTTCAAAAGCTCGGATGCTCATAGCCGCTCCGGGAAAACGGTGCGACACTCAACGCACCTTGTTCACTCGACGGCGTGGGGCCTTGGAATTCGGCTTTCGGCCGCCTGCCTGCGCCACGCGACACCATGCGACCGATAGTCGGCGGGCCGATCGCGATAGAATTTTCACGAAATTCGCACGCTGCCCCGCTGAGCCGATTCATTTCTTGATCAACACGGGAAATCCCGATGACAACGCCTTGCGCATGCGGCCATCGCATCGACACGCACCACCACATGATCCCCCCCGCCTATCTCACGCGCGCGCGGGATCGCGTAATCGGCGATGCGCCGGCCCTGGCGAAACAGGTGCTCGAATGGGATCCATCGCGAGCGGTTGAAGCGCTCGATCGCGCCGGTATTGCCACCGCGATTACATCGATCTCGTCACCCGGCATCTGGTTCGGTGATCGTGATACGACGCGCACGCTGTCCCGCGAATGCAACGACTTTGCGGCGCGCCTGAAGCAGGATCATCCGGGACGCTTCGGCCAGTTCGCGACGCTCCCCTTGCCCGATGTCGATGCGAGCCTGCGCGAGATTGAATACGCGCTCGGCACATTGCGGGCGGAAGGCGTCGGCCTCGTCACCAATATTGGCGGGCAGTATCCGGGCGACCCGGCATTCAAGGCGGTGTTCGAGGAGCTCAACGAGCGCGGCGCCACGGTCTACTTTCATCCGACCGCGGCGCATGGCTGCGCCAATCTGCTGCCTGGCATTCAACCTGCAACGCTCGAATTTCCATTCGACACTGCGCGCGCGATCCTGAGTCTGCTTCACAGCGGTACGTTCAGTCGATGCACCAAGATCCGCTGGATCTTCTCGCATGGGGGTGGTGCGCTCGCGATGGTGGCCCAGCGAATTGCGGGCATGGCGCGCTTTCAACCGGAGATGAATGAGCGCGTTCCCGAGGGTGTGTTCGCCGCGATCGCGAAGTTGCACTTCGATGTCGTCAACATCGCGCAACGACCGGTGTTCGAGGCGGTACGATCGCTGGTCGACATCTCGCGGCTCCTGTTCGGCACGGACTATCCATACATGCCGATCGAGTTGGCCGGCGCGAATTTCGACAAGCTCCAGCTGAGCGCCGAAGAGATCCGCGCAATCGAACGCGATAACGCACTCAGACTCTTCCCGCATCTTGACGGCAAGCGGGCCCCGGCCACGACGTAGCCCCACATGATCCGCTCGTGGCTCTTCACCTTCATGCAGCCGTTCATGCGGCAGCATCCGGATCCCTTCGATACCGCGCTCACGCAACGGGCGATCCGCTGGCATCTCGATACACTTTTCCCGAAGGTCGAGGATGTCGGATTCGACGGCATTTTCTTCAGCGAGCATCACTTCCACGGCAATCTGAGCGCCTCGCCACATTTGTACATCGCCGCGACCGCGATGCGAACCAAGCGCGTGCGGCTCGGTGTCATGGGCAGCGTGTTGCCGCTGCACAATCCGTGGCGGGTCGCCGAAGAGATCGGCATCCTCGATCACCTGAGCGGCGGGCGTCTCGAGATCGGTTATTCGAGCGGCACCGGTCCGATGGAACCGTTGGTCGTGGGTATTCCCGAGGACGAGTTGCGGCCGCGCTTCGAGGAGTCGCTCGACATCATCGATCGCGCGATCGCCGAGATGAAGGTGACCCATCATGGCCGCTTCTGGAGTTTCGATGCGTTGTGCGTCACCCCGCGCACGCTTCAGCCAAGTCCGCCAAAGTGGATGACCGTGGTGAGCGAGAAATCATCGCGGCTCGCGGCACGACGCGGCTACAAGGTCTGCACCGCGTTCATGTCGGCATCGGACGCCGCCAAGATGTTCGATGCCTATCGTGAAGAGGCCGCGCGGGTGGGTGGGTCAACGGCGCCTGATCAAATGGCGTTGCGCCGTCGATGTCTGGTATGGGATACCAATAGCAGTGCGGAACGCCTCGGCGCCGAAGTGCTCCGCATCGGATTGGAGCGGACAGGCAGGCTGTTGAAACACATGACCGATCGCGGCATCACGCCGCTCACCGGAGTTGCGCATATCGACAAACAGATCCTCGCGATGAAGCATACCGATGCGATCGACGCGCCGGCCTCGAAGTTCGCGGCCGAGCCTGACGAATGGATCGTGGGCTCGCCCGAAACGGTGGCGGCAAAGATTATCGATCAGTGCCGAACATGCGGTGCCGGCCATTTTCTTGCCTACTCGCTTGGCAGCATGGAGGAGCCGGAAATGGAGCACAGCATCGATCTGTGGCGGCGCGTGATTCCAATTTTGCAGAAGGCGAACGTACTCGATGGGGCGCGCGTACCGCAGCGTTGAGGCGCGGTGGCGCCGTCAGTCGATGTTTTGCAGTTTCGCCTCGCGCTTCAAGCGCAGATGCACCTCGTAATCCTCCCTCAGGAACTTGGCGAACACATCGGGCGGCGCGGCGGTGATCGCGGTCGGCTCGTACCCGACACGGTGCAAAACAGTTGGGATGAAATCCGGTTCGGCGAATACCTTCGCGATGGCCCGGTTGAGCGTGTTGATCATCTCGGGCGGGGTACCCGCACGCATGAACAACCCGAACCACGATGGCGGGACGATCTCGATGCCGCCCGCTTTCAGAAGCGGCAACTCGGGAAACAGCTGCGAGGGCTCGTCCGCGTTGACACCCAGGACCTTGAGCCTTCCGGCCTTGGCGTGCGCCATCGCGGTGCCGACCGCGAACACGACCACCTGTACATCGCCGCCTAGCAGCCCTTGCATTGCAGCAGGCGGACTCTTATACGGCACGTCGTAGAAATTGATCCCGCGCGCATGGCGAAGCCATTCCATGATGAGGTAGGCGGAGCTTGCCGGGCCGGCAGTGCCAACGTTGATCTTGCCCGGTTGCGCACGCCCAAGTTCGAGTAACTCCTGCACGGTGTTCGCGGCAATCGATGGATGCACGGCGAGCGCCGGCTTGGACACGCCGATTTGCGCAAGCGGCGCAAAGTCCTTGAGCGTATCGAACGCCGGTTTGGCGGACATGATCGGCGTCATCATCGCCGCGGGCGAACCCATCTGGAGCATGGTGTAGCCATCGGCCGGGCTCTGCATCAAGGCGAGCGCCGACACTACGCCTTGTCCGCCCGATCGGTTCTCGACCACGACCGGCTGCCCGAGCACGCGCGTGAGGCGATCCGCAAGGCCGCGGATCACGGCATCGGGCGGACCACCCGCTGCGGTCTCCGCGAGCATGCGGATGGGCTTGGACGGATAGTCTTGAGCGGCCACCGGAAGCATCGTGTTTGCGGCAAGCACCGCAAACACCAACAGTTTCGCCTTCATCTCGATGCCTCCATGATGAGCCAAAGGAAATCTGCGGGGCGGAGCAAGGAATCTGCGCGGCGAAGCAAGCAGATTCCTAGTCGGTCGTCACCCCGTACTGCTGCACCATCCTGGTCCATCGTTCGATCTCGTCGCGCAGGAACTGCACCTGATCGCGCGCGGGGATATCCAGCACGCGCCCGCCATCCCTCTCGATGCGTGCGATGAAGTCCGGTTCCCGAATAATGCTCCCGAGCGCATCGCGCAGCTTCGCGACGACTGGCGCTGGTGTCGCAGCCGGCGCAAAAATTCCGAACCAGCTCTCGCCTTGAAACTTCGCGAGCCCCGCCTCGTTGATCGTGGGTACCGCGGGCAGGTGCGAAGAGCGCGTGACGCCTGACACGCCCAACCCTTTCAACCGCGCGCTTTGCACATACTGCTTGGAGGCGGAGATGTTGTCGAAGACGATGTCGATCCGGCCGGCCAACACGTCCTGCACGGCGAGGAGCCCCGACTTGAAGGGCACATGCAGCATGTCCATCCCGAGGCTCTTCACGAGAATCGTGCCCCACACATGGTGCAAGGTGCCAAGGCCGGCCGATGCGAAGGTGAGCTTGCCGGGTCGTTCCTTCGCGTACGCTACGAGTCCGCTCAGATCGGAAACGGGAAGATCGTTCCGCATCAGGAGTAGAAACGGGTAGGCGGAGGTGTAGCCGATCGGTACGAAATCGCGCATCGCATCGTAGGAAAGATTCTTGATCAGCGCCTGATTCATGACCATATTGAAAATGCCGCCGACCAACAGGGTGTGTCCGTCCGGACGCGCCTTCGCAACGTAATCGGTTCCGGTGAGGGATCCGGCGCCCGCGCGATTTTCAACGACGGCAGCGGTCTTCCATAGTTCGCCCAGCCGCAACGCGAAATGGCGGCCAAGGATATCGGTGCCGCCGCCCGGACCGGAGGGCACGACGACGGCGATCGGACGCGAGGGGTAGTCCTGTGCGCCGGCTAGACCTGTCCAAGCCGCGAGCAGCAGCGAGAATAACCATGCAGTCTGGCGCGTGCCCATCATATCTTTCCTCCAATGAATGACTGATTAGCCGTCCGATGCGGGATTCTCGCAGGTCTCTGGGCCGGACACCCGATCGCCGGACAAGCTTTGCCGGCAGAGGACCTCCTGTACTTGCGTAGCGACTGGCAGTCCGCAAAATCGGGTCATTTGCGGTTCAACTTGCCCCGCCGCACATCTTCCACCGCCTCGGCCAACAGCCAATCGCGAAACGTAACGATCTTCGGCAGGTTCGCGGTCGCTTTGGGACAGACGATCCAATAAGCATAGGGAACGGTCAACGCGAGGTCGAACGGCCGCACCAATCGTCCGCCGATGAGGTCCCACGCGGTGAGCGCGCTCCTTGCCAGTGCGACGCCCTGCGCATCGACCGCGGCATCGATGGTCATGCTGGCCTGATTGAAAATTGGTCCGCGGGTCGTGTCGACGTTGTTGACCCCCGCCGCCTCGATCCACTTCGCCCAATCATTGCGGTCGTTGGTGTGCAGGAGCGTGTGTCGCCTAAGGTCGGCGGGCTTGCGTAGCGCGTGCCTGCCTGACAGCAGCGTGGGGCTGCAAACGACGATCAGCGCTTCGGTGCATAGACGCGTGACGTGAAGCCCGCTCGCCTGGCCGTCACCGTGGCGGATTGCAAGATCGACATCTTCGCGAGCAAAATCGACGTGATGCAGCGAGGCACTGATCCGCAAATCGATGCCGGGGTGCGCTGTTACAAAGCGCGCGAGCCGATGCACCAGCCATTTCGAGGCGAAGTTTGGCGATGTGCTCACCGTGAGCGCACCGGCACATTGACGCAGCAGCAGGCGTTCCGTCCCTGCTGCAATGCGATCGAGGGCATCGCGCACCACTTCAAGATAGGTGCGCCCGGCTTCGGTGATGACCAGCCTCTGGTGTTCCCGATTGAAGAGCTTCAACCCAAGCTCCGCCTCAAGCGCTTTCACCTGATGACTGACCGCGCCCTGGGTCACGCAAAGCTCCTCGGCCGCCTGCGTAAAGCTCGCGTGGCGGGCGGCGGCCTCAAAGGTTTTCAGGGCATTGAGTGGCGGCAGGCGACGCGGCAAATTGCGTACCCCTTAATCATTAGAAAAACTATGGCCAGCAAGAGAAACGATGCTTTGTCGATAAGCGTGAGCTTCGCTAGATTTCTCGAATACCAAGGCGCTATTGAGGCACCTTTCCACCCACTCTTTAAGGATGAGAAATGTTACGCCAATCGGCCGACTTCAACATCATCGACTTTCACAACCATTTCATGCCGGCGCGATTCGCGCAGGCGGTCGTTGCGGCCGCTCCGGCCAAACAGCGAGGCCGCTGGGAAGGCATTGCACGCAGGCTGTCGGACGAAAGCCTCTTATTGGCGGGCATTCGCGAAGGCGATCTCAGCGCGCGGGTCGTCAATATTCCCCCCGCGTTGATCGCCGACCCTGACGGCTGCGTGTCGCACGAAACCATTGTTGTGTTGAACGACGAGCTCGCAGAGCTGGTTGCGCGACATCCCGGCCGCATTCATGGGCTTGCGTCGGTCGACGCCTACGACGGCGAGCGATCCGGCCGGGAGGCTGAGCGCGCTATTCGCGATCTTGGGCTGTGTGGCCTGCATGTCGATTGTGCGCGTGGCGAGCGTCTGCTCGATGCACCGGAGGCACGTCCTACGCTCGAAGTGGCTGCGAAATACGGGGTGCCGGTGTTCGCGCACCCGGTTGCCCCGCAGCCGCTCACCGCTCAGATGGCGCCATACGGATCGATCGGGGCGCTGTTCGCCCGCGGCACGGCGAATTCAGCTTCCCTCATTGCTTTGATCGAAGGCGGCGTGTTCACGCAATTGCCCGGCTTGCGTGTGGTCGTGACAGCAATGGCGTTTGGCGGGTTGGCGATGGCCGCAGGGCTCTCTTCGCAGAGCCTCATTCCTTCCGGCGCACTGGCGGTGATGCGCAAACACGTCTTCATCGACACGACGTTGTGTCATCCCACGTTGCTTCGCGCTGCGGTGGACATATTGGGCGCTGACAATGTGATCGCGGGCAGTGATTGGCCAGTCGTTGACGCGTCGCTGCGGCCCCGGCTCACGGCGGCGATGCGTGACGCAACGTTTTCCGATGGAGAGCGGCGTGCCATCGCCGGCGGCAACGCGCTCCGGCTGCTGCGTGTCGCCTGAAGTGGCTTTTGAAATGTAGGTAGCTTGGCTACCTAGCCGGGTCCTTCGGCAGACACCCGGTCCCCAAAGACGATTCCGTCTCAAGCGCTGCTCCAGGTCCCTGTGGGGAAGGAGCGTGTGTGTGAACGGAATCATCCTCTCGACGGCATTGATGACGTTGATTACTTTCGCGGTGGGTTGTGGGCGGCACGATCCGATACCCAGCAGGGTCGAAGCCGAATGGCCGCAATTTCGCCATCAGGTCGACAAAGCACGAAACCGGGTCTGGTTCCTGACCCGCGACGGCGTGCGTCTGTACGACCTCGACGCGCCGGAGAAAATTCGGCACATCCAACTTCCGGACTGGGTGTGGATCGGCGAACCCCTTGGCTGCATGCCCGATCTCACGCTCGGACCAATCGGCGAAGCGCTGGTCTCAAGCAATGTGGTGCCCTGGCTATGGCGCATCGACCCTGACACGCTCGCAGTGAGCAAGCACGAGCTCGCGCTCGACACGGATGCCGGCAAGGAAATCGGATTTTCGGGACTTGCCTACTCGGCGGAGCAGCGAGCGTTCATTGCGGTGAGCCCTTTTCACGGCTCGCTATGGCGGATCGACGCGTCGCTTGCAACGGCGCAGAAAATCCAGCTCTCCGCGCCGATCCCGCAAGCATGCGGCATCGCGATCCGTCCGCGCGCTTTTGAGGGGAAGATGGCCCGGGCCGTTCGACTCTGCGTTGACACCGGACAAGGCGGTTGGGCTGTCGATCTCGCCCCGGACCAGCGCTCTGGCCATGTCACTGCGCGGTCGTGTCAAGAGTGATCGGATGCGTATTGGCTTGCAGCGACTCTCACATTGAGAAAAGGATTTGACCATGCATTCATCCATTGGCGAGACCATCCACTTCGATCGCGATGTTCCCGGCACGCTGCCCGCCTCTTGGAGGCAAGGCGTTACCGGCAAGGGCGCACCGCGTTGGGCGGTTCGTGAGGACACCTCCGCTCCGAGCAAACCGAACGTGCTCCAGCAGTCGGGCGCGGGCACCTTTCCGTGGTGCGTGCTGCGCCACAGCGCGATCGAGAGCGGCTTCGTCGAGGTGAAGTTCAAGGCGCTCGCGGGCGACGAGGACCAAGCCGGGGGCGTGACGTGGCGCTGGAAAGACGGCAACTGCTACTACGTCGCGCGTGCCAACGCGCTGGAGAACAACGTCTCGCTCTACTACACGGAGAACGGGCGCAGAAACACGCTCAAGTATGTCGATGCGCCGGTGCCGGCCAATGCATGGCATACGCTGCGCGTCGATTTCGCGGGTCAACACATCACCGTCGCGCTCAACGGCAAGACCTATATCGAAATGGATGACGATCACATCGCGGGTGCCGGTGCGGTCGGGCTATGGACCAAGGCCGATAGCGTGACGGCGTTCGATGATTTCAGCTTTGGTGCGACATGAACCTGAACGCGGAGGCATAAAGATCATGGCGCTACAGTTACTCGGTTACATCGAACTTCCCATTCACCAATCGACCGGCGGGTTCGATCACGCGGATATCCACGCACCGACCGATCGGCTTTACGTCGCCCATACCGCCAACGATGCGGTCGATATCATCGATTGCGCGCGCGATCAGTATATTGAGTCGATGGCCGGCTTGACAGCGGTGGCCGGCGTGCTCGTATCTGCGGCGCGCGGGCTCGTCTTCACCTCCAATCGTGGCGAGAACACGGTCTCGGTATTCGCCCCGGGTGGCGAGCGTGATGCGTTCAAGATCGCTGTGGGCGAAAAACCGAACGGGCTCGCGTTCGATCCAATCCGAGGAATCCTGCTCGCCGCGAACGTTGGCGATCCCGCGATGCCAAACGCGCATACGGTTTCGGTGGTTGATGTTCAACGGCGCGAGCGGATCGCCGAAGTCAAGGTTCCGGGGCGAACGCGATGGGCGGTCTACGATGCCGCGCGCGACATGTTCTACGTCAATATCGCATCGCCCGCCGTGATCATCGCGATCGATGCGCGCCATCCGACGGCGATCGCGAAACAATTCGACATTCCCGCGGCGGGCCCGCATGGGCTGGATTTCGACCCCGCCACGGGCAGACTACTCTGCGCGTGCGACGCTGGCGTCCTGATCGCTATCGATGCTGAATCCGGGCGTGTTCTTGGCGATGTCCCGTTGAGTGGCGCGCCGGATGTGATCTTCTTGCATTCGACCAATCGCCGCTTGGTCGTCGCGATCGGCGACCCGGGCGTGATTGACGTGATCAACATCGACGCAATGTCTCGCGAAGAGGTCGTGCGAACGGAAGCCGGCGCACACACGCTGGCACTCGATCGCAAGCGCAACAAGGTCTACGCGTTCTTGCCTCGATCGCATCGGGCCGCGGTGTTCGGCATGGACTAGAAATTTCAATAGCGTGACCCATCCGGGGACTTCGGCAGCCTCCCCGACCCAAGATGCCCACCAGCATCCAAGGCTCGCTCAATCGACGCGGCAACGCCGTTGAGGAGCCTTACCATGACGAGCTTCCCCCAGTCTCTCACTTGTAATCCAGCCTCACTCGATGGCCTATCGGCCAAGCTCGTTACGAGCCATCATGAACACAACTACGGCGGTGCCGTAAAGCGACTGAACGCCATTCGCCCTGAGCTCGCGACCTTCGATTGGGCGACGGTACCCGGCTTCACGGTGAGTGCACTAAAGCGCGGGGAACTGATGGCCGGCACCCTGCCGATCCTCGCGCTCGATATGTACGAGCATTCCTATCACATGGACTACGGCGCGAACGCCGGAGCCTATGTGGATGCGTTCATGCGCAATATTGATTGGGACAAAGCCA
>JBJXGX010000371.1:0-59709 GCA_046160305.1 Burkholderiales bacterium
TCGTCCGGCTTGGCCGCTTCAAATGCGCGCACTGCGAGCGGGGCATGACTCGCCGCGAAAACGCCAACGAGCTTAGCCATGCGCAACCGCTTTCGGCGCCACCGCGCGCAATCGTTTCAGGAATTCCGCTTCGCTCATTCCTGCCACGACGAAGTAGAACCGGAGCAGGTAAGGATTCACCCGCTTCGAAAGTTCGCCCACATCGTCTTCCAGAATAGCCTTCCTGGCCTCTGACGAGAGCTGATACCGCGCGAGAACCTGCTCCCGATTTGCCCGATAATCGGCACCGTTCGCAGGCGTCTGCAGATCAAAAAACAGCTTGCTCAACCAGTAGTCACGCATGGTCGCTCCACTTCGGCATCGCAGGAATCCTATTCATGACCCTTGACGGGGGTATTCAACGGTTCGCTAGGGCATATTGTAGTGGTATGCGCCATCGGCCGACGTTGATCGGGTCGATGCGCCGTTGGTTCGCTCTCGTTCCGTTCCCGACCGGGTCGCGCTGCCGCGGGGATCCTCGATCCGAGCTGCCAACTGCACGATCGATTCGCGCAGCCAGCGCTGTGCCGGATCACGATGCGTTCGCTCATGCCATACCAGGGCGATGGTGAATCCCCGGATCGAAAACGGGGGTTCGATCGAACGCACCCGATCCGTATAGGCAAGAGCGAGGCGTTCGGGCAGAGCGGCCATCATGTCGGTCCGGACCACGACCTCCGGCACGAGAAGGTAGTGCGGCACCGAGAGTTTGACTCTGCGCTTGCGGCCGGCCTGCGCCAAGGCCTCGTCGATCGCGCCGGTGAACCCGCCGCCCCGAGGCGACACCATGACATGCTCGAGCGAGCAATACGTATCAAGATCGATTGATTCCGCGACGGTCGGATGATCACGGCGGGCGATCAGCACGAAGCGCTCGAAATAGAGCGGTCGGGATCGAACGTCCGGAGGCGCGTTGGCGGTACTCATCAGCGCGATGTCGGTCTCGCCTGCTTCGAGCTGCCGGCCGATCGCCTCGAAGTCCATCGGGCGCACCGCAAGCCGTGAGCTTGGTGAGTTCGCTTCGAGAAAATCGATGAGCCGCGGCAACATGGTGAATTCAACGTAGTCGGACGCTGAAATGGTGAAGGTCGCGGCGGTCGTACTGGGATGAAATTCCTGCCGGGTGAGCACCATCCGCTCGATGTCGCCAAGGAGCGCTCGCACCGGGACCTCGAGTTCGGCGCCCCGACTGGTCGGCAACATGCCACCGGCCGTTCGAAGCAGGAGCGGATCGCCGAACACCTGACGCAACCGGGAAAGTGCCGCGCTCGTCGCTGACTGCGAAAGATGCAGCCGCTGCGCCGCTTTCGTAACGCTCCGCTCCGCGAGCAGCGCATCGAGAACGACGAGCAGATTCAGATCGACGTTTCTAATATCCATTGCGTCGATAGTCTAGTTCTAATCATTCAATTAGACAAATAAAGGACGGCTGCCTACACTTCAATGTGTAGACAATGTGTAGATGTCGACGCTGCAATCGAGGAGCGTCGGATGAATATTTCAGCTTGTTTGCGCCGAGCGCAATGTTGAAGCGCGGTTGAACGTGTTTGAGCAGGTGTGAAGCGTAAGCGTGGTTTAGCAGGCAATTTTCGGGGCGCGCATCGTTTGACGGGCGGCCCAATCGACTCCTCTGTGGAACACCTCGGGGCTACTCTCTCCCATCCTCCTCTTCAGCCCCGAGGTTTATTTTTCCAGGGCCGGCGGCCCGATCAGATCTCCGCGACGTAGTCCCAATCGAACGCTTGGTTTTCGCACTGCTTGCCGTCCTTGCTGCAGTAGCCGCGCGGATTGCATATTACGCGCGTCGTTCCCACGACATAGTCGAAGCTGGTGTGGGTATGACCGTGGATCCAGAGGGCGGCGCGCCCAAGCAAAGGCCCAAGGTCGGAGATGAATCCGGCCGACGTGAGATCGTTCGCGAACCGCGGGGCGACACTCCGCCGATGGGGCCCATGATGCGTGACGACGACCGTTTCACGCGGGGCGCCCGACGCCAGGCACAGGCCCAAGAATTGACGGGATCGTCGATGCCACAGGACCGTGTCATCGGGTTCGAGCAGTCGGGCCGTCCCACCTTCGTCACGAACATGAATATGCCGAAAATCGAGCATCGTACGCAGGCATGCACTCTTGGCCCGCGCTATGGCTTCCGGCGTATCACCGTAGAGCCGAAAATCGGTCCAAAGCGTCGAACCGATAAAGCGGATGGCGCCGATGGTGATGGCACGGTCATCGAGGACGTGCAGCCGACCCGGGGCGACGGCGTGCGCGACTTCGCGCATTGCCATGCGAAATGAATCGTGGTCGGCACCGTAGTATTCGTGGTTGCCCGGGACATAGACGATTGGCGTGTCGGGGAAGACACGGGCAGCCCAGTGCAGGCCGCGGTCACCTTCGCAGACATCACCGGCAATGACGACGACATCCTCGCCCGCGGGCGCCGGATCCGCCTCACCGCCAAAGTCGATATGCAAATCGGAAAGAACACGGACACGCATGCGCGATTCTCGCTCAAAGACGGCAAATCAAACCGTCGTGAGCCGTCGGCGCAGCGAGTCGCCTACCCTTTACGTTCGCCAAATGACGGGGAACAACGACCGAGGCGAACCCTGCGTGCGGCGAAAGCTCGCCGCACGCAGGGGGGCACGATCAGGGTTGAAGTGCCTGGATCGACGGAGTGGAATGATCCCCATCCTCGGCATCCGGCTGCAACTCATCAGGGATCCATTCGCCCAACGTCGCGACTTTCACCGAGGGTGAGTATCGACGTGAGCCCTGGTCATACGACAGATAGCCCAGGGTGAACAGGCTCTTCAACAACACGGAGGTACTGGATTGCGGATAACCCAGTGCATTGCAGACTTCACCTACGGTTGCGGGGGTGCGGCGACCTGCAAAGTACTCGAATACCTCGAGCACGCGAGCCGCGGATTTCACGACGTTTTCGCTCACGTTTCATTCCTCATGTGACAATCCAGGGGGTCAGATAGATCAGCCGGGCAGCGGGCCCGAACGACAACGAATTGGACTGCCCGCAGTCCGATTCGAAGTGCATTCGTTCGCTGCTTATGTTGCGTCTGGTACTTCTGAAGCCCGTTTCGATCTTGGCTGGCCCACATTCGTCGCGCAGATCGGAAAAGGATCACAAGCACGTCAACGAAGTGAAAAGTACCAGCCCGCGTGAAAATCATGTTCAAGAACGTGTGAATGTTACAACATTTTTCCACAGTTTCGCATCAGAAGAATGTTTTTTCCACAGAATCAACCCCGTAGGGCATCGGCGAATCACCTCCAACATGCCCCGGATCGACGGATATCCGACAAATCACGGTTTTTTTCGGGATCCACCCGCTGAATCGTCGACTTCATGATGTTCGTCAAGTCCATCCACATCTACCCGTTGAAGTCCTGCAGAGGAATAGACCTTCAGGAATCCGAGCTCACACGTGCCGGCCTCCGTTGGGATCGCAATTGGATGGTGGTCGATGACGAAGGGTTCTTCGTCACACAGCGGGATCTGCCCCGCATGGCGCGGATCACTACCGCCATGACCCAAGAAGCGCTCCAGATTGCGGCGCCCGGCATGTCGTTGTTGCACATTCCGTTGCACGATCGATCGCGCGCGGACCGGCGCGTTGTCATCTGGGACCACGCGTGCAGCGCGTTCGATGAAGGTGATGGCGCCGCGAATTGGTTCTCCGATTTCTTAGGCGACCGATATCGTCTGGTGGCATTCGATCCCGCAGAGCGACGCATCAGCGACCGGGCCTGGACCGGTGCGGACGAGGGGCTCAATCGTTTCTCCGATGGATTTCCGGTGCTCGTCATATCTTCGGCGTCGCTTGCGGATCTCAACGCACGACTGGACACACCGATCCCGATGAATCGATTCCGACCCAATATCGTCATCGACGGGATTCCCGCCTATGACGAGGATCACCTCGACACGCTCACTGCCGGCCGGATTGTTCTTCGCGTCGTGAAGCCTTGTACACGATGCGAAATCACGACGACCGATCAGGACACCGGCCTGCGCGCCGCGGAGCCGTTGCAAACCTTGTCCGGCTATCGATCGAATGCACGCATGAAAGGCGGCATTACGTTTGGACAGAACGCAATCGTGACGGGCGGATTCGGCGAGATGCTTTCGGTCGGCGCACCACTCGACCCGCGCTGGACGTTCTGACCGCCACGCGGCGCGCGCCGTCCCGAATCGGCGTTACGCTGCCTGCGGAAGCGCAGTGCCGACCAGACTGTCGCGACTGACGATTCCGGCGAGCTTGTCCTCGGTCCAGTCGTCGGTCCCGGCCGGGCGCATTGGCAACACGAGATAGCGCATGTCCGCGCTTGAATCATGGACGCGGATTTTCACATCCGGCGACAACGTCGTGCCGAATTCTTCCAAAACCTTGCGCGGCTCACGCACCACACGGCTGCGGTATTCGCGACTCTTGTACCACTCGGGAGGAAGACCGAGCAGCATGCGCGGATAGCAGGAACACAAGGTGCAGACGATAACGTTATGGACCTCGCGCGTATTCTCGAGCACGATCAGATGGAGGGGGCCGACTTCGAGCCCCAGTTCCTCGCACGCGGCTCGACCGTTCTCGAGAAGGCGCGCCTTGTAGGCGGAATCGACCCATGCGCGCGCAACCACCGACGCACCCCGCCGATAGTCACGCGATTCCATTGCGGCGACCGTCCGATCGACATCGTCGCGGCTGAAAACGCCCTTCAGGATCAGCAACTCTTCGACCGCGGCCTGCATGCGTTTGTAATAGCCGCGCGTGTCCTCTTGCGCATCGTCGTTCAGGCGATCATTCATCGTTGCACCTCAGACCGGCTCCAGCCAATGTTGAAAGATCTCGATCTCGACCACGTCGTCGGCCCGCTCACGATAATCGGGCCAAAGATCAAGGCAGTTGAACTGCACCCGATAGAGCGGCTGTGCGGGCAGCCCAGGGCGATTGTAGGCAAGCTCCTCCGGATTCGGAAATGCACCACAGATGCGCTCGATCACACCAGCGTGCCCCCGGCAGTAGTATGGCGTGCGGATATGACCGGGCGGGTGGGCCAGGCGAACCTTCACGCGATCGCCCGCCTTGAAACGCGCCGGCACCGATTCGATCGATGTCATCGTTCCGCCTCCTCCATTTTCTCGCCGAGCTCTGCGATCGTGATCACGCCGCGCTTCAAGAGCACCTGCGTGACGGAGTGCATCCAGCGTTCGTAGTAGCCAAGGTTTTCATAGACGGCCGGGCCGAGCGCCTCGATGTTTTGCCTGAGCTCGTCGACCCGCAGATGGGATGGCTTGCGAAAAGTGAGGAGCATCATGAGCGCATCGACGCGATGCTCCCAATGTTCGTAGCGATGCTCATCGATATGCACCGGGCCGGCGGGAAGCCCGCCCATATCGTGATGGCGCCGACCGTCGAATTTCATGCGCCCTCCTCCTGCGCGAGCTCACGCATTTTCCAGCCAAGTTCCTCGATCGACAGAATGCCGCGCTGGATCAGGATCTGTGCGGTCGAATGGACCACGCGATCATCATAGGAAATGTCGAGATAGCGATCCTCGAGATCCTCGGTGTTACGCCGCATCTCATCCAGCCGCGCCATTTTGCGCGCCGGATCGCGCAGCAATGTCATCACCGCCTGGGCCCGCTTTGCATAGACCTCAAGCTCGTGATCGGTCGGCTGCACCCGGCCCGCAGCGAGTCCGCCCATGTCGTGCACGCGTCGCATCAGCCGTCTCCTTATCTAGCCTTGGCGCTTGATTCAATGATAGCCCCGGCCCGGTCGCCCGTACAGGCTTAACGGCGGCGTTGCATCGCCATGGCCGAGGGCACGCTGCATCAACACCGTATCCACCCACCGGCCGAACTTGAATCCGGATGGGATCAAGAGCCCCGAGCGGATGAAACCTGCACGTTCATGATCGTTTCACGCGAAACCGACGATCACTCGCCGGTTCTGCTTCCCCTTCGATAAGACGTCAATGATCGCGATCCGACCGATCTCCGCGGTATTGGCAACATGCGTCCCGCCGCACGCCTGCAAATCGACACCGGGGATCTCAAGGAGTCGTATGCGTCCGGCGCCGATCGGTGGCTTCACACTCATGGTGCGGACCAGTTCGGGACTCCCAGCAAGCTCCTCGTCGGTGATCCATCGCGTGTGTACCGAATGCCCGGCCGTGATCAAAGCGTTCAAACGCTGTTCGATGTTCGCCTTGTCGAGCGAAGCGCCTTGCATGTCGAAATCGAGCCGGGCCCGATCATCATGAATCTGCCCGCCGGAGACCGGTGCGGCCACGACTGCGCACAGCAAATGCATGCACGTATGGAGGCGCATGTGGCGATAGCGACGCTCCCAGTCGAGTTCCACGCGAACGCGATCGCCCACCGATAGCGGTGGCGCATCAACAACCGCAACATGGAGAACATCGCCTGCGCTTGATCCTTTGATCGTGTCGGCGATGGCGATCGACCTGCCGTCAGCAGCCGTCAATGTTCCGCGATCACCAGGCTGGCCTCCGCTTGAAAAATAAAGAAGCGTTTCGTCGAGCTGGATACCCCGCTCATCGACTGCCGTCACCGTCGCCTCGCAGCGGCGCGCATACGCATCGTCACGGAAAAGGAGTCGGGTCACCGGTCACTCGCCCATGGGAACAATTGGAAGAATTGGAAAAACCCCGCCATGAATTCTACCGAGCTTTCGCCTCGCATTTACCTCGAGCCGGATACGCCACGGATCGGACACCGAGATGAAGCTGGTGGGCGGCGCATCAATCTGGGAAAATCGGCGGCCCGCATCACCGGGTGGCGGGAATTTGCAACGCCGCCGGCCACCCACCTCAAGAGGAAAGCATCATGTCGCAGCCGCCAGTATCGGCCTTCCCCAACACCGCGACCGTCCCAGGCACCGACCTCGACGCCTGGCAGAAGGCTGCTGCCAAGTCGGCCCCCGGTGGGCATGTCGACGCGCTTGGTTGGGACACACCCGACGGGATCAAGCTGAAGGCGCTCTATACCGCCGCCGACACGCAAGGGCTCCCGTACGCAAACACCCTGCCCGGGTTCCAGCCGTTCCTGCGCGGCCCCCAGGCCACGATGTATGCGGTTCGCCCCTGGACTATCCGGCAATACGCGGGCTTCTCGACCGCCGAAGAGTCGAACGCCTTCTACCGCCAATCGCTCGATGGTGGTGGACAAGGCGTATCGGTGGCCTTTGATCTGGCCACGCATCGCGGGTACGACTCGGACCATCCTCGTGTCGAGGGGGATGTCGGCAAGGCCGGTGTGGCGATCGATTCGGTGGATGACATGAAGATCCTGTTCGATGGCATTCCGCTCGATAAAGTGAGTGTGTCGATGACCATGAACGGCGCGGTCCTCCCGGTGCTGGCGGGGTTCATCGTTGCGGGCATCGAGCAGGGTGTTTCCGAGGAACAGCTCTCGGGCACCATCCAGAACGACATCCTGAAGGAGTTCATGGTCCGGAACACCTACATCTATCCGCCGGAACCCTCCATGCGCATCGTGGCCGACATCATCGAGTACACGGCCAAGCGCATGCCGAAGTTCAATTCGATCTCGATCTCCGGTTATCACATGCAGGAAGCCGGTGCCACGCAAGCCCTGGAGCTCGCGTTGACGCTCGCGGACGGCAAGGAGTATGTGCGCACCGCCATCGCGCGCGGCATGGATGTCGATGCGTTCGCGGGTCGCCTGTCGTTCTTCTTCTGCATCGGCATGAATTTCTATCTGGAGGTTGCCAAGCTGCGGGCAGCGCGACTCCTATGGTGGCGCATCGTCAAGGGATTCAATCCGAAGAATCCGCGATCGTTGATCCTTCGCACGCACTGCCAGACATCCGGATGGTCCCTCACCGAGCAGGATCCCTACAACAACGTCGTACGCACCGCCATCGAGGCAATGGCGGCGGTGTTCGGTGGCACGCAAAGCCTGCATACCAATTCATTCGACGAGGCCATCGCGCTGCCGTCCGATTTCTCCGCTCGCATCGCGCGCAATACCCAGCTCATCTTGCAGGAAGAGACGCATATCTCGAGCGTCGTCGACCCGTGGGCGGGCTCCTACATGATGGAGCGGCTCACGCAGGATCTCGCCGACAAGGCATGGTCGATCATCGAAGAGGTCGAAGCGATGGGCGGCATGACGAAGGCCGTATCCTCCGGCTGGGCGAAGCTCCGGATCGAAGCATGCGCCGCGCAGAAACAGGCGCGCATCGATCGCGGCGAAGATGTCATCGTCGGTGTCAACAAGTATCGCCTCGAGAAGGAATCGGCCATCGCGACGCGCGAGATCGACAACACCGCGGTGCGCGAGGCGCAGATCGCGCGATTGAAGCGAACCAAGACAAACCGCGATCAGTCGGTCGTCACCGCCACGCTCGCTGCGTTGACCGATGCCGCCCGCACCGGCAAGGGCAACCTGCTGGCGCTTTCCATCGAGGCGATCCGCGCCCGCGCGACGGTTGGCGAAGTGAGCGACGCGCTCGAAGCGGTGTTCGGCCGGTATCGCGCAACCACCGAAAGCATCTCGGGTGTGTATGGTGCGGCGTTCGACCTAGACGCCGACTGGAACGCGCTCAAGCAGGAAGTCGAAGCCTTCGCGACCGAAGAGGGTCGCCGCCCACGCATCATGATCGCCAAGGTCGGCCAGGACGGCCACGATCGCGGTGCGAAGGTGGTGGCCACCGCGTTCGCCGATCTCGGCTTCGATGTGGATATCGGTCCGCTCTTCCAGACACCCGCCGAGGCCGCACGACAAGCCATCGAGAACGATGTCCACGCGATCGGCATCTCCACCTTGGCGGCCGGCCATAAGACACTCGTTCCACAACTGATCGATGAGTTGCGCAAGCAAGGCGCCGAGGATGTTGCCGTGTTCGTGGGCGGTGTCGTCCCGGCGCAGGACTATGCATTCCTTGAAAAGTGCGGCGTGAAGGGTGTGTTTGGCCCCGGAACGGTAATTTCGGATGCGGCGCGCCTCGTGCTGAAGGCTGTTCGCGCCGCGCGTGTGGCAATTGCCGGAAGCGCGCGATGATCGTGCCGCACCGGCGTTGAACACCATCGAAACCCGTCTTCCCGCCGGGGACGCGATCCTTCTCGATGGCGTGCTTGCCCGTCAACGGCGTGCCCTGGCGAAGACGATCACCTTGATCGAGTCCACGCGCCCCGACCATCAGGCGCGCGCGCGGGCCCTCCTCGACGCTCTGCTTCCACATACCGGGCGCTCGTTGCGAATCGGCATCAGCGGCGTCCCGGGTGTCGGCAAATCCACGTTCATCGAAGCGATTGGCTTGCATCTGATCGGTCAGGGCTCGCGCGTCGCGGTGCTCGCGGTGGATCCGACCTCCTCGGTGAGCGGCGGATCCATCCTCGGCGACAAGACCCGCATGGAGCATCTGTCCACACACGCCGAGGCGTTCGTGCGTCCGTCACCGGCGGGGGGTTCGCTTGGTGGCGTCGCCGCACGCACCCGCGAAGCCATGCTCGCGTGCGAGGCGGCCGGATTCGATATTGTGATCATCGAGACGGTCGGTGTCGGCCAGTCGGAAATCGCGGTGGCGGGCATGACCGATATTTTCGTTCTCATGCAACTGCCGAATGCGGGCGACGAGCTGCAGGCGATGAAGAAAGGGGTCATCGAGCTTGCCGACGTGGTCGTGATCAACAAAGTGGATATCGATCCGCGTGCGGCGGAACTTGCGCAACGCAATGTCGCCAATGCGACGATGATGTTGCGCCCATCCTCCAAGCACTGGTCGCCGCCCGCGATGCTCGTGTCCGCGTTGAATCGCACCGGGATCGAAGCGCTTTGGGGCAAAATCGAGGAGTATCGGATCGCCATGCAGTTGCACGGCGAATTCGAAGACAAGCGCAAGCGACAAGCCCTCGCATGGATGTGGCAAATGATCGATGAGGGCCTGCGTGGACGGTTCAAGGCGCATCCGGGCGTGCAGCATGAGATTGCGCGCGTAACAGATGCGGTCGCATCGGGCGCAACGTCGGCAACGGCGGGCGCCGCACGACTACTCGATCTCTCCTCACCAGGCGGCGCGACAGCCCGGTAGCTTCGCAGAATAATTCAGACAGGGGTAGGTGGCGATGCAAGACATCATTCGACAGCTTGAAGAGATGCGCGGCGCTGCGCGCGCAGGGGGCGGCGCGAAGCGCGTTGAAACGCAGCATGCCAAGGGCAAGCTCACCGCCAGGGAGCGCATCGAGCTGTTGCTCGACCCAGGCAGCTTTGAAGAGTGGGACATGTTCGTCGAGCATCGCTGTGTCGATTTCGGCATGGCCGAGAACAAGATCCCGGGCGATGGTGTGGTCACGGGATACGGCACGATCAACGGTCGCCTCGTGTTCGTGTTCTCGCAGGACTTCACCGTGTTCGGCGGCGCTCTTTCAGCCGCGCATGCCGAGAAGATCTGCAAGATCATGGACAACGCGATGAAAGTCGGTGCACCCGTGATCGGCCTCAACGATTCGGGCGGGGCGCGCATCCAGGAAGGCGTCGATTCGCTTGCCGGCTACGCCGACGTGTTCCAGAGAAACGTCATGGCGTCGGGCGTGATCCCGCAGATCTCGATGATCATGGGGCCGTGCGCGGGTGGTGCGGTCTATTCGCCCGCCATGACCGATTTCATCTTCATGGTGAAAGACAGCTCGTACATGTTCGTAACGGGGCCGGATGTCGTGAAAACCGTGACGCATGAGGAGGTCACTGCCGAAGAATTGGGCGGCGCGATCACCCACACGTCGCGATCCGGTGTCGCCGATCTCGCGTTCGAGAACGACGTGGAAGCCTTGATGATGCTCAGGCGCTTCTTCAACTATCTGCCGCTCAACAACCGCGAGCGCGCGCCGACGCGTGAGACCACCGATACGCCCGACCGGCTCGAGCCGTCCCTCGACACGCTCATTCCCGACAACAACAACAAGCCTTACGACATGAAGGAACTCATCATCAAGGTGGCGGATGATGCGGACTTCTTCGAGATTCAACCCGATCATGCCAAGAACATCGTGGTGGGATTTGCGCGCATGGAGGGCGCAACGGTCGGTATCGTCGCGAATCAACCGATGGTGTTGGCCGGTTGCCTGGACATCAAGAGTGCAATCAAAGGCGCGCGGTTCGTGCGCTTTTGCGATGCGTTCAATATTCCGATCATCACCTTCGTCGACGTGCCGGGCTTTCTCCCGGGCACCGCCCAGGAGTACGGCGGGATCATCAAGCACGGCGCGAAACTCCTCTACGCATACGCCGAATGCACCGTTCCGAAAGTGACCGTCATCACTCGCAAGGCCTATGGCGGTGCGTACGACGTCATGTCATCCAAGCATCTCAGGGGCGACGTGAATTTCGCCTGGCCGACGGCGGAAATCGCGGTCATGGGGCCCAAGGGCGCGGTCGAGATCATCTTCAGAAAAGACATCGGTGATGCGACGAAGATCGCGGAGCGCACCGAGGAATACCGCGAGAAATTCGCGAATCCTTTCATCGCCGGACACCGCGGCTTCATCGATGACGTGATCTCGCCGCGCGAAACGCGCAAGCGCATCTGCCGGTCCCTGGCGATGCTCCGGAACAAGAAACTCGAGAACCCGTGGCGAAAGCACGGGAACATACCTCTTTGATATGTTCAAAAAAATCCTGATTGCCAATCGCGGCGAGATTGCCTGCCGCGTGATCAAGTCCGCCCGCCGTATGGGGATCAAGACGGTTGCGGTGTACTCCGAGGCGGACAAGCATGCGCGACATGTGGACCTTGCCGATGAAGCCGTTCTCATCGGCCCGCCGCCCTCGAAGGATTCGTACCTGATGATGGATCGCATCATCGCGGCCTGCAAGCAAACGGGCGCGGAGGCTGTCCATCCTGGTTACGGATTTCTCTCTGAGAACGAAGTATTCGCCCGGCGGGTCGAAGAGGAAGGAATCATCTTCATCGGCCCCAAGCACTATTCGATCGCCTCGATGGGCGACAAGATCGCCTCCAAGAAACTCGCGAACGAAGCGAAGGTCAACACCATACCCGGCCACAACGCGGCGATCGAAACCGCCGAGAGTGCCGTCGAAATCGCCCGGCGCGTCGGTTATCCGGTCATGATCAAGGCCAGTGCGGGCGGCGGCGGCAAGGGATTACGGGTCGCCTTCAACGACGAAGAGACCCGCGAGGGCTTCACGTCTTGTCGGAACGAGGCACGCAACGCGTTCGGTGATGATCGCGTGTTTATCGAAAAATTCGTCGAGGAGCCGCGGCACATCGAGATCCAGGTGCTGGGCGATGCGCATGGCAACATCGTCTACCTGTGGGAACGCGAGTGCTCGATTCAGCGACGGCACCAGAAAGTGATCGAGGAAGCGCCGTCCCCTTTTCTCGACGAAGCCACGCGCAAATTGATGGGCGAACAAGCGGTCGCATTGGCCAAGGCCGTGCGCTACCAAAGTGCGGGCACCGTTGAATTCGTCGTCGGCAAGGATCGCTCATTCTATTTTCTGGAGATGAATACGCGGCTGCAGGTCGAGCATCCGGTCACCGAGATGATCACCGGGCTCGATCTGGTCGAGTTGATGATTCGGGTCGCCGCCGGAGAAAAGCTGCCGTTCACACAGCAAACGATCAAACGCGACGGCTGGGCGATGGAATGCCGGATCAACGCCGAAGATCCATATCGCGGGTTTCTTCCATCGACCGGACGCCTCGTGCGATATCTTCCGCCCGCCGAGACTCGCGGGGAAGTCCGTGTCGATACCGGCGTCTATGAAGGCGGTGAGATTTCGATGTACTACGACTCGATGATCGCCAAGCTCATCACATACGGCGCGACGCGGCGCGAAGCGATCGATCGCATGCGGGCCGCGCTCGATGCGTTCCTGATCCGCGGGATCTCGTCGAACGTACCGTTCCAGGCCGCCTTGCTCCAGCATCCGCGCTTTGTTTCAGGCGACTTCAATACCGGTTTCATCGCCGAGGAATTTCCGAAGGGGTTCGGCGCAAATGCATCATCGATCGGTGATCCGTCGCTCATGGTCGTTGCCGGGGCGATGATCTTTCATCGATACAACCGTCGCAACGCGACCATCAGCGGTCAAATGGCCGGGCATGAGTACGAGCCGGAAAACGATGTGGTCGTGGTGATCGGGCGCGACCCGCATCCGGTGGTGCTCAACCCGGCCTCCGGGGGTTATGACGTCATCTATCAGGATCAGGTGTACGAAGTGCGCTCGGATTGGTCGTTCGGCCAACCACTCTTTCGCGGCACGATCGATCGTCAACCCGTTTGCATGCAGCTCGATCGGCAAGGATTGAAATACCGGCTGACCTACGCAGGCCGTCAAATCGAAATCATGGCCATGTCGCGCCGCGCCGCCGAGTTGCAGGCGCTGATGCCGGTCAAGGTTGCAGCCGATCTGTCGAAATTCCTGCTCGCGCCGATGCCCGGTCTCCTGACCGAGATCGCCGTGACGCGCGGACAGGAAGTGAAAGCGGGCGACAAGCTCGCGGTGATCGAAGCGATGAAGATGGAAAACGTGTTGCGCGCCGAACGGGATGGCGTCGTGGGCGAAGTGTTGGCGAAGGCCGGAGAAAGCCTCGCCGTGGATCAGGCGATCGTGAAGTTTCAGTAGGCGTGCCTCGACCCTCGAAAATGAACCACAGGGGACACGGGGGTGAAATGCTTGACGTCCTGACGTCCTTAGGTCGACCTCGCCGCAAATGCCGCGATTACTTCTGGTGGCGCTTGCACGAGCTCGATCAATACGCCCTCGCCCGCGAGCGGAAACTGATCATTGGCCTTCGGATGGATGAAGCAGATGTCATGCCCCGAGCCGCCTCGACGCACACCGCCGGGTGTGAACCGCACCCCTTGTGCGGTGAGCCATTCAAACGCCACGTTGAGATTGTCAACCCACAGTCCGACATGATTGAGCGGGGTTTCATGGACCGCAGGCCGCTTGGCCGGATCCAGGGGTTGCATCAGGTCGACTTCTACGCGCAACGGACCATCACCCAGCACGGCGATGTCCTCATCGACATTCTCCCGTTCACTCACGAATGTGTCGATCACTTTCAGTCCGAGCGTATCGACCCAGAATTTTCGCAAGCGCGCCTTGTCGAGGCCACCAATTGCGATCTGCTGGAGTCCGAGAATTCGGAATGGTCGTTGCGTCATGATTGATCAATCCCTTTCAGCGCATCGGCACGCGGTTGTACTTGCCCATGAATTTGCGGTCGATGAAATCCTTCCAGGTCCATACCCAGCGACCCTCGAAGACCCATCGCCCACGCGACGCCACCGCATAGCGTGTCCCGGTTGATATGAGCGCCAAGGCGACCTGCTGCGGAATGTACCGGGCCAGCGGGCGATTCGTCAAAACGTTCCGCAGGTTCGAAGCCAGCACCGGGCCTTGCCGCACCGCATAGACACCGGACTTCGGGTAGGAGTGATCGGTCGCGCTCGCGATATCACCCGCCGCGAATAGGCATGGATCGGAAACCGATTGCAGGTGCTCATTGACCATGATGAATCCAGACGAATCGGTCTCGATATTCGACTCGGCGGGCCACGACGCCGCTGCCGCCCCCGTAGCGAGGACCACGAAGTCGGCGTGCACCTCTCGTCCGTCGACCGCGCGCACCATGCCTGATCCGACGGACCTCACATTGAAGTCGGTGTACACCGCAACGTCGCGCTCGCTGAGCATCCGCAGAAAAATGTTGCGAACCTTGTCTGGATGACTTGGCAGCACGGTCGACGAAGCGGCAATCAGCGAGAACGACAAATTCGATGCCGGGACCTCGCGAAGCAACCGATATTGCATCGAGAACAGCACCTCCACGCCGGCGGCACCCGCGCCGATGACCGCGACGCTCCTTCGTTGACCCTGGCGTGCATGGGATGCAAGGGATTCGATCGTGTCGATGAAGCGCCCGACCGGCTTCACCGGTACGGCATGTTCGCGCGCACCTTGAATCGCGCCAGCAGGCGGGGTCGATCCAATATCGATCGAACACGCATCGTAGCCAAGAATCGATCCGTCCTCGACGAGCGCCTGCTGCCTGGGCCGATCGATCGAGGGGACCCTCGATTGCACGAATCGCGCGCGTGCAAACCGCGTGATTCTCTCCAGATCGATATGACAATCGATAAAGCGATAATGTCCCGCGATCCAACCGGGCAACATGCCCGAGTAAGGGGTGTGGCGATCCGGGCTGACAAGCGTGATGTCGATGGTTGGGTCAGGCGTCAGGCCGAATTGGCGCAGCACCTCGACATGGCTATGTCCTCCGCCGATGAGCAACAATTTTTTCATGCAACGCGCGATCCGCGTGCCATGCGGCGCGGATTTCTACTCAGGCAAAGTCGAATGCAAGCTCGCGGCTGACCGCGTGAAAGCGATCGAAGAGGCCGCGACGATCCATTGCTCCGAGATTCAAGACCGCATAGCGATAGCTGCCCAGCCATTTCAACTCACGCTCAAGGCTGGCGCCTTTCTTGACATAAACCATGAGCCGCGCATCGTGGTGGCGGCGCCGAACGTCGTAGAGCTCAGCCGCGGACGGCGCCTTTCGCAGGCGCGCGCGACCGAATTTGCGAAGTACGAAGCTGGCTGCATGCCTATACCGACCTGCGCCGAATACGACCTTGGGCGTCACACCCACAGCAAGGTCAAGTAGGGCCTCGTAGGGATTGAACCCATCCACTTTCTCGCGCAAATCAGCGAACTGATAGGCCATTCGCGGATTGACTTCGAGGAGTTGAATCCGATCGGAAACACGATTATAGAAAAGCTCTACATTGAAGAATCCGTGATTGAACCCGAACCCCCTCATCACGCGTTCGGTCAGCGCCTCCATTCGACGCTGAACATCGATCGGGTGATGCGACGGATAATCGAACCGCTGGAATGCGCTGGTACCGGGGTACATGATCGAATCGACCACGCCGAGCATCGTGAGTTGCCCGCGATCGAAGAATCCTTCGACGGTTACCTGATCCCCTTCGAGCAACGCTTCGGCAACCAGATGACGCGCATCGATCGGGAACAAGCGCCGATCCGACCCCAGATCGTTGAACGGCTTGATCAGCTTCTCGAGAATATGCTTCTCGAGAAACCCGAATGTCAGATGCCGCTTCAGCTCGGCAAAATTGTCCACGCGCCGGGCGAGGATCGAATACGTCGCCTTGACCGGCTTTACATAGAAAGGGAATGCGAGCCCGGTATCTTCGGCCCGATCGATCTGATAGGGAAAGTACGAGAACGCGGGTGTCGCTTCCGGCGCGATCTCACGCTGCCTCACTCGGGCGTAGTACTTGTGCTGCGCGATGAGGATGCTTTCGACATCACCACCAGGAACACCGAGGCGCTCTGCGATGATGGCGGCAATCATCGTACCGAAATGCTCGTCGGTTGATACGACGCCCTCGATTCCAGCATCGCCAAAGCGGGACACAATGCGCTCGATAAAGCGCCTGGCATCGAACAGCATCAACCAGGCGTTCTCAGGAAACTTGAAGAGATCGAATCCTTCGAAGATGAACTGATAGCGTCCGGCGTATCGCGAACTTGCGAATTCGGCGGTATCCCATTCATTGGTGAAGAGGACGAGGATCTTCTTCGCCGTCATAGTGTTGAATTCATTGTTGTGTCGATCAAGAACGGTTGGTGTTCCGGTTGGGGTTCCCATTGGCAACCGCCGGGAGAGCCGCCAGCGCGAGAGCGGGATACTCGATAGACAGTCGCGTCACATCTTCCGGTCGATCGACATCCCAAAGGGTTGCGAGCTCGCGCCATCCAATTGCGCCGGCACGCAGTGCCTGTCTCGTCGCGTGCAACACAGTATCCGTGCCCCAATCAATCCCCTCAAAGATCGCCGGGCAAGAAATTCGCCCCCCGATCAACACGTAACCACCGTCCTCGGCCGGTCCCACCACGACCGGCGCGCCATCATCGAGTGCCGCTCGCGCCGCGTGCAAATAGTGCCTGTCCAGCGCGGCGCAATCGGACCCGACAATGATACCCGCACCCTCCTGGAGTATCGCCCGATCGAGCGCGCGACACATTCGCTCACCAAGGTCACCGTCCCCCTGCGCCGCCAGGGTGATGCCATGTCGCCTCGACAGTGACTGGAACAACGGATGCGAGATGTCCGGCGCGCAGGCGAGCTCAACCGGACCCATCACGGCCGCGCTTGCTTCCACGACCATGCGTTCGACCATTGCCGCGTGCAAAGCGGCGGCGCCCTCGGCACCAAGGTGTGGAATCAGTCGCGTCTTGGCGATTCCCGCGATCGGTGCCTTGGCGAATACGATCACTCGCATCACGCGGGTCTCCGGGGACCGTAGTAGGCGCGCGCCAGCCATTGCGGCGAAACGCCGAGATAGTAGGCCAATCGCAGGGCCCACATGAGAAGAATGGTGCGAACGGGTCCATCCAGATCCCAGCGGCGGCCTGATGTCGACACGCGCTCGCGCAGGCATGCGGGCGGTGATACCTGTTTTAACCGCTTCGAGAGCGCGACGTCTTCCATCAGCGCGAGACGCGGCACACCGCCGATCGAATTCAATGCGGAGCGCAGGGCAAAGATTGCCTGATCACCCGTGGCGATCCCGGTGAGGCGGGAGCGTAGATTCATCATGGCCCCGACGATCGGCAGCAGCATCGAGCGGCCGACGATGCGCACGTCAAAGCGGCCCCACACGCGTCCCGCCGCTGCGAGCCCGGCCTCGATGTGTTCGTCCGCATGCGCGGGAAGAACCGTATCAGCGTGCAGGAACAGGACCACTTCACCGGCGGCACGGTCAAGGCCCGCATTCAACTGCGTCGCACGGCCGCGCGAGCTCGCAATCGCCAAGTCGACCAGACCGTCCAATTTGCCAAGCGTGCCGTCGGAACTACCGCCGTCGACCACGATGACCTGATGACCGCGTGCCCGCAACGGCTGAAGCGGCGCGAGCGCTTCCCGAACGTGAGCGGCCTCGTTGAGTACCGGCATCACGATCGACAAGTGCATTGCGCGCAACCTCCTAGCGAGCCTGATTCAACGTCCAGTCGTAATCCAGATATTTGATCGAGGCCTTGCCTTCGCGCACCAGTTTCTGGTGCTCCGCATTGTCGGTGAGCTGCGCCGCGTAGCGACCGAAGAATTCCTCGGACGACTTGATTCCCTTCAAGTTCTTGTTGAAATCGCCTTTGTACCAGTCGAAGATCTTCGAGGCCTCGATCACACCGTCCTTGTTCACACGGTTCCGCGATCGATCCGAGAGGAAACGGGTCGTCTGCTCGTCCAACTGCTGATCGATTCGCTCGGCGACGTAGGCCTCTTCACGCAGCATCGGGCAACCGATCGAGGCGCAATTGACCGCGAAGTGGATGCGCGGATCGTCGTAGACACCGGGCGCTCGAATCATTTCGTGCTCGATGCCATCGAGAAAGTATTCCCTTCCCAGAAACGTAAACCACTTCTTCTTCCAGATATTGTTGAACGGCAGATAACCGAAATCGCGAATCGACTTCAAATCGGGGTAGCGGGTGAGGATGAGCTCGAGTGTCCATCCGTTATAGGCATTGATCAGGAAGGCAAGTTGCTGCGGCTTCGTCCAACCCTTGAACTCAGATTCGGTGACCCGGGTCAGGCTATCGAGGTAAGCCTTGAGTTGCGATCGCTCCTTGAGCAATTCCCCGTAACGAACCTGCGAGGTTTTGCCGCCTTCAATCAGGACCACATGCTTCTTGAGAATCGCGGTGAACGCGGCATGGGACTGGTCGAATTGCGCCATGGCCCCGCCGGCCCCCAACATCAACCCCGCCAGAATGAACGCTGCAATGATCCGATTCATGAATTCACCTAGTTAACAGGCCAAAGTAGCAGGCCAAAGCGTCGGCTATTCCTATTGATACGCGTCGCGCGGCCAAGCGGATTCGGCGCTCGGCTTTTCATTCACGAGGCCCCGCCTCGCCGCCAACCATGCAGCCTGCCGAGCCATTGGAGCACGGCCGTTGGGGCATGGTTCCGCTTCCACGCGCCGGCGGCAAATTTATTCGCTTCCGCCAGGGTCGGGTAGATGTGAATGGTACTAAGAATCTTATTGAGCCCTAATCCGTGCCGCATGGCGGCGACGAACTCGGCGATGAGATCACCAGCATGTTCTCCAGCGATCGTTACCCCAAGGATAACGTCCTTACCCGGAACGGTGAGCACCTTGACGAGGCCATGGGCCTCTTCGTCCGCGATCGCACGATCGAGATCGTCGATACCGTAGACGGTCACCTCGTAGGGAATGTTTCGTTCCTTGGCCTCGGTCTCGTTCAATCCGACACGCGCGACTTCCGGATCGGTAAACGTCGCCCACGGAATCACCGAATAGTCGACCTTCTGGCGCCAGAGCCAACCGAACAGCGCATTCGAGGCGGCGAAATACGCCTGATGCCCGGCGGTATGCGTGAACTGGTACGGTCCGGCGACATCCCCGCACGCCGTGATGTTCGGGTACTTCGTCTGCAGATATTCGTTGACCTCGATCGTGCGCGCCTTGGTGACGGGTATGTCCAGCTCCTCCAACCCGAAACCCTTGGTGTTGGCGATCCGGCCGACCGCGCAGAGCAACACATCGAATCCGATGCGGACTTCCTTGCCCTCGCATTCGGCGATCAGAAATTTCTCGCCATGCTCCACGCCGAATCGCGTGGCCTTGTGGTTGACGCGAACGTCGATGCCCTCTTCGCGAAAGCGCTTCGCAACCATCTCGGAGATCTCAGGGTCTTCGCGAATCATGATCCGGGGCAGCATCTCGACCTGGGTGACCTGCGACCCGAGCCGCGCGAAGCACTGGGTGAGCTCGCATCCGATCGGCCCGCCGCCCAGCACCACCAGGCGCTTGGGCAACTCACGCAATCCCCAGACATTATCCGACGTGAGGCAGCCGACCGTATCGATTCCCGGAATCGGCGGGACGAATGGGCGTGCACCGGTTGCAACAACGATCGATCGCGTCGTCAGCGTGCGCGTGCCGGAGGCCGATTTCACCTCGACATGCCAGGGCGAAGTGATGCGGGCCTCACCTTCCATGCAGTCGACACCAAGACTCGTGTATCGCTCCACGGAATCGTGCGGCTCGACGGCTTTCACGACGCGCTGGACCCGCTCCATGACCTCCGCAAAGTCGAATGTGGCGGTGGCATTGCCGATCCCGAATTCCTTGGCCCGCTTGATATGCGAGAGCAGCTTCGCCGATCGGATCAGCGCCTTCGATGGAACGCATCCGGTGTTGAGGCAATCCCCGCCCATCTTGTGACGCTCGATCAGCGCGACCTTGGATTTCACCGCCGCGGCGATGTAGGAGGAGACCAGCCCGGCGGAGCCCGCGCCGATGACGATCAGGTTGCGATCGAACGCGCTTGGCTTCACATGCCGCCACTTGGCGTAGACCTGCCGATTCTTGATGAAATCGATCACCACCTTCGAGACCAGTCCAAGCAGCGCCAGCAGCACGAAGGCGAGCACGATGCGCGGGGAAAGTATGCCGCGCAGGCTGTCGATCTTGCCAAGCTCGGTGCCGGCGTTGACGAATACGATGGTGCCCAGGAACATGCCGAGCTGACTCACCCAGTAGAAGGTGCGAGCCTTGATCGAGGTAATGCCCATCACGAGATTCACCACGAAGAACGGAATCGCGGGAATCATGCGGATCGTGAAGAGATAGAACGCGCCGTCCTTCGCGATCCCTTCGTTGATCGCCTTCAGGCGATCGCCGTACTTGGCCTGGATCGCGTCTCGCAGCAGAAATCGGCTGGTCAGAAACGCCAGGGTCGCACCGATCGACGATGCGAACGAGACCACGATAACCCCCACGACCAGACCGAAGATCGCCCCGCCCACAAGCGTCGTCAGCGCGGCGCCCGGCAACGACAGCGCGGCCATGATCACATAGCCGATAAAATAAATGAGAATCGTCTGGACCTGATGCGCGGCGTAATAGGCCTGCAAGTCCGCCTGTTTCGCCTTGAAGAATTCGAGCGTGAAGTATTGGCCGAGATCAAGCGCGAAGAAGGCACCGATAAGGCCCGCGATCACGATCAGGACGAGCAGCTTCCCCTTTGACATCAGTGCGTCCTCTATGTTTGAAATTGTTCGCGGCACGCTCGATTCGTCAAGGGTGCGCCCGGCCACAGCCTGTTGATCCCCCTGCTGCTCTGCGTCGCCGTCTGGCGCGGCCGGTTCGTCCCCCGGGCACCATAGCACAATCGATTTACGCCCCGCCGATCACGCCCCGGTCAGCCCGAACGAACCATTTGAGCGCACCAGTTCCCGCAGTGCTGATTCCACTTACGCACGATCGCCACGGCCGGATGCAACTTCCTGCGACCGCGCCAAGATCGGCGCATCGTTCGTGCATACGCGGACAAAGCCGCCGAATTTCCACGTAATATAGTCGTTCAATTCGCTGCGGGGGACGCATGGGACATCGCCTTTCGAAGATCTACACGCGCACCGGCGATGCCGGGGAAACCGGCCTTGGCGACGGTTCGCGCGTATCGAAAAGCCATCTTCGCATCGCAACCCTGGGCGACATTGACGAGCTCAATTCCGCGCTTGGGGTCGTGCTCACAGAAGATGTGCCGGATCACATCCGGGTGGCACTCGAAGGCGTACAACACGACTTGTTCGATCTCGGCGGCGAGATTTCGATCCCCGGTCGCGTCGCGCTCACGGATGATCATGTGGGGCGACTGGAGTCGCTGCTCGACCGCTTCAACGCTGATCTGCCTCCGCTGAAAGAATTCATCCTGCCTGGCGGATCACGCGCTTCCGCCGCGGCCCATCTGGCGCGCACCATATGCCGGCGGGCCGAGCGCGCACTGGTCGCGCTTGCCGATACGGACGAAGTCTCCACCGCCGGGCGCATCTATCTCAACCGCCTGTCGGACCTGCTGTTTGTCCTCGGGCGAGCGCTCAATCGCCACGCCGGTCGAGGCGATGTGCTCTGGCAGCCCGGGAAAAGCGTCCGCGGACCCTGATTTGATGGACGATCAGGCCAAAAGCGAGTTCGGCCGGCTGCTCCGTGCCTGCGCCGAACGGGACGAAAGCGCATTTTCTCGCCTTTATGAGGCCACTTCCCCGAAACTGTTTTCGCTCGCCTTACGTATGTTAAGGCGTGAAGACTTGGCGGAGGAGGTGCTGCAAGACTGCTACATCAGCATCTGGAACAACGCGGCGGGCTATAACGCGGCCCTGTCGGCGCCGATGACCTGGATCACATCGATCGTTCGCAATCGTTGCCTCGATTGGCTGCGCCGTCCTCGCATCGAGATCTCGACCGCCGCGGACGACGAGGATGGTCACAGTTTCATTGACGGCGTACCAAGCGATGATCCGGGACCGCTCGACATCTTGCAGAGCCTCACCGAGGCGAAGAATCTGTCCCGGTGCCTGGAGACGCTCGATGCCAAGCATCGCGAGGTGATCGTGCTCGCGTTCTATGAGGGACTGTCGCACACGGAATTGTCGGCGCGGCTGCATCACCCGCTTGGAACGGTGAAGACCTGGGTGCGGCGCGGTTTGGAGCGGTTGAAGGGATGTCTGGAGTGACGAGCCACGGAATGGCAGCATGAACCTTCGCGGGAAACCTGAACTGCAGGACCGCCTCGCAGCCGAGTATGTGCTCGGCACGCTGCGCGGTCGGGCACGTCAGCGCTTCGAGGTTTGGATGCGCGATGATGCGGCGCTCAGGCGTACGGTATCCGAGTGGCAAGAGCGCCTAGCGCCGATGGCGGCCGCTGTGCCGCCCATTCGCCCCCCCCGCCGAGTGTGGCAAGGGATCGAATCGCGGCTGCGGCAAGGTGGCGGCAAGCCCGTCGCGACGCGGCGCTCAACCACGTGGGATAGCCTCCCGTTCTGGCGCAATTGGGGCCTTGCCGCCGCCGGCTTCGCGGCCGCGCTGGTCGGGGCCATGGCGTTCGTGATGCCGGCCCATATTCGCGATGAGGTTGATCGCGGCATCTTCCAGGCGGTCGCTGAGGCGTCCAAGAAGATGCAACCCTCCTACATTGCGATCCTCGAAGACACAAAGGGGAATGTCAGGTTTGTCGCCTATGCCGCACGAACGGCCGACGAGTTATGGGTGAAGAATGTCGGGATGGAGTCGCTGCCGTCCGGTCAGCGCTATGAGCTCTGGGGGCTTTCCGCGCGGCAGGACGTTGCGCCGAAGTCGTTAGGTCTTGTGCCAATCACCGAAAAAGGAACGATGAAACTCGCGGCGGTTGCTGACAAATCGCTGACGGACTTTCCGAAGCTCGCGATCAGCCTGGAGCGCGCCGGCGGATCCCCGACGGGGTTGCCGACCGGTCCGGTGATGTATGTTGGGGACTGCCACAACTTCTGGTGAGGATGGGCGGCGACTTCTCAAGAGCGGCCGCCGCGATCGATCCCGTATCAGACACCCGGTCGAAGCGGCAAGGTCATCGTGACGGCGGTCTCGACACCCGAGTAGTAACCAGGCATCAACGCGCGCTCGCGAAAGCCGCACTTGCGATAAAAGGCGCGGGCGGATCGGTTGGTGATGCGAAGCTCCGCATCGATTCTGGCAACGCCCGCGACATAGCAGGACTGCTTGAACCAATCGATGAGGCGCTGCCCGAGCCCGGATCGCTGATAGACCGGCTCGACCGCGATGAGATTCAGGTGCGAATCTTCGTCGCCGAAATACATGATCCCGAAGCCGACGACTTCTTCGCCATCGCAACCGACTATCGTCGTGATGTTGCGGTTGCGGATGTTGCGCGTGACGCGCTCGGGCGTCCACGTCCAGGGGAGGCCGGTTTCGATGAGGTCTCGCGACATCGATGCGATCGCAAAGGCATCATCTGCGGTCGCCAACCTGATCGTTACGTTTTTAGCTACCATCGCGCGCCATCCCATCCACCCGTGTTGTTCAATCGATTCTAGGGGATTCAATGTCAAGCTTGCGTAAATTGCGCGGGCCACGCTTTGTCGTTCGTAATTCTTCGATTCATGGCAAAGGTGTGTTCGCGCGTTCACTCATCAAGAAAGGCGAGCCCATCGTCGAATACAAGGGGCTCGTGATCAGCGAGAAGGAGGCGGATCGCCGCTACCCCGATCTCGATGAGACGAAACCGTATCACACGTTTTTATTTCTTGTGGAGGGCGCGAAGGTCATCGACGCGAACCGGAACGGCAATTCGGCGCGCTGGATCAACCATGGCTGCAAGCCGAACTGCGAATCGTCGGAAGACGAGGAGGGACGCGTGTTCATCGAGGCGATCCGCGATATCAAACCCGGGGACGAACTCACCTACGACTACAACATCATCCTGGGCGAACCGCACAACGCGAAGAACCGCAAGCGCTTCTTTTGCGCGTGCAGCGCACGCACTTGTCGCGGCACGATGCTGGGCAAAAAACGTTGAGTGCCGGTCAGCAGGAGCCCGTTACCGCGTTCCATAGAGCCAGGGCCGCGCCTCGCAATCGCGCTGTTGATAGTTCGCGATGTCTGCTTCATACGACAGCGTGAGCGCGATCTGATCGAGCCCTTCGAGCAGCATTCGCTGCCGGAGCGGCTCGATCTCGAACGGGATCGCGTGACCTCCGGGTGACACGATGTGAAGGCGCCGGAGATCGATGGTGAGCCGCGCACGATCGGGCTGCTTCACGATCTCACTTGCCAATGATTCGATGATCTCTTTGGCCAGCCGGATCGGCAGCATCCCGTTCTGAAAGCAGTTACCGAAGAATATTTCACCGAAACTCGGTGCGATGACCGCACGCAGGCCCATTGCCCTCAGCGCCCATACCGCGTTCTCGCGCGAGCTGCCGCATCCGAAGTTGTCGCCCGCCAGGAGAATGGACGCGGCGCGATACGCCGGCGCATTGAGAATGCAATCGGGGTTTTCGCGACCGTCAGGAAGGCGTCGCAAGGCTTCGAGCGCGAAGGGCCCAAGACCGTCCCGCGCATACTTCGCGATCCGATCGATCCGAATGATCACATCGGTGTCGATGTTCGGCATGAGGAGCGGTACAGCGACGCCGGTGTGCACCGTAAATGCTTCCATCAGTGCCCCCGGATGGACCGTGAATCGGTCCCGGTTCGAACATCGGTGATACAGCCCGCGATCGCAGCCGCCGCCGCCATCGCGGGACTTGCCAGATGAGTGCGTGCGCCCGGTCCCTGGCGCCCGACGAAGTTGCGATTGGATGTCGACACCGATCGCTCGCCGCGTCCAACCGTCTCGCCGTTCGCGCCGGCACATAGCGAACATCCCGGCTCACGCCACTCGAACCCGGCCTGGACGAAGACCTGATCGAGCCCTTCCGCTTCGGCGCGGCGCTTCACCGACTTCGAACCCGGGACGACCCACGCTTTGACATTCGATGCGACTTTTTTTCCTTGCACAACCGCCGCGGCCGACCGCAAGTCGGAGATCCGACTGTTCGTGCATGAGCCGATGAACACCCAGTCCACCGGCGTTCCGGCCAACGGACGCCCCGGTGTCAAGCCCATGTAATCGAGGGCTGCACGCATGGACCGTTTGCGATCGTCATCCGCCGCATCATCGGGATCAGGAATGCGGTCGGCGACACCGATCACGTCCTCTGGACTCGTTCCCCAGGTAATTTGCGGAGAAAGCCCGGAAACATCGACCGCGAGCTCACGTTCAAAATGGGCGTCATCGTCGGAAGCGAGTGCTCGCCACTGCGCGACGGCACGGTCCCAATCGGCACCCTTGGGCGCGAACTGGCGCCCGCGAACGAAATCGATCGTCTTGTCATCCGGTGCGATCAATCCGCTTTTTGCGCCAAGCTCAATGGAAAGATTGCAGATCGTGAGGCGGCCTTCAACGTCCATCTCCCGGATCGCGCTTCCTGCGTACTCCACGGCGTAACCCGTGCCGCCCGCGGTACCGATCCGACCAATGAGATGCAGGATGAGATCCTTCGGCTCGACCCCGGCGGGCAGTCGGCCTTCGAATCGCACGCGCATCCGCTTCGGCTTGCGCTGGACGATCGTCTGCGTTGCCAGCACATGCATCACCTCCGATGCGCCGATTCCCCATGACAACGCGCCCAATCCGCCGTGCGTGCTGGTGTGACTATCGCCGCAGAGCAGCAGCAACCCAGGCTGCGTCAGGCCGAGCTCGGGCCCGATGACATGCACGATCCCCTGGCCGTCATCATTCACATCGAACAAGCGGATGCCGTGTTTGCGCGCGGCTTGGCGCAGCGCGCTGATATAACGCTCGCTCCATTCGGCATTGCCACCCGTTCGTCCCGGTATGGTGGACACCACATGATCGGGGACAGCGAAGGTCATCTCCGGATTGCGAACGGGATGCCCCAGTTTTTCCAGATCCGCGAACAAGAGGCTGTGCAGATCGATATACAGGTGCCGATCGACCGCAAGAAGGTCGACGCCTTGCGCAATCTCGCGAATCCTATGCGCATCCCACAGCTTGTCGAACAACGTACGCGGCTGATTCAAACCGGAGGCTCCTTGTGTTGGCGTAACGCTCTACGAGCGGCCGACCGGACGGTTGCCCGACGATTGGCGTTTCCCGTTTCCCGCTTTCCCGTTTCCCGCTTTCCTTCACCCTCCACCCTTCACCCCTCATCGATCCCGCGATATTTCTTGTCGAACTCGGCGACCCAATCGAAGCCCATCAAGGCACTGAACGATTTGAAGTCATAGACTGGAACGGACAGCTTGGTGGTCGATCCATGTTTCTTGAGATCGGTGTACGCCAACTCGATCGCCTTGGCGGCAGCGAGGAATCCGGTGCCTGGAAAGATTGCGATCCGATAGCCCAGCTCTTGCAGCGACTTGGCATCGAGCACCGGCGTGCGCCCCCCTTCGACCATGTTGGCAAGGGTCGGCACGCCTTTGAACGTATCGCAGATTTTTCGCATCTCATCGACCGATTCCGGTGATTCGATGAAAATGACATCCGCACCGGCTTTCAGGTATGCCTCACCGCGACGCAGGGCCTCGTCGATCCCGAATGTCGTACGGGAATCCGTGCGGGCGACGATCAGAAAATCCTTGTCGCTTCGCGATTCAACGGCGACTCTCACCTTCGCCACCATGTCTTGCGTCGGAATGACGCGACGACCCATCATGTGACCGCATTTTTTCGGGAACTCCTGATCCTCGAGCTGGATCCCGCAGGCACCTGCCGCCTCGTAACCGCGCACGGTCTGCTGAACATTCAGCAATCCGCCATAGCCGGTATCACCGTCGGCGATGAAAGGCGTTTTTGCATGGCTTGCGATCATGCCGACGCGGTTCACCATATCGCTGAATGTGGCGATGCCCGCATCGGGCAGCCCAAGATAGGACGCGACGACCCCATAGCCGGTCATGTAAAGGCAATCGAATCCCATGCGATCGGCGATGCGTACCGACACGCCATCGAATACGCCCGGCGCCACGATCAGCTCGGGATTGCGCATTCGTTCGGCCAGACGCTTACGGGTTGCCGCGCTCATTGATTTCTCCTTCTGGATGGTGGCTGTGCAATGTCATGTCGAGTGCGCCGAGGATGCCCGCAGCGCTTCGATCATCGAGCTTTTCATCAGGAACGCCTTCGCCTTGACCGCATTCTCCGCCTGCCGGCAAAGATCGTCCTGCGCTCGCTTGCGTTCGACCGGATCCTGTTCTGCCATCAATTTGCGGTTTCTCGCGGTATTGGCGTTGATGTAGTCGATCGCGACCGGGCGCCGCTCGCGTTCATAGAGATCGAGGATGCCGGAATCCGCTTCCCGCCTTTCGATCGCAACCAGCTTCTCGGCGAGATTGATGGCGTCGTGCAACCCGCCGTTCATGCCCATGCCGCCAAGCGGATTGTTCAGATGCGCCGAGTCCCCGGCGAGGAACACGCGCCCTACGCGATAGCGGGCCGCGACACGCTGATGGACGCTATACAACGTGCGATGGATCGTCTCGTAACGCGTGTTCCGAGGCCACACCGCCTGCAACCGCGCCTCGGTACGCTCATCGGACAAGATCTGATCGTCCGACTCGTCCGGTCCGGTCGGGAACAGGCAACGCCATGAACCGAGCACACGCAACAGCACCAACCACTCGTCGATGTCGGCAAGATAGTTGACGAAGCAGAGTCGATCGATGACCTCCGAAAAATCGAACGTGGTGGTCGCCACGAAAAAGCGCTCGGGAAACGTCAAGCCCTCGAAATCCACCCCGACCGCCTGCCGGACCGCACCCCAGGCGCCATCGGCACCGATGGCAAATTCTCCGCGATGGGTTGTGGTTCCCGCCGCGGACTCGATGGTCAATGCGACCTCGTCCGCGGACTGCGTGAGCGCCGTCACTTTCGCGCCGAACACGATCCGCGCATGGGGAAATTGCCTCAGATGGCGATGAACGAGACGCGTGTACTTGAACTGCTCGTATTGCACGCGATACGGATGCTCGGTCTCGCCCCGCAACAGCTCCATGTCGAATTCGGCGATCTGGCCCGACCTGCGGTCGCGATGTTGGGTATAGCGGGCGATCAGACCGGCCCGCAGGATATCGTCGATCAGTCCAAGCTTGCCCATCATGTCGAGCGTGGGCGGATGCCAGGTCGAGGCGCGCAGATCCTCGGCCAAATCGGCGTTGCGCTCGAAGACGGTGACAGGAACGCCGGAGCGCGCCAGAACAAGTGCGGCAGTGAGGCCGACGGGGCCGGCGCCTGAGATAAGGACGTTCATACTCCATACTCTATAGACCATAAAAAAATTCTTCACCACAGGGGACGCAGAGGACGCAGGGGAAAAACGATGGGTGAAGGGTGAACAAGATTGCCGTTTCCCTTATCCCGTTTTCCATTTCCCGGATTTGCCTGCGTCCTCTGCGTCCCCTGCGGTGAATGCTTTACGGGATCGCCGAAAGTGCCCCGACGATCTCGTCCCGCTCCATCACGTCGGCATATTTCTGCTGCATGTCGAACAGGTTCGCTTCATGGGGTCCGATCGCGCGATCGCCGACACAGTCACGCGCCACGATCGGACGGATGTTATGGCTCACTGCATCCACGACCGTCGCGCGGATACATCCGGAGGTCGTGCAGCCGGCCACGATGATGGTATCGACGCGCCGAAACGCGAGCCACGCCGAGAGCCCGGTATGGAAGAAAGCCGAAGCCTGGGTCTTCGAGATCACGAGCTCCCCGTTATCGGGTGAGAGCTCCGGGACAATTTCCGAAATGGGATTGTCGCTGGTCAGCAGTTTCAATCGCGGTGCCTTCAGCGTGAACACACCCGCGTCGGATCCGTCCTTCGCGTAGATCACCTTGGTATGCGCGATCGGCATGGCGGACTTCCGCGCGAAGGCAAGCAAGCCCACCGTACGCTTGATGGCCGCGTCAATGTTGCCGCCGCCGAACCAGTTCGGGTCATTGAAGCCGACCGTGAAATCAACGATCACCAGGCCGACCCGTTGGCCGAAGCCCATCCGGTTGCCGAAACTCTGGTGCTGGTAGATATCGACATCGCGCATGATCGATCTCGCCGCTGCGTGGTTCTGCCCGTGTGCTCGCGCGAGTCTAACAGGGCCTAGGGCGCCTCGCGCAACCCGCGCCAGGGCGGCATCGAAGGTGCCGGGATGGCATGCCGGCACCGGCTCGGCCGCAAGAAATTCATGGGGCCGCGGATGCCCGCGCCGAAACAAAAAGCCCCGCGAATGCGGGGCTCTTCGGGGTTGCAGAGTGCGCCGCTATTCCACGAACGCTTCTTCTCTCGTCTTCTTAAATGCAGGCGCCAACATCATCAACAACAGGAGGATCGCGACGCCCAGCAACACCGCCGAAATCGGCCGCGTGAAGAACACGACCGGATCGCCACGCGACAACAACATCGCGCGCCGCAGGTTCTCCTCCATCATCGGCCCGAGAATGAAGCCAAGGATCAACGGTGCCGGTTCACATTCGAGTTTCACGCAGATGTAGCCGAACACGCCGTAGGCTACGGTGAGCAGAATGTCGAAATTGGAGTTGTTGATACTGAACACGCCGATGCAGCAGAACAGCAGGATCGCGGGATAGAGGATCCGGTACTGCACCGACAAGAGCTTCACCCACATCCCGATGAGCGGCAGGTTCAGCACCACCAGCATGAGGTTGCCGACCCACATGCTTGCGATCATTCCCCAGAAGAGCTCTTTGCGCTCGGTCATGACCTGCGGGCCGGGGGCGATTCCCTGAATCATCATTGCACCGATCATCAGTGCCATGACCGGATTGGACGGGATGCCCAAGGTGAGGAGCGGAATGAATGATGTCTGCGCACCGGCGTTGTTCGCCGCTTCCGGTGCCGCGACGCCGCGAATATCGCCCTTGCCGAATTGCGAGGCGTCTTTGACGGATTTTTTCTCGAGCGCATAGGCCGCGAATGCCGCCAACAGCGCCCCGCCGCCCGGCAAGATTCCAAGCGCCGAACCGAGCGCGGTGCCTCGCAGGATCGAGGGAGTACAGACTTTGATGTCGTCCCAGGTCGGCAATAGATTGGTCACCCGCGCGACGAACACATCTCGATTCGCTTTTTGATCGAGATTAGCAATGATTTCAGCGAAACCGAACATGCCCATCGCGACCGCCACGAAGCCGATGCCATCCGACAATTCGGATACGCCGAAGTTGAAGCGCGCTACCCCTGAATTGACGTCGGTTCCGACGATCCCCATCAAGAGACCAAGAATGGTCATCGCGATCGCCTTGATGAGCGAACCGTGAGCCAACACCGTCGCGGCGACCAGGCCCAGCACCATCAGCGAAAAATACTCGGCGGGACCGAACTTCAGCGCGACCTCGGCCAATGGGGGCGCGAACAACGCAATAATGACGGTTGCCACGCAGCCGGCGAAAAACGACCCGATCGCGGCAATCCCCAGCGCCGCGCCGGCCCTCCCCTGTCTGGCCATCTGGTATCCATCGATGGTGGTCACCGCGGACGCAGATTCGCCTGGGAGATTGACGAGAATTGCGGTGGTCGAACCGCCATATTGTGCGCCGTAGTAGATCCCCGCCAACATGATGAGCGCCGAGATCGGCGGCAACGTGAACGTGACCGGCAACAACATCGCGATCGTTGCGACCGGACCAATTCCGGGCAGTACGCCGATCAGCGTCCCGAGCACCACCCCCATGAAGCAGTAAAGAAAATTGATCGGCGAAAGGGCAACCGAGAATCCCAGTCCCAGATTAGCGAGCAGTGCTTCCATGGCCTATTTCCCCAGTCCGATCTTGCGGCAGACATCGTCTAGCACGTCGGGGCAGACATTGAACGGCAGGCCCAGGCCGAAGACGAACGCGGAGATGCAAAAGATGCCAAGCACGGCTGACAAGGCGCCAAGCTCCATCCCTTTCATGCGCTGGCCGATCAAGATAATCGCGAGAATCGATGCGACCGAAGTGACCGTCATTCCCCAACCGAGCCCGATCCAAAGGGCCAGCCCCTTGTAGACCCCCAGGTGGATAGCGATTGCCACCAGTGCGAACACGACCGACTTAGGGACATCGCCCCATTTGAAGTCTTCGCCTTGCGCGCGGCTGATGACGATTAGAATGATCGTCGACAGGTAGAGTCCGAGCGGTTTCAGCACATAGGCGAACACGACCACGGCGGAGAGGATCACATAAAGATGCGGCGGCCCGAACGCGCCAGTCAACGCGATAATGCAACAGGCAAGAACGATCTGGTACCAGAACCCGCCACCGGCTGGCCCCTTGATGGTATAGGCAAGCACGGCAAGTGCGAGGCCCACGATGAGCGGGAGCCAGCGAAACGGCATGAACTTGAGGGTGAAATGGAATTTCGAAACGAACGAGCGAAACAGTACCAAGCCACCGAGGACGGCACAAAGGCCACCCAGCATCGTGGGGAAGTACGCCGGCCCCATTCGCACCGCGGTGCCCATCGCGTAATTGTTGATAGCAACGATCATGAACCCGAGCCCGAATACCATGAACATCAGGCCGGCCCAGAAGTCCTTGCCGTTCTTGATTTGCATGTTTCCCCCTTTGCTTGAAACCCTGTAGCCCGTCGCTGCAACGGCGTCCGTCAGCGCGGCTTGACTGTCCTGTGGTGTTCTCGATCTCGCTCGCTCTGCGGCAACACACAGTGCGCGCCCGCCGCTGTGGATCAACGGGCGGCGTATTGTGCCACAGCGGAAAGGGATTACCAGAGCGCCGGGAATTGCCGCGGCTTCATCGACACCGGGGGCGCGCGAAAACGCCTAGATGAACCCAGGCCCCTGCACCTGCTCCTGCAGCTCTCGTTGCTTGTCGAGAAACGACACGAGACGCGAACTGGTCTGCCGCAATCGCTGCGAGAGCATCAGCGCGAGTTCCATGAGAACTTTCGCCCCGAGCATGGGCTGCTCGATGATGATGCGCGCGAGCGACTCGCGCGAGAGGACCGCCACCATCGCGGGCTCGGAGGCCATGCACGACGCGAAGCGCGGCTCCCCGTCGATCATGGACATCTCGCCAAGCGTCGCACCTGCTTCGAGCACCGCGATGAGACGCGGCGCATTCCATTTGTCCTGCTTGAAGACTTCGATCCGACCTTCGATCAGGAGCATCATGAAATCGCCCGGCTCGCCTTCGCGGATGATCTCGACACCGGGCGCGGCGCGAAACACCTGCATGAAGTGCGAAAGTAACCGGATCTCAGGCAGATTGAAATTCTCGAGCATCGGCGAATAGAGCGTCATGCCGTGGATCCTGCCGGCAAGGCGCGTCGCATCGCCTAACGATTCGAGCTGCGGGAGTTTGATGTCTTCGGTGGTTTCAGCCATTGCGACCCTATTATGCCGAATCGAGGCCTCGAATGCTCATCGCTGCCGCCGTGAACGCACTGCCTCGGCCAGGCGTTCGAGCAGCGGAACCGTCTCCTCCCAGCCCAGGCACCCGTCGGTGACGCTCTGACCGTAGACAAGGGCTCGTCCGGGCGTGAGGTCCTGCCGCCCCGCCTTGAGGTGCGATTCGATCATCACACCGAAAATAGCGTCGCTGCCCTCTGCGATCTGCTGCGCCACCGCAGCGCCGACTTCGGTCTGCCGCCGGTAGTCTTTCTGGCTGTTGGCGTGCGAGAAATCGATCATCAACTTCGCGCGAAGCTTCGCCTTGGTGAGTGCGCCGGCGGCCGCTTGAACGCTTGCGGCATCGAAATTCGGCTCTTTCCCGCCCCGAAGAATAATGTGGCAGTCGTCGTTACCGCGGGTCTCGACGATGGCGACCTGGCCGTTCTTATGCACCGACAGAAAATGATGGCGCCGCTGCGCAGCCAGGATCGCATCGATGGCGATTCGGACGTTGCCGTCGGTGCCGTTCTTGAAACCGATCGGCGCGGAGATGCCCGAGGCGAGCTCACGATGCACCTGCGACTCGGTCGTACGCGCCCCGATCGCCCCCCAACTGATCAGATCGCCGATGTACTGCGGTGAGATCGTATCGAGAAATTCCGATCCTGCCGGAACCCCCCGCTGGTTGATCCGCACCAGCAGATCACGCGCGATCCGCAAGCCCTCGTTGATTCGAAAACTTTCGTTCATGTACGGGTCGTTGATGAGGCCCTTCCAGCCCACCGTGGTGCGGGGTTTCTCGAAGTACACCCGCATGACGATTTCCAGATCCGCGGCGAGCCGTCCGCGCTCCGTGGCGAGCCGCTCCGCGTATTCGACCGCCGCATCGGGATCATGGATCGAACAGGGGCCGACGATCACGAGCAGCCGGTCCGATTTTCCTTGCAGGATCTCGCGCAACCGGAGGCGCGTGTCGGCGATCAAGGACTCCGCCGCAGTACCGTCGATCGGGAAGAACCGAATCAAGTGCTCCGGCGGCGGCAGGGGAACGACCCCCTCGATACGTTCGTCGTCGGTCCGCGACGTGCGGTCAGCCGGCGTGGTGGATTGAAATGGTTCGTGCATCGCTGTCATGGTGCTCCCCTTTGCTTCGCAAGATCTTCCCGATCCGTCAGACTTTTCGCGATGCCCCTTGGCGCGAAAAAAAACCGCCAGGCGGTGGCGCTGGCGGTTTTCCTGGAATAAGACAGCAATCGCTAGCCGATTCCTTCCGCCACCCGGCGTGGAAATCGAAAATACTCATGCGCAAATCGGCCGAAGCGTGTCATGTGCCGTCCCTATCGAGACCGCATTCAAGCACGATCGGCCACGATATGGCAATCCCGGCGTTTTCACGGCCTTCTTTGCCCGGCCTTCTGTGCCCGGCCTTCTGTGCCCGGCCTTCTGTGCCCGGGCGCCCGGTCTCTTCCACGCGGTCTCGTCCACCCCTCAAGCCGCGCCGATTCGGTTGCGAGGATCGCCGATATTGTGAACCGGGGGACCCGCCCGCGCGACTCATGGTCACATGAAGGCCGCAAGGCGTTGGACCAGATCATGGATAGCAGCAAAGCGCGGTGAGTGCTACATGGCTCGCCGGCCGGGGATAAGTCGCAATCCGGCGAAGTAAAGTCGGTCGATAGAGCCTGCCAAACGTTTCAACCCTTCATGCAGGCTTGAGCGCGACCGATTCAAGTGGTACGGTCATCCAGCAACCAGCATGGAGGCATCATGAGCACCGCAGTCTCGTTGCCCACCACCCTGCCGATCGCAGGATTCAAGGACGTGTACAGCGTCGCCACCGTCGAGCATGCGCTCTCGGAGCTGCCGAGTTCGGCAAATGAAGCCTTGAAGGTCACCTACGAGCGCATGATCAGGGCGGGCGGCACCCGCTTTACGGTGAAACCCTCGGGCATCCCCGCCATGCACGCGCTCTACGACGAGCTGCCGAATTTCCATGAAGTGCTGGACGACATCAGAAAGCAACTGGCGCTCTGCACTTCGTCAAACGACGCCCTCGAAATCCAGCCGATGTTGCTATTGGGCGAACCGGGCATCGGCAAGACACACTTCGGTCGCAAGATCGCCGATCTGCTCTCCACCGGCTTCGGATTCATCTCGATGAGCTCCATGACGGCCGGCTGGGTATTGTCCGGATCCTCGTCGCAGTGGAAAAACGCGAAGCCGGGCAAAGTCTTCGAGACGCTGTTCAGCGGCCGATACGCCAATCCGCTGATGATGATCGACGAAATCGACAAAGCGGGCGGCGACCATCAGTACGACCCGCTGGGCTCCCTCTACACGCTGCTCGAACACGACACCGCGCGAGCGTTCATAGACGAATTCGTCGACATCCCGATCGATGCATCGGGTGTGACGTGGATCGCGACCGCGAATGACGCCTCGCGCATCCCCGAGCCGATCCTCAATCGGATGAATGTGTACGAAATCGAATCCCCCGATCACGCCGGCGCGATGCGGATCGCCGCCAGCATCTATACCGAAATCCGGGACGCGCATGAGTGGGGCAAGCAGTTTCCGCCGGAACTCGATCCTTCGGTCCTTGACCGGCTGGCAGGTTACGCGCCACGCGAGATGCGCCGCACACTTCTGGCCGCCTTCGGTAATGCAAAGCTCGCCGCGCACGACCAGATCCAGAATGATGACGTGGCCGAGCCGCGCGGCGCGAAGAAAGTGCGGATCGGGTTCTAGAACTTCGAGGGCACGTCCCGGCCTGATCGAAGCCGTACAACCGATTCAATGCACGTCGAGCGCGTGCGCCTTCAGCGCGGAGAGCGCCACATACTTCAGCGCCTGCTCATGGGTGGCTTCAAGAACAACGCGAGGCGCCATCGATGCTTCGAACGCTTCGACCCAGCGCAACACATGCAGGCACCAGCGGTCGCCGGGCGCAAGCCCCTTGAAGCGTAGTTCGGGCCGCGGCGTGCTGAGATCGTTGCCCCGACCTTTGGAGAACTCGAGAAACTCCGCGGTGACCTTGACGCACACCAGATGCGCGACGCCCTGCGCTTCATGCGTGGCGCAGCAGCCATCACGAAAATAGCCGGTCACCGGCGCATAGCTGCATGCGAGCAACTCGCCACCGAGAACGTTCTTCTCACCCGTCAATGATCGAGCCATCGTGTCACTCTGATGCCATTGATCTTCATTTTGCCGATCCTTCGCGAACCGCCGGCGGTGTGGACGACTCTGTTGCAGGCGTACCCGAGCCCGGTGACGGCGCTGCACCGGGCGTCGCCGGAACCATCGCACCCGGGCCTAGTTGAATCTGATCCACCACGTTGATCCGGGTGACGAAATAGCGCGTCTCGCCGAAGCAATTCGTGGGAATCCCGACTTTCTCTTCATAGTGCAGCGACACGCGCTTGCCCATGTTGCGGTTGATCTCCTCGGCGACCTTGTCGTCCCAAACGGAAAACAGGAATTTCTCGGGCGTGGTGCCCGGCATCGACACCATCGACAACTCGCCCTCCCACGACTTGCAGAACCATCCCTTGTGCGAAAGCTTCTGGACCCATCCCGCCCGTTCGCCGGTCGAATAGCTCCATGCCACCACCAGCCATGTGTAGCCCGCAAGCAGCAGAACAGCGAGCACGACCAGGCCGACGAACCAAACGAGGAAGGCACCGCGCTGCCGTCGCATAGAAAGGTCCGTCGTCAAACGCGCTGCTCCACCCAGGCGCGAACCGAGGCGAGCGCGGCGGGGAGTTTCGATGCGTCCGTACCACCCGCCTGGGCCATATCGGCGCGCCCCCCACCTTTGCCGCCAATCTGGGTAGCGACATGATTCACCAGTTCGCCCGCTTTGACCTTGCCCGTCTGATCAGCGGTCACCCCCGCAACCAGACTCACCTTTGCGCCATCGGTGGCCGCCAGGACGATCGCCGCGGACTTGAGCTTGTCTTTCAGCTTGTCGAGCGTCTCGCGAAGGGTCTTCACGTCGGCCCCGTCCATCGACGCGGCCACCACCATCACGCCTTTCACATTGACAGCCAGCGCCGCGATGTCATCGCCCTGCGACGAAGCAAGTTTCGACTTGAGTCGCGCAAGCTCCCTTTCGAGCGCTCGCACGTTCTCTTGCATCTGCTGGATCTTTTCGATCACCTCCGACGGGTTCGATCGGAATGCCGCCGCGGCTTCGGCGAGCCGCGACTCCTGCGACTGCACATGCGCGAGGGCCCCTTCCCCCGACACAGCCTCAACCCGCCTGATCCCGGCCGCCACGCCAACTTCGGCCACGATCTTGAAAAGACCGATGTCCCCGGTCCGGCTCACATGCGTGCCGCCACATAGCTCGGTCGAAAACTCGCCCATGCCGATGACGCGCACTTCGTCACCATACTTTTCACCAAAGAGCGCCATCGCACCGGCCTTGATCGCCGCGTCATACTTCATTACGCGCGCGCCCACCGATACGTTGCGCTGAATCTCCCGATTGACGAGGGTCTCGACCGCCCGCAACTGCGCTTCCGTCATCGGCTCGTTATGCGAAAAATCGAAGCGCGTGCGTTGCTCATCGACAAGCGAACCCCGCTGCTGCACATGGTTGCCAAGTACCTTCCGCAGGGCCGCATGCATGAGATGGGTCGCCGAGTGATTCCAGGCGGATTTCGCGCGGGACGGCGCGTCGACCTGGGCCACAACTACATCGCCGATCGCAAGCTCCCCGTTCACGACCTCGCCATGATGGCCGAATACTTCGGACTGAACCTTCTGCGTGTCGTTGACACGAAACAAGGTCAGGCATGTGCCGCCCTTGGTGATCTCGCCACGGTCCCCCACCTGCCCGCCCGATTCCGCATAGAACGGCGTGTGATCGAGCACCACCACGCCTGTCTCATTGGTGCGTAGATGATCAACCGCCACGCCCTCGCGATAAAGCGCCGTCACGCGTCCCTCGTGCGACAAGGTGTCGTAGCCGTGGAATGTCGTATTCGCCCCGTCATACTCGAGGCCGGCCGCCATCTTGAATTTTCCGGCCGAACGGGCCTGATCGCGCTGGCGCTCCATCGAAGCGTCGAAGCCTGCCTGATCGACCGTGATACCCCGCTCGCGCGCGATATCGGCGGTCAAGTCGAGCGGAAATCCATAGGTGTCGTAGAGCTGGAAGGCGGTCTCGCCATCCAACACCTTGGCGCCGCGCAGAAGGGCGGCTTCGAGCACCTTCATGCCGTTTTCCAAGGTCTCGGCGAAGCGCTCCTCCTCGACTTTCAGCACCTGTGCCACGCGGTCCTCGGCGGACGCGAGCTCCGGATACGCGGCCCCCATCGCGTGGACGAGATCTCGAACGATGCGGTGGAAGAACGGTTCCTTCTGTCCGAGCTGATAACCGTGGCGGATGGCACGCCGGATGATTCGCCGCAGCACATAGCCGCGTCCTTCATTTCCCGGAATCACGCCGTCCACCACGAGGAACGAGCAGGCGCGGATGTGATCGGCAATCACCTTGAGGGAATTCGAACCGAGGTCTTTCGTGCGCGTTTCACGGGCCGCCGCTTTGATGAGGGCCTGAAAGAGATCGATCTCGTAGTTGGAATGGACATGCTGGAGCACCGCCGCGATCCGCTCCAGCCCCATTCCGGTGTCAACACACGGCTTTGGGAGTGGCGTGAGGACGCCCTTGTCGTCGCGGCTGTACTGCATGAACACGAGATTCCAGATCTCGATATAGCGATCGCCATCGGCCTCCGGCGATCCAGGCGGGCCGCCCGCCACCTCCGGACCGTGGTCGTAGAAGATCTCGGAGCACGGACCGCAGGGACCCGTATCGGCCATCTGCCAGAAATTGTCGCTCTGGTACCGCCCGGCGCCCGGCTTGTCGCCGATGCGCACGCAACGATTGGCCGGCACGCCGATCTCTTTGGTCCAGATGTCGAACGCCTCGTCGTCGTCCTGATAGACGGTGGTCCAGAGCTTTTCAGTCGGAATACCGTAGGTCTTGGTCAGCAGTTCCCAGGCGAAATTGATGGCGTCGCGCTTGAAGTAGTCGCCAAACGAGAAGTTGCCCAACATTTCGAAGAACGTGTGATGCCGCGCGGTGTAGCCGACATTCTCCAGGTCGTTGTGCTTGCCGCCGGCGCGCACGCTTCGCTGCGATGTCGTGGCGCGTTTGTATTGACGTTGATCCTTGCCGAGAAACACGTCCTTGAATTGCACCATGCCGGAGTTGGTGAAAAGCAAGGTCGGATCGTTGCCCGGCACAAGCGAGCTCGATGCCACGATCGTGTGGCCGCGATCGGCGAAGAACTGCAGGAATTGCGAACGGATTTCAGCGGATGTCATGGTCGATAGCAAGGGAGGCGGTGGCGGTCGGGACACCGATTGTCCGGTGTCTCATACCCGCTCGGATTTTGATTTTGCGTTGAAAATGGATGGGATGCAAATTCGACGGGAGCTGCGACGTTCGCCCATCGCCGCACGCCGGCAAACGATACACCCTACGATCGAACCACCTTGTCGAAGCTTTCCGTCCCGGTGCCGCGATAGAGAATCTTCGCCTGATGCCCCGTGATCTCCTGGTGCCGCGCCACTGCCGCCGGACTGAGATCGAATTCAGGGCCTGTCTCATGATCGAAGTGATGAAACGTATCGACACCGCGCACCAGGGTCGCACTGTCGCGCTCCCCTGAAATCTGCCGCACATGTGTCGGAACGTAGCGTATTGCAAAGCCGATGCGCCGGTCGCTCGATAGATTCGGCTCCGAACCGTGGCAAAGCAACACATGATGCAACGACATCTCGCCGGGCGCGACCACCATGTCGATCGCCTTCGATTGGTCCACCTGGACGGTGATCTCCTGCCCGCGTGTCAGCAGGTTCAGCTTGTTGAACGTATCGCGATGCGCAAGCTGCTCGCGATGCGTGCCGGGCGCAACCTTCATCGCACCCGATTCGATCGTCGCGGGGCTGAACGCGACCCACGCGGTGATCACATCGGGGGTGGACAGGCCCCAGTAGGTGGCATCCTGGTGCCAGGAGACGAAGCCTGGATCGTTGGCTTCCTTGATGAAAAAATTCGTCGACCAGCAAAATAGATTGGGGCCGTGAATATCTTCGATCGGATCGAGAATGCGCGGGTCATGCACGAGATCCCATAGCCAGGTGAAGAGCAGATGCGCCTTGTGCCGCATGCTTCCCGCGAGCGGCCCACCGCTCTGCGCCTCGTGCTCTTCCAGGCGCCGGCGATAGGCCAGCGCGTCCGCCTCGGGGAGCGCCCGGACCGGGAAATAGTAGCCATCCCGGTGGAATTGCTCGATCGCCAACGCGCTGAGGACTCTCGGCGCGCGCGAAGGCGCCGCAACGACCGTCATATCATTCTCCCAATCAGTGATCCGCTCGGAGTGATCCGCTCGGACTTGTGTCCAGCCGGGGAGTCTAACAGCGGCGAATGCGGGCAACCGCTCGACGGGCTAGCCGGTGAGCGTCGCCGGGTCGACATTGCCCCCGCACACGAGTATGCCCACCCTTTCGTTCGCGGCTGGTCGATACGCATCGCTGATCATCGCCGCAAGTGCCGTTGCACCGCCAGGCTCGGCCGCTATCCGCAGACTGTTCCAGAGCGTTCGTTGCGCCTTGGCAATCGCCGCATCGGAGACCAGCACCACATCGTCGATCCAGCGCTGGGCGGCATCGAACGCAATCGCACCGATTCGACGCGCGCCGAGGGAATCGGCCGCCAATCCACCCACTTCGATATCGACGGGACCCTTCGCGGCGCGCGCCTTGAACAACGTGGCGCATCGTTCCGGCTCGACACCGATCACGCGCACGCGACGTTGCCACCAATGGAGGATGCCCGCGATCAGCCCACCGCCGCCAACCGCGACAAGTACCGTATCCGGCATGCCCGTTTGCTGCTCCCATTCGAGCGCGAGCGTTCCTTGACCCGCGACGGTCTCCGGCTGATCGTACGCATGCACACTCAGCGCACCACTTTCCTTGCGACGGGCTTCGGACGCGGCGAACGCTTCGGCGTATTCGGCCCCCACTTGCACGACCTCTGCACCGAACGCCCGCAGGCGATCGACTTTTACCGGCGAGGCGCTCGAGGGCAGGAATATCTCGGCGCGATACCCCAACTGCCGGGCCGCAAACGCCACCGCGATACCGTGATTGCCGCCGCTTGCCGCGATGACGCCCGACGCCGGGACATCGGCCGACAGCATGCGATTGAACGCACCACGCGGCTTGAATGATCCCGTGTGCTGCAGCAATTCCAATTTCAACCACGCGCGCGCGGGCGAGCCGAACGCACCGTCTTCCAGCGTGATCACCGGCGTTTGACGCACCCGACCCGCAATCCGCTTGGCGGCGGCGCGAATGTCATCCGGCGAAACATCGGTACGCATCGCGTAATGAGGAACGTCAGTGCGCATGCAAGGTGGGACGTGCTTCGCCAGGCTCGATCTTCGATTGCCATGCAGCGAGGATCGGCGATGGCCCGTCGAGATGCGCCAACTGCCGCACCGCGATGCGACGCGCATTGCGTGTCAAGCGCGTGGTCGCCGGTGGCACGTCGTGCGGCAGGCGGCCCGCGCGCACATGCTCGAACAGCGCGCGCTTGGCGGCGACGTACGTAGGTTCACCAAACTCCGCGAGCCACGCTTCGAAGCGCCGATACGCGCCAGCGTCGAACGGACGGATCCGTCCATGATCGTCCTGCACCGGACTCATGGGATACAGGCTCACACACGGCAACCAACCCGGCGGGATCGGTAGCGTGGACGCATGGGTGCGACGCACGCGCAGCAAGTCGGGCAACAGATGGGTATGCGGGCCTTCGGGTGACACCCCGCCATCGCGCCCGATCGGCTGAAAGACCTCGACTCTCGCAAGACGCGAACGGGCCACCCGATGCGGACTGGCTTCCTTCAGCGTCGCCACGAGGCGATCGCTGCCAAGAAGCGGTCTGCCCACATGCTCGACCAGCGTCTTGACGAGCAATGGGTCGCTGGTGCGCACGCAAAAGTCGACCGATTCGAGGCCAAGACCCAGATCGAAGAGCGCGCTTTCCCGATCGACGGGTCGAATCGCCTCGGCATCCATGCCAAGCGCGGTGACACAGGTGCGGGCACCCATTCGCGCGCGCGCTTCCGGCAGACAGATGGCTGCACCATGAAGCCAAAGGCCCGCTCTGGCGCTCAGAATCTCATAGGCGATCGGCCGGGCGTCTGGGTCAAGATGCAAGCCGATCGCACCGCCGTCCGTAATGCTTGCGAGCCAAGCCGGCCCGCGCGCCGGGGCAACCGGTTCAAGCGAAGGCGAGCCTTGATGATGAAACTCCGCGATGGCCCCAAATGCCCCGACATTCCAGCTCGTCTGGGGATTCAGCAGTTCGCTGCCAATGAAGCTGGCAAGATTCTTGATGTTCCCCTCAAGCGCCATCCTGCATCTCCTTTGATGGATCCTGGTCCCGATATCCGCCGCCCGCTTCGACGGCCAATCGCTTCACGACGGCCCTTAAGTCAGCATCCCCACCACCGCCCCGGCGATCAGGGTGGCGAGCGTTCCCGATACCAAGGTTTTGGCACCCAAGGTGACGATTTCGGTGCGCCGCTCGGGCGCCATGCTCGCCAGCCCGCCGATCATGATGCCGAGGCTACCGAGATTGGCGAAACCGCACAACGCGTAGGTCATCATCAGTTTCGAGCGCGGCGACAGCGCATCGGCGGGCAGCTTGGCCATTTCAATGAATGCGATGAATTCGTTGAGAACCGTCTTCACGCCCATCAACGCGCCGGCGGCCGCGGCTTCCGACCACGGGATGCCCATGATCCAGACCACCGGCGCCATGAGCCAGCCAAGCATGCGCTCGAGTGTGAGGGCCGCACCACCAAACGCCGGCAACGCCCCGAGACCCTGGTTGGCAAGATGGACGAGCGCCACCAGCACGATCAACATCGCGACGATATTGATCAGGAGCGCGACACCATCGAGTGTGCCGCGCGTGATGGCATCCATCGACGAACGCGCCTGCTGGTCGAGCTTGATATCCGCGGCGTCCGCACGTGCTGCCGGCGGAACCATCAACACGGCAACGACAATCGCGGCCGGCGTCGCCACCACCGACGCAATCAGGATATGCGAGAACGCATCGGGCACCGTGGTCGCGAGGATGCTCGCGTACAGCACCATGACCGTTCCGGCGATCGTGGCCATCCCGCAGGTCATGAGCACGAACAATTCGCTGCGGCTCATGCCCGCGATATACGGTCGGACGAACAGCGGTGCCTCGACCATGCCGACGAACACATTCGCCGCCGCCGACACGCCCTCTGCCCCGCCGATTCCCATGGTTCGTTGCAAGAGGAAGGAAAATGCGCGGACGATCATCGGCAACACACGCCAGTAGAAGAGCAAGGCGGACAGCGCGCTGATCACAAGCACCAGGGGCAAGGCGCGAAACGCGAGCACGAAACTTGCGCCGGGGAATTTTTCGTCGAACGGCAATGGGCCACCCCCAAGGTAGCCGAAGACGAATGCGCTGCCCGCGGTCGTCGCCCGTTCCAACGCGCCGACCGCATCATTCAGGGCCCGGAAAAGATCCGCCACCACCGGCACTTTCAATAGCACCACCGCCAGCGCAATCGTGAGCGCCATGCCGGAGAGGACGGTTCTCCAGGCGACACGCGTTCGCTCCTCGCTTAGCGCCCACGCGATCAGATGCAACACGAGAAAACCCGCCGCGGAATGAAGCACCAGGCTCATTGGGCGCCGCCTACGAAAGCGAAACGCCAAGGAGCGCGCCGATCCCGTAGGTTGCTGCACCCGCGGCGGCACCAATCGCCAGCATGCGCGCGCCGCCGCGCCACGCGCTGCGTCCGGTAAACAGGCTGATCATCGCGCCGATCGCAAAGAGCGCCACCGCGGTCATGCCAACACCGACGAGGAGCGCGCTCGCACCGTTCCATAGCAGGAATGGCAGCAATGGCACGACCGCACCCGCCGCGAACGCGAGAAACGAGAAAATTGCCGCCGCGATCGGGGAACCGAGCGCGTCCGGATTGAGACCGAGCTCCTCGCGGGCGAGCGTGTCCAGCGCCAACGCAGGATCAGCGATGGTGGCTTTGGCGAGGCGCATCGCATCGGCCTCATCCATCCCCCGGGCACTGTAGATCAGCGCCAACTCCTCGGCTTCTTCCTCGGGATAGGTCGCAAGCTCTTCGCGCTCGAGTCCGATCTGGTACTCGAACATCTCGCGTTGGGAGCGCACCGACACATATTCGCCTGCGGCCATTGAAAAGGCACCAGCGAGCATGCCCGCTACCCCTGCGAGAATCACCGTGCTGTTCGATGAAGAGGCGCCGGCGATGCCAAGGATGAGGCTCAAGTTGGAGACGAGCCCGTCGTTGACGCCGAATACCGCCGCCCGCAGGTTGCCGCCGGCACCAAGCCCTCGGTGGCGCGAGGCCATGTCTTCGATCGATGTCGGGGCAGGATGTCCGGGAACACCATGCCCGTAGATCGACAGCCCCCGCACCTTCATCGCCGCCAACACCACCCGCATCGCGCGTGGCCCCATACGACGCGTGAGATGTGCAACGACCCGTGTGCGTTGATCGGGACGAAATGCCGTCGGAACCGTCAAGCCACGCGCGTTCGCACCGCTTGCCCAGATCCGTGCCTGCTTCTCGGCCTCACCGGCAAGCTTGGTGAAGAGTCCCCCGTGCGCGGACGCACCCTCGACATCAGCCAGTACCCGATAAAGGTACGCGGCGCGCATTTCGCTCGTCCATCCGCTTATGGGATTCGACATGCCGGGGCTCGGGGAAGAAGATTGTCATTCATCCGTTTCGGCACCGATCTGCGGTACCACGGCGCGGATGATGTCGAACGAAAAGCCGCGCATCTGCAGGAAGCGCATCTGCTTGCCCTTCGCGAGCGCATCGGTGGGCGCCGCGCCGAATTTCTTCGTCCATACGGCACGCGCGCTTTCCAGCGCACCGAGCTTTGCCGCATTGACGGACCGCTCCACGGTCTCCTGATCAAGCCCCTTTGAGCGCAATTCATGCTGGATGCGCGCCGGCCCGAACTTGCGCGCGAGCTGCCGGGAACGCGCATCGGCGTAGCGTGCATCGGATAGGAGGTTGCGCCGCTCGAGCTCATCGAGCACCGCCTTGAGGGCGCTCGCCGATTCCGCGTGGAACGAGAGCTTTCGTGTCAGCTCGGCCCGCGAATGCTCGCGACCGGACAGCAGTTTCAGCGCGCGGCCCTGGAGCGAAACCGTCGGCTTCTTCCGTCGTGCGCCACCGGCTCCGTCCGATTCATCCATCCGCGCGCCTCGACTAGTCTTCTTCGGCCTCGTCGTCAGCCGCCCCATTGGCGGCTAGCAGGATCGGGTTGGCAACGCCGACCTTTTCCCGAATCCTCGCTTCGATTTCCGCGGCCATCTCTTTGTGCTCACGCAGGAATTCGCGCGCGTTGTCTTTGCCCTGGCCGATGCGTTCCTTCTTGTACGAATACCAGGCACCCGACTTGTCGACGAGACCATGGTTGACCCCAAGCTCCAGCATCTCGCCTTCCCGGGAAATCCCCTCGCCGTACAGGATGTCGAAAATCGCTTCGCGAAACGGCGGGGCGACCTTGTTCTTCACCACCTTGACGCGCGTTTCGGACCCGACCACCTCTTCGCCTTTCTTGATCGAGCCGATCCGACGGATATCGAGCCGGCAGGACGCGTAGAACTTGAGCGCGTTCCCGCCTGTGGTCGTTTCCGGATTGCCGAACATCACGCCGATCTTCATGCGGATCTGGTTGATGAAGATAACCAGTGTATTGGTGCGCTTGATATTGGCGGTGAGCTTGCGAAGCGCTTGCGACATGAGCCGCGCCTGCAGGCCCATTTGCGGCTCGCCCATTTCGCCTTCGATTTCCGCCTTGGGTGTGAGCGCCGCCACCGAATCGATCACGATGACGTCGACCGAGCCCGACCGCACCAGCATATCGGCGATTTCCAGCGCCTGCTCGCCCGTGTCGGGCTGCGAGATCAACAATTCATCGATGTTGACGCCGAGCTTGGCGGCATATTTTGGGTCGAGCGCATTCTCGGCATCGATGAATGCCGCGGTGCCGCCAAGCTTCTGCACCTGGGCGATCACGGAGATCGTGAGCGTGGTCTTGCCCGATGATTCCGGACCGTAGATTTCGACCACCCGCCCGCGCGGCAAACCGCCCACGCCAAGCGCGATATCGAGGCCGAGACTGCCGGTCGGGACGATTTGCACATCCCTTGACGCCTCGGAGTTCATCCGCATGATCGAGCCCTTGCCGAACTGTTTTTCGATTTGTGCAAGGGCCGCGGTAAGCGCTTTGGTCTTGTTCTCGTTCATGATGTTTTCAATGTTCTTTTCAATTTGCATGGCTATTTCTCCATTCTCCCATATCGATCAAAGCCAGGGCGAACGCAGGCGTTGGCTGCGTGCCGTCCCGAATCGACCCCGGCACCCATGACGGAACTTTAGCGGGGCGCATAGCTCATAGGATGAGCCGCCGACCCCGCAATTTCATGCGGTTGTGCCGTGCCCCTGCGAAAGCGCCACGCAGCAGGGACTTTTCATCGCGATTTTCATGGTCGAGGGCGGCTACACTACACGCTCGATTCCCGCGTTCTCCAGTTGCCCGCTCTCGCATTCAAGCCCAGGAATGACCGCACCCAACGTCGAAACCAACGGGCGACGCAATACGCCTTTCTCGCGCATGCGCGAGTTGTGGGGTTGGCTGCGATCCCGATCCAGTACCGCCGAGCCGGCGGCGCTTACGCATGATCAGCTGCGCCTCGCGCGGGCCACTTTTCAAGAATGCCTCGATGGCATCGGCGGCGAGGCGTCGGCACGGCATCGCGTGGGTACGATCGCCGAGCTCTATGCCAATTTGAACGACGAGGGCCGGCGCGAGCTTCTTCGCATGCTGGTGTCCGAGTTCGGGGTCGATGACGAGCAGGTCGCCGGGGCAGTCCGGTCGTACCTCGATGGCAGCGGTCCCGAGCGACGACGCGCCCAGACCCGACTGCGCCTGGCTTTGTCGAGCCCGCGCATCAAGATCCTGAAGCATTTCAATCTGCTACCCGATGGCGTCAAGTTCCTGGTCGACCTGCGGGCTGATGTCTTGCGCTACCTCCGATCCGTTCCGGAACTCGAAGTGCTCGACGAGGAGCTGTTCGGACTGCTCGGAAGCTGGTTCGATGTGGGCAATCTCGAGCTCCGCCGGATCTCATGGAACTCACCCGCGTCGCTCCTGGAAAGGTTGATTGCGTACGAGGCTGTACACGAGATCCGGTCATGGAGCGACCTGCGCAAACGCATGGACTCGGACCGGCGCTGCTACGCGTTCTTCCATCCGCGGATGCCCGATGAACCGCTGGTTTTTGTCGAGATCGCGCTCGTGCAGAATATGGAATCCAGCGTTCAGGTGCTGCTGGATGAATCGACCCCCGCCGCCGACCCGCGCGCGGCAACAGCAGCAATTTTCTATTCGATTTCGAGCACGCAGAACGGCTTGCGCGGCGTGTCGTTCGGTGGATTCCTGATCAAGCGGGTCGCCGAGCAGCTCATCTCGGATTTTCCGCGACTGCGAACATTTGCCACCCTCTCGCCGATTCCGGGATTCCGCAAATGGCTCGAAGCGCGGCTTAACGCGCGCGAACCCGATTTGTTCGATACCTGCGACCCCAAAGCGCTTGCCGCCCTGACCGGATCGAATAATCCGCATGAAGTGCTGTCGAGCGCACTCGCGCGGGACTTCCTGACCGATGAAGTTCTGACGCAAAAGCTCGAATCGATCCTGACTTCGCTATGCGCGCGTTATCTCGTGCAAGAGATGGAGGAGGACGCACCGCGCCCGATCGATCCGGTAGCCCGCTTTCACCTCGGGAATGGCGCCCAGCTTGAGCGGCTCAACTGGCTTGCAGATCGTTCCTCGCGTGGCATGAAGCAGGCGGCAGGCCTCATGGTCAACTATCTCTATCGCCTCGATGATATCGAGGTCAATCACGAAGCCTACGAGCGCGAGGGAAAGATCGCGATTTCGCGCGGTGTGAAGAAGCTCCTGCGCAATCGGGATTGACGTCATCGGGATTGAAGTCGACGGCCGCGTCATCAACCGGGCGGCGCCATCCGAAGCGCCTGGATTCGCACCCTTTCACGACGTCGGAAACGCTACTGTTTCGGCCGTAGACTGCCCGCCCATGGCAACGCCTTGCCGTCGATTTCCGCGGTGCCCTTCATGGCCGAGCCGTTGATCAAACCGCGCAACAGGATGCGTTCGCCGCCCGCTTTCAGCTCCTGCATGCGCGCGCCGAATTCTTCGCCGCGCACAGTGATGTCATCGAAGGCAATCGACCGGCCATTGATCAACGCCGCGCCGCGCACCTTCAGCGTGGGATCGCGCTTGAATGAAAAGCGTGCCGGCTGCCGCGTGATCGCGGCCGGCAATTGGACCTCCCAATCGCCCTCGATGACGGCGGGAATGACATAGCGATAGAGAACGGTACGGGTGGTGCCGCTGATCTTCACCTTTTCTTCGAATTCGAACTGCTCGATGCGTTCGTGGTGCCAGGGCACGAGCGGATAGTCGTGGGAGATGATGCGCGTCCCCGGTTTCAATTCCTCGAGGAATTTCGGGATCAGCTTCGTGACGGTACTCGGCAGCAGATACAAGGTAATGACGTCGGCATCGCGCAGGGTGGCTTTGAAGAGATCGCCCTGGACGAACTTGACCCGATCCCCGACACCGTCTTTCTGCGCATTTTCGGTGGCGAGTTTGACCAGATGCTCCTGATACTCGATGCCCAGGCCGCGGGCCCCGAATTGCTTGGCCGCGGTAATCACGAGTCGACCGTCACCCGAGCCAAGATCGATGACGAAATCGTTGGGCTTGATATCACCGAGCTTCAGCAGCTCGGTCACGATGACCGTGGGCGTGGGCACATAGGGCCCGGCATTGATCGGCTCGGTCGCCTGCGCCGCGGCAACCGTCGCGATGCCCAGTCCGGCGATGGCCATGCACCATCGTTGCATTGAATGCGCTTTCACTATCCCATTCCCCTCGAAAATTCCGATCGGCGCGGGCGGCTCGCGCCACCGGTCCGGCGCCTCAGCCATGGTTGGAGTTTATCGAATGCCGAGCGACTAGCGGGCGATTGCGATCGAGCCGCAAGCACCCGCAGGCGCAACATCCACTATCTGATACGGATGGCTGCCTCGGCGGCGTCCAGTACACCCTGCAGCGCGCGCTCGACCGAACGGCGGCGGACGTCGCGGCGATCACCTGTGAAATGGCACGTCACTGACGTAACGGCACCGTCCCGCAGCGCCCAGGCAAAGCACACCATGCCGACCGGTTTCGCGGGCGTGCCACCCGTTGGACCCGCGACACCCGTGATCGATACGGCTAAGGTCGATCGACTGCGAGCGAGGCCACCCCGGGCCATCTCACGTGCGGTCTCCTCGCTCACCGCCCCGTGGGCCGTAAGCGTGCCCGCCGAGACCCCGACCAGTTCCTGCTTCGCTTCATTCGAGTAGGTGACGAATCCGCGCTCGAACCAGGCGGAGCTTCCCGAAATCGCGGTGACCGCCTGCGCCACCCAACCGCCGGTACACGACTCGACGGTTGCAAGGGTCCAGCCATGCCGAGCGAGCGCTTTGCCGACGCGTTCAGCAAGGTCATCGATAAGATCGGGCACGGTATCGGCGGTCATGGGATCAGTCGGTTGGCAACGGCCAGAACCAGAAGAGTGTACCCGGCCGCGAGGAGGTCATCGAACATCACGCCAAGGCCGCCGGGTACCACACGCTCGAAGTATCGAATCGGCGGCGGCTTCACGATATCGAAGAATCGAAACACGACGAAGGCGAACACGAGCCAGAGCGGCCCGGCCGGCGTGAATACAAGCACCAGGAGGAATGCGGCGATCTCATCGATGTTCATGCCGCCGTGATCCGCGACACCCAGGTCTTGTCCGGTGCGGGTGCAGGCCCAGCATCCGAGGACAAACAGGCCACCCGCGACGGCCAGGATCCAGGTGGCCGCGAGCCAGTGGGCAAGAATCCAATACAGCGGAACCGCAAGCAGGGTTCCAACGGTGCCGGGCGCGGCCGGCGCGAGCCCCGTGCCAAAACCGAGCGCGATGAAATGCGTCGGATGGGCCAGGAGAAACGCCGCATTCGGGCGTGCGGCCGGACCCGTCTTCTGCCCCGATTCACGACCCGTGTCGTTCGAATTCAAGCGGATCGCCCGTCAACCGAAATGATCGAAACCGCCTGCGGCCAGGGGCACGACGACGCCATCCTCGTCGATCACGCGGACCGCGCCCGCGCCCGCAACGATGGCGCCGATACGTGTCAAACGAAGCGGCAGTCTTAACGCCAGCGCCTCGATCGCTTGACGCGAGGCGGCTGCCGCGGTGAACGCAAGCTCATAGTCATCACCGCCCGCCAGGAGCGCCGACCGTGCGATCAATGGATCGACGCCATGGGCATCGAACATCGGCAATCGCGGCACACGCTGCAATGCGATCTGCGCATCGACCCGGGACCGCTCGCAAATGTGACCCACATCGGCAACCAAGCCATCCGACACATCGATCGCCGACGTTGCAACCGAGCGCAGCGCGCGTCCCAACAACACACGCGGCTCCGGCCAGTCAAGACGCCGGGCGCAGACCTCCAATGCGTCGGCCGGCAGCGATAACCGTCCGCGACGCTGCGCAACGGCCAGGGCCGCCGCGCCCGTTTCACCGGAGACCCAGAGGTCATCGCCGACGCACGCGCCATCGCGGCGCAACGCATGGCCAAGGGGATAGGTTCCAAGGAGCGTTACCGAGAGCGTGAGCGGTCCCTTCGTCGTGTCGCCACCAATCAACTCCACACCGAATCGCTCGGCGAGGGCAAAAAATCCTTCCGCGAAACCCTGAAGCCATTCTTCATTCACACGCGGCAGTGCGATCGCGAGTGTCGCCCAGCGCGGCTCAGCGCCCATGGCCGCGATGTCGGACAAATTGACGGCGAGCGTCTTGTGCCCAAGGCTTCGCGGATCGACATCCGCAAAAAAATGCGTGCCCTCACAGAGCATGTCGGTGGTGATCGCCACACCGAGTCCTTCGGGCGGCCTGACGAGCGCGCAGTCATCGCCGATGCCAAGCACAACACTTTTCACCGGACGCGCGAAGTAGCGTGCGATCAAGTCGAATTCAGAAGGCATGCGCGCCACCTATTCCATGGGACGTCCGCGCCCCGCCGCTGACTGATCCTTACGACTCGCCGCCCTGTCGCCGCTCGGTCGGGCGAAAGAGGGGCGCGATTCGATCGAGGACGCCGTTGACGAATTTGAATCCATCGGTCCCCCCGAAGTCCTTCGCGAGCTCGACCGCTTCGTTGATGACCACACGATACGGAATATCGACCAGGTCGCGCAATTCGTACGATGCAAGCAGCAGAATCGAGCGCTCGATGGGGGACAGTTGCGCCAATGGCCGATCCAGTGCCGGGCTGATCACCAACTCCAGCTCGACCGCCGCGCCCAATGCGCCATTCAGAAGAAGAACAAAAAACGCGTGATCCGCCTTGGCGAAGTTGCGATCGTCAGCGAGCTGCGCCTCGATATCTTTCGCCGATCCGCCGGCGAGCTGCCATTGGTAGAGGCCTTGCAACGCGTACTCGCGCGCGCGACGACGGGATGACTTCATTAGAGTCGCTACTTCGCCGATTGCGCAATGTTTCGAACGAGATTGGCCATCTCGATCGCCGCGTCGGCGCAATCGCGCCCTTTCACTTTCGCGCGGACTTCGGCCTGCGCATCGGTATCGGTGGTGAGCACGCCGTTTGCGATCGGAATGCCGGTATCGAGCTGAACCTGCGTGATGCCGGCGGATGATTCGTTCGAGACGATCTCGAAGTGATAGGTCTCTCCGCGAATGACCGCGCCGAGAGCGATGAATGCATCGAATTTTCTGGTCGCGGCCAACTGTTGCAGGGTCAACGGCAGCTCCAACGCACCGGGAACCGACAGAACCGTAATGTCATTCCCTTTCACGCCAAGCTCCGCCAGACGCAACAGGCACGCGCCCAGCTCGGCAAGTCCGATCGGCTCGTTGAACCGCGCGCGCACGACGCCGACGCGAATACCGCGGCCACTCAAGTCAGTTTTGATTTCGATCATACGTTGTTGGTGACAGTGTCTGCACGAACTGTCGCACGGATACCGATTGAACGGATGCCACCCGAGGCGGGCGACCGATCATTCTATACGCAAGGACCCGAGCCGTGCGGGACGTTAGAGTGAGGCACGGCTGAGAGCCGAAATCAGGAACGCGCCGGAATCGGTGTGTGCTTGGCGATCTCGAGCTTGCCGATCTGATTACGATGCACTTCGTCCGGACCATCGACGATACGGAGCACGCGGGCACGCGCATACATGTAGGCAAGCGGAAACGCCTGCGAGACGCCGCCGCCACCGTGCGCCTGGATCGCCCAATCGATCACCTGACACGCCATCTTCGGTGCGGCCACCTTGATCATCGCGATATCGGCACGCGCCTGCTTGTTGCCCACGGTGTCCATCTTCCAGGCTGCGTGCAAGGTCAGCAACCGCGCCTGATCGATCATGATGCGCGACTCGGCGATCCGCTCGAGTGTCACGGTCTGCTCGGAGATCCGCCGGCCGAACGCGACACGGCCCGACGTACGCTGGCACATCATCTCGAGTGCGCGCTCGGCCAACCCGATCGCCCGCATGCAATGGTGGATACGTCCCGGACCAAGGCGTCCCTGGGCGATCTCGAATCCGCGCCCCTCGCCAAGAAGGATGTTCGTTGCTGGCACCCGGACGTTCTCGAACACGATCTCCGAATGGCCATGCGGCGCGTCGTCATAACCGAATACCTGCAACTGGCGAATGACCTTGATGCCGGGCGTTTCCATGGGCACCAGGATCATGCTCTGCTGGCGATGACGATCGGTGCTGCCCGGATCGGTCTTGCCCATGAAGATGATGAGCTTGCACTGCGGATGTCCGGCGCCCGATGAGAACCACTTGTGGGCATTGATGACGTAATGTTCGCCATCCCGCCGGATCAACGCCTCGATGTTCGTCGCATCCGAGGAGGCAACGCCGGGCTCGGTCATCGAAAAGCAGGAGCGGATCTCCCCGGCGAGGAGCGGATTCAGCCACTGCTTTTTCTGCGCGTCGTTGGCGAAGAGGGCAAGCGTCTCCATGTTGCCGGTATCAGGCGCGGAGCAGTTGAAAACTTCGGAGCTCCATGCCACCTTGCCCATGATCTCTGCAAGGGGCGCGTATTCGAGATTGGTGAGGCCCGCACCGTGGTGCCGATCGGGCAGGAACAGATTCCATAGGCCGGCGGCGCGGGCCACCGGCTTCAACTCTTCGATGACCCGGCTCGGCTGCCAACGATCACCCCGCTCGATTTCGTCCAGATAGCGCTGCTCGTTGGGATAGATGTGCTCATCCATGAACCGGACGAGACGCCCCTCCAAATCCTTGACCTTTGATGAATACGCAAAATCCACTGGGCGTGACTCCTAGGCGCTTTGCTGTCGCTCGGGACGAACATACCCGGTCACCTCCAAGCCCCAGCCGGCCATGCTTGGCATCTTGCGGGGATTGGACATGAGACGCATACGCCCGACCTTGAGGTCGCGAAGAATCTGCATGCCGATTCCGTAGGTCAGGAGGCTACGACTCGCGCCCACCGATTTGGGTTTCTCATTGGTCGACACGCGCTCGATCAGCTCCGCGGACGTCTGCGCACAATTGAGGAGGACGATCACGCCGCTGCCCATCGCGGCAACATGGCGCATCGATTCCGGGATGCTCCATGAGTGCGTGCCCTGCCCACCGTCGATGAGATCGAGGATCGACAAAGGTTCATGCACGCGCACCAAGGTATCGGTACCCGGGTCGACTTCGCCTCGAACCAAGACCATGTGCGTCGCGTTTGACGGTCGCTCGAGATAGGCGATCAGGCGGAATGGGCCATGCGCCGTGTCGATCGTTCGTTCGGTGACGCGCCGGATCAGGCTTTCGGTCTGGCTGCGAAAATGAATGAGATCGGCGATCGTTCCGAGCTTCATGCCATGCAATTTGCAAAATTCGAGCAGGTCGGGCAAACGGGCCATCGTGCCGTCTTCCTTCAGGATCTCGCAAATCACCGACGACGGCGTAAGACCCGCCATCTGCGCAAGATCGCATCCCGCCTCGGTGTGCCCGGCGCGAACGAGCACACCTCCCGCCTGCGCCATGACCGGGAAAATATGGCCGGGCTGCACGATGTCCTCGGGTTTGGAATCCCGCGCGACCGCAACCTGTACCGTACGTGCCCGGTCCTGCGCCGAGATGCCGGTCGTCACGCCGGTGGCCGCTTCGATCGATACCGTGAAATTCGTGCCCATGGGCGAGCGGTTGTCGCGTGCCATGAGCGACAGATTCAGTTGGCGACAGCGCTGCTCGGTGAGCGTCAGGCATACGAGCCCGCGCCCGTGCCTGGCCATGAAATTTATTTTCTCGGGCGTGGCGAAGTCGGCCGCGAACACCAGGTCGCCTTCGTTCTCGCGGTCTTCGTCATCGACCAGCACGACCATACGGCCGGCACGCAGTTCTTCAATGATTTCTTTGACGGGGCTGATGGACATGGCATGCTCTCTGGATTCCTGATCGCTCCGAAGTCGGAACCGACCGCGACGAGAGTACCAAATTTGCACCCCTGACGGCGGGCAAGCGCGCGTCGACCGGCGCCGATTCCCGTACTTTCTATAATGGCACGTTGCAATCACTGGAATTCGCGCATGCGCTGCATCTGGATCAATGTCGTCGTCGCCCTCGCCCTCGCCACCGCAGTCGCAACCAACGCAAGCGTCGGTATCGCCCAGGAACTGCGCATCGGCATGGCCGCGGACGTCACATCGATCGATCCGCACGCGATCAACATCACGCCGAACAACAATGTCAGTTGGCATATCTTCGATACGCTTGCCCATGTCGATGAGCACACGCGCATCCTTCCTGGTTTGGCGGAATCGTGGCGCGCGATCGATCCGCTCACCTGGGAATTGAAACTGCGGCGCAATGTGAAGTTCCATGATGGTTCGGACTTCACCGCGGACGATGTCATCGCCTCACTCGATCGCCCGAGCAAACTTGCCGGCAGCCAATTCGCCTCGTTCGTCCAGCGAATCGTCGCCAAGCAAGCGATCGACTCGCACACGATTCGGCTGAAGACCGCGACACCCTATGCGATGGTCCCGTACGACCTGCACTCGGTGTTCATTGTTCCTAGCAAGATGGCCGCCGCGACAAGCGCCGATTTCGACGCCGGAAAAACGGCGATCGGTACGGGCCCCTACCGGTTCGTCCGGTTCGCTCGCGGCGATCGCGTGGAGCTCGCGCGGAACGATCAATACTGGGGTGGGAAGCCCGTCTTCGAGCGGGTAAGCCTGCGCATCATGCCGAACGATCCGACCCGCATTGCCGCGCTGCTCGCGGGGGACGTCGATGTGATCGAGAACGTCCCGACCGCGGATCTCGCGAAGATTCGAACGAACGAAAAATTCGCAGTCGTCCAAAAAATTTCGTGGCGAACCATCTTCTTCCACCTTGACCAAGGTCGCGACTCGTCACCACAGATTACCGATGCCGCGGGCAAGCGTCTCGCGACGAATCCGCTGAAGGACATTCGCGTTCGTCAAGCTATTTCAAAAGCCCTCAACCGGCCCGCGATCGTCGATCGCGTGATGGAGAAGGCGGCGATTCCGGCTGCGAATCTTGTCTCACCGCCGGTGTTCGGACACGTTGAATCGCTCAAGCCCGATGCCTATGATCCGGATGGTGCGAAGAAGCTCCTGGCCGAGGCCGGGTATCCCCAGGGCTTCGCGATGACCGTGAGTGCACCGAACAACCGCTATGTGAACGACGATCAGATCGCCCAGGCTGTGGCGCAAATGCTGGCGCGCGTGGGCATCAAGACCAAGGTCGATGCGATGCCGATCAATGTCTATCTCACCAAGGCACGCAACCAGGAATTTTCATTCGCGATGCTCGGATGGGGTTCATTCTCGGGCGATCTTGCGCTCCGCTCGTTGGCGGGAACGGTGGCGCCGGAGAAGGGGTTCGGGACCTGGAACTGGTCGCGCTACAGCAACCCGAAGGTCGATGCCCTGTTGGAGCAGGGATTCGCACTCACCGATGACAAGAAGCGCGAAGCCCTTGCCCGCGAAGCGATGCAATTAGCCATCAGCGACTACGCGGTGATCCCGCTCCACCATCAACTGGCCGCCTGGGCAATGAAGCGCGGTATCGCATACGACGGTCGAACGGACGAATACACGTTCGCGCATCATATGAAGACGCGCTAGGAATCTGCGCGGCGGACCGCGCGGATTCCTGATGGCAGGCGCCGAGGCGGCCTCGCAACGGATTATTTTTGCACGCGAAAATCGAGAGCGTACGTACGCTCGTCGGTTCGCGGAACATAGGTCAGCCCTTTGCGCGTCGCCCAGACGTTCACCTGATGATGGATCGGAATGATCCCAAGCTCGCGCATGGCGATTGCAGTCGCATCCTGCAGGAGCTTCTCCCGCTTTGGATCATCGACCGTGCGCAGCGCCTCGGCGAGTGCGCTATCCATCGGTGCGCTCGAAAAACGCCCGCGATTCGTCGTACCCATGCCCTTGTCGCGATCGAACGTCGCGAGCAGCGCCTTCAACGGCGAGGACGCCTCGCCGGTGTCGGAGCCCCAGCCCACCAGCATCAGACTGAATTCGAGCTTGTTCGCCCGCGAAAAATAAACCGAGGCGGGCATGGTCTCGACCTTGGTTGCAATGCCCGCGCGACTCAACATCTGCGCGAGGGCCTGGCAAATCTGATCGTCGTTGACATACCGATCGTTGGGACCATGGATCGTCAGCCCGAAGCCCTCGGGGTAGCCCGCTTGTGCGAGGAGTTTTCGCGCACCGTCGAGGTCGTAGGCTTCGGGCTTGATGCCCGGATGATGGCCGAAGAATCCCTCGGGCATGAGTTGCCCGGTGGGAATCGCCAGCCCCTCCATGAGGCGGTCCGCCAAGACTTGCCGATTGATGGCCTTGGAAATTGCCTGGCGCACGCGCGCGTCCCGCAGCGGGTTTCGATCGAGCGGCTTGCCGGCCTTGTCGGTCACGAAGGGCGACTTGTCGCGACTCGAATCGATGTGCAGATAGATCAGGCGATTCGACACGACGCGGTGGATAGTGAGATTCGCATTGGTTGCGATCTTTGCCTGGTCCGCGGTCGGGACGTTCTCGATCGCCTGCACATCGCCCGATAACAGCGCAGCCACGCGAGCCGGATCATTCGGCACCACGCGCAGCGTTACTTTTTCCCAGGGCACGGTACCGCCCCAGTACGCGTCATTGCGCGCGAGCTCGACGCGGTCGCCCTTGGCCCAGCGTACGAATTTGAACGGCCCGGTCCCGATCGTGGCCTTGCCGGAATTGAAATCCTCGAGGTTGGCGTTTTCACCCACCTTCTTTGAAAGGATGACCACGGCGCCGACTTCGACCGGCAACAGCGGATAGGGCGTCGCGGTCTTGAATCGCACGGTGAGTGGATCGACGATCGTCTTGCCCGCGATCGCCCTCGTATAGATCGTGTACGGACCCGGCGAATTCTTGATCGTAGCGGGACGATCGAGCGAGAACACGACGTCCTCCGCGGTGAAGGCCGATCCATCATGGAACTTGACGCCCGGCCGGAGCTTGAATTCCCAGGTCGTCTCGTCCACCGGCGCCCACGACAGCGCCAATCCGGGCTTCAATCGCTGCCGATCGTCCTTGTGGATCAGCGTGTCGAATACATGCTCGGCGACATTAGCGTTGGGCGTGAGCAGGTGGTAATGCGGATCGATCGACGTGACATCGGCACCGAGCGCGATCGTGATCGATTGTGCAAGGGCTTGCGATCCGCAAAGCCCGCAGAACATAAGCACCGCGCCAACGATTCTGCTGTGCCACATTTCCCGCCCTCCAAGTGATGCGCCCCGTGGCGCGCGGCCGATTCTACTCGCGTACCCGCGCGCGCCGACCTCATGCGGCGGTTCGCCTATACTGTGCCGCTTCGCCAAGCAAGGTCGTCAAGGGCTCGAATGCACGCGCAAGCCGGGCGCAACGCGTCTGCACATCATCGCTCATGCTGAGTTACGCCATTCGACGCCTCGCGCAAAGTATCGTCGTGCTCTTCGCGATGTCGCTTCTGGTATTCGTGGGCGTCTATGCGATCGGCAATCCGGTCGACATCCTCATCCCGCCCGAAGCCACGCAGATCGACATCGAGCGCATCACCAAGAGTCTCGGCCTCGACAAGCCGCTCTGGGAGCAGTACGCGATATTCCTCGGCAACGCAGCGACGGGTGACCTCGGCAAATCGTTTGCGTTCAACGTGTCGGCGCTGGCGCTCATTGTGGAGCGGATGCCCGCGACCTTGGAGCTGGCATCGGTGGCGATGTTGATCGCGATCGGCCTCGGTATTCCCCTCGGACTCTGGGCCGGCCTGCGCCCCGATTCGATCGCCGGCAAGACGATCATGGCCGGCTCGATCCTCGGTTTTTCACTCCCGACATTCTGGGTTGGGCTCATGCTGATCATGACCTTCGCCGTCATGCTGGGTTGGCTGCCGTCAAACGGACGCGGGCCCACGACCGATGTCCTGGGCGTACCGGTGAGCGTGCTCTCGTTGCAGGGCTGGTCCCATCTTCTGTTGCCCGCGCTGAATCTCGCCCTCTTCAAACTGTCGCTCATCATTCGCCTCACACGCGCCGGTACCCGCGAAGCAATGCTTCAGGATTACGTGAAATTCGCGCGCGCCAAAGGGCTGTCGGATCGTCGCGTGATCGGCGTGCATGTACTCAAGAACATCCTGATTCCGGTCGTGACGGTGATCGGTCTGGAGTTCGGTTCGGTCATCGCCTTTGCGATCGTCACTGAAACGATCTTTGCGTGGCCCGGGATGGGGAAGCTCCTGATCGACTCGATCAATGTGCTCGACCGGCCGGTCATCGTCGCCTACCTCTTGATCATTGTGACGTTGTTTGTCGTGATCAATCTGGTGGTCGATCTCATGTATTCGGCCCTTGATCCGCGGGTGCGGATCAGCGATGCGACGAACTGAGATGGAACAGACACCGCTGCAACGAATCTGGTCCGACTTCGCGGAATCGAGGATTGCGCTGTTCGGGCTCGCGCTGCTTGGGATCGTGCTGGTGGTCGCGTTGTCGGCGCCGTGGATCGCACCGCAAAACCCCTACGATCTCGCGCAACTGGACATCGTCGATGCGCGCCTGCCGCCCGGATCGATCAATGCGGATGGAAAATTGTTCGTGCTGGGCACCGACGACCAGGGCCGCGATATGTTGTCCGGCATTTTCTATGGTCTTCGCACGAGCATCGCGGTCGGCGTGGCGAGCACATTGATCGCGCTCACGATCGGCCTTTCGGTCGGACTTGCCGCCGCGTTCACCGGTGGTCGTATCGAAACACTCATCATGCGCCTGGTCGACATTCAGTTGTCGTTCCCCGCCATCCTGATCGCGCTCGTCTTGCTTGCGGTGCTGGGACAGGGTGTCGATAAGATCATCGTTGCGCTGGTGGCGGTGCAGTGGGCCTACTACACGCGCACGGTTCGCGCGACCGCATTGGTGGAGCTCAACAAGGAGTATGTCGAGGCCGCGCGTTGTCTTGCGTTGTCCTCCACACGCATCGTGTTCCGGCATTTGCTGCCGAACTGCCTGCCGCC
>JBJXGX010000372.1:0-4198 GCA_046160305.1 Burkholderiales bacterium
CACGCGAAAGATCTCGCGATCGAAACCGGCTCGCTGAATGCTTTCGGCGCGGATCCGAACGGCATCGGCTGGAGGTAGCGAGCCGACGGGTTCTGCGCAAGGCCAGTGTCGGCGGATCGCGACCTCAACAAAGACCGGCGCGATGGTCCAGTGTCCAGTACTCCATGATGAAATCGAGCACATTGCTATCGAAGTTGTGCGAGGCGTATCGCCACAGCGCCGCCCCGGTATGCAGCTTGTTCAGCTTGTGCGCGCGAATATTGACTGGCTGCACCGACAACTCGCGATTCGCGTAGGCCTTGATGTCTTCGGCGGCGTCGGGGTCATCCGGATAGAACAGCCATTCGCGGACGAAAGCGTTCTGCGCGTGATCGAGGTCGTGGCGAACGGCTTCCGGTACCGGGCATCCGGTCACCGGCGATTCGCTTGACTCGGACCGCCACAGCCACGCGCTGCGCACGTCGTTTTGCGACGAGACCAGGAAGCGCGTGTCCGCTGGATCGAAATAGTGCTCCAGCATGAAATAGCGCGCCGGAAACTCACCGTCGCACGAGCCGGTGTACCAACCGACGATGTCTCGATGGATCACGAAATAAAGGAGCGCGCACATGATGCCCGGACCGCGTGGTGCATAGAGCAGGAAGGTTTGTGGCTCGATCATGAGACGCTCGTCATCAATGCTCGCGAGCAGGCCAAAAGGCCCGCGGGACGTTGGGTTCCATGAGCGCCATCCTCTCGCGATGCGCCGGACTGGACTTGACCGGCATCAAATCGATCGCTGATATTTGATGGGCCGGCATCGGGCGCCTGCGGCGCGCATGACCCGGAAGGCGCTTTGATCGCGATCAATCGGATCGGTGCGTCGGTCCGCTACGGTGGCTCGACGCAAGAAAAAGGAGCATGAGATGGTTCGACGAATACTGATTGCCACCGACGGCTCGCGGCTTTCGCGGCGCGCGATCACGGAGGGCGTTGCACTGGCCAAGGCGACCGGCGCCACCGTGGTGGGCTTTCACGCGTTGGTGCCAAGCCCGATCATCTACTACGCGGACCCGATGCCGTTGCCCGCGTCGACCATCGAAGCATTCGAACGGGATGCCGAGATCCTCGCCGACAAGCACCTCAAAGAGATCGAGGCGGCGGCTACCAAGGCCGGCGTTCCGTTCAAGGGGGTTCGAGTCCGATCAACGTCCCCCGCCGATGCGCTCATTCGCACCGCAAAGAAGGAGAAATGCGATCTCATCGTCATGGCCTCGCATGGACGATCGGGCGTGAAGCGAGTGCTGCTTGGCAGTGAGACCAATACAGTTCTCACGCATTCGCATATCCCGGTGCTCGTCACCCGCTAGAGGCTCTGGGGTTTCGCCACAACCGACCGCGATCTCGCCGTCCGTGATGGGCGCTGTCCCTCGGGTGAGGCGGGTGTCACGATGTATCCGCCCGATTTTTCGTCGCGTTCGAGGGTGAGGAGCTTGCCGGCTGCCGCGTCCTCGAGGAGGCGATTGAACGAGCGGAATCCGTAATAGCCTTCGTTGAATCCCGGCCGGCGGCGCTTCAACGCCTGCTTGATCATCGATCCCCAAAGCTTTTCGTCCTCGCCGCGTTCGGATTGCAGCGCGCGCACGGTTTGCACAACGAGGTCGAACGCCTCGTCGCGTTTGCGATCGTCCGCCCCGTCCTTCGGCGACTTCTCTTCGGTTGGGGTCTGGCCGCGGGTCCTCTTCTTGGCCGGCACCTGCGCCTGCGCTTCGCGCACCAGATCGTCGTAGTAGATGAATTCATCGCAGCCCGCGATGAGCAGCTCCGACGTGGACATCTTGACGCCGATCCCCACCACGCTCTTGTCGTTCTCGCGCAGCTTGCTCACCAGCGGGGAGAAGTCGGAATCCCCGCTGACGATGACGAACGTGTCGACATGCGCCTTCGTGTAGCAAAGATCCAGGGCATCGACGACCATCCGGATGTCGGCCGAATTCTTGCCGGACTGGCGAACATGCGGCACCTCGATCAGCTCGAACGCCGCGTAGTGCATCGCGGCCTTGAATTCCTTGTAGCGCTCCCAGTCGCAGTAGGCCTTCTTGACCACGATGCTGCCCTTGAGGAGCAGGCGCTCGAGTACCTTGCTGATGTCGAACTGTGCGTACTTCGCTTCGCGAACACCGATCGCGATGTTTTCGAAGTCGCAGAAAACCGCCATATTGCGAGTGTCGGATTGGCGTGGCATGTGATCCCTTTAGGCGTCGCGAAGAATGGCCTCGCGCCAGGCGGCGAGCTTGATGGTCCAATCGTGACGCAAATGCACGCGAGCCTCCTGGTCGTCGAGGCTCTCCTTCAATTGATGATGATCGATCGGAATGCTCGACGCCGTTTTGCCGTCGGGCGTCGTGCGTTCCAGGTGCAGCGCCCACATGCCCGCTTGCGGTTCGATCGTGAAGGAACCGGCGCCAAGGCCGATATCGTTAAGGATGTTGCCGGCGGCCTCGTACACCGCGTCGATCTCCGCTTGGGAGAAGCTCATGACCGATCCTTCCTTGTACCATTGCCCAGATGCCAGAATAAACGTTAGTTGTAGTCCGCGTCGTCTGATTGATCGATATCAATCCGGATCAGGAATGCAGCGCAGGGACCCACCGCCTCGAATCGCCGCCTCTTGATTACGGTCAATTGCCCGTGGGCGAAAGGATCGATCATTTCCCCCGTCTGGACAAGGCAGGCCGGTCCGGGGTTTCGTTATCGAGGAGCAGGGGCATACCATGCAGTTACCCGTTCAGATTACGTTTCGACATATGGCACCCTCCGAGGCAATCGAGGGGGCAATCCGGGAAAAGGCGACGAAGCTCGAGAAAGTCCACCCGCATGTCATGAGCTGCCGGGTGGTCGTCGAGAGCATCGCCGCGCACAAACTTCAGGGCAAGCTCTATAGCCTGCATATCGACCTCAAGGTTCCGGGTCACGAAATTGCGATTACGCGGGACCGCGATGAAGATATCTACGTTGCGTTGCGCGACGCCTTTGACGCCGCCAAACGTAAGCTGGAAGAGCACGTGCGCCTACAGCGGGGGGACGTGAAGGCACATACGTTCGAGGGGCGCAAGCCCGCCGAGCCGACGTGATGGTTGGCGGTTTGGCGCCGGCGTGAATTTCGGGGGGTGATCGGCTTGGGAATTGGCCAGACAAGGGGGCTCGCCCCGAATGCCACTTCCCTGGCTCGCCTGTACTCAAGCCTCCGTACGCCCTGAGCCTGTCGAAGGGTAACGCAGGCGTGTCGACCGCCCGCGATGACCCGCGGACGGATCTTCCGGCATTCACCCTTCGACAGGCTCAGGGCGAACGGTTAATGGCTTCATCAGCGTTTCCTTGGCTTACTCTCTTTCGATGTCCTCCCCGCCCCGGGACGGTGGCGGTTCGATCGCTTCTTCGATCATGCCATGACGCTCTTCCCGCGCGGCCCACGCTTCGTCATTGTCCTGAATGGTGATGGCAGGCGTTGGCAGGGCAGGACGAGGTCCTGGCCGCAGTTTGGCGCGTTGCGGTGCGCGGCGCCGGGCCACAAGGGTCTTCTTTGCGACCCGTCCACGCTTCACCAATCGATTTTTCTTGGCTGCGGGGCGGGATTCGCGGACGCGTTTCGGCGCGGACTTGGTTGTTGCCACGTTGGACCTCCACTCGTCGATGTAGAGATCGGGCGATTGGGCCACATGCGTTAGTCGTTCATCTGATATTGCTCAAATGGAACGCGTGCGGGCATGGAGAAAATACAAACCGTGGTTGCGTCCAATGACACGTATTGCGGGAGATCACCATGAAGCATCGCATTCTGCTCGCGGTTGACGGCTCGCAAAGTTCCCTGCGAGGGGTGAAGCACGTGATCGGCATGGCGCGGAAAGCTGGGCCGTTCGATCTGCATTTGCTGAATGTGTCGCCCGAGATCTCCGAGGATTTTGTCGACGTCCTCGGTCGCGAGGAAGTCGATCAGGGTCTGGCGGCGGAGGGCAAGGCGGCCCTGGTCCACGCAGAGCGGCTTCTCGATGAGGCGGGACTTGCCTATTCCTCGCATATCGAGATCGGGCGGCCTTCCCAGGTCATCGCAACGTTCGCACACGAGAACGCCTGCGATCAGATCGTGATGGGAACGCACGGCAAAGGCACGCCGCGGACGGTGGTCGTCGGCTCGGTCGCGATGCGGGTCGTGGCATTG
>JBJXGX010000373.1:0-16157 GCA_046160305.1 Burkholderiales bacterium
TAGCGTGACCGGCATCATTGTCCACCCGCAACGCAACACCATTCGCCTGCTCCTCAAGCAGAACCTCGTCTTGCGGGAAGTGTCGGCGGCCGCCCGCGACGATCTGGAACCGATGCTCGACATCGCCGATTTCCGCAAGGGCGATCTCCTGGTCCATCAGGGCACCACGGCGATGGAGCAGTTCTTCATCCTCGATGGCATTCTCAAACGGGTGGTCGCCAATCGCGACGGCAAGGAGATGATCCTGCGTTTCGCCGCGGAAACGGGCATGGACACCTCCTATGCCGCATGGCGACTGCGAACGCCCGTGCCCTACAGCATCATCGCGGTCACGAAGGTGCGGGCGGCGCGCCTCTCGATGCCCCATTGGGTGGAGTATCTCGAATCGCATGCGGACGTGAAACTTGGGTTCGAGTACGAAGTGATGCGGCTGATGTCGGAAGTGATGGCGCACACGATCACCTTGCATCTGCTCGATGCGCCGGGGCGCCTCGCGCGGTTCGAGCGCAAGCACCCCGATCTGGTCGGACGCATTCCAAACAAGGAACTCGCCTCCTACCTGAACCTCACGCCCGAGACGTTGTCGCGCCTCAAGCAAAAACGCGCCAAGGAAGCGACCATCGCGCGAACGCGCGCCGCATCCGACAGCGAACCCCGGACGCCGGGTCGTCCGCGACGAAGAGAGCCGGCGCAGAAATCGTAGCGCGACCGCAAGCGCCAGACCGCAAGCGCCACGTGTCGCGTGCGACCGCATGCCGTTATCGTGCTGCCGTTTTCGTTCGCAGCGCCGCTGCAACCGGCCAGAAGAGCAACACCAGCGCGAGCATCGTCACGCCGCCTACCAGCCAGTTGGAGAAAAACACCGCCAGATCGCCTTGCGATCCAAGCATCGACTGTCGGAACGATGTCTCGGCGCGATCGCCCAGCACCAACGCCAGCACGAGCGGGGCGATCGGATAATCGAGCTTCTTGAAGATATAACCCACCACGCCGAAGGCAAGCATCAGCCACACGTCGAACATCGCGTTGTGCACGGTGAACGCGCCAATCGCGCAGATCACCAGAATGACCGGCGCGATGATCGCGAACGGAATCCGCAATACAGCGGCGAAGAGCGGCACGCAGGTGAGGACGACGATGAGCCCGACGATATTGCCAAGATACATGCTGGCGATGAGGCCCCACACGAAGTCCTTCTGCTCGATAAACAACATGGGGCCGGGCTGCAAGCCCCAGATCAGCAGTCCCCCAAGCAGCACGGCAGCGGTCGGCGAACCGGGAACACCAAGGGTGAGCATCGGCAGCAACGCACTGGTGCCCGCGGCATGCGCCGCCGTTTCCGGCGCGATCACGCCTTCAATTTCGCCGGTGCCGAACTTATCGCCCTTGGGGGACATGCGCTTGGCCAATCCGTAGCTCATGAACGACGCCGGTGTCGCACCGCCCGGGACAATCCCCATGAAACAGCCCACCGCTGCACTTCGAATGGAAGTCATCCAGTAACGCGGCAACTCTTTCCAGGTGTCGATCACGACGCGCAAATCAATCTTTGCCCTGGCGCCCTTGAAGGCCAGCCCTTCCTCCAGGGTCAGCAGGATCTCGCCAATGCCGAACAAACCGATCACCGCGATCAGAAAATCGAACCCTTGGAGCATTTCGGTGAATCCGAACGTCAGTCGCAGTTGACTATTGACCGGATCGAGGCCCACCGCGGCGAGTGCAAAGCCGATCATCATCGCGGCGATTGTCTTCATCGCCTGGCCTTTGCTCATCCCGACGAACGCACAGAATGTGAGCAGGTAGACGGCAAAATATTCCGGCGGACCGAACTTGAGGGCGAACCTCGCAATGATGGGCGACAAGAACGTGATCAGGATCACCGCGACCAACGCACCCACGAACGACGAGGTGAATGCCGAAGTAAGCGCCTTGCCCGCCTCGCCCTTCTGCGCCATCGGATAGCCATCGAATGTCGTGGCGACCGACCACGGTTCACCCGGAATGTTGAAGAGAATCGATGTGATCGCCCCGCCGAAGAGCGCACCCCAGTAGATGCACGACAACAGAATGATCGCGGTCGTCGTGCCGCCGGGCTGCTGGGCCAGCACGAAGGTCAACGGCAGGAGGATCGCTACGCCATTCGCGCCACCCAGGCCGGGCAATACGCCGATCAACACGCCCAGCGTGACGCCGACAAACATGTACAGCACGTTCGTCAGGCTCAGTGCAACCGCGAAGCCCTGCATCAGCGACGAAATTTCTTCCATGCGTGGGATCGATTCGTGTTCTGCGTGGGACTATGCGAGCCCAAGTAACGCTTCGAGCGGCCCCTTCGGGAGCGGAAGCTTGAACCACACTTCGAAGATCAGGAAGAATGCCGCGATGACCCCGATTGAAACAGGCAGGGTTTTCATCATCGAATACTTGCCGAGCCACATCATGAAAAACCCGATGAAGCAGATGGAGGCAACGTAGATACCCAAAGCGTGTATGAGCCCGACATAGGCGATCGACGGGAGCAACACCATCAGCACGAGCTTCAGTTGCCCCACTGACACGAACTGCGTGGCGGCAAGCTTCTTGTCGCCCAATCCCCGATAGAAGATCAACCCGCTCGAGATCAGGATGAGTGCGCCGATGTAGAACGGAAAGTAGCCGGACTGCGGGCCGTCGTCCGCCCATTGCGCACCCAGCCGCCAACTGTCGAACACCACCGCCAGGCCGAAACCGAAAATGAGCGCGGCGACGACGAGCTCAAGGGTGCGCGACGAGGCGGCGGAGGGATCTGATTTTTCCGGAGTGTTCATCGAGAGTTGGTATGCGACGCTCGTCGATACAGGCGTCGATCAACGGTCTTTATCGGCAACCGCAACAAGGCCCTGATGCGACCCGCCACCGGCGGCAGTGGTTGGCTCAACGAACCGGATTACTTCTTCGCGAGAAATCCGGCTTCCTTCATCAGGTCGAAATGGCGTTGCTCTTCCTTGGCGAGCCAAGCGCGGAATTGCTCCCCGACCATGAAAGTCTGGTTGAAGGCGCCCTTTTCCATGAAGTCCTTCCATTCGGGTGTCTCACGCACTCTCTTGAGCACCTCGATATAGTAGTTGCGCTGTGCGTCGGTCGCGCCCGGGCCCATGAAGATGCCGCGGAGCATCACGTAGTCGAGGTCCACACCCGATTGCTTGCAGGTCGGAATATCGCTCCAGGACATGTCGGTGGTGACCTTGCCCTGATAGGGCATGCGCTCGTCATCGAACACGCATAAGGGGCGCAATTGGCCGGCGCGCCACTGTGAGACGGCTTCAATCGGATTGTTGACCGAGGAATTGACATGTTTGCCGACGAGCTGCGTCGCGACCTCGCCACCACCCTTGTAGGGAATATAGGTGAACTTGATGCCGGTTTGCTTTTCAAGACCGACGGTGATGATCTGATCTTCCTGCTTCGATCCGGTGCCGCCCATCTTGAACTTATGGAATCCGGCGACCTTCACCGCGTCCACGTATTCCTTCGCGGACTTGTAAGGGGTCTCGGCATTCACCCACAGCACGAACTGGTCGAGCGCCAACATGGCCACCGGCGTCATTTCCTTCCAGTTGAACGGGATGCCTGTGGCAAGCGGCGTGGTGAACAGATTCGATAGGGTGATGATGATCTTGTGCGGATCATTCTTCGCGCTCTTCACTTCGAGGAAACCCTCCGCACCCGCGCCGCCCCCCTTGTTGACCACGACCATCGACTGCTTCATCAGCCCATGCTTCTTGATGATCGCATCGGTCAGTCGCGCCATCTGGTCGGCACCGCCGCCCGTTCCAGCGGGAACGATAAATTCGACGGTCTTGGTGGGCTCCCAGGTCTGCGCATGGACAGACATCCCCATCGAAACGGGCCCCATGCAGCAGAGGGCCATCAAAGCTTTGCATTTTCGGATTTGTGTCTCCTGGTGTTTCGGCGTCAGACCGACCCGTGCGCCCCCATCGATTCTTTGCCGACAGTGAGCGTAAAGACTGTTGAACCCGTTAGTATCATCCTATTCGTTGGGATTCGCTCTTGGCGCGACCCCAACAATTCACCTAACTTTTCCTTGCAACTCGCCGACTCCAGCCCTAGGACGATTCTTCCACGACCGGTTCCTTCCTCTTGTTGAGTGCGGTACCAATCGCCACCACCACCAACGCGCCAACAATATGCACGACGTAGACCGTCTTCAACCAGATCGCGTTCGCATCGATCCAGACTTCAATCACCCGCTCGGTAACGATCATTTCGCCCGCGATCCAACCGATCAATGCAGCACCAACGGCAATAATAACCGGCCAGCGCTGCATCAATTTGAGGAGCATCGTCGCACCGAGCATGACCAACGGGATCGAAACGGCCAGACCAAGGATCAGCACAGCGATGCTCCCGCCCGATGCTGCGGCCACGACAATGACATTGTCCAGGCTCATCACCATATCGGCGATCAGAATCGTCTTGATCGCCGCAAGCATATTGTCGCTCGCATCGATGTTCTCGCTACCGTATTCCGGGATGAGAAGCTTGATCCCGATCCACAGCAGAACGAGCGCACCGATCAGCTTGAGCCACGGATAGTCAAGCAGCCTGACTGCGAAGATCGTAAGAAGGACCCGCGCGGTGATGGCGGCAGCGGAACCGAAGAAGATGGCCGTGCTCTGCTGCCGCGGCGGCAATGCGCGTGCGGCCAGCGCAATGACCACGGCATTGTCGACCGACAACGCGGTATTGACGCCGATAATTTTGACAACGCCAATCCAGTATGCCTCGGACAGCGTCACTTCCATGCAACGCCCGCTCCACTTGTCGACCGAAGGGCCATCGATCAGAACAAACCGACGACCTTGCCATTCACGAGGTCGATCTTTTCAGCCGAGGGTACTTTCGGCAGACCGGGCATGGTCATGATGTCGCCGCACACCATGACGATGAACTCAGCCCCGGCAGCGAGCCGCACTTCGCGGACGTTGATGGAATGATTATCGGGCGCACCGCGCAATGCCGCGTCGGTCGAGAACGACATCTGGGTCTTTGCTACGCAGACGGGATAGTTGCCGTAGCCGTCTTCCTGCAGTTTCTTGATCTGCCCACGAATCTTGCCATCCGCGGTGACCTCGGAGGCGCGATACACACGCTTGGCGATCTTGTTGATCTTGTCCCAAAGCGTATCGGTGTCTTCATAGACGAAACTGAAGTTTGACTTCTGTTCGCACAGCCCGACCACTACATTGGCCAGTTCCGCGGCACCCTTGCCGCCCTCGGCCCAGTGATTGGCGAGCACCACCGGGACGCCGAGCTTCTTCATGCGCGTCTTGATGAGCTCGATTTCTGCCGGCGTGTCACTGGTGAATTTGTTGATCGAGACCACGCACGGAATACCATAGACCTTCGAGACGTTTTCGACATGACGCTCCAGATTGACGATGCCTTTCTCGAGCGCCGCGACGTTCTCTTGCGTGATGATCTTGAGATCGACGCCGCCGTGATACTTCAGTGCGCGCACCGTCGCCACGATCACCGCCGCGTTCGGGCGCAAACCTGATTTGCGGCACTTGATGTCCACGAACTTCTCTGCGCCCAGATCGGCGCCGAATCCCGCTTCAGTGACGACGTAGTCCGCCAGCTTCATTGCCGACTTGGTCGCGATGACCGAGTTGCAGCCATGCGCAATGTTGGCAAACGGGCCACCGTGAATGAACGCCGGATTGTTCTCTAGCGTTTGCACGAGGTTGGGTGCCAACGCGTCTTTGAGGAGCACGGTCATCGCGCCATGCGCCTTCAGATCGCGTGCATAGACCGGCTTCTGCTCGCGGGTGTAGCCGATGACGATGTTGCCCAAGCGTCGCTTCAGATCGTCAATCGATGTGGCCAGACAGAAGATCGCCATCACTTCAGAGGCCACCACGATGTCGAAACCGTCTTGGCGCGGATAACCGTTGCCGGGACCGCCCAGCGAGCCGACGATTTCGCGCAGCGCGCGATCGTTCATGTCGACCACCCGCTTCCAGGCGATGCGCCGCACATCGATACCAAGTTCGTTGCCGTGGTGGATGTGATTGTCGATCATCGCGGCGAGCAAATTATTCGCCAGCGCGATGGCGCTGAAATCACCCGTGAAATGCAGGTTGATGTCTTCCATCGGCACGACCTGTGCGTAACCGCCGCCCGCCGCACCACCTTTCACGCCGAAGACCGGCCCCAGTGACGGTTCACGCAGACAAATCACCGCCTTCTTGCCGATGTGGTTCAGCGCGTCACCCAGCCCCACCGTCGTTGTCGTCTTGCCCTCGCCTGCCGGTGTCGGGTTGATCGCCGTGACAAGAATGAGCTTCGACCCGGCACGCTCGGGCAAGCTATCCAAATGCGGCAGCGACACCTTCGCCTTGTAGTGTCCGTACGGTTCGAGATGCTCCTCCGCAATACCGAGGCGTTCGCGCGCGATCTTCGACACGCGCTGCATGGTTGCAGCCTGGGCGATTTCGATATCCGATGGCATGACAGTCTCCGGGCAATTGGGATGATGCGATGGCCGAGCTGCCGACTTGGGCGCCGCTGGGCTCACGCTAGCGGGATCGCGGGTCGCGCACTATAGACATCCGCACCCGATTCGAACATTGACGAACATCAATCCTTCGGGAGCGCGGTCTGCATCGCTGGCCACGGCACGGCGGTGCGCTTTGACACGAGGAGAGAAGGAATGGTACAAAGCCCGCGTGCGTGGTGACCCCCCGCGGGTTCTGCAACGCACACCTACAAAAGGGGAGTAGCCACGGCAGCGTCACAGGAACGCTGCTGCGGCGGGGTCGTCATCACGGGACGCCGGAGCATTTAGAAATGTCCGGATCCCCGGCCCTGTCGGCAACCTGACCGTTGCAAGCGAGACCTTTTCCTAGTCGACTGTCGCCGTCATGGGCGCTTGCGCGACATAAAGGGCCGCTCTGCGATGGCAGCGAGAATCCGCTCCTTCGCGCGGCTGCGATCAACGCGAAGCAGGGGAGAAGGCCGATGCGCCTCGAGAAGAGCAGGAAGCACCCGCAGCGCGCGGGCTTGAGTGTCAAACACTGCGTCAAGCACTGCGGTGTCAAGCGCGGCGTCATGGGCGTCGCGTTATGGTTGGTCGCGCCGTTCGCCGCCGCGGCGATCGATCCACCCAGCGCGTTCGGGATCCCGGTCGATTTCATTCTGTTCGCCCTCACCTTGCTCGGTGTGGCGCTCTTCCATCGGTACACCCTGCAGGTGGCGCTGATCGGGCTGGCGACGATCACCGTGTACAAGCTCGCTTTTACCGGATTCAAGACGGGCGACGGCATTCCCGGCTTATTCGGCCACCTCGGTCATGAGTGGGTCATCCTCACCAATCTCTTGTTCCTGCTGGTCGGTTTCGCGCTGCTGTCGAAACACTTCGAGGACAGCAAGGTGCCGGCGATCCTGCCGAAGTACCTGCCCGCCGGGTGGAAGGGCGCATTCGTGCTGCTCGCGATGGTGTTCGTGCTGTCTTCTTTCCTCGATAACATCGCCGCCGCGCTGATCGGCGGGGCGATGGCGCACACGGTGTTCCGCGGCAAGGTCCACATCGGTTACCTCGCGGCGATCGTTGCCGCATCGAATGCCGGCGGATCGGGCAGCGTGGTCGGCGACACCACCACCACGATGATGTGGATCGACGGCGTGAGCCCGATCGCGGTGCTGCACGCCTATGTTGCCGCCGCGGTCGCACTCATCGTGTTCGGCATCCCGGCGGCAATGCAACAGGACAAGCACTCGCCGTTGATGCCGTACCAACCGGGTGGCGTACCCATCGACTGGTCCCGGGTCGGCATCGTGGCATTCATTCTGGTGGCGGCGATTTGCACCAACGTCTATGTGAATATCCTCCACAACGACATTGCCGACCGCTTTCCTTTCATCGGTGTTGCCGTCGTCGTGGCGATCCTGGTCTCGACCCCGCTGCGTACGCCGGAATGGAGCCTTTTGCCAGGCGCCATCAAGGGCACGATCTTCCTGCTGGCGCTGGTGACCTGCGCCTCGATGATGCCGGTGGAGAAGTTGCCGGCCGCATCCTGGCAGTCGGCGATGGGCTTGGGTTTCATCTCTGCGGTGTTCGACAACATCCCGCTCACCGCGCTTGCCTTGAAACAAAGCGGCTATGACTGGGGCATGCTCGCCTACACGGTGGGCTTTGGCGGCTCGATGATCTGGTTCGGCTCGTCGGCCGGGGTGGCGCTGTCCAACATGTATCCGGAAGCCAAGAACGTCGGTCGCTGGGTCTATCACGGCTGGCATGTCGCGCTCGCTTATGTCGTCGGCTTTCTGGTGCTGCTCGCGGTCATGGGCTGGCATCCGACGCCCAAGCGCGGCGATGCGCCGATCGCAAAGCCGGTCGCGCAGCAACCGGCCCAGGCGCCGGCGCGCTAACTCAACAACACTTTCGTCATCAAAGGGAAAAGCAATGGAACCGATGCAGTGGCTGACGCTGATTTTGTTCGGCCTCACGATCCTCGCGGTTATCACCAACATCATCGACAGCACGCTTGCTGCCCTGGTCGGTGTCGCACTCATGTGCTGGCTGGGCGTCATGACGGAGAAGGACGCGTTCAATTACGTGGACTGGAACGTCATGGCGATCCTGGTCGGCATCTGGATCATCGCCGGTTATTTCGGCAAGACCGGCGTGCCGAGCTGGCTTTCGATGCAGGCCCTCAAGCTCTCGGGCGGACGGCCGGGCCTGTTGGTCATCATCCTCACGTTCCTCGCGGGCTGCATCTCGATGTTCGTCGACAACGTGGTGACGATCCTGATGATGGCACCAGTGGCGCTGCCCCTCACGCGGGCGCTCAAACTCCCCTCGATCCCGGTGATCCTGATGATCGGCTTCGGCGCGAATTTCATGGGGACCGCGCTCATCATCGGCGATCTGCCGCCGCAGATGCTGCATAGCGTCGCCGGTGCCGAATTCTTCGATTTCATCTGGCACAAAGGCCGACCATCGTCGTTCCCGATCCTGATGGTGACGTTCGTCATTACGCTCGCTGCCATGTGGTACATCGGCTTTCGCGGACATAAGCGGGTGACTGATCTCAGCACCCTTGGGGTCGAAGCGAAGATCCCGAATCCGCTGTTCGCGACGGTGGTCGTGGTGTGGTTTCTTGGCACGGTGGTCGCCATGTCGATGCGCGAGTACATTGGCGTGCAGCTCGGCTTCATCGCCATGACGGGCGCAATTACCCTGGTCGTGGCGCTCGGGCTGCTGGGCGATCGCATCAAGGCATCCAACTTTGAGGAATGCATGCAGGAGCTCGATTGGCGCGCGATCTTTTTCTACATTGCGTTGTTTGCGCTGGTCGGTGGGCTGGAGAAGAGCCACATTCTCGATTTGGTCGCCAATGCCCTGAAGCCGATCTTCCAGGAAAACTACGCGCTCGGTGCGACCCTGCTCTACTGGGTCACCGTGCCGATCGTCGGCCTCGTGGAACACGATGCCTACATCCTCACCTTCCTCTACACCATCAAAGACATGGCGGCATCGGGCATTGAGCCGTGGCCGTTGTATTGGATGCTGTTGTGGTCGGGCACGCTTGGCAGCAACCTCACGGTCGCGGGCGCGCCGGCGCTCTATGTCGCGCTGACCCTGGGTGAGAAGGAAGAAGGGCGCAAGATCTCATTGCGCGAATTCTTAGCCTGGAGCGTGCCGTTCACCCTCGTCTGTTCCTTGATCTGCTATGTTCTTGGCATGCTGATCTGGGTCCTGCCCTACGCGAAATGAGGTCAAATCCCATGTACAAAAACATTCTGATTCCAACCGACGGCTCGGCCTTATCGCGCGCGGCAATCGTGAACGGCGTGCAGCTCGCCCAGGCGGTGGGCGCGAAGGTGACGGGGTTCTACGCCGCACCGCCCGCTACGCCGATCGAATATCGGGGGATTTTTCCGGTTGAGTACGTGGCGCCGCAGAAGCATGCCCGCCTGATCGAAAAGGCGGCCGCGGAGCATCTTGGATTCATCGAGAAAACCGCCGCGAATGCCGGCGTTGCATGCAAGACCGTGCATGTGACCAGCGACTTTCCCGCGGATGCCATCGTCGCGGCGGCGCGACGAGAAAAGTGCGATCTCATCTTCATCGCATCGCACGGACGGCACGGGCTTTCCGGCATCCTGCTGGGTAGTCAAACCCAGAAGGTTCTCGCCGGCAGCCTAATCCCAGTGCTCGTGAATCCGGGGCTCAAGAAGAAGTCCTAAGCCCGCTTATTCGACCAAGCATAGCCCAAGGCCACGACTACATCGTCGTCGCCTTGGCGTTCGCTTCTTCCTGCTGCAGCGAGAAGATCGACGAATAACCACCCGACCAATCGGGCGGTATCAGACAGGGTCGTGGATCGTGGTGCGCGAACGGCGCAGGTTTGCCCCGCACGATCGTGCCGCTATGGACGGTCCCAAGCGGGTTGCACATATAAGTGAACGCATCGGCCGCAGTGAGGGTGTAAAGCAGTAGCGGCCGCCCGAGGTCCGAGTCGTTCCGCGGCGACGAATGCAACATGCGGCAATTGTGGATCGTGAGCGATCCGGCCGGTCCGGTGAGATACACGATCTTTGCGGTGTCGAGCTTGGCTACATCGGCGTCCCGCAGACAGCCGATCCATTTGCCGGCTTCGTCGTACTGCGACAACATCGGTTCGATCTCGTGGCTGCGGGGCAAGACGCCGAGCGGCCCCTGATCCATCCCGCAGTCATACAAGTACGTGCCGACCGTAAGCGGTGTGTAGTTGGTGTGGGGCCAGAACGAAATATCGTAGTGCCACTTCACCTCCTCGCCGCCCTTCTTCCATTTGAAGTTGAGCTTCGAATGATGAAACTTCACGTCCGGACCGACCAGATCGGCAACGATGTCAGGCATCGGCCCCTTGGTGCAGTACTCCCAGAACACCGGATGGTGGATGTCCGGACTCGACACACGACGCAAGCGCGGCGCATCGGGTCGATGGTCGGGCTCCAGATCGAATTTCTTGTCGGACTTCGTCACCTTGCGGCTTTGTTCCACCAGCTCTTCGGTGGCCGCGCGCAGTCGGCTGAGCCAATCGGCGGGAATGATCCGCTCCAAGAGGATGTAGCCATCGCGCAAATAGCCTTCGCGCTGCGATTGGGTCAGCACGCGGGGCGGCACGGCCAGAATCTGTTCGGGGGTCATCGTCGGGATCTCCTCAACGCATCTGCAACATCACACTGGGCAGCCACGTCACCAGCTTGGGCCATATCATAACCACCACCAAGGTCAGGCACTGGAGCAGGATGAACGGCACCACGCCACGATACATGTCATGGATGGTGATCGCAGGCGGTGCGACCGCGCGCAGGTAGAAGATCGCAGGGGCCATCGGTGGCGTGAGATAGCTCGTCTGGATCATGATGAGAAAGAGAATACAGAACCAGACCGGATCGAATCCGACCGTCTTCACCAGCGGCGTGAAGATCGGGACGAAGATGAGCACGATCGAAATCCAATCGAGAAAGAACCCCGCGATGAAAAGAATGAACATCATCAAGGAGAGCAGCATCCACGGGGAAAGCTGCAGATCCACGATCGCCTTGTTCGCGACGTTGATGCCGCCCGCGCCGATGAACACGCCGGTAAAAAGCGTCCCGGCCAAGAGAACCGCCATGATCATCGCGGTAATCTTCAACGTCTTCAGCAATGCGGCGTAAAACGCGGCCAAGGTGAAGGTGCGATAGATCATCGTCAGCAACACCGAGCAGAGCGCCCCGATCGCGGCGGCCTCGGTCGGTGACGCCCATCCAAACAAAATCGACCCCAACACCGCGAAGATCATGAATACCGGTGGGATCAGATTGCGGGTGGTGATCCACAGCTTGGCGGTGAACGTCGGGTCGCTCGGATCAGGCGGAATGCGCGGACCGCTCTTTGGGTGAAGCGTGCAGAGAATCAAGATGTAGATCAGATAGAGCCCGGCCATGATGAGCCCCGGGAACACCATGCCGTACAACAGATCGCCGACAGAAATGTCGGCGAGCGGCCCCATGACCACCGCGACGACCGAGGGCGGAATGATCGTGCCAAGCGAGCCGCCCGCGCAGATCGTTCCGGAGATCAATCCTTTGTTGTAGCCATAGCGCAGCATGATCGGGATCGTGAGCAGGCCCACCACCGATTCGGTCGCGCCGATGACGCCCGATGAGGCCGCGAAAATGATGCACATGATGATCGTCGCAAGCGCCAGACCGCCGGGCAACCGGCGGGTCCAGATGTGAATCGCCTCGAACAACCGATCGGCGATCCCCGATCGCTCGAGCATGGCACCCATGAACACAAACAACGGGACCGCCGCGAAGACGAAGTTCGATGAAAGGTCCTCGATCTTCTCGACGAACTGGAAGATCACGCGATGGCCGAACGTGACCAAACCGAAGATAAGCGCGGTGATCATCATCGAGAACACCACCTGCACCCCGAGGAACATGAGCGTAAATGCCAGGGGCAGCATCAGAAACGGGAGCCAATCCATCAGCGCGCCGCGGCCTTTATCGTGGTCAGCGTTTTCAGCAACTCGACGAACGTCTGCAACGCGAACAACAGGAAACTCACGACGAACACCGTCCGGAACGGCCACACCGGCATGTTCAACGCCGATTGCCCGGTACGCTCGAAACGCGACCAGCCGATCCAGAAATGCTGGGCCAGGGCGATGGTGAGCCAGACCAACAGCGGGAGCACGATGCAATAGGCGGTGAGATCGATGATCGCCCGGGTGCGCGGCGAGAATTTCCCGGAGAAGATATCGATCCGGATGTGCTCGCGCTCGCGCAAGGTGTACGCAAGGCCAAGCAAAAAATGGGAGCCGGTAAGAAGGTAGCCGATCTCGTACGCCCAGACGGTGGGCGCTTTCATCACGTAGCGCGAAAAGACTTCCCAGCACGTCGCAAGCGTGAGCGGCACCAGCAGCACAGCAGCAAAGATGCCGATCGCGCCGACCGCCCGCTCAATGCCACGAATCATTGCATTCAATTGACCGGCTCGGAATCAAGACTGAACCACGACGACGCAGCGGGCACCACGATCGCAACGATTGCGTCGTCGCGGCCGTCGAGCCGTCGTGTTTGCCTGATGAATTGTCTTAGGCTTAATGGGAGGCGCAATTCGGGGAAGAACCTTGGGGCGCGATCGCGCTTAATTACGCACCTTCACCTTGCGCCAGCTCTCGGCGTTCTTCCATTGCACATCAAACTCCTGCAGGCTCTTGTGGACCCGGCCGAACCACTTGTGCTTGCCTTCCTTCACCATCTTGTCCGCCCAGTCGAGGCCGATCTTGCGCGCCGCGTACTGCACTTCGGCGTCGAGCTCGATGATCTCGTTGCCCGCCTTCTTGTAGAAGTCGAGCGCTTTCGCGTCTTCCTGACCGATTTTCAGCCACGATTCGAACGTGACGAGTTTCGCCGCGGTTTCAACGATCTTCTTGTCACCTGCGGAGAGCTTGTTCCAGGCATCCTTGTTGATGACAAGCTCGAACGGCGCGGTGGGTTGATGCACCCCTGGATAGATCAAATACTTCGCAACCTTGTAGAAACCGGGCGCGATGTTCTCCCACAAGGTGCCCCACTCGGTCGCGTCGATCGCGCCGCGCTCCAGCATCGGATACACCTCGCCGCCCGCCGTCGTGACGGGCGCTGCGCCCAGGTCTTTCGCCATCTCGAGCCAAGCCCCCGCGGTCCGCAACTTCAAGCCCTTGAGATCGGCGAGCGTGCGCACCGGCTTTCGAGAATGGAGAAACACTTCCGCCGTGCGAATGAAGAGGGGCAGGGAGACCACGCCTTCCATCTCGTCCCGATACTGGCGTTGCAGCTCCGCGCCGCCCGCCTCGTAGAGCCAATGGAGCATGCGTTCGGTATCGAATGAGCCCGCGTACCCGCCGAACAATACAGTGGTGGGGTCCTTGCCCCAGTCGTAGCCGATCCAGGTGTGTCCGCATTCGGCGACGCCATTCTTCACCGTCTCGGGCACCTTGAGCGCATTGCCAAGCGCACCGCCTGGAAACGTCTGCACCTTGATGCGCCCGCCGCTTAGCATCTCGACCCGTTCAGCAAACGCCTTGGCGCCGATGTCCATGAGCGGCCCGCCCGGCCAGGCGGTGGCCATCTTCCAGGTGTGGGTGGCCGCGCCCTGCGCCGCGGCCGACGCGGCAACGGTGGCGGCGGCACCGACCGCACCAAACTTCAGAAAATCGCGCTTTTGCATAGTGTCTCCTCGTAATTTTGATTCGTACAACCGGTCCAACTCAGGCGGCTTGTCCTTTCGGTCCGTCGAGAATCGGCCCGTCAATAGTGACCGGTGCGTCATGGCGGCGGAATCGTTCGATGGTGGCCTTCAGCTCGGGCCTGACGTGGTCTTCGTTGTAGCCATTGAAGACGTGGCCGATCAATCCACGATCGAGGTCACTCGTGCCCATGACCCAATCGGCGACCGGGAAGGTGAGGTTGAAGTTGCGCGCCATCATGATGCCCATGTTGTGATGGGCGGTGTGATGCCGGCGGATCGTATTGATGAATGGCACGGTGCGCACGAACCAGTTGTCGTGCACATGGCAGCAATAGTGGAAGGCTTCATAGAGCAGATAGTTGCCGATCATCGTCACGATCAGAACGTAACCGGCGTTGGGATTGAGGATCGAACCCAGCAGCCACGCGAACGGCGCGCCCATGCCTATGAATGTGAATAACGCGCGCCACGGAAAGAAAATGATCCGCCATTCGCGGGCACTGCCCACGGTCATCTCGTTGTCGCTGAAATATTGGTGATGCTGCCGGGTATGCCGATCGTAGATCGCGCGGAAAGCCCAGACGTCGACCAGCCGGTGCATCACGTATTTGTGGATCCACCATTCGAACATGTTGGAGAAGAAGAGGATCGGAATGACGAGGAGCCACTCCCACGATGCACCGACCATCCGGCTGACGCACCATGCGATGACCGACAGTCCGACAGCATAGATGACGCCGATATGCAGCTGGCCGCTGTAGCCCTTGCGGACCTGGGCCATATATTCGGCGCGAAAATTCTTCTGACGCTCACTCATGCTGTGGCGTTCGACCAGACTGGTCATGGCGTACCTCCTAGCTAGCAATCTGCACGGCAGGCCGATCAGATTATGGCTGGCGAAATGTGTGATGGACGGCGCCTATATTAGGCGCTCGGCGCGGATTCTGTGTCACAGCTCTACCGGACGCGAAAGACGCCAAATAATGGGAAACGAGAAACGGGAAACGCCAAACCTCCTCCATCGCCTCCATCGCCTCCGTCGCCTCCTCTCTGTCCTCCGCGTCCTCCGTGGTGAATTTTTGAGCGCTTGTCTTTAGGTTCGTGGAAGCCAGAATGTTCTTCGAAGCCAGAAGCGCAATCATTGATGCTTGCGCTTTTCCACCAGCCCGAGGAATTTCTCGTATTCCTTTTCATCGACCGTGTAGCTGTGATCGTCGTCCGGGAAGGTGCCCGCCTTCACTTCGCTCACATACTGCTTCAAACCGCTGACCGCGACTTCGGTCAGGTTCGAAAACCGCTTGGTGAACTTGGGCTTGAAGTCGGTGAACACACCCAGGAGATCATACGACAGGAGAATCTGGCCATCGGTGCCCACCCCCGCACCGATCCCGATCGTGGGGATCTCGAGTTGCTGGGAGATGATCTTGGCGATTTTCGCCGGCACCGCCTCGAATTCGAGCATGAAGCAGCCGGCATCCTGGATCGCGAACGCATCCTCGAGGATCTTCATTGCGGCATCGGCGGTGCGCCCCTGGATGCGGAATCCGCCGAACATCGCCACCGTATGGGGCGTGAGGCCGATATGCGAAGCGGTGGGGATGCCGCTATCGACCAGCGCCCTCAGGATATGCGCCTGCGATTTGCCGCCCTGCGGCTTGACCGCATCGCACAGGGCCTCCTGCATGAAGCGCGTGGCATTCGTGAGCGCGCGATCGATCGTGTTGTAGCTCTGATAAGGCATGCAGCCGAGCACGAACGTATTCGGTGCACCGCGACGCACCGCCTGCGAATGGAGAATCATCATCTCCATCGTGGCGGGAATCGTATTCGGATGTCCGTGACAGGTCATTGCAAGCGAATCGCCCACCACGCACAC
>JBJXGX010000374.1:0-55370 GCA_046160305.1 Burkholderiales bacterium
CGCCGCCGGCACCGCGTCGCGCATGGCGCCAAGCATCTCGCGCGTGAGTTTCAGATCGAACAGCGTGTCGACGAGCAGGCTCTGGCCGGAATCGGTGATCAAGCCCGCGTTGGACCAGCCCCAACTGCCGTCGGGCAACAGCCACGCATGCAACCCATTGCCAAGATCGTGCAACCCCTTCGTGAATCGAAAACTCTTCATTGCGGTTACTCCAGTTTGATGTTGGCGGCGCGAATCGCCTTGCCCCACTTGTCGAAATCGGAATTCACGGTGGCGGCAAATTGCGCGGGCGTATCGCCGATCGGCGTGAGACCAAGATCCATCAGGCGCTTGTGCACGTCGGGAATCGCGAGCACCTTCGCCGTCTCTGCCGCGAGACGCTCGACGATCGGCTGCGGCGTACCGGCCGGCGCGAGGATGCCATGCCACGCATCGGCCGAGTAGCCGGGCACGATCTCGCCGATCGCCGGCACGTCGGGCAACGTTGCGAGTCGTTGGGGCAACGTCACCCCGAGCGCCTTGGTCTTGCCGCCCCGGATCAACGGGATCGCGGTGGTGGCCGGCACCATCGACACGTCGCTGTCGCCCATCACGACCGATACCGCGCTGTCGCGATGAGGAATGTGAACCATCTTGGTGCCGGTCATGTCGAGCAGCATCTCCATGACAATGTGATTGCCAACGCCCACGCCGCCCGAACCGAAATTGAGCTTGCCCGGCTCGGCCTTGGCCATCGCGATCAGCCCCTTCAGGTCATTGGCCGGAAAATTGGAGCGCGCGAGGAGCACATAGCCAAAGTTCACCGTCATCGTGACCGGCACGAAACTCTTGAGCGCATCGTAGGGCAGCTTCGGATAAAGATGTTGATTCGCGCAGATCACCGAGTTCACCGGATAGAGCAGGGTGTAGCCGTCGGGCGCGGCCTTCGCGACCAGCTCGGCACCGATGATGCCGGCCGCGCCGGCCCGATTCTCCACGAGCACCGTCTGGCCGAGCGATTCGGTGAGTCGCGTCGCGATCAGGCGCGCGGTGACGTCGGGCGAGCTCCCTGCCGCGAAGGGCACGATGAAACGGACCGGCCGTGCCGGCCAGGACTGCGCGGACGCGGGCGCAGCGACCGTGGCGATGATCGTCACCATCGCGAGGACCGCCCACGACTTGCGGTGAGATGCGGGCATATCGGCCTCCAGTGTGAGCGCATGATCGCAACGCATTCTAACCATCCCTCCGCGCGCTGGTAACCTCTTGCACCACTACCGCAGGAGACCGAGCATGCGTCGCATCGCCACTACGCTGATGTTCCTCGCCGCGATCGCAGGGTTGCATGCCCGGGCCGACGACTATCCCGTCAAACCGATTCGTCTCATCATCCCGTTCGCCCCGGGCGGGATCACCGACACCACTGCCCGTGCCGTCACCGACCGGCTTGGCGCACGCCTTGGACAACAGGTGGTGATCGAGAGCCGGCCGGGTGCAGGCGGCAATATCGGCACGCAGATGGTGGCGAACGCCGCGCCAGACGGTTACACGTTGCTGCTTGGGTTCGATGGGACACTCGTCATCAATCCCCACGTCTACGCGAAGATGCCCTTTGACACGTTGCGCGATTTCGCGCCGATCACGCGGCTCGGCGACGCGACATTGATTCTCGTCGCGCATCCGTCGGTGACGGCTAACAACATCGCGGAGCTCGCGGTGTTGTCGAAGCAGAAGCCGGGCACGCTTTCGTACGGCTCGGCGGGCAATGGCACGACCGGGCATGTCGCCGCCGAGTTGCTGCGGCTCTCGGCAGGTGTCGACATGACGCATGTGCCGTACAAGGGCGGCGCGCCGGCGCTGGTCGATGTCGTGGCCGGTCAAATTCAACTGGTATCCACGGCGGTAGCAAGCGCGGTGCAGTTCGTCAAGCAAGGCCGTGTGAAGGCCATCGGGGTGAGCAGCGCGAAGCGTGATCCGGCGCTGCCGGACGTGCCGACCTTCAGCGAAAGCGGCGCGCCGGGTTATATCGCGACCTCATGGACAGGCCTTCTCGCGCCGGCCAAGACGCCACGCGCGATCATCGATCGGCTCAATCGCGAGATCGTGACGTTGCTCGCTGATCCGGAAGTACAGAGCCGGTACGCCGCGATCGGGGTTGTCCCGGGCGGCACGACGCCGGAAGGCTATGCGCAACTTATCCGGGACGATCTCGCAAAATGGGGCAAGGTCGTGAAGGACGCGGGGATCAAGATCGAGTAGGGCACCGACCGGCCGCAATCGCGCGACGTCGCGCCTGCGCTTCCGGCCTGCGCTTCCTGTCTACGCTGCCTTGTTGTCCTCCTGCTTTTCCTCCTTCGCGTCCTTGAAATAGGGCTCCACGGTGCCCTTGAGCTTGATCGTCAGCGGATTGCCGCGGCGATCCTTCGCCTTGCCCGCCACGACGCGGATCCAACCTTCGCTGACGCAGTATTCCTCGACATTGGTCTTCTCGGCGCCGTTGAAACGGATGCCGACATCGCGCGCGAGAATTTCCGCGTTGTAATGCGCGCTGCGGGGATCGCTGGACAGGCGGTCGGGCGGTGTGTCGATCATCGCAATGGCCTTTCTTGCGGAGGCATCGAGAGTCAATCGGAAGGATCAAACAAACGCGGGCATCACCTCGCGCGCAAACATGCGCAGCATTTCCATCGAAACGCCGAAATCCATGACCAGCACATATTCGACCCCAAGGGATTGCAGATGGTGCAGGCGGCGGATCACTTCATCGGGCGGTCCGAGCAATGCGCAGCGCTCGGTGGCGCGGCGCCCCTCCTCGGGCGAGGACGGTACGGCGAGCGAGCCTGCGGATCCGCTCGGATTCACGGTCAGGCGGCGAACGTTGTCGAGGAATATGCCGCGTGCTTCGATCTGCGCGGCGCGCTCGCGATCATTCATCGCCAGGCACAGGCTGCGGGTCACGCCGATCGTCATCGGATCGAAGTTACGGCCGGCCGCTTCAACCGCCTTGCGATACACCGCGATGCGCTCGCCCGTCACCTCCGGGGTCGCGAGCTGATCGAGGAGAACGTTGAGGCCGATGCGTCCGGCGACGTCAAGCACCGGTGCAGTGCCCGCGCCGATCCAAAGCGGTGGATGCGGCTTCTGGGTCGGTGACGGTTCGACCACGATGTCATCGAACTTCCAGCGCTTGCCGTGATGCGAGAAACGACCCGGCGACGTCCACGCCTTGCGAATGACTTCCAATGCTTCGTCGTAACGTTCCTGCGCTTCATCCATCGGCGTGCAAAAACCGTGGAATTCGCTGTACCGATACCCGCGGCCGATGCCGAAGTCCAGGCGTCCGTTCGATAGCAGATCGACGGTCGCGGCCTGTTCGGCGACCAGCACCGGGTTGTGCCAGGGCAGAACCGTCACCGCGGTGCCAAGACGCATGCGTTTCGTCACCGCCGCCAGATAGGCGAGCAGACTGAGCGAGGCCGACACCTGATTGAAGCCGGTGAAATGGTGTTCGACGAGGAACACGCTGTGAAAGCCAAGCGCCTCGGCCTCGCAGACGTAGTCGATGAACTCTTTGTAGTCGCGCGAGCTGTCACCCGCGCCGCTCCCTTTGACGGTGGCCCCGCCAAACAATCCGAATCGCATTCGTCCTGCTCCCGTTGCTGCCGACAATAAAGCCTTGCATTCTCGACGATATCGCGCGAATGCGCGCCGCCGGGACTAGTTGACACACACTCGCCGCTGCTCGCATACTGATTCCAATCGCCGCGCCAGACAGGATCGCGGACTCACGCGTTCGGCCTCATTCGCTTTCGACCTCATTCCAGTCGTTCCACGAATAGGAGGAGACAACATGAAGCGCAGAAGCTTTCTGAAGGCCACCGGGGCCGGCGTCGCTCTCACCGGAATCGAAGGCATCCTCGCGACCCACCAGGCACCCGCCTATGCGCAGGGCACCACGCTCCACTGGTTGCGCTGGAACGATTTCGTGCCGGCCGCTGACGAGGTGCTGCGCAAGCAATTCGCTCCGGAAGTGGGCAAGGCGCTCGGGGTGAAGCTCAATGTCGAGACGATCAACGCGAACGACATCGCGCCGCGTGCGACTTCGGCAATCCAGTCGGGCAACGGTCCCGACATCATCATGCTGCTCAACAACAATCCGCACCTGTATGCCGATGGCGCGATCGATGTGAACGACATCGCCGAGGAAATCGGCAAGGCGCAAGGGGGCATCTACGATCTGCCGACCTCGCTTTGCAAGGCGGGGTCGCGATGGGTAGCAATGCCGTGGTCGGTGGTGGGTGCGCTCATCGCTTATCGCAAGTCGTGGTTCGCCGAAGTGGGCTACGACAAGTTTCCCGAGACGTGGGCGCAATACCGCGACGCGGGCAAGAAGCTGAAAGCAAAAGGGCGTCCGATCGGACAAACCATCGGCCACACATTCGGCGATGCGCCGACATTCACCTATCCTTTCCTCTGGTCGTTTGGCGGGGCGGAGATCGACAAGGCCGGCAAGGTCGTTCTCGACTCCAAGGAAACCTTGGAGTCGGTGCAGTTCTTTACCGCATTCTGGAAGGAAGCACACGACGAGGGCGGGCTCGCCTGGGACGACACCAACAACAATCGTGCGTTCCTGTCCGGCGAAATCTGCGCGACGTTGAACGGCGCCTCGATCTATGTCGAATCGCTTCGCAAGCCCGATCAATACAAGACGGACAAGGGTGCGCGACTCAATACCGACATCCTGCATGCGACGCTGCCGGGCGGGCCCGCGGGTCGCTACGCGTATCACACCGCGTTCTCGCACATGATCATGAAGTACTCGAAGAACCAGAAGCCGGCGAAAGAATTCCTGCGCTGGGCCCACGCGAAAGACAACTACGAGAAGTGGTTTGTCGCGCAGAAAGGGTTTGCGGCCGCGGCGACCAAGAGCTGGGAAAGCCACGCGATGTGGACCCAGGATCCGGTGATGCTGCCGTTCAAGACCGCGTTGGCGCACGGCCGCGCGATGGGCTATGCGGGTGAGCCGAATCGGAAGGCTGCCGAGGTGTGGAACAAGTACATCATTACCGATATGTATGCGAAAGCGGTGCAGGGGACGAAGGCCGAAGAGGCGGTGAAGTGGGCCGCGGGGGAACTGCGCAAGGTCTACGTGTGACCCGCACTTAGCCGTCTCCCATGGCTTCCGGAACCGGGGGCACGATGACTTCGGACGCGCTCCAGCGTGAGCGCGTCCACGTTTCGCGCTGGACCCGCGCGCTCGAGAACGAGAAGCTGCTTGCGGTTGCGCTCATCGCGCCGGCGGTGATCATTCTCGTCCTGTTCATCGCCTATCCGTTCGCGATGGCGATATGGCTGTCGCTCACCAATCTTCGCGTGGGTGGGGTGGGCGATTTCGTCGGCCTCGACAATTTCATCAAGGCGTGGAACGACTCGATCTTCCAGACCGTGTTCAGGAACACGTTCTTCTATACGTTCTGGGCAACGGTATTCAAGCTCGCGCTCGGCATGTGGCTCGCGCTCTTGTTGAATCGGCACTTCCGATTCAAGCGCATCGTGCGCGCATCGATGCTGCTGCCGTTCATCATTCCCACGGTGCTGTCGACATTCGCGTGGCGCTGGATGTTCGATCCGACCTTCAGCGTGGTGAATTGGGTGCTGTATCACGGGGGCTTTATCACCAGCCGATTGCCGTTTCTGTCGGACGGGGACTGGGCGATGTGGTGCGCCATCCTCGTGAACACCTGGCGAGGCGTGCCGTTCTTCGCGATCACGTTGCTCGCGGGTTTGCAGACGATCAGCCCGGATCTGCATGAAGCCGCGGCGCTCGATGGCGCCAACGCGTGGCAGCGCTTCTGGCACGTCACCTGGCCCTTGCTGATGCCGGTGACACTCGTGGTCGTCGTGTTCTCGGTGATCCAGACATTCTCGGATTTTCAGCTCATCTATGTGCTGACCGGCGGCGGACCCGCGAACTCCACCCACCTGATCGCGACCTATGCGTATCAACTCGGCGTCGGGACGGGGCTGCTTGGCGAGGGAGCGGCGATCTCGCTCTTCATGTTCCCGGTGCTGTTCGCGGTGGTGTGGATCCAGTTGCGGTACCTGAAACGGATCGAGGGGGCTTGATGGTCATCGAACGCAAATGGAAGAAGTGGATCTACTTCTATGTTCCGCTGACAGGGTTCATCGTCTTCACGCTCTTCCCGTTCTACTGGATGGCGGTCACGTCGTTTCGGCCGGACGGCGAGCTGTACCGGTCGTGGCGCGCGGCCAATGCCACGCCGTTCTGGACATTGAGCCCGACCCTCGAACATTTCCGCGATCTGCTCACGAACACCGCATTCCTCCAGTGGCTCTGGAACACGATGTTCGTCGCGCTGGTCGCGACCGCCATATCACTCGTGTGCGGTCTCTTCGCCGGTTACGCCCTGTCACGCCTGCGCTTTCGCGGATCGGAGTTTCTCGGCACCGCAATCTTCATCACCTATCTCGTCCCGCAGACGCTGCTCTTCATTCCGCTGGCCGACATCATCCGCAACATGCAGATCGGCAATACGCCGTGGGCCCTGATCCTCACCTACCCGACGTTCCTCATTCCATTTTGCACATGGCTTCTGATGGGGTATTTCAAGACCATTCCCAAAGAACTCGAAGAATGCGCGCGCATCGACGGCGCGACGCGGTTCGGCGCGATGGTGCGGATCGTGTTTCCGATCGCGGTGCCGGGCATTCTTTCGGCCGGCATCTTCGCGTTCACCCTGTCGTGGAACGAATTCATCTATGCGTTGGTGTTCCTGTCCTCGGTCGAGGAGAAGACGGTGCCGGTGGGCGTCGTGTCCGAGCTGATTCGCGGCGACATTTTCTTCTGGGGCCAGTTGATGGCCGGTGCGCTGCTCGGTTCGGTGCCGGTGGCGCTGGTGTATTCGTTCTTCGTCGAGTACTACGTCGCCGGGCTCACCGGGTCGGTAAAAGGATAGGGTTTGCGTCATGGCAGAAGTCGTCCTGAAGAGCGTCAACAAGATGTACGACAGCGTGCATGCGGTGAAAGACGTGCATCTGCATATCAAGGACAAGGAATTCATGGTCTTTGTCGGGCCGTCGGGTTGCGGCAAGACGACCACGTTGCGCATGATCGCCGGTCTCGAGGAGATTACATCCGGCGATATTTACATCGGGCCACGGATCGTGAACGACCTGCCGCCGATGGATCGCGATATCGCCATGGTGTTCCAGAACTACGCGCTCTATCCGCACAAGTCGGTATATGACAACATGGCGTTCGGATTGCAGATGCGCAAGTTTCCGAAACCCGAGATCGAAAAGCGTGTGAAGGACGCGGCCGATATTCTCGGCATCGATATGCTCCTGCACCGCAAACCGCGGCAGCTTTCAGGTGGCCAGCGCCAGCGTGTTGCGCTGGGTCGGGCGATCGTGCGTCATCCGCAGTTGTTCTTGTTTGATGAGCCGCTGTCCAATCTCGATGCGAAGCTGCGCGTGCAGATGCGCGTCGAATTGAAGCGCCTGCACGAGCGGCTGGAAACCACCGCGGTCTATGTGACCCATGATCAGGTCGAAGCAATGACTCTTGGCGATCGTGTGGTGGTGATGAAAGACGGGTTAGTGCAGCAGGTGGGCGAACCGCTCGAGCTCTACAATCAGCCGAAGAACAAGTTCGTCGCGGGGTTCATCGGTTCGCCCGCGATGAATTTCATCGAAGTCTCGATTGCCGATGCAAACGGCGGATTGTGGGCGAACAACGCGTCCTTTCACATCAAGGTGCCGCCCGCGCGAATGGCATCCTTGCACCCGCAGGTCGGCAAGCAAGTCACGCTCGGGATTCGCCCCGAGGCATTACAGATCGCGAATGGCGCTACCCCTCGTGAGTACTCGTTCGATGTGACCGTAGAGGTTATCGAACCGCTCGGCTCGGAGATCCTGCTGAACGTTCGATGCGGTACGAACGACATGGTGGCGCGCGTCGACCCGAGCATCAAGGTCAAGCTGCACGAGACCATTCGCCTTGCCCTCGACCCCGATCGATTGCAGTTCTTCGGCCACCAGGATGAGTTGGCGATTTAAGGCCGGGGGATTCATCAGCCCATAGCAGCACATGTGTGTCGATCATTCTGCTGCTTCGCGATTGCGAGCGGCATGCGCAAATCGCGCGTTCGGTCGTGCGCCAGAAGACAAAGTGCCGTGCCGGCCCGGAGCCGTTCCCTGACAATCGCCCCTTTGACAAACCGGTCGAGGGGACTTCCAATGCTGCTGACGAATATCGAGATGGTGCCGGGGCGGCGCGTGCTCAAGCACCTTGGATTGGTTCAAGGCAGCACGGTGCGTGCGAAGCATGTCGGCAGGGATATCATGGCCAGCTTGAAGAACATCGTGGGCGGCGAGCTGACCGGCTACACCGAGCTCCTCGCGGAATCGCGGACCGAAGCGACCGAGCGCATGACCGCGCAAGCGGATGCGATCGGCGCCAACGCCGTGCTCAACGTGCGCTACAGCACGTCATCCATCACTGGCGGTGCCGCGGAGATTCTGGCGTACGGCACGGCCGTCGTCCTCGAATAGCTGTCCCCGAAGGCGAGCACGATCATGCTGAATGTCCTGCTGCAATTCGTCGACGTCATCATTTTCATCGTATTGATGGCGCTGGGTTACTTCGTCGGCCGTGTCGCGGAGCAGCGTCACTATCATTCAATTCGCCGGCGCGAATGGCAGCTCAAGAGCATCCTGACCTTTGCCAATCGTTTCCCGCCCGAGGGGGCGACCGTGTCGAGCGGCAAGGCATCGCTCGTAGCCGGCAGCGTCGTAGTCTCGGAGGATTACTTCAAGCGTATCCTCGGTTCGCTCTACAATATTTTTGGTGGGCGGGTGAAGAGCTACGAAGCGTTGCTCGACCGTGCGCGGCGGGAGGCGGTGCTGCGCATGAAGACGGAAGCGGCCGCGTGTGGCGCGCGCATGATCATCAATATCAAGTTCCAGACGTTCGCGGTGCCCGGGCGGTCGGGAAAGATCGGTGCGATCGAGTTGCTTGCGTACGGAACGGCGCTCGGACCGTCGAGCGCGGCGCCGGCGTAGATCGAACGGGGCCCGCGCTTGGCGCAATTCGAGAACCCGGAGCTCCCTGAAGGCATCAACGTCGCGGCGGGAAATCCGCTGAAGGATTTCGCGGGCCTTGCGTTGAGCGTGGTTGTTATCGCCGTACTCGCCGCGCTTGCGCTCTATGTGGGGGCCGGCATGGTCGCCAGGCGTATCTCGTTCGCGTCTGAAGTGCGACTGGCTGAACGGCTCATCAAACCCAATGCTGAACGGTCCGCGACCGAGCTTGCGTTGCAGGCCCTTGCCGATCGCCTCGCAACGCACATGAACCTGCCATCCGGCATGCGGATCCACGTCCACTATCAGGACGCTGCGACGATCAACGCGATGGCAACGTTGGGCGGCAACGTGTTCATCTATCGCGGATTACTCGAAAAACTCCCGCACGAAAACGCGCTGGCGATGGTGATGGCGCACGAGATCGCGCACGTACTGCATCGCGATCCGGTGGTCGGGGCAGGGCGTGGCGTAGCGATGGCCCTCGCACTGAGTGTGCTCACCGCCGGCGCCGCCGACGGTGCCGCGGGGAAGGTGATCTCCGGTACCGCGTTGATAACCGGACTCACATTCAGCCGCGAGCAAGAAACACTCGCGGATGAAACGGCGTTGGGCGCGGTCGTCAAGACTTACGGTTCGATCGTGGGCGCGGCCGATCTGTTTCATGTGTTCGAGAAGCTTCGCGCCGGGGCAGGTGATCCGCCGAAAGTGCTCGCCACGCATCCGGTCACGTCCGATCGGATTGCCCGCATCACGACGCTCGCCCGCGAGCGCGGATGGCTGACCGGCGGCGCGACCACGCCGCTTGCCGACGTGTATCGGCCACCCCAGGCGATGAAATAATGATTGGAGCGGGTAATCTCGGACCCTGCCGATTCGGACCGATAAGCTCACCATCGAGAACGATCGAACGAACCGCCGTGCAGGTAGTCTCACGTTGAAGGGTCCCAATATGAACATGATCAAAGCAACCGTATTCATGATGCTGCTTGCCGTGACCGCGGCATCCAGCGTCGCCCTGGCACAGCATAGGCACCATGGCCCGCGGGTCGGCGTGTTTATCGGCGGCCCGCTCTTCTGGGGGCATCCGCACTACTACGCGCCTTCGTATTACTACGCCCCGATACCGTTGGTCCAACCGAGTCCGCCCGTCTATATCGAGCAGTCACCCCCTCCTGCGGTGGCCGCCTCGGCGCCGCCGCCCGGTTACTGGTACTACTGCCGTGAATCGCAGGGCTACTATCCGTATGTGAAGGAATGCCCGGCGCCCTGGGAAAGAGTCGCTCCCCAACCATCCCGATAGTCGCGGTTGATCATCATGAATTTCCTTCCGGGCATCACGCGTTCAGCACTCGTCTGCCTTGCCGCGCTTGCCGGTTGCGCGACCATCCCGAACGGCCCGAGCATGCTGGTTCTGCCCGGAAGCAGCAAATCGTTCGACCAGTTTCGTGCGGATGACGTCGAGTGTCGCCAATACGCTTTCGAATCGATCGGCGGAAAGACTGCGGCTGAAAATGCAAATGTAAGCGGTGCGACGAGTGCGGCAGTCGGGACCGCGATCGGCGCGGTCGCCGGTGCGGCACTCGGCGGAGGACAAGGCGCCGCGATCGGTGCCGGTGTGGGCCTTGGGGTCGGTGCCGTGGCCGGGGTCGGGGCGGCGGACCGTTCGATGGCCGGTACGCAGCGGCGCTACGATTTCGCGTATCAGCAGTGCATGTACGCGAAGGGTCATCGCATTCCGGTCTCGGGGCGATTCGTGCCGGAAGCGCCACGTCAGGCCGCTACGCCGACGCAGGCGCCGCCCGCCCCACCGCCTCCTGGGGCGCCACCACCACCTGCTCCATCCGATGCACCACCGCCCCCACCACCCGGGGCACCGCCGCCCCCGCCGCCTGGGGTGCGTTGATTCACCGCTGGCGTCGGCGGCACGACACGCGCAGCGGGCGAGGGCGCAACGCAATCGCACGAGGCGCCGTCATCGCATTGATGCTTGCATTGGCGTATTCTCGACCGTTCGCTGACGGATATTGCACGCTCGGCGGATCGGTATGGTTTCCGTCGACCGCATTCAAGCCTGCGTGCGATGATTCTTTTACACACGGTGGCAGATCTGGCAGGCGGTGTGCATAGCTTTGCCGGACGGCGACGGACACCTCACTCGGACGGCAGTCGAGATGCTTGATCTTAGCAACGCTTCTCCCAGCGCCAACGCCTCCGGGCATGCGGGCGGTGCGACAGCCGCCGTTCCCACGCAGCGACCCATCAACCAGAGCGCGAGCGGCACCACTTGGGCTGCGTTTGATCCGACGACCCCGCAATCGGGCACGGTCACGGTCAAGCGCTACAACATTCGATTCACCGACTATCTGATGCGTAACGGCGCCGCGCTCGAGCGGCTGTCCCGCTTCGAAGGGCAGTCGCGCCCCGGATTGCCAAAACTCGTTCGAGCCGGCCTCGCAGCCGGACAGATCACGCTGCTCTCCGAAGGGCTGAATGGCGAGCCTCTCGATCAGGCATTCGGGGATCATCGCCTCGGCGCAGACGCGAGTGTCGTGATCCAGATTGTCGGACAACTCGCGCGCGCACTCACGTCATTGCATGCCGGGGGCCTGATGCATGTGGATGTTCGACCGGCGGCGATCGTGGTCGATCTCAATGCCCAACTGGCGCAATTCGCCGATTGGGGGCACGCAGTGCCGATCGCCACCGCCGAGAAAAATCCTGGTGCCATCCCCGGTATCGCGATGGATGGGGTGCCCTACGCAAGTGCCGAGCTGTTGGCCGGGATGCGCCCCGAACCGTCCGACGATGTTTTTGCGCTCGCCTGTATCGCGTACGAACTCTTGCGTGGCACGCATCCCTTCGCGCGTCGCAGCGCCGCCGATGCGATCGCGCTCGGTCTCGTCCCCGAGCCGATCGCAAACATCGAGCCGGCCATGCATGAAGCGTTGATGGGCGCGCTTGCGCTCAGGCGGGAATCGCGGCGGATAACGATGCACGAATTCGCCAAGGCGTTCGAGCGCAATTCGCGGCCACGTGGATTCGCCGCGCTGGATGCAATATTGAAATCGGCCTGGGACGGCTCCTTCAGGCGCGGCGCGATGGTCGGCATTGGTGTCGGGGCATTGATCGCCGCAAGCGTGGTGCTGCTGGTTCGTCCCGATCAGGTCGTGCGGGGCAAGACCGAGATCGCGCCATCGACACTCGCCATCGCGCAGCCCGCTGTGGCAGGCAAGCCCACGATCCTTCAGGAATACGGCGCCGTGGCCGCATCGACAATTGGGTCATCTGGCGCGCGCACCGCGTCACCGGTGGGATCAGAGCCCTCCACGGCTCGACCGATGCAGGCTGAGGCTCACGCCGCCCCCGGCACGCCGAGCGTAACGACCGGCCCGCGACTGGAAAGCAAGCCATCGGTCGCGAGCACGATCGTACCTACCGCGCAATCGGCAACCAACAAGCCGGTTCCAAACATCGAGATCGTCGCGCCACCGAACCTGCAACCGGTTCCCGCGATCGGTCAACCAACGCGTACTGTTTCGAGCGGCGCCGAGGGCATCCAATCATCGAAATCCGGTGAACGCCTGATGTCCGCCTCATCGAGTACCGCCACGCACTCGCAGGCGTTGCTTTCCTGTCCGCAGTGCTCGTGCGCGGGGCTGCGTGAGAAACGCTTCACCGAAGGCAAGTCACTCACATGGGAAGAAGCGAACTTCGTGCTGAGCGTATGTGGCGGGTAGCCGCATAGTGCGAAGGGTGCCGCGCCGGTGAAGATCAGGTTGATGCGGGTGCGCGCGTAAATTCAAGGTCAGGCTCGCGTTCGAGCGCCCAAAGCCTTGCCACGAATGTCTTCGCGCGTTCTCCGCCGATGATCGGCCCGGCAAGCTCAATGAATTTGTCTTCGACATCCCGATCCGACAGCGGCAACTCCGGGTCGCCTTTCCGGTTCGGCTGGTAGTACGTTTCCTTGCGGCCGTCATTCGTTTCGATCGTCACGCGTGCCGCCCGCTGATTAGGAAATGTGGCGTCGAGTTCCGGATCGATCACAAGCTCGGTGCGCGCCATCAGCCCCCGCGTGATCGGGTCGCCCAGGCGATCGGCGCCGAACGCATTCAAGCGCACGCTGCCATGGACCAGCGCATTCGACACGACATAGGCCGTGCTGAATTTCGCCTCCGCGGCCGTGCGTGGCTGCTTGATGTCCGCGACATCGAGTGCCGCCTTGTAGGTGGCCACGCGGACATGTTTGATGTCGGCGGGCACGAGACGCAGTTTTTCCTTTAGCGCGAGCGCCGCGTCGATCGAGGCAAAGGTGTGGCCACAGCATCCATGATTCTTGAAGGTCATCATGCAGACATGCCAAACGGTGCCCAGGGTCGAGACGGCTTTGCTCCAGTCGGGGCCATCGCCCATCGCAACGCCGAACCCTGCATCACCATCGATGACATCGAGCGACCCGATCACGCCCTCGCGCGCGGCAAGCGCTGCCAGGACGCCAGCCTCGGCCGCCCGGCCGGCGTGCAGCGGCTTTGACATCGAGTCCATGCGAAATGCCTGCTGCAAGGCCGCCGCGAAGGTCGTCACGGTCGCCATTGCGTGCACCAATTGATCGCGCTTCAAGCGAAGGAGGAGGCCCGCCGAAGGCGTGGCGCCGAACACACCGATGGTGCCGGTGTTATGCCAGTACTTGTAGTGCGCGCGACCCATCGCCGCGCCGATGCGGGTCGAGATCTCATAGCCCGCGATGACCGCGCGGAGAAATCCATCGCCGGTGGCGTTCTGATGCTGGGCCGCGGCAAGCGCGGCTGAGATGGTTGGTGCGCCGGGATGGTAGATCCCGAATTTGAAGATATCGTCGAACTCGACACTATGCGCCGCGGTGCCGTTGATGAGCGCTGCGGTGCGCATGGTCGCACGACGACCCAGGGCGAGATTGGCGCCGCCCCGATCGAGGTCTTCCGCGAGCGCCTTCTCCAGCATCGTGGCAGGCGCGACGATCGCGCCTGGAATCAGTGCGGCATACCAATCGATGACAGCGCGCTTTGCGTGATGAACGACTTCATCGTCAAAGCGGCGGGAGCCGCAACGCTGTGCGAATTCGGCAAGCGTATCGAGCAATTCCATGGGTGCTCCGGGTTATTTCTTATAGGAGGGGTCGATGCGATCGGCGAGTCGGCGCATCGCCGGCCATTCGAGCACGCCATAGGGGCGGCGGGTCGAGGGATGATAGGCGTACGTTGTTTTGTCGATCACCGCCTGGGCCGGCAGAATCATCTTCGCGTTGCACGCCATCGCCATGAGCTGCGAACGGCAGGAGCGCTCGACGCGATACGTATTGTTGAATGCCTGCCCGACCGTCGCACCGACCGCCAGCACGCCGTGATTGCGCAGGAACAGGATGTCGTTCTCGCCAAGGTTGGCGACGATACGTTGCTGCTCATCCAACTCGATCGCGACGCCCTCGTAGTCGTGATAGCCGACCGTGGCCCAGCGCATCGCGGTCTGCGTCATCGGAAGCAGGCCCGCTTCGAGCGATGACACCGCCATGGTCGCGAGTGAATGCGTATGGATCACGCATCCGACTTCATGCCGCGCGCGATGCACGGCGCTATGGATGACAAAGCCCGCGAGATTCACTGAATACTTGAGACCGTGCGAGAACTCGGGGGCCCAAAGAATATTCCCGTCGATGTCGACCTTGAGCAATGACGATGCGCTGATCTCGTCGTACATGAGACCGTACGCGTTCAACAGAAAATGCTCGGTGCCCGGGATGCGTACGGAAACATGGTTGTAGATGAGATCGTGCATATCGAAATGCTGCACGAGCCGATACGCGCACGCGCAATCCACGCGGGCTTCCCATTCCGCCGCGCTTACCTTGCCCTTGATCGACTTCAGCTTGAGGGGCGGGTAGTCCTTGTCCGGTTGCATGGCCGGATAGGCTGCCTTGAAGTCCTTGAGATCGATCTTGCGGGAAAGACGCGATTGTCGAAGGCGAGCGGTGGACATCAATGGAAGCTCTCTGATAGCAAGGGGTGCGAAAGATGATCCGGAGTCGGGTGTTATCGTCGGGGCACCGAATGGCTCTCCCCGCCATGACCGGGCCATTCTCCGCCGGACTCGTGGACTTTAATCCAAACCACGCCGGCGCCGGGTCAGCATCTGCATGGTGGCGCCGCCGTGAGAAACTAGCATCCATCGGGGATGGACCCGCAAGTTCCTAGAGGAGTGACGATGTTTGAATATTTTCCGACCAATTACGTTTGGAACCTGGCGACAAATCTTGCATTGGGCGGCGGTGCGCTGATGGGTGAGATCGACGAACCCTGTCGTGCTTTGCGCGAAGCATCGTATCGCAACGACAGTGCGGCACAGGAGGAATGGTTTCAGGCGTGGAGCAAACTCGCGCAGCGGGTAGAAGGGCAGGGTCGCGCCGATGCTGCCGCGGGCCATGAGCTGAGTGCCGGCCGAAAATTGCTGCGGGCGTTCGTGTATTTCCAGAACGCCGAGCGCATGGCGCATCCGAAGGATCCGCGCAAGGCCGTAGCCTATCGCAATATGCTCGAATGCTTTCGAACCGGCGCGCGCTTTCGCGGCGAGCCGATCGAGTGGGTCGAGATACCGTATGAAGGCCGTTCGATGCCCGCGCTCTTCATCGGTGCTAAGGGTGGTTCGAAGGCACCGTGCATGATCCATTTCGACGGGCTGGATGTGATGAAGGAGTGGATCTATCTCTCGGGGGTCGCGCTCGAATTACGGCGTCGTGGCGTGTCGACATTGATCGTCGATCATCCCGGTGTCGGTGAGGCGCTGCGCCTGCGGGAGATGCACGGTCTCCCCGAGATCGAGCGTGCCGCGAGTGCATCGATCGATTTTCTGGAGGCCCGGGCCGACATCGACGCAAAGCGTATCGGGATCATGGCCTTGTCGCTCGGCGGCTACTATGCACCGCGCATCGCCGCGTTCGAGAAGCGCATCAAGTGCTGCATTGCGTGGGGTGCGATGTGGAACTGGCATAACACCGTGGTCGCCCGGCTCAATCCATCGGCCGCGACGCAGCCGTCCGTGTCGAATTTCAGCGAGCACCTGCAATGGGTGTTCGGCAAGCAATCGATTGAAGAGGTGCTGCGGATCACGCAACACTTCACGAATGAGAAAACCGCGGCGAACATCACATGCCCGCTGTTGCTCGTGCATGGCGAGAACGACCGCCAGATTCCGCTCATCGACGCGGAGCGCATGTACAACGCCGCGATCAACAGCTCGAAGCGTGAGCTCAAGGTTTTTCGATTGTCCGAGACGGGCGCCGAGCACTGCCAGGCGGACAACGGGACGCTGGCGATCGATTACGTGACCGACTGGGCGGCTGAAGTGTTGGGCGGCCGGGTCAAACATCAATAACAGGTGGACATCATGCGTCGAATCGGAATCATTGGCCTCATCGCCTTGTTGAGCAACGGTGCGCTGGCGCAAGCCCCTGCCATCAGCTTTCCGGTCAAGGCGGTGCGATTCGTCGTGGCGTTCCCGCCCGGGGGCCCCACGGACCTGCTCGCCCGCCTGATCGGTCAGAAGCTGTCCGACAGTTTGTCGCAACCCTTCGTGATCGAGAACGTGGTGGGTGCCACGGGAACGATCGCCCATGGGCAGGTTGCCAAGGCGGCACCCGACGGGTACACGATCCTCATGGCCTCGACGAGCAGCCATATCGCGGCGTATCTCTATAAGTCGATGCCCTATGATCCGCTCAAGGATTTTACGCCGGTCATCAATGTTGCGACGCTGCCGATGGCGCTGTTCGTGCATCCATCGATGCCCGCGACCACCCTGCAGGAATTCATCCAACTCGTCAAAGCAAAGCCCGACGCATTCAATTTCGCGTCGCCCGGCAGCGGCAGCGCGGGCCATCTCGTTACCGAGCGATTTCTTCGCCTCGTTGATCTGAAAGTGATGCACGTTCCGTTCAAGGGTGCGGCGCCGGCGAGCACCGCAACCATCGCAGGTCAAACGCAGGTGCTGTTCGATACGATTTCCACGTCCTGGCCGCATGTCAAAGCGGGCAAGCTGCGCGCGCTGGCGGTCACGACCGGAAAGCGTTCGCCGGCGGTGCCGGAATTGCCGACAATGGCCGAAGCGGGGGTGAACGGCTTCGAGGCGTCGCTCTGGTTCGCGGTATTCGCACCCGCCGCGACCCCTGCGGCGATCGTCGCCAAGTTGAATGGCGAGATCACCAAGGCCTTGGGGGCGGCCGATATTCAGGCGCGCATCGCCGGGACGGGCGGTGAATTCTCCGCGAACACGGCGCAGCAATTCGCGGCATCCCTTGGCCCCGACACGGAGGCCTGGGTCAAGATCATTCGCGATACCGGCGCGCGGGTCGACTGAAGGACCGTCTGCGCGCCGGTTCGCGCAGTTTCGTAGCGAACAGCCCAGGCAAGCGGCTATTTCAAGATGCGATAGACGTCGCTGAAATCATCGGTCCAAAGACCGACCGATCGTTTGGGCTCGAGCGCTTCGACCGCGCCCTTGAGTTTTTCGTGGTTGAATACATCATCGGAATCGCCGATCAGCACCCAGGTGGCGCCATAGGTTCCAAGCGCCTCTTCATCGTCGGTATCTGCAATGCGGGCCGCCTTCTTTAGCGCCTTCGCGGCTTCGGCGACGACCGGCTGCAAATCGAGATGGCGATTCGAGATATGGACCGCCAGCAACCCGCCCGCCTTCATGTGTTTGAAGTAGGTTTCGAAGGCCTCCCGCGTGAGCAGATGCACCGGGATCGAATCGCTCGAGAACGCATCGATCGCGAGCACATCGAATTGCTGCGGAGATTCTTTCTCCATCGACAGGCGCGCATCGCCCAGTGCGATTTCAATGGTCGCTTTCGAGTCGCCAAGGTAAGTGAATTCTTTTCTCGCCAGATCGACGACTTGCGGGTCGATCTCGTAAATCCGCACAACGTCCCCGTCACGGCCGTATGCAGCGAGGGTGCCGGCACCCAGTCCGACCACTCCGATCCTGATCCCGGCACCGCTGATGCTCCGCCTTGTTTCGATCGCGACGCCGACGCCCGACTTTTCCCCGTAGTACGTGGTCGGCCATGAACGCTTTTCGGGATCGAGATACTGCTTGCCGTGGGTAATCGTGCCGTGGGTCAGGACGCGCATCGCGTTGGCGTCCGATCCGGAGTCGTGCACGCGCAGGGCGGCGTAGAAATTTCGTACCATCACCCGGGTGTCCTCCGCGAGTCCCTTGTATGCATACGCCAGGCCCGCGGCAAGCAGCGCGGCGGCGGCGAAACTGCCTCGGGAAGCGACCCGTGACACCCTGTTTCCCTCGCGGGCGAATACCCAGGCGAGCACGAGCACGGTTCCAACGATGCCCACCGGCAGCTCATACAAATCGTTGAAGAAGCGTGGGGCTGCAAGGCTCACGAAGAGGCCGCCGATCGCACCGCCCACCGACATCATGAGGTAGTAGGCCGTCAGGTGGCGTGGGTGCGGCTTGGCGTGCGCCAACTCGCCGTGACAGACCATGCAGGCGATGAACAGGCCGCCCGCATAGAGCGGCAGCATGATCCAGATCGGTTGATTGTGATAATCGCGGGTCAGCGTGATGCCCATGCCGGCAAACGCCGCGATCATGAGCGGCACGAAGACCCATCGCCGATACCAGCCGCTCGACTCGAAGCAAAGAATGAAGGTGAGCAGATAGAGGGAGAGCGGCAGGACCCACAGGAATGGCATGGGCGCGACGTTTTGGGACAGGTGGCTTGTAATCGCGAGCAAGAGAACCGACGCGCAAGCCGGCAGTGCGATCCAGATTCCGTATTCGCTGCCGGTTGGCGGGGCGGCCGGCGCCAAATGCGTGTCGACCGGTTCAGGCGGCAAAGCGCGGCCGCGCCAGGCGATGACGGCAACCAGTACGGCGAAGACCAGAAACCCCGCTGACCAAATCCAACCCTGCCCGCGACCGGACAAGAACGGTTCGATCGCGACCGGGTAGGTGAGCAGTGCAAGCATCGAGCCAAGATTGGAGAGCGCGAACAGCCGGTAAGGCATCGCGCCTTGCTTCTCCCGCGAGTACCACGACTGCACCAAAGGGGTCGTGGTGGAGAGCAGAAAGTACTGCAGGCCGACCGTGGCCGTGAGCAGGATCAGTATGCGTCCGGCCGGATCTTCGCTGCCGGTGGGCTTCCATACATCCTGCGGCAGGATCGGCAATAAGACGACCGCGATGACCAACAACGCAAGATGCACGAGCGCCTGCGAACGCGACGACAGCTTGTGCACGAGAATGTAGGAGTAGAGATATCCCGCGACGAGCAGAAGCTGGAAGAACAGCAGGCAGGTCGTCCAGACGGCTGACGATCCGCCGAACCACGGCAGGATCATCTTCGCGATGACAGGCTGGATCTGGAACAGCAGAAAAGCCGAAAGGAATATCGTGGATGCGTAGAGCATTGCAGGGTCGCTTCGCCGGACAGCCGAAGCTCTGAAGGAGGCCAACCTGCGAGCGTACCTGAAAGAGACTGCGCACGAGGGCCGTTAGGCCACGCGGTCCGGCCCCCCATCGATAATGCGGCTGGAATTTCGATCGGCCGCCTGCCCGATCGTGATCCGTTTGTCATGATGCACCGGCAACCGGCAATTTTTTCACGGATTCCCGATGGGTGCGCCCGTCCCTTGGGCGCGATTTCCGGCCTACTCCCGGTTCGCGGCCCGTTTGTGGATGCAAAGCAGATCAGATGGCTGGTGTACCGCCCTGCCTGAGTAGCCTGGTGGTCGCAAATATTTCCGGCTCAGACCGCGGGTGCCGGCAACCAAGGCATCGCCCGACGCGGGCCGGCTTCAGCTCGGTGCCGTGTCAAACAATCTTTCAGCCGATGACCGCCACGCTGATGCTACGACCGAGTATCGTCCGGTTTTCAACTTGTCCGTGCCCGTCGCATTTACGATGACTGCCGTTCCAGATCCATCGCTTGGCCCGATGTGGAAGGTTCCGCCGCACGCCCACTTTGTGTGGGCCGTGGTGAGCGTGCTGCTCGCGGTCTTCACGCTTGACGGTTTGCTCGAGCTTGGGCGCGTGTGGACCGGTCGCCCGGAGTTCAGCTTCGGCATGGTCATTCCCTTTGTCGTCACGTTCCTCATATGGCAACGCAAAGAGCAGCTTGCGAGGATCGAGTTTTCCGGTTCGTGGCTCGGGGTGACCATTCTTCTCGCGGGCGTTCTGGTCCGCCTTGCCGGTGACCTCGCTGCGAGCTGGTTATTCGTCGAATACGGGTTCGTGATCATCCTGGTCGGCCTTGTCTATGCCTATGTCGGGACCAAGGCGATGCGCCTCCTCTGGGTGCCGATGCTCTTCCTGTTCTTCATGCTGCCCTTGCCGGAAGTCGCTTTGCAGGACTTGCTGCAGCGATTGCAGCTTGCCTCGTCAATGATCGGTGTGAGCCTCATCCGCGCCTGCAATATCAGCGTCTATGTGGAAGGAAACCTGATCGACCTTGGCGCGATGAAGCTCCAGGTGGCCGAGGCATGCAGCGGACTTCGATATTTGTTCTCGCTCCTCACGCTCGGCTTTATTGCCGCGTACTTCTTCAAAGTGACGCTATGGAAGCGACTGGTCGTCTTCGCGTCCGCCATTCCGATCACAATTTTGATGAATAGTCTGCGCATCGCGCTGGTCGGTATTACCGTCGAATATTTCGGGCGATCGGCCGGCGAAGGGGTTCTCCACTACTTCGAAGGCATGGTCGTTTTTGTCGCTGCGTTGGGTCTTTTGGTCGCCGAGATGTGGGTGCTTGCCAGAATCGGTGGCGGCAAGGTGCCGTTCACCTCGGTGTTCGCCATGGAGCTACCCGTTCGCACGGTGACCGGCATACCGCCGAAAACGCGATCGATTGCCGCACCGTTCTATGTCTGTCTTCTCGTGCTGATCACGGCATTGGTGGTCGAGCGCCAGTTGCCGCAACGGTTACAGGTAAAGCCGGTCCGCGAGTCTTTCGCGAGCTTTCCGCTTGAACTAGGCGGTTGGAGGGGCCGGCACGACAGGCTGGAAAAAGTGTATCTCGACGTTTTAAAGGTGGATGATTACGTGGTCATCGACTATGTGACCGACGGGCGTGAGGTCGTCAATCTGCACATCCAGTATTACGATACGCAGGGTCGCGAGGCCGCCACGCATTCGCCGCGCGTCTGTATTCCCGCGGGTGGATGGGAAATTCAGCGACTCGAACAGCGTGCGTTGAACGATGTGCCCTATCGAGGGTCGCCGCTCGAAGTCAATCGGGCGGTGATCACGCGAGGCGATTCGACCTTGCTCGTGTACTACTGGTTCCAGCAGCGCGGCCGCAACAGCACCAACGAGATGGGTACCAAGATATTCATTCTCTGGGATTCGCTTTCCAAGAATCGCAGTGATGGGTCAATGGTGCGACTGATCACCGCGAGGCGTCCGGGAGAATCGCTCGACCTCGCGGATGGGCGCCTTACACGCTTCGCGAAGCTGCTGGTGCCCCGCCTCACTCCCTTTATCCCCGAATGAATTCAACGCAACGCGACAATATGGACGGACCATGGCAAAGATCGCATTGATCACCGGCATCACCGGACAGGACGGCGCCTACCTCGCCGAATTCCTGCTCGCGAAGGGCTATGTGGTACATGGCATCAAAAGGCGCTCGTCACTCTTCAACACCGACCGGATCGATCACCTGTATCAGGATCCTCATGTGACGAACCGGCGTTTCATCCTTCACTATGGTGATTTGACCGACTCGCTCAGCCTTCTTCGAATCGTGCAGCAGGTGCAGCCCGATGAGATCTATAACCTCGGTGCGCAAAGCCATGTGGCGGTGTCGTTCGAGGAACCGGAATACACCGCCAACTCGGATGCGCTCGGCGCGCTTCGGCTGTTGGAGGCAATCCGGATTCTCGGACTCGAGAAGAAAACGCGGTTCTATCAGGCGTCCACCTCCGAGCTGTACGGTCTCGTGCAGGAAGTTCCGCAGAAGGAGACCACGCCGTTCTATCCGCGCTCGCCCTATGCGGTGGCCAAGCTCTACGCCTACTGGATTACCGTCAACTATCGGGAAGCCCATGGGGTCTTCGCCTGCAACGGCATTCTTTTCAACCACGAATCGCCGCTGCGGGGTGAAACGTTCGTCACGCGCAAGATCACCCGTGCCCTTGCGCGCATCAAACTCGGGCTGCAGGAAACGTTGTTTCTCGGCAACCTCAACGCGCGCCGGGATTGGGGCCACGCCCGCGATTTTGTCGAGGCCCAATGGCTCATCCTGCAATACCCGCAGGCGGAAGATTTTGTCGTTGCAACGGGTGTGCAATACAGCGTTCGGGATTTCGTGGGCGCCGCCGCCAACGAGCTTGGTTTGCGGATCACCTTCAATGGCGAGGGCGTCGCCGAGAAAGGCTACGACGACAACGGTCGTGTGATGGTCGCGGTCGACCCCCGATATTTTCGGCCGACCGAGGTCGAGACCCTGCTCGGTGATCCAACCAAGGCGCGCACCAAGCTCGGCTGGACGCCCCGCACGAAATTCGAGGATCTCGTCGCAGAGATGGTGCGAGAGGATTTTCGCAGCGCGCAGCGCGATCAGCTGGTGCTCCGCGAAGGCTTCAAGGCGTACGATTACCATGAGTGAACCGGCGGTGCGCACGGTAGAGGCGGGGCGCATGGATCGGCGCGTACCGTGGCGTTGATGTCGCGTACGACGTACGACATTCCGGATCGATTTGAACCGTAAAGAGGAAGAGCAATGCGAAGTACCGACAAGATTTACGTCGCCGGCCATCGGGGGTTGGCGGGATCGGCGATCGTGCGGCGACTCTCAGCCGGCGGCTACGCGAACATCGTCGTACGAACGCATGCCGAGCTGGATCTCACCGATCGGGCGGCGGTCAATCAGTTCTTCGCCAACGAGAAGCCGGCGCATGTTTTTCTCGCCGCGGCGAAAGTAGGGGGGATTCTTGCCAACAGCACGTATCCCGCTGATTTCATCAGCGAGAACCTGCTCATCCAGTGCAACATGATCGATGCAGCCTATCGGCACGGTGCAATGAAGCTCATGTTTCTTGGATCAAGCTGCATCTATCCGAAGCTTGCGCCGCAACCGATGAAGGAAGAGCACTTGCTCACCGGGCTTCTCGAGCCGACCAACGAACCGTATGCGCTCGCGAAAATCGCGGGCATCAAGATGTGTGGTGCCTACAATCGCCAATACGAGACGAACTTCATGTCGGTGATGCCTACCAACCTCTATGGACCGGGTGATAGCTATGATCTCGCGAACTCGCATGTCCTCCCGGCCTTGATTCGCAAGGCGCATGAGGCGAAAGACGCCGGCCGGCGTGAGCTGGTGGTATGGGGCTCGGGGTCGCCCCGTCGCGAATTCCTGTTCAGCGATGATTTGGCCGATGCATGCGTATTCCTGATGGAACGCCATCATGCGAAAGAAATCGGGGAATTCGTCAATGTCGGCGTGGGCCATGATCTGACGATCCGTGAGCTTGTCGATGCCGTCGTCAAAGTGGTGGGGTTCGAAGGGCGGGTGGTCTGGGATCGATCGAAGCCGGATGGAACGCCGCAGAAGCTGCTCGACGTATCACGCTTGAAACGGCTTGGTTGGGAGGCAAAGACGGCTTTCATCGCGGGAATCGAAGCGGCATACGATGACTTCCGCGCCCGACACCCAAGCCTTTCCCCGCCGGGTGTGGCCGCGCTCAAGGCGATGACATAGGGTTGGAGGATCGATCATGGGCAATTGGCGCGGATTCGCCTTGGGCATCAGGTCGGAATTAGCGAGCCGACCGCGGACCTGCGGCATTAACGCCCGTGGCATCGCGTGGCGGGTGGGCGTCGCCATTGTCGCGAGCCTCATGATTGCCGGTTGCACGGGGCGCGATGATCGCTTCTCGGTCCATTTATCCAAGGGCCTGGATTTCTTCGAGCGAGAGGACTTCGACAAGGCGGGTGTCGAATTTCGCAATGCGCTGCAGGTGAATCCGCGGAAAGCGCAGATCCACTATTGGATCGGCCGGCATGCCGAGGCGACCCGGCAATGGCAGCATGCGTTCGGCGCGTACCTGAAAGGGCTGGAGCATGAGCCCGACCATGTCGACTCGAAAGTACGATTGGCGCGGCTATACCTGATGGTCGGTGATCTCGCGCGCGCGGAGAAGCGGATCGTCGAGATCCGCGGCGCACGTCCTGATGATCCGAACGGCGCTGCCCTGCAGGCGTCGCTGATTGCCGCGCGTGGCGATCTTGCCAAGGCGGCCGCCGAAGCGGCACGGATCCTGGAGCAAGCACCCGGGCACGTCGAGGCGACTGCGATCGTCACCGAACAGCTTATTCGAACGAACGATGCGCAGAAGGCCCGCAGTATTCTGGAGCGTGAGATTGCCTCGAATCCGCGATCGATCGAGCTTCGTCAACTGTATGGAAATCTGTTGGCGGGACTCGAGGAAAACCGTCGGTTGGAAGAGAACCTCAAGCTCATCGTCGAGCTCGCGCCAAAGCGGTTCGAGGGCAGAGCCGCGCTGTCGGCGTTCTACCTTCGTTCATCCCGGGCCGATCAGGCGGAGCAGGTGTTGCGCGATGCAATCGACGCGAACAAGGACGATGAGCGGCGATTCCTTGCGTTAGTCGATTTCAAGGCCGCCCGAAGCGGCTTCGAGTCGGCTGTCGCGGAATTGAAGAAGGGCATCGCCGACCGCCCGAGGTCCCACGCACTGAAGGCGAAACTCGGGCAGTTGCATGAGGCGGCGGGCCTCACTAACGAAGCGAACACGCTGTTCCGGGAAGTAATGGTCGGCGATAAGGGTGGCGCGACCGGCGCGCAGGCGCGTGTTCATCTGGCATGGAATCTTTTCGATTCCGGTGAGGTGGCCGAAGCGACCAAGCTGATCGACGAGCTACTCAAGGCTAATCCGCGTGATACGCGGGGATTGGTATCAAGGGCCCATTTCGCCATGGCTCGACGGGACTACGGTACGGCGATCGCAGACCTCTTGGCCGTCTCCCGTTTCCAACCCGGCTCTCCGAGTGTCGTGGCACTGCTTGCCGTGGCCTATCGCGCCGGGGGACAGGAAAACGCGGGTCTGACCGCAATTCGGGATGCCGTGGAGCAGTACCCGCATGTGGGCGAATTGAGACTGCTGCTTGCGGACTTTCTCTTTCAGCGCGGCGATCGAGCGGCCGCGTTGCGCGAGCTCGACCTCCTTATCACGCGTGAGCCGCGCAATGCGCGTGCCTACGAAGCCAAGGCCGTGTTACAGCGCGGCGCTCAAGACTGGGCCGGCGCCGGCCGTACGTACGTCGCTCTCAAATCGGCGCTCCCGGACAGTCCGTTGGGGCCATTTCGGCTGGCGCAACTTCATATCAAACAAAAGCTTATTGACGCCGCGCTTCCCGAGCTGGATCTGGCGATGGCACGATCGATCCGGTCAAGGGAGCTCTCTCTCGAGCTGATTTCGCTCTATGCGCAACTCGGGCGGCTGGAGCGCGCCGCCGCGAACGCGAACGGCCTGGCACGCGCGGACCAGAGGAACCCGTTTCCGTGGATTGCGTTAAGCCATATCCAGATGGCTCAGAAGCGATACGGCGATGCCGAGGGGTCGCTTGACAAGGCACGCGAGCGCGACCGGTCGTCACCTGCAATCCCTATTGCTGCATCCCGCTTGCACGCGCTGAAAGGGGATTTGGCGCGATCCCTTGCGATATTGGAGGAGGCACGCTCGGGCATGCCGCACGATCCCGCGCTCGCTCTGGCGCTGGCCGAGGCCTATCAGCAGTCCGGAGCCGACGGACGGGCGGTTGAATACTATGAGATGTTGCTTGTTCGCATGCCCGAGAATGAGAATATCGCGAACAATCTGGCCTACCTGCTCGCGAACAAATCGACGGATAAGTCGGACCTCGACCGCGCACTGAAGCTTGCGAAGCGATTCGTTGCCTCGGGAAATGCCTCGTACCTGGACACGCTCGGGTGGGTGCATGTGAAGCGAGGCGAGTTTCAACTCGCGATTCCGGTGTTGCGGCGGGCCGTCGACCGGGCGCCAGGTGTGCCGACACCGATGTACCATCTTGCTGTTGCGCTGATCAGCGCGGGTCAGCGCGACGAGGGGCGCGCCCTTCTTCGCAAGGCCATCGATTCGAACGAAGCGTTTGGCGCTCGGGAGGAGGCACAGCGCCTGCTTGCGCATGGATAGCGGCGGATCGCCAAGGGTGCCAAGGGTCGCGTGAGGCTTGTGCGAGTCGGCCCCTCTGATTCGGCCGGCCAATGTTTCGCGGTTGTCAGTAGTCGCTTGGAATGTGGTCTACGGCTCCTTTAGTACGCATGCGTCACGCTTGCGGTGCGGGAAGATCAATAGACTGAATTGGTCGCTGAATTGTTCGGTATGTGCGCAGTTACCGGCGCGAAGACTGGTTTGCAACAGTCAAGCCGGTGCGGTACGCAGTCAATATAAATAGCGTGCGTTGTGAGAGGTAGCAAAACCGCAAATGAACTCAATCACGAATCCCATGGCGACCGGTATCTCGAACCGCGTCGGCCTTAGCCGCGGTCAGGTATCCGGGCTTTCCTTTATTCGAATGGCGCTGGATCCGTTCGTGGCCGTCGTCACCTACGCGGGCGTGCTTACCCTGCGCGGGGAACCATTGCTCGGCAAGGACCTGATTCTTTGCCTGATCGTGTTCTCCCTGATGTTTCCGGGCGATACGCGGTTGTCAGCGAAACGTGAAGGGGTATTCAAGGAGATCATCGCCAGCTGGGCCGTGGTCGTCGGCATTCTCGTATTGTTTGGTTGGGCGACGACCTATCTGCGGGCGTTCTCGCAAGACGTTCTGGTCATGTGGGCCATCACGGTTCCGTTCATTCTTTACTCAACGCATCGCCTCCTGCCCATCCTCGCGCCCCGCGTCCTCGAAAAAGAAGGCTACCGCACGGCGATCGTGGTGGGTGCCAGTGACCTCGGCCAAAAACTTGGCGACCGTTTTCGGCAGAACTCGATGCTCGGCGTGAAATTCGCGGGCTACTTCGAGGATCGGTCGACCAAGCGCCTCAATGCCGAAGTCCTGCCCGATATTCGCGGCCGCATCGAAGACGTTCCGGACTATGTGAAGCGGCACAACGTCGGTGCAATCTTCATCGCGCTGCCAATGGCCCTGCAGCCCCGCATCAAGCAGCTCCTCGAATCGCTCTACGACACGACCGCCTCGGTCTATTTCGTCCCCGATATTTTTGTTTTCGACCTGATCCAGGCGCGCGTCGACGATGTGGATGGGTTGGCCGTCGTAGCCGTCTGCGAGACGCCGTTCTACGGCATCAACAGCGTCGTGAAGCGCCTTGAGGATCTGATCCTGGGCTGGCTCATTCTCGTGCTGATCGCGCCGCTCCTGGTGGCGATTGCAATCGGCGTGAAGATGTCATCGCCCGGCCCGATCCTTTTCAGGCAACGTCGATACGGCCTGGATGGCAAGGAAATCATCGTCTACAAGTTCCGGTCGATGCGTGTCATGGAAGATGGCGCGCACATCAGGCAGGCGCAGAAAGACGATCCCCGCGTGACGAAACTGGGGGCGTTCCTGCGTAAGTCGTCACTGGATGAATTGCCGCAGTTCATCAATGTCGTGCAGGGGCGCATGAGTATTGTCGGCCCTCGCCCGCATGCGATCGCGCACAACGAAATGTATCGCAAGCTGATTCGCGGCTACATGATTCGCCACAAGGTGAAGCCCGGCATCACCGGCCTGGCCCAGATCAACGGTTTCCGGGGTGAGACGGAAACCATCGAAAAGATGAAAGGTCGGGTCGATTACGATCTCGATTATCTGCGCCGATGGTCCCTGAAACTCGATCTGCATATCATTTTGAAGACCTTCATCGTGGTGGTCACTGGACGGAACGCCTACTAGCGCGGGCCGCCCATTCCACCGCTTGGCGCGCCACGTGTTTCGCGGTGGCATTTCTGTTCGTCGACAGCCTGTTCTATCCGGACAACCAGCGCGGCGCCGCCGATCTTTTCCCTTCGCTCTGGGACAAGTTCGTGCACTTCACAGCTTATGGCGGACTGACCGGACTGCTCGGCTTTGCCGCGTATCTGGACAAGCGATTGCTGATCGCGTGTGTGGTGATCGCGGTCGGCGCCCTCGATGAGGTCATGCACTCGGTCACACCCGGGCGGTTCGCCGACGCCGGCGACCTGTTGGCGGACACGCTTGGCGTCGTTTGCGCGGTCTGGATGATCGGGAGAATGCGCGCAAGGGTCGGAATTCAGGCCGCCTAGGCGGTCTGTGCGGCAGAGCGCGTGCGCACTCCGCGTGATTATTTGAGATGGCCCGCCGGCATTGCGGGGTTTTTTTTCACCGGCAACGGCAGGTCGGCGCCGCGATGCACCCATCGCAGTAGCGCGTCTTGCGCCGACCCGCTTCGCGCAGCGTTCGGGTGATTCACGAAGAAGGTGACCGCGAACCGACGTCCGTCCGCCGCTTTCACATACCCCGCGATGGTGCTGACATGGCTCAGTCCGCCGGTCTTTATATGTGCGTGACCGGCGACGTTATCGCGACGCAGCCGCTGCCGCATGGTTCCATCGACCGCGACCAGCGGAAGCGACGCGATGAACTCGGGCATGATCGGACTCTCGTAGGCCCGCACCAGCAAACGCCCGAGCGCCTGCGCGCTGATGCGTTCATTGCGGGACAACCCGGAGCCATTCTCGATAACGAAGCCGGGCGCCTCCAGACCTTTCGATTTCATCCACGCGCCCACGATCTGCGCCGATCGATCCTCACTTCCGCCGACTGAACCTTCGTGCGCGGATAAGGTCAAGAACAGATGGCGTGCCATGACGTTGTTGCTGAACTTGTTGATGTCGCGAACGATTTCAGCGAGCGCCGGCGAGGTCGACGAGACCAGCACCGATGCACCGGGGTCCGCAGTTTCCTCGCGCCATTTGCCATTAAGCGTTCCCCCCAGTTCTTCCCACAGGCTCTTGAATGTTCCGTAGATGAAGCTTGGATGCGAGAGCACGCTCAAATACCAATCCTGAGGCCCACACGCGCTTGGCATGGTTCCGGTGAACGTTACCTTTGCAGCAATACCGGAATCGTCCACGTGCGGCTTGATCGCTTCACGCCAGTCGACGCATGACCCCTGCGATGCGCGAAGTTGATGCAACACCTCGACTTGCGGCAGACGTGGGTCGGCCGTGACCGCGACCGGGCCGCTCCAGGCGGGCGGAGCGAAATGAAACTTCACCGCTTTGAAATTGACCAGCAGGGCGTGCGGGACCACGTTGTAGGGGCGCAGAGGTTCTCTGTCGAAGGCGCCTGTGGCGCTCGGCTTGATGTCAAAGTAGCTCGCATCGACAATGAGATCGCCCGTGATCTCGCGCACCCCGCTCCCGCGCAGTGCGCGCAGCAACAGCCAGAAATTCTCGATGGTGAGCTTTGGATCGCCGCCGCCCCGGATCGTCAGGTCACCGGTGATGACACCCTCGACGGGCGCACGGGCAGCGACCAGCGAGGTTTTCCAGGTGAATGCCGGGCCAAGGAGTTCGAGGCCGGCGAATGTGGTCACTAACTTCATCACCGATGCCGGGCTCATGGGTCGGCTCGCATTGACCGACACGATCGGACTTCCGGTGTCCACTTGCTGCACATGTGCGCCGACGGCATCCGCTGGAATTCCCGCATTCTGAAGGGCCAAGAGGACGGATTCCGGAAGCCCGCGGGCGACGGCAACGTTTGTGCCGCCAACAAGAAGCATCAGGATGACGCCGAAAATGCGGTTCGCGGTTGCCCAGTGCGATAGAGCCAATGGGCGGTCCGCCCATGGTCGCCCGCGCTTGTCAGCGATCCGAACCGGTGCCTGAAGGGGTTGCACCATCCCGGGACCGCGCGCTATTATTAGCACTCGGTCGAAACGAGTGCTAGCAATCGGCGCCCGGTTCGGTATCCGACCAAACTTATGTACGTTGTTAATCACATTCTCACTCAATGGAGATAGTTGGCATGAAGATTCGTCCATTGCACGACCGTGTCATCGTCAAGCGGCTTGAGGAAGAACGCAAGTCGGCCGGTGGCATCCTGATTCCGGACAATGCCGCGGAAAAACCCGATCAAGGCGCAGTCATCGCCATCGGTACCGGCAAGGTCCTCGAAGACGGCAAGAACCGCCCCCTTGACGTCAAGGTCGGTGACCGCATTCTCTTCGGCAAGTACTCCGGTACGAGCGTAAAGATCGAAGGAACCGAGTACCTCGTCATGCGCGAGGAAGACATCATGGGTGTCATCGGCTAACGCTTTGCATTCTCGCCGACCGATTTCGACGGCATCGCCGTCATCAGATCAGATTCTTAGGAGTTATTTATGGCCGCAAAAGACGTACGCTTTCATGACGACGCCCGCCACAAGATGCTGGAAGGCGTCAATATTCTCGCCAACGCCGTCAAGGCGACCCTTGGACCGAAAGGTCGCAATGTAGTCCTCGAGCGCTCGTTCGGTGCCCCGACCGTCACCAAAGACGGCGTGTCGGTCGCCAAAGAAATCGAGCTCAAAGACAAGTTCCAGAACATGGGCGCGCAGATGGTCAAGGAAGTGGCTTCCAAGACCTCCGACGTTGCCGGTGATGGCACCACGACCGCAACAGTTCTCGCTCAAGCGATCGTTCGCGAAGGCATGAAGTATGTTGCCGCCGGTATGAACCCGATGGACCTGAAGCGCGGTATCGACAAGGCCGTCACGGCCGTCGTCGGTGAGCTCAAGAAGATCTCCAAGCCCTGCACAACGTCCAAAGAGATCGCCCAAGTTGGCGCCATCTCGGCCAATGCAGACGCCGAAATCGGCAAGATCATCGCCGATGCGATGGACAAGGTCGGCAAAGAAGGCGTCATCACGGTTGAGGACGGCAAGGCGCTCAACAGCGAGCTCGATGTCGTCGAAGGCATGCAGTTCGATCGCGGCTACCTGTCGCCGTATTTCATCAACAATCCCGACAAGCAGATCGCCGTACTGGATGATCCCTACGTGCTCCTGCACGACAAGAAGATCTCCAACATTCGCGAGCTCCTGCCCCTTCTCGAGCAGGTTGCCAAGGCCGGTAAGCCGTTGCTGATCATCGCCGAAGAAGTCGAAGGTGAAGCCCTCGCAACGCTGGTCGTCAACAACCTGCGTGGCATCCTGAAAACCTGCGCCGTCAAAGCGCCGGGCTTCGGTGATCGCCGCAAAGCAATGCTCGAAGACATTGCCATCCTCGCCGGTGGCACGGTCATCGCCGAAGAAGTCGGTCTCACGCTCGAAAAAGCGACGCTCAAAGACCTCGGCCGCGCCAAGCGCGTCGAAGTGGGCAAAGAAGAAACCACGATCATCGATGGTGCCGGTGATGCCAAAGGCATCGAAGCGCGCGTCAAGAACATTCGCGTGCAGATCGACGAGGCGACGAGCGACTACGATCGCGAGAAGCTTCAAGAACGCGTTGCCAAGCTGGCCGGTGGTGTTGCGCTGATCAAAGTCGGCGCCGCGACCGAAATCGAGATGAAAGAGAAGAAAGCGCGCGTCGAAGATGCATTGCATGCAACGCGTGCGGCGGTCGAAGAAGGCATCGTCCCAGGCGGCGGTGTGGCGTTGATCCGCGCCCGCAAAGCGCTCGATGGGCTGAAAGGTGACAACGCCGATCAGGATGCCGGCATCAAAATTGTTGCCCGCGCACTCGAAGAGCCGCTTCGCGCCATCGTCTCCAACTGCGGTGCGGAGCCAAGCGTCGTGTTGAACAAGGTCGCCGAAGGCAAGGGCAATCAAGGCTTCAATGCCCAGACCGAGCAGTATGGTGATCTTGTGGAGATGGGCGTGGTCGACCCGACCAAGGTAACCCGCACCGCTCTGCAAAACGCCGCATCGGTTGCCGGCCTGTTGCTCACGACGGACGTAACGGTTGCCGAGCTGGTCGAAGACAAGCCGAAGGGCGGTCCCGGCGGCGGCATGCCCGGTGGCATGGGTGGAATGGGCGGCATGGACGGCATGGACATGTAATTCGCGCATCGTGCGATGCATGTCGGGGGCTTGGGTGAATGCCCAGGTCTCCATGGACCGACAAGGCCCCGTAACGGGGCCTTGTTTTTTGCGCTATTCGCAGTGTCTCAGGCGCCTTGGGTTGATCGACGCGATGGTCTTTGTCTCTTGCCTTGACGACTCACCGATGAATCACCCCTATGGATGTCTTTGCGAAACATAGGAGGGCGTTGTAAACTCACAGGCTTTGCCGCGTTACGCGCAGCGGTAAAGAGATCGTTGGTATCGCACGCGATACGGCCAAGTAGCTCAGTTGGTAGAGCAGCGGACTGAAAATCCGTGTGTCGGTGGTTCAATTCCGCCCTTGGCCACCATATTCGCCCTCTTGGGTGGGCAAATCTAGTAAGGCGCACCGCCGCCCCTACGGCACCAGATTTGCCCGGTTGAACGGGAAATCCGAACCAAAGCCATGCGCGATCCAGGACCGGACTCGGCGCACTCGAATGTGCGCATGCACGACGAGTTCGGGCGCGCTCGTGCCCATGCACCGCGCTTTCCATCCTATCCTAATCGGATCCGGCTCCTTGGCCGCGGGCGACTGTGGCGTTTCGTGACACGCGCCGATCCTTGTCGTTCTCTTGTCCGCGCAGGGAATGGATTCTGGCAATATCCAGATGCCGGGACCGAGCCGCACTTTCCGGCGCCCGGTCAGGTAGCCCGAGGCGACAGAACGGGGTTCGTACGGGCGATGCCAGCGCAGCCGGTGCCATTCCACCGTAGTGGGTCTCACGTTCCAGATTGCAGAAAGGGCCACCATGTACGAATCATTCTACGGACTGCATGGCAAGCCGTTCCAGCTCAATCCTGATCCGCAGTTCTACTTCGGCAGTCGTGGCCATAACCGCGCGCTGGCTTATCTGCAATACGGGCTCTACCAGGGTGAAGGCTTTATCGTCATCACCGGCGAGATCGGCGCGGGCAAGACCACGCTCGTGAGAAGCCTGATCGAACAGCTCGATCCGGCGCGATTCGTGGCAGCGCAGATCGTGAGTACACAGCTCGATGCGGGCGATCTGTTGCGATCGGTCGCCAATGCGTTCGGCATCCCGAACAAGACGCGCGAAAAGGCGCATCTGCTCGCCGCGATCGAGGCGTTTCTCAGCTCGCTTGCGGCCAGCAACAAGCGCGCGTTGTTGCTCGTCGATGAGGCGCAGAACCTGACGTTGCGTGCGATTGAAGAGCTTCGCATGCTGTCCAACTTTCAGTTCGGGACGCAGGCGCTCCTGCAAAGCTTTCTCGTCGGCCAGCCGCAATTGCGGCGCCTCATGCGAAGGCCGGAGATGGAGCAGTTGTCGCAGCGGGTCATCGCCTCGCATCACCTGGGTCCGATCGACCGTCCCGAGACCGCGTCATACATCGAGCATCGACTGAAGCTGGTCGGCTGGGCAGACGATCCGATCTTCGAGGAGGGTGCCTACGATGCGATCTTCGCGTATTCCAACGGTATCCCGCGCCAGATCAACACGCTGACCAATCGATTGTTGCTGGCCGGTTGTTTGGCGGAAAAACACGAGCTCGACGCCGATGATGTGAACGCGGTCGTCGATGAGATCCGCGAAGAGGCGGGCGGCGGTTCGTCGGGTCGTCGCGGTGCTCGCGAGGAGGATGGGCCTGACGAGTTTTACACGGGTGAGGAAAGCAACGAATATGGTGGCGGCAACGAGCGTGCGCCCGCTCCGGCCCAACAACTCCCCGCGGATCTCGATGAGCGCCTGACGCGAATCGAGCAAGCCGTGACCACGCTTACCGAAACGTTCAACGAATTCCTGAACGAATTGAAAGCGGCGAGGATGGACCTTTGATTCTGCTGTCCAAGGTCCGCCCCGGTCAGGCGCCCACCTTTCTTCGGCCGAAATGGAACGACCGCCCGGGTGCGGCGGCAAGTAGCGCCTTGGTGTAGGGGTGGGACGGGCACTCGAAGATTCGCCGGGTTTCGCCCTGTTCGACGATCCGCCCCGCCGACATCACCAGGATTCGATCGCAGATACCCGCCGCGACCCGCAGATCGTGGGTGATAAAAAGCAACGCAAGCTTCAAGCGCTTCTGGATATCCGCAAGCAGCGCAAGAATCTGCGCCTGGACCGACACATCGAGCGCTGACACCGCCTCATCGGCAATCAACAAATGCGGATCAAGGGCGAGTGCGCGTGCGATGCAGATGCGCTGTCTTTGGCCACCCGAGAATTCATGCGGATATCGATTCAGCGCGACGGGGTCCAGTCGCACCAGGTGCATCAGCGCTTCCGCTCGTTGCCATGCGTCAGCACGGCTCGCACCAAAATTCATCGGGCCTTCAACGATTGCCGCGCCCACCGTCCGCCGCGGATTGAGGGACCGATACGGATCCTGAAACACGATCTGCACGCGTTGACGGAACTCGCGATCGGCTCTTGCCGCGAGATTCACTTTGACGCCGTTCAGTTCGAGCGTTCCGCTGGTCGGCTCGATAATGCGCGCGATGCATCGGGCGACCGTCGATTTCCCCGATCCGGACTCGCCCACGATGCCGACGGTTTCACTTTGCCGCACGACAATGTCGACATTTTCGGCGCCGCGAACCCCTGCGCGCCGGCGCAGAAACGTTCCGCCCAAATACGTCTTCGAGAAATTGCGCACGGCGATTACCTCCACGCCATGACTTGGCGCGCGTCGCGTTGCGGGATCGAGGCTCGGTACCGCATCGACCAGCAACCGTGTGTAAGGGTGGCGCGGCGCATGCAGCACGTCGTTCATGGCACCCACTTCCACCATCTGTCCTTTTTCCAGAACGGCAACCCGGTCCGCGACCTCGGCCACCACGCCGAAGTCGTGCGTGATGAACAACACGCCTGTCTGATGCTCCCGCTGCAAAGTGCGGATGAGTTCGAGAATTTCCGCCTGGGTAGTCACATCGAGCGCCGTCGTCGGCTCATCGGCAATCAGCAACGCAGGATCGAGCATCAGCGCCATGGCGATCATGATGCGTTGGCGCTGCCCTCCAGATAGTTGATGCGGATACGCCGTAATCATTCGCTCCGGATCCGGAAGCCGCACCTTCGCGAACATCTCGAGTACGCGCTGCCTGCGCGCGGCCGGCGGATCCTGGGTATGGCGAGCAAGCACCTCATCGACTTGCGTGCCCGCGGCCATCACCGGATTCAGCGCGGTCATTGGTTCTTGGAAGATCATCGTCATGCGAGCGCCGCGCAGGCTGCGTAGTCGCGCCGGTGTCGAAGCCAGTAGATTCTCGCCTTCGAGCAATACGTTGCCCGCGACCGGACGCACTTCACGCGGGAGCAGCCCCATGACTGATTGCGCGATCACGGACTTTCCGGAACCTGATTCACCAAGCAGACAAACGATCTCGCCGCGGCGCACGGTGAGATTCACGTTTTCAACCGCATTCGATCGATCGCTGCCGCGCGGCAGTGCCACGGTCAGGCCCTGGATCTCCAACACCGGGCGATCATTGCTCATCACGTTGTTAGGCATCGCTGGCCGGTCGCGGTGCGGTGCGCCACTACAACCCGGCTCGTTTGGCGAAACGAGGATCGAGCGTGTCACGCATGCCATCGCCAAGAATGTTCACCGCGAGCACCGTGAGCGCCAGAAAAATGCCGGGGAACATGACGTTGTGGGGAAACTGCGTGAACTGCACGCGCCCCTCGGCCATGATGTTTCCCCAAGTCGGAATATCGGTCGGCAGGCCGACGCCAAGAAACGACAGAATCGCCTCGACCAGGATCGCCGATGCACACACGTACGTACCTTGAACGATGAGTGGTGCCATGCAGTTCGGCAGAATATGTCGATGCAGGATCGCGATCCGTCCGGTGCCAACGGAGATGGCCGCCTCCACATACGGTTCTTCGCGAATCGAAAGCACCAGCGCTCGCACCAGGCGTGTGACCCGCGGGATCTCGGGAATCGCAATCGCAATGACGACAACGATGAGGGTTGCCTTCCAAAGCGCCACCAGCGCAATGGCAAGCAAAATGCCCGGGATCGCCATCAGCCCGTCCATCACGCGCATAAGTAGTCCATCCAGTGCCCGAAAGTACCCGGCGACCAGGCCGAGCATCAACCCGATCGACAAGCCAATGATCGACACCGCGATTCCCACCAGCAACGAGACGCGCGTTCCGTACAGGACGCGACTGTAGATATCGCGCCCAAAGCTGTCCGCGCCCATCCAGAAGGTGTGCTTGGTGACCGTGCCTTCGAGATCCGTGATTTCGCCTTCCTCGCCCGGAAGCAGGTCCCGGTTGCTCGCATCGAAGAGTGTCGGATCGACGGTTCCGAGCACCGGTGCCGCGATCGCTATCGCCACGAGAATGCCCAGTACACATCCACCCACCAGCACCGAAGCGTTATTGCGAAGGCGCATCCAAAGCGTGGGCTTCCGATACGGAACCAGATCCACTGGCGCTTTATCAAATGCCGTGTTCATGGATCAATACCGGATACGTGGATCGAACACCAGATACGAAAGATCGACCACCAGATTCACCAGCACGTACGCAACTGAGAAAAACAGGATGACGCCTTGAACGGTCGGGAAGTCGCGCGCCAGCACCGCATCCACCGTGAGTCGACCCAGCCCGGGGATCGCGTAGACGCTTTCGGTCACGACCACCCCGCCGATGAGAAGTGCAATGCCGATGCCGATCACCGTGACGATCGGAATCGCCGCATTGGCGAGCGCGTGCCTGAGCAGGATGCGCAATTCAGGCAGCCCCTTCGCGCGTGCCGTGCGGATGTAGTCTTCGGTCATCGCCTCGGACACCGCCGCGCGCGTCACCCTCGCAATCAAGGCGATGTAGATCACCGAGAGCGTGCAGGCGGGCAGAATCAGATGATGCAGGAATTTTCCGAAGCCATCCTTGATCTCGACGTATCCCTGCACGGGAAACCATCCAAGCTTCATCGAGAAGAGATAGATCAGGATGTAGCCCAACACGAATACCGGTATCGAGAAACCGAGTACGGAAAAACCCATCAACGCGCGATCAAGCCAGCCGCCATGTCGCCACGCGGCAAGCACGCCGAGCGGAACGGCAATCGCCACCGCGATCAGGATCGTCAGTGTCGAGAGCGCAAAGGTCGGCCCCAGGCGCTGACCAATGAGCTGATTGACGGTCATCTTGAAATAAAACGACTCGCCCAATCGGCCGCGCACCATATCGAGCAGCCACGACCCGAACTGCACGACGAGCGGGCGATCAAGTCCGAGCGTGGTGCGAATGGCTGCCATCTGTTCAGCCGATGCATTGTCGCCTGCGATGATTGCCGCCGGGTCGCCCGGTGTCAGTCTGAGAATGAGGAACACGATGACCGCCACGACCAGCAGAACCGGAATCGTGGCGGCCAGTCGCCGGACCAGGAACGCGAGCATTGCGGTCGAGAAATCGCGATCGGGAATGCGCGTCGCTAGAGCCTAGCGGCTTGCCAATCGACCCTGCACATACGATCCGGCGAACATTCCGGCGATCGCAATCAATAGAGGCCAATTCCCAACGCCAAGCCCGGCGATCGCGGGGCCCGGGCACACCCCGCACATGCCCCACCCGATACCGAACAGGGCGGCGCCGCCGATCGTCTCCTTGGTCATCGACGACGGATGCTTGCCGAATGCACTCGCCAGTAGCGGTTTCCTCATCAGCCTGGGTAGCAAGTGATAGGCGCATGCAGTGACCACGACCGCGCCGCCCAGGACGAACAAGAGTCCCATATCCTTGAAGCGCAGAAAATCGAGAACCACTTCCGGCTTGATCATCATGGAATACGACAGACCGAATCCGAAAACGATGCCGGTCACGAGGGCGACGAAAAATGTGGCCTTGCTCATCACACGCCTCCCAGGGCCTTGACGACGTTGGCGGTGATGAATGCGGTCGCGAGGAATGTGAGCACCGCAAGGATCGACGGCGCCTGCAATGAAGCCATGCCGCAGATGCCGTGCCCCGATGTGCAACCGTTGCTCAGTCGCGCGCCGAATCCGCCGATGAATCCGCCCACCGCGAGCTGCCACCAACTCACGCCGGTCTGGAACGTGATGCCGCCCGCGGCAGTGATCAGATAAATGACGGCACCGATCACCAGGCCCGCGGCGAGTACAAGGCGCCAACTACGGCTGGTGAGGAATCGCTCCTGCTGGAAAAAGGACAGCCGCGACACGAACGACCAGCTCGAGCTGAAAACGGTGCTCATTCCCGTCACGAGGCCGGACAACGCGAACGCAATGCTCGTCGCAAGGCCAAGCAGTAATCCGCCGATGAGATAGTGCTGGATTCCATTGGGAAGCCACTGTTCAAGCATGATGAAGTCGTCCCCGCCATAATCGTGGATGCCACGCATTATCGGGCATTCGAGAAATGTGATTGCGAGCGCCGGCCATCGCCGTTGCAGTTCCGCCCACAGGGCGACATGGATCGCCGACCGCGAAGATAATCGGGGCAATATTCCCTAACTGCCGATGCTGCTCATAAACGACGCCCGCCATCTGCCGATCACGACTTCCTCGCATCTGGCCGCCGATGCGTTCCAGGCCGCCGTGCAGGGTTATCTGAAATATCGGCTCGACACGCCGGTGCATCTGAAAGCCGCGCTCGACGCCGATCCGGAATGCGCGATCGCGCATTGCCTGGGTGGCTATCTCGCGATGTTGTCGTACAAGCAAGCCAATGTTTCGCTCGCCGAGAATGCTTTGCGCAAGGCGACGGTTACGGTCGGGAATGCGACCGTGCGCGAGCAGACCCATGTGCAGGCGCTGTCGCTTTGGATTGCCGGTGACCTCGATCGCGCGATCGCCCTCTGGGAGACGATCCTTGCTGATCATCCGACCGACGTGCTGGCGATTCGCCTTTCCCACTTCAACAATTTCTGGTTGGGTCGCCCACAGGCCATGCGTTCGTCGCTCGACCGCGTCGCGTCGCATTGGAACGGCACGGTGCCCGGATACGCGATTTTTCTTGCCTGCCGGGCGTTCGCGCATGAAGAGTGCGGAGACTATCCGGAGGCCGAACGTTGCGGCCGGGAATCCGTGGACCTGGATCCGGCGAATGTGTGGGGTGCGCATGCGGTGGCCCATGTGATGGAAATGCAGGGGCGGCACGCGGAAGGCCTTGCCTGGATCGATCGGTGCGCACCGCATTGGAGCGGACTCTCGAATATCGTGCATCACCTGTGGTGGCACCGCGCGATGTATCACCTTGAGCGACGCGAGTGGGACGCCGTCATCGCGCTCTACGACCAGCGCTTTCGCGATCTCGGGTCACCGCTTTGCCAGGCGCAACCGGATGTCTATATCGACATCCAGAACGCGGTGTCGATGCTGTTTCGTCTGGAGCGTCAAGGTGTCAACGTCGGCAATCGCTGGATTGAAATCGCTGACCAAGCCGAGGCGCGCATTGGTGATGCGCTCTCCGCGTTCACGCTTCCGCATTGGATGATGGCGCTGGCAGCGGCTGATCGATTCGAGGCAGCACGGAGAATGCTTGATGCATTGGCGGAGATTGCGCAAAGCAAGACGACGCTTGGTGGCATCGTCGGCCGGGTCGCGCTGCCGATCTGCCAGGCGATCGTTCACAATCGTCGCGGCGAACAGGATCGCGCACTCGATCTGATGCGCCCGATCCTCGGCGCCCTTCCCATGTTGGGCGGCAGTCACGCCCAGCAAGATGTGTTGGAACAGCTCTATCTCGATGCGGCCGTCAAGGCGAACCGCGGCGAAGACGTTCGCGCCTTGCTTTCCCGTGTCCGCACGCGCCATCCCCTGCCGCCCAACCAGCGCGTTGGCTATGCCGAGGCGGTGGAACGATACGAAAACTGAAGCTTGCATTACGCTCCGCGCGCCTCCGCGCTCGGACTACTTCACCTCGAACTCCCCGACCTGCACGATTTCCTGTTGACCGGAAAGTCGCAGCGTGACGGCCTTGTCGTGCTGTTCGACCGTTCCGAACTTGGTTGAGAGTCGCAACGACAGGGTCGTGGCGCCGGCGACGATCTGCTGGCGATGTCCATAGAATTGCGCTTCGACCTTGTACTTGCCGGGCTTTGCAACCTTCAGCGAGAATTCCTCCGGCCCGTAGCCACCGGTGAAGTCGGCTGACATGCGTCCGCCCTGATACGTGAAGCGATTGCTGTAGAAGCACTTCTCGCCGTTTGGATCGGTGACCCAGAGATCGATGTCGGTGTCGTCGGCGTCCCACGACAGCACCACGCGCAGATCGAGCGGCAGATGCTTGAGTAGTCGCACATCCATACGGCTCGTATCGACCGCCGTGATCGCGCGAATCGCATTCAGCTCGGCCAGCGCAATCAGCTCGATGTCCGGGAAGCGTCCATGCCATGGCCGCTCCACCACTTCATACAACGCATCGATCGCTTGCTGATAGCGCTTGTCCGCCGCGAATGCCAGACCCAGGTCACGATACGACTGCGGTTCATCCGGTGCGAGCCCCTGGACTCGCTTGAACACCGCGATAGCAAGCTTGGCTTCGTTGGCCTGCATCAATCGGTAGCCGAGGATCCGCAGAATGTGACGGTTCTCCAGATCCATCTCGGCGAGATTCGACAATACGCGCGCGCCGAGCTCCGTCATTCCTTTGCTAAAGAACAGGTCTGCCGCATCGAGAAAGAAGGCCGTGCTCGATGCGAAACTTGGCCGTTCATCGAGATAGACGCGATAGAGATCCTCGGTACGGGTCTCGCGCAGGCGCCGCGCATACGGGGCATCCGGCGACCAGGCCTTCAGTTGGATGGCGATGGCGTTGGTCTCATGTCCGGTCGTGTCTTGGGATTTACGTTCCGGCACGCCTGCCATAAGGCGCATGACAACGGAACCACTCGAATCCAATCCGGGTGACGCCGGGCGGGCCGGCGCCGCGGACGGCCGCGCCGACATCAGGTCGCGCATGCTCTCGGCCATTCTCCGTCGATTCTCGACGGCTTCGTCAGCGCGCCCGGACACCGCGCTTCCAACCTTCGGGGATATCTGTGCCACGGGTCGCGGGTCCTTCGGGAACTTACGATTCCACCAGGCTTCCTTCTCCCGAAGCATGGCAACCACACGATCGATCTGCCCCCGCTTCTGCGTGGTGGCGGTGTGCGCACTCGTGGCGCGAAGGCGTTCGTATTCGGCCCGCAATTCTACCGGCGGGTCGATCTCGTACCGCACGTAATCCGTGACGCGATCGAGAATGATCAGCGAGGTCTCGCGCGTCGGAATGCCAAAGTGCTGACCGAGCCGACGGATCTCGCCACGATTGAGCGATGCTTCGCCGTCGAGATTCGCGATGCGGGCGCGGGCCCAAAGCCACGGCGCGACCGTACTTTCCCGGGACGCGCCGTCGATCGGAAACTCGATCGTGCGTGGGGCCTTGCCTCCGGTCAGTTGCACTTTGATCGGCGCGTTCGGATCACGCAACACACCCGCGACTGTGAGAAACCCTTGCTGTGCGAAGCGCGAGCCGAAAACCAGTTCCGTTGCGCCACTACTCGCGACATCGTCGAGGCGCTCCTCGGTCGACAAGATCGCGGCACTGGCGTCCGAGGATGTTGTTCGCGCGAGATCAACGAATCGCCCGCCGCTTCGCTCGGCAATGAATCGAAGGACGATGGGATCGGCTTTGACCGCGGACAGAATCGTATGGACCGGGCCACGCGTTGCGGGAAACGCGGCATCGCCAAAATTCGTGAGACCGTCGCTTATGAGCAGATACTCATCGATCGATGGGTCCGCTTTGATCGCGCCGAAATTCGTTGCCCCGTCATAGGGCGTCGCTTCGATCGCTGCGCGCAGCTTCTGCCAGTTCCCCTGTGTAATACGAAACGACTCGGCAGGTTCGGCGCGGTCGCGCAAGCGGATGAGGCGAACTTCCACGTCGCGCGCTCGTTGGAAGAGGGCGTCGAGGAAGGCTAATTCGCGGCCACGATCGCGGGAGGCGGCCGAGCCGGAACTATCCCAGACAATGCCGAGTACGCGCGGCGGGGTCCGCGGGGTCCTCACTGTCTGCAACGGAATTTCCGCGTAAAAGTATGACTTGCCGCCGTGCTGTCCGACGATCACCGCAGGGCGCGATGGCGCGTCGAGGGCAAGTTCCAGCGGTTGGTCGGCTTTGAAATTGCGCTGCTCGATGATCGCCCGGTGACCGTCCTCTGACCGCTCGAATTGCATTCCGTCGATCGCGCCACGAACGATTTTTGGCGCGACACCCCCGACGGTGCGCACTGCAAGTGACAAGGTGTCGATCGGCGTGCCGAAATCGAGTGGCAATCGCAGCAGGCGCTGATTGTTCCGCTGCGCAAGGGATTCGATCGTCCGGATCCGGACCCGCTTCTCCTGCTCGGCATTGAGCGGATAGACGCGCAGCTTGAAGTTATTGCCTTGCGTGACTTGCAGAAGGCCCGGGTCGATATTCTGTCGTGTGATGTCCTCGAACACGGCTTGAGCATGCGGTTTGTCGACCGGCACGGCGTCGCGCATCTTGCCATCTGTTTCCATCGCGAAAGCGATGATGGTCTGGCCATCGGCGAGTGGAAACTGCAGCTCACCCTCGAGCACCCGCCGATTCGGGTTGTAGAACAAGAGTTCGGTCGTGGTATGCGCGATGGTGCCGGTGATCTCTGTGTCGATCTTGACCGCCCGCAGCCGGATCGGCTGATCAGCCCCGTTTCTCACGATGATCTGCGGGCGCGCGATCAACGCGTCGACGGGCGGACGCACGGCCGGTCCGATCTGAACCTGTGCGAATGCAGCGTATGAAGCAGCCGCGAGTGTGGATAACGCAATGAGTCGGCGCACCGCGTGGCACATGGCGCGTGAACGATAAAGCAATGGCATGGCGACGCTCCGGCAGTTGACTGGCCGGACGCCCTGTGCGGGCCGGCTCCCGTATTGAACGGGAGCGCGCGCGATGTGGGGTTAGAGCTGCAATGCCATCAATCGATTGAAGATCTTCTTGACGGTGGGTGTGAGGCGTGTGCGATTGTAGGCATCGCCGCACTGGCGGATCGCCTCGGCAGCGGTCGGATACGGATGGATCACATTGGCGAGCTTGCCCAAGCCCATGCCGGCTTGCATCGCCACCGCGATCTCCGAGATCATGTCCCCTGCATGCGGTCCGACGATCGTTGCCCCGAGAATCGTGTCGGTGCCTTTTTGGATGTGGATCTTGACGAACCCTTCGGTGTGGCCTTCAAGACGGGTGCGATCGACATCGGCGAACTGGCGCACGTATGTCGCATAGGCGATGTTACGTTCCTTCAAGTCCGCTTCGTAGAGCCCGACATGCGCGACTTCAGGGTCGGTGTAGGTCGCCCACGGCACCAGGAGCCGTGACACGCGGTCCCGCCCGCGAAAGAGCGCGTTGCGAACCACCAGGCGGGCCATGAAGTCCGACATATGCGTGAATTGATATTTGCTCGCGACGTCACCGACCGCATAGATGTCCGGGTTGCTGGTCTGGAGTCGATCATTCACTTGGACACCGGTGCGCGCATCGAACTCGACACCGGCCGCCTCCAACCCAAGGCCATTCACCGCCGGCTTGCGACCGGTCGCAATGAGAAGGGCATCGAATTCGAGCGTTCGAACGCCTTGATCGGTGGTAGTCACGATCTTGATCGGGCCCGTCTCGCACGAGACCCGCTGATACGCGTTACAGTATTCGAACACCACGCCATCCGCGCGCATTGACGCTTCGACGATACGTGCGGCATCCGGATCTTCCTTGGGCAGTATCTGCCCCCGCGAGAACACGGTCACCTCAGAACCGAATCGGCGAAACGCTTGCGCAAGCTCCATGCCGATCGGACCGGCTCCGATCACCGCGAGCCGGCGTGGCAACGCAGTCAGATTGAATACCGACGCGTTGGTAAGAAAGGGAACATCCTTCAGCCCGGGGATCGACGGGATCGCGGCGGTGCCGCCGGTAGCAACGACGGCTTTTGCAAACCGCAGCGTCTTGCCATTGACCTCGACCGTGTTCTTGCCGGTGAATGTGGCACGGCCGATGAAGACATCGATGCCGAATTCCGTAGCGTAACGTTTCGCTGAATCGTGCGGGCCGATCCCCGCGCGCAGACGGCGCATCCGTTCCATGACCGCCGGGAAGTCCACCTCGACGCTTCCGATCTTGATCCCGTACTCGCCCGCGGAGCGTGCGGATGCCGCAACCTTCGCGGCGCTTAACAGTGCTTTGGATGGTACGCATCCGACATTCAAACAGTCGCCGCCCAACAGATGGGATTCGATCAACGCCACGCGTGCACCGACACCCGCCGCGGCTCCGGACGAGACAAGGCCGCCCGCGCCCGCACCGATGACGACCAGGTTGTATTTTGCTTTGGGCGTTGGGTCGACCCATGAACGCGGATGCACATGGTCGAGGAGCTTGGTGTTGTGTTCATCGAGCGGACTGACACCGATTGCATCCAGATCCTCCTGGGCGAATTCGCCAAGATTGGGGTCGCGCTCCGGAACACGCGGTTGCAGGCCGGGCTGGTCGGTGCCGTCGGTAAAGGGCGTCAAGAAATCGGCCCAGCTCACCTCGACGCCATCGGGCTTGCGGGCCACGCCGCCGTGATCCCCGGCATCGGCGAACCGATAAAAGAAATTGCCATTGCGAAACGGCTGCTCATTCAGCACATGCCGAAACACGCCGGCTTGCAGCAGAAGATTCCCGATTCGCTCGGCGTCATTGCTGTCGGCGGCAACGTTCGCCGCGATCATTCGTTCGACCGCCTCCGACCCGACAAAGCATTGTTCGTACCGCTTGGCCGGGAAGCCGTAGGTGCGATCCCGGACATCGAATTCGCGCTTGATAGTCTGCGTGAGCGCATCGAGATCGGCGCCGGCGAGATTGGCGACGGTGCTCGGATCATCGGGGTTCGACATGGTTTCACCTCAACAGAATGGGCAAGCGCGGGACGTACGAAGTCGGCGAGGAGGCCGGCGCCCTATGGTACGCATGACATGGCCAGATGGTTGCGTGGCATCAGGTCAGTCGGGCGACGATTGCATCCAATGGAAATTTTCCTCCGTATCAACCGCGAGATCGCTCATGCGCGACTATCGCACCCCGCGGTATAGTCGTGGCGATTCGGGCTCCGCACGAAACCGAGGAGGACACAGTGAAACTCGCGCATGGAATTTCCCTGGCAGTGATCGGCACCATCAGTATGATCGGTACGGCCGCCGCCGGACCCGACAAAATCAAGTTTCCTGAAGGCTTCGAGAAGGGCGTCCGCTATGCCGTCGTGGACCGTCACGACAACAAACAGTATCGGGAACTCTATGCGAATGAAGAGGCGGTCAAGGCCATTCGCGCCGGTCAACCGCTGCCCTACGGAACCGTGCTCACGTTGATCATCTACCAGGCGCAGGTCGACGATAAAGGCGTCCCGAAGACGGACGGCAATGGCCGGTTCATGAAGGGCAATCTGGTCGGCTACACCGTCATGGAAAAGCAAAAGGGATGGGGCACCGAGTATCCGGAGACATTGCGCAATGGCGAATGGGAGTACTCGGCCTTTACCGCCGATCGCAAGTTCAATGAGAAGGCGAACTACCCAGGCTGCTTTCAATGTCATAAGCCGCATGCCAAGCAGGACTTCGTGATCTCGCATTCCCAGCTCGGCGGTACATTCCCGACCGCCGCGGTCATGCCAAAGACCGGCGCAGGCATGGTCAATATTCTCGGATTCAAGTTCGGCCCGGACAAGTTGGTCGCCACTGCAGGGAGCAAGGTCACCTGGACGAATGCGGATGACTCACCGCATCAGATTGAGATCAAAGGCAAGGGCAAGACCGATGTATTGCTGAAGGGCCAAAGCGGATCGCTGTCGATTGTGGATCCCGGTTCGTACGAATACATCTGCAGCCTTCATCCGGCGATGAAAGGAACACTTGAAGTTACGAAGTAACGAAGCGAAGTAGCGAAGTCGTCGACCCCGCCCTGCCCCGGCCCGCCACGTGCCGGGGGCAGCGACCGGGCGCGGGGCCGATGCATGGTCAATCCGCGCGTTCTGAAATCTCAATCAGGTTCAAATCAGGGTCGCGAATGTAGACCGATCTGATCTTGAATGCGGCGCCTGTGCGGATGACTGGTCCTTCGAGGATCGGCCAGCCCGACGCCTTCAGTTTCTTGATTACGTCATCGATCGGGATCGACGCAATGAAGCACAGATCAAGCGCACCTGGCACCGGAAGGTGCGCCTTCGGGTTGTGCTCCTTCCCTTTTACATGCAGATTGATCTTCTGGTTGCCGAATCGGAATGCGATGCGGTGTTCGCCAAAGGTTTCCAGGCGCATGCCGAGCAGCTCGGTATAGAAGCGGACGCAAGGGACTTCATCGGTGGTAGTGAGCACCAGATGGTCGAGGTGATTGATCACTGTCTGATTGACCTCAAATGATCCCGCGCGCGCGCATCGCTTGCCGCTGCTCCGGGGTGATGCCAAGCGATTCGAGAACTTCATCGGTATGTTCGCCAAGCCGCGGAGCGGGCTCGCGAATCGATCCCGGCGTCTCCGATAGCTTGGGCATGATGCCCGGTACATCGAGCGTCAGCCCGTCCTTCGATACGACGCGCATGATCATGTCCCGCGCGCGGTATTGAGGATCCTCCGCGATGTCCTTCACCGAGTAGATCTTGCCCGCGGGAACCTTCGCATCCGCAAGCGCGCTGACCACTTCTTCCAGCGTGTACCGACCGGCCCACGCGCCGATCGCGGCGTCGAGTTCTTCCGCGCGTTTCGCACGACCGTCGTTCTGGGCCAGTCCCGGATCGCTGGCGAGGTCCGGTCGATTGATCAGTTGCATGAGGCGTTTGAATATGCCATCGCCGTTGCCCGCGATCAATGCATGCCGGCCGTCTTTGCAGCGATACGCGTTGGTCGGCGCGATCCCGGGCAGGGCGCTTCCCGACGGTTCACGAATCGCACCGAACACGCTGTACTCGGGCAGAAGGCTTTCCATGACATTGAACACCGATTCGTATAGCGCCGTGTCGATGACCTGGCCGCGTCCGTTGTTCAGCTTGCGGTGATACAAGGCGAGTAGAACGCCGATGACGCCATGCAATGCCGCGATCGTGTCGCCGATCGACACGCCCACCCGCACGGGAACGCGACCCGGCTCGGCGGTGAGATAGCGCAGCCCGCCCATCGCCTCGGCGATCACACCGAAGCCTGGCAGATCCTTGTATGGACCGGTCTGTCCGTAACCCGAAATCCTCAACATGACCAGGCCGGGATTGATCTTGCTCAGATCGTCCCAGCCCATGCCCCACTCTTCCATCGTCCCAGGGCGAAAATTCTCGATCAGTACATCGGCATCCTTCACCAATGCGCGGACGATGTCACGTGCTTCGGGCTCGCGAAGATCCAGGCTGACAGACTTCTTGTTGCGCGATTGCACCTGCCACCAGACGGACGTGCCTTCGTGGAGCATGCGCCATTTGCGGAGCGCGTCGCCCGTCCCGGGCGGTTCGATCTTGATGACCTCCGCCCCGAATTCACCGAGCATCTTGGCCGCGAACGGACCGGCGATAAGCTGCCCTAGTTCGATGACCTTGACGCCGGCAAGCACTGATTGAGCCATGCGAAACCCTATGTCTTGTACGACGGATCCTTGGCATCGACCTCGCGCACCAGTGCATCGAACACGGCGTTACAAAGGGCGGCCTCGCCAAATCCGGACTCTCGCGTCGTCTGGTCGAAGACGCTCGATGCGATCGGATACAGTCCTCCGCATCCGGAAGCCGCCACTTGTATGTCGCAGGCACGCTGCAGCGTCCAGAGCCACATGAACGCCTCGGGGATGCTCTCACCCCAGGTGAGCAGTCCATGATTGCGCAGAATGATCGCCTGCTTGCCGCCGATATCGGCGAGGAGCCGCTCACGCTCGCCATCATCGACGGTCACGCCTTCGAAGTCGTGATAGGCAATGCCCCCGAACAACTGCGCGCCGTAGAACGAATCATGCGCGAGCCCGGCCTTTGAACAAGCGACCGCCATTCCGGACGTGGTATGCGTATGCATCACGCAGTGGGCGCGATCGATCGCCGAATGAATCGCACTGTGAATTACGAACCCAGCGCGATTAACCGGATAGGCGCTCCGCCGAACCGGGTTGCCCTCGACATCAATCGCAACCAGGTTCGAAGCGGTTACTTCTCGGTACCGTAAGCCGAACGGATTGATGAGAAAAATACGATCGGGTCCCGGCACGCGCAAGGTAATGTGATTGAAGATCAACTCGGTCCAACCAAGGTGATCGAACACGCGGTAGCAGGCAGCCAACTGCACGCGCAGCATGCGTTCTTCCGCGGAAATCGGCAGGTTGCCGATTGCCGGGCGATCCATGGTGATGGGCATTGCAACCTCCGATTTATCTTGCGTCAGCGATCAGGAATCCGCGTGCGCCGCGCCGCAGATTCCGCGATCGTAGCCGAGAAGCGTCACGCGTGGCCGGTCCCTGTATGTGTGCCGGTCAGCCAGCCCGTGCCACAACAGGAAAAACGCGGCGCAATCGCAGGCGGCGGTGTCTGTCGACTACGACCCGCCACGATGATCTCGCCATCGACAATCACATAAGCGACGCCTGGAAGATCGCCGTGCGAGATGGCGTCCGACAGCGTGCTGCCCGCCGAGCCTTGCACGGGCCCGCAGATCAGCAGATCGGCCGGGCGGCCAACGTCGAGCACGCCCACATCGAGACCGTGTGCCTTCGCCGTGTTTCCCGTCGCGACGGCCACGGCTTCACCCGCAGAGACGCCGCACGCCGAGGTGAGGAACAGGATATTGCGGAACATGCCGCGTGGAATGACACCGGTTCCGCCGGGCGTGTCCGTGCCCAACGTGAGTCGCTCGAGCGTTCCGCGTGCCGCGAGGCGCTTCACTGCTCGCAAGGTCGAGCCATAGTTGCCGGACGAGCACAGCTCCAACGCGAACCCGGTGCGATCAATGAGTGCATCGAGGTCGACATCGGACATCGGGATTGGGCCACCCGCCACATGCGCGGCGATGTCGGGCTGCAGCCACGACAGGGTTTCATATCCGCAGACCTGACTCACACCGGATCGCGATACGCCGCCGGTATGCACTTTCACCCGCATGCCGCGTTCATGACACCACGCCACATACTGCAAGGCTTCGGTGCGATTGGCTTCGAGCGGATAGAAAATGAATTTCGCGAATCGTGCGCCGACGGAGGCGAGACGATCGAAGTGTTCGGCCCGCATGCCGGGCACCATCAACACCGTACCGGCATGCAGCTTCATGCCGCTCCAGCGCACGCGACCGGTGGTCGAGGCGGTCACCACGGCAAGGCTTGTCACGAGCTCGGGTGTTAGCCGCTCGTAGTCCAACCCCGGCACATGCAACTCGCCCGCCGAGATCATGGTGGTCGTGCCGCCGTGCAGATAGTTGCCGATCCAGCCGATCGTATCCTGGGTCGGGGTCCACTCGCCGAACGCGGGATGGACGTGCCCGTCGACGAGTCCTGGAAGCACCGCGGCCTCGCGCGCGTCGATGCGTGTGTCACACCGCACCGGATCCGGCGGATCGAACGACTCGATGCGTCCGTTCTCGATCAGCAGTCGTCGGGCGTCGCGGTACGGTCGGGCGATCTCGCCGGTGAACAACTCGCCGATGTTCTCAATCAGAACGCGTGCCATGATCGTTCCAGGAAGTCGCTGAGAGATGACGACTCGCGGGCCGCGCCGTCCGCGTTACGAAAGTCGTTCAACAGCTCACGGGGCCATGCGAGCGCCGGTACGCGCGCCATCTTTTCGCGGAAAGAGCACGGCCAGTGGTGTGCCCCGGCATGCGGCGTTGTGATCGCGCCGGAGTGATTCCGGCGAAGTGACATGCGACGGCCGCCCGTCAAGCGGCGGCCGTCGCGAAATTTTGCACTACTGCGGCTTGATGGCCGTGGCCTGCTTGCCCTTCGGACCTTGCTTGATCTCGAACTCCACACGCTGGCCTTCTTTCAGCGTCTTGAAGCCCTTACCCTGGATCTCGCTGTAGTGGGCGAACAAATCTTCGCCGCCGCCCTCCGGTGTAATGAACCCAAACCCCTTGGAATCGTTGAACCACTTTACCGTACCCATTGCCATCTTCGTGTCCTTACAGGTGATGAAAAAACCAAGCCATGCGGCGCCTGTGCTTCACGACATCAAGGAACGTAGACGGTACAGACACGCCCGCAAAGCAGTGTTGCCATACGATACGAAAACTCGAAACGCAAACTGCGCGAAGCGAAACTGCGGACCAAACACTAACGAACCTTCAAGCGGATGCAGCAACGACGCTACGCCAATCATAAAAGTTGCGCAAGTTTTTTTGTGCGACGGCTAGCCGTGCTTTCGCGCGACGGAAATCGCGTGTTGCACGGCAACGTTTTCTCTGTTTCGTCTTATTGCTTCGAGATATTCCAGTAGAAATTTCCGGGGCCGATCACCAATCCTTTGACGCCTTTTCGCACCGCTGCCGGATTGATGAACTCACCGAGCGGTGCATGCGTGCCGATTTCGAACGCCCGCGTCTGTATCTGGTCGGCCATCTGTTTCTTTTTCACCGGATCGACTTCACGCGCGAACTGATCGCGCAGTTTCTCGATCGTCTCATCGCACGACCAGCCGAACCAGGCCTTGTCGCACGAGGCATTGATGGCGGCATTCGTAAGCGGGCTCCAGACATCGGGAGATACCCATGCGGTGAGGAACATGCTCCATCCGCCCTGGGTGGGCGCCTCCCGCTTCGCCCGGCGCGATACCAAGGTATTCCAGTCCATCGATTGAAGATCAACCTTGAAGCCCGCCTGCCGGAGTTGTTGCGCGGCGACATCGGGCAGCTTGCCGATCGCGGCAAGGTCGGTCGGCTTCATGATCACGATCGGCGTGCCGTCGTAACCGGCGGCCTTCAGCAACTCCTGCGATTTCTTCAGATTGGATTTCGACTGGATGTCGCTTCCCACCGCGCTGCCGTACGGCGTGCCGCAGGTGAACATCGACGCACACGTCTTGTAGTATTCCTTCACGCCGACCTGCGCGCGCAGAAACGGCTCCTGCGACATCGCGGCGAGCGCGGCCTGCCGGATCTTCGGGTCGTTGAACGGCGGGTGCAGGTGGTTGAACCGTGCCATGTACTGGAAGCCAAGACTGTTCTGATTGACGATCTCGATGCCCGCTTCCTTGCGAAGCTGCCCGTAGCTCTCGAACGCGGGCTGTTCGATGATGTCGATTTCGCCTTTGATCAGGGCGTTGACTTGCGTTTGCGGATCGCGGATCCCGACATGCCATTCCACGCGATCGACGAATACGCGTTTGCCGCCGGCCGTGCCTGACGGCGGTTCGTCGCGCGGCACGTACTTCGCATTCTTGGCGTATACGACCAGGTTGCCCGGCTTCCAGTCTTCCTTGCGAAAGACATACGGACCGCTGCCGGTATAGTCCTCGATCTGCTTGTCGGCCGGCGTATCGGCCACGCGCTTCGGCATGATGAACGGGACATTGGACGAGGGCTTGCCCAACGCTTCGAGCATGATCCCGCACGCCTCGCGCAAGAAGATGCGGAACGTCTTGGCATCGGGTGAGTCCATGCGCTGCACGAACGAGAACAGCTTCTGCCCCATCGTGTCCCGCTTGCCCCAGCGTTCGAGCGAGGCGATGACATCTTCACCGGCAACAGGTCTGCCATCGTGAAACATGAGGCCGTCACGCAGCACGAATGTCCACAGGCGATTGTCCGGACTCACCGTCCACCGGTCCACCATTTGGGGGCGGATCTGGCTCTTCTCGTCGGTGCCGAAGAGCGTGTCGTAGATCATGTATCCGTGATTGCGGACCATGTACTGCGTGGTCCAGATCGGATCGAGGATCGCGAGATTCGAATGCGGGACGACCTTGAGGGTCTTGGAATCGCCTTGTGCGTGGGCGAATGCGCAAAGCGCGAGCGCGGCCGCTGCGGTTAATACGGCGAGCGAACGATGCATGAGGTCTCCCCTTCTATCGGCCGGTTTGTAAATACAGTATAGCGAAGCCGGCGCAAACGCTCTTCGTCGGACCGCGAAGCTCGATCAATCCGGCCAGGCGCGCTGCTTCGGGCGCAATGTCTCCAACACGCGTGCGAGCCTGAGAACACCGGCATCGTCGAAGCGCCGGCCGATCACCTGCACACCAATCGGCAGGCCATCCGCGCTCTGGGTCCAGTTGATCGAGGCTGCCGGTTGCTCAGACATGTTGTACGGCACGGTGAAAGCGATATGCGGGAGCGCGTTGTGCGGATCGTTGCCGGGGCACGCGAGTTCCGCCTCATAGGGAAGGATCGGTGAGGTGGGCGATATCACGAAGTCGTACGGCGCGGTCGCCCGGATCGCGGCCTCCCGAATCGCGAAGAGCGCGTTCAGGCTTGCCATGACATCGCGACCGCTGAATCCTCGCGCGCGATGCGTGCACCACGCGTTGATGAACGGCAAGATGCGATCGCGTCGCTCGGCGGGAAGCTCTGCAACGTCGTTGTAGGAGCGCGCTTCGAAAAAGCGGCACACGCTATCGAGCATCTCGCCGGTCAGAAACGAGGGAATCTCCTCGACCTTCGCACCAAGCTGCTCGAGTGCCCGCGCGGCTGCCTGTGCGCTCGCCCGCACTTCGGGATGAACCGACAAGCCGCACCGCATATCCGGAATGAACGCGATGCGCAGCGTGCGTGCCCACATATCGAGATTGCCGGCCAGCGCCGCGACGTAGTCGATCGGTTGATACGCGATGCTCATGTAGTCACGGGTGTCGGGTTTGGCGAGTTCGTTCATCAGCATGGCGCTATCGATGACCGTGCGCGTCATCGGCCCGGTCACGCGTCCGATGAATGGAGGATTCACCGGGACACGACCGAGCGTCGGTTTGAGCGCGAAGATGCCGCAGTGGGTCGCGGGCAGCCGCACGGAGCCGCCGATGTCGGTGCCCAGGTGCAAGGGGCCGTAACCTGCAACGGCCGCCGCGCCGGCACCGGAGCTCGATCCGGAAGTATTGCGATCGAGTTGCCAGGGATTGCGCGTGATACCGTGCATGCTGGATAGCCCCGACGACAGCATCCCGTAGTCGGGCATCGTCGTCTTGCCGAGGATGACGCAACCCGCTTCGCGAACACGCGCGGCGGGCGGTGCGTCCGCATCCGGGGCGGGTGCACCGAGATTGGCTTTCGTGCCGATCGGCGCCGCATCGCCCCGCGTGTAGATATTCTCCTTGATGGTGATCGGTACGCCATCGAGCGCGGATTGCGGATGCTTGCCGCGCCATCGTGCTTCGCTCGCTCTTGCGTCAGCGTGCGCCTGTTCGCGATTGACGATGAACATCGCGTTGATCTTCGATTCCCAGGCCTCGATGCGCGCCAATGCCGCGGCGGTGGCCTCGACCGGAGACAACTCGCCGCGGGCATATGCCCGGGACAGCTCAGCGGCGGAGAGGTTGTGGATGCCGGACATGATCACTCCTTCAATGTCGGTACAAGCGGCAGCGATGGTAATCGCATCGCGAATCGGCTGCGCCGCCGGGTGGATGCGGTGTGGTCTAGCCGCCCTCGATGCGCTCGGTAAACCGGACGGCCCACCACCAACCAATGGGCAAGAGACCGATGGTGATATCTGCGGAGCGCGTCGGGATCCAAAGCTGCATGATTTCCAGGGTAACGACCCAGATCGTCAAGACCGCGCACCAGGCGCCACGTGCGAAGCCCAACCGCGCGCCGACAATGGTCAGGGCGCCGGTCACGAATGCTGCTCCGCATAGCGAAGCGAGATTGATATCCATCGCGCCTTGCAACATTGCGGCGAATGGAAGCCAGTGCATTGCGCCCATCAGAGCGGAAAATTCGAAGGGGCGCATGGCATCGAGTGATGACCAGAGGATGATCACTGCGATCAAAGTCGGACCGGCGCGCATGATACCGACGCGCAGGACAGCGAGTCCGACCAGAGTGCCGAGCAGTGTGCCCGCAACGAGGCCGATGGTGAGGACCTGTCCGACCAGGAATGGCCGCACGCATAGGCTGCCCAAAGCGATCGCGACAAGAATCGTTTGCGGGTGCCGGAATGCCGGCATTACGCCTGCGAGGAGTGCAAGACTCGACGCCGCCGCGGCGAATGACCAGACATTCAGGGGAGGCCATTGCACCAAGGGTTTGATCGCGTCCTTCATGTTCTGCCAGTTGATCGTGGGGACGAACGGCCACAACCGCCAGCCCACCCAGAGGGCGATCCCCAGAATCGTGAGATGGACGAGTCGATCGCCACCGACCGACCACCTGGCAAGATGTGTGCGAAAGAAGTAACCGAGCGCAACGCCGATGGCTGTTCCCGTTGCATTCCAAATCACATCGGACAGCGCAGCCGAGCGTGGCGGGAAATAGATCTGCAGCACTTGCAACGCCAGGGCGAAGAGGACGGCGTAGACGATATAGCAAGCGAGTCGCGGACCAGAAATTCTTGCCGGGCCCATCGCCGCGACCATGGCGATTCCCATCGGAACGAACAACAGAACGTTGCCGGCGACGTCACCGCGCGAAGTCCACCAGGTGGCCTCCATGAACATCGCGACTAGCGCTCGCTCGAATGAGGCTGGATCGACGAACCGGAACGGATAGAGTGAGCCGTACGCGGCGAGCGCGCTGACTAAGGCCAGCGGCGCGAGCGATTGCGTCGTCCCGCGTCCGCCTGGCCGGATGGAGGAATGCACGAGGAGGGCCCCAATGAATCAAGCTGCAGAGAGCGCCCATCGAGCATTGCGCGCGGGCAATCACCATTGCGCGCTCGCAATGCGGTCAGACCCACGGAAGTGTTCTGGGAGCGTCAGTCGCCTATTCTCGGGCCTTCGACACCGGCATGCAAAGTCCGGCGGCGGGTATGACGTGGTTATGCCCGCGGGGCCGGAAGTGGGAGCCGGCGCCGCTGCCGGTAGCCCAGAATGGCCACCGCGATCAACAACTGGATGATGAGTCCGGAATCGACCACACCCGTCTGGCCAAGGGTGCAGCCGCCCCCGCTGCTGCCGCTGGCTGTGTTCGTGGATCCGCCTGCTACAACACCGCCACCTCCTGCTGATGGCGGATTGCTGGTCCCACCACCTCCTGGAAGTGGCATATTCGTACCAGGACCTCCGCCTGACGGTGGCGAGCTCGGGTTGCCACCGATCGGCTTGAAGCCTGCGACGATCTTCCATCCCGGATT
>JBJXGX010000375.1:0-14280 GCA_046160305.1 Burkholderiales bacterium
GGGATGTTCACATGGATCGGATGCGATTCGTAGACGCGGATTCCGGCGAAGTGGGCCAGTTCATCGAGCAGCTTCGGCGCCTCCGGATTGCGCCCGGCGTACGAGGTCACGATGATCGGATGGTCGGCCGCGATCAGGCGATCGGCAAGCGTCGCGATCAAGGCCGGGTCGGCAAGGCCCGCATGCACGGCACCATACCGCGCCGCCGGGAACGATCGAACGGCGCCGGTGTCCCACTCTTCTGCCAGGGTTTCGCGCGGCAGCATGAGATAGACCGGGCCGGGCGGATCGCTATGGGCGACGCTGTGCGCACGGCGGAGCACCTCCTTGGTGATGACCCCCGATGGCAAGGTCCACTCCCACTTCACATAGTTGCGAACGATGCTGCCTTGATCGAACGGCTCCTGGATGAAATGCACATAATTGTCGCGCGCCCCCACCCGTTCACCACGCACCGTGTAGGGCGCTTTGCCCGCCATCAGCAGCACCGGGACCCTGGTGCGTCGCAGGTTGTGCGCACCCATCGCGCAATTCGCCGTTCCCGCATCGACATGCACGATCACCCCCTGGCCGCGCCCGGTGACGTTGGCGAATCCGGCCGCCATGTGCATGGCGGTGTTTTCATGGGGGCACAGGATCGTTTTCGGGAAGGCGCGGCCTTCACGGCTCCAGCGCGCCATCTCCTCGATCAGCGGGGCGTGATCAGTGCCAAGATTGCAGAACAGGTATTCGATACCGACTTCGTTCAACCCTTCCAGGAAGAAGTTCGAGGTCGTCCGAACGTTGAGTTGAGGCGTTTTATCCATTGAATGCACTCTGGGGCGGGATTGGCAGACGATCCGTATATCATCGCCTTGGCCATGAGGCAACCGGGAGCGCGCCGCTACGGGCTGGCATGGCAATGCGTGGAAGGTTGGTATTGCAGCGAGAAGAGCGGGTAAACTCACGGCATCACGACTTTGGACGGCTGGCGCATTCGTAGGAGCGGCAACTTGGAACCCTTGATTCTGACTCTCGATCGTGCCGGGCTTCCCTCGGATTGGGTGGAAATCGAAGAAGCCATCACGTATCACGCGCGCGGCGCTGTCGTCTATTCGCTTGGCGAGTTCGTTTGCGAGTATCGGGGTGGCATCCAGCGCGATGGCCGGCGTTCACGCATCGAAACCCGGTCGATCCTCGCGATTCGCGGCCTGCACGCCAAAGCCCATGAACCCTCGCGCGCGCCGGGCGTGGCGAATCGGCTCCTGTTCGCGCGCGATCGGCATCTCTGCGCGTATTGCGGCGCGCGCTTCCTCACGCGCGATCTTTCCTGCGATCACGTGGTTCCGGCATCGAAGGGCGGCAAACACCACTGGATGAATGTCGTCACTGCGTGCCGCACCTGCAACACGCGCAAGGCCGACCGTACGCCCGAGCAGGCGCGCATGGCGCTCCGTTACGTTCCGTATGTGCCGAACCGTTACGAGCACTTCATCCTTCGCAACAGGAACATCCTCGCGGATCAGATGGAGTATCTCCTCGCCGGTGTGCCGCGCGGCAGCCGTTTGCATGCGTAGTCGGGTTGCGGCGGTACGGGCACTCGCCTGCCTGGGCTTGATGCTGGCGGCCAACGCGGCACTCGCCCAGGAGTTTCCTGCGCGCCCGGTGCAACTCCTCAACTCGTTTCCACCGGGCAGCATCATCGATGTCATGGGCCGCGCGTTCGCCCAGTCGCTCGACACCGTATTGCCGCAAAAAACCGTCGTGGTCAATCGCCCAGGGGGCAGCCAGACCATCGCGATCAACGCGCTTGCCCAGGCCCCGGCCGATGGCTACACCTGGCTCTACACGGCGGTGACCCCGATTACGATTCAGCCGCACCGGATGAAACTCTCGTACACCCGCGAGATGTTCATTCCCGTCTGCCAGGCGTTCGAGAACATCTTCTATGTGGCCGTTGCACCCGGTTCGCCGCATCGCGCTTTCCAGTCGCTGATCGACCATGCCCGTGCGAACCCGGGCAAAGTGAAATACGGAACAGCCGGTATCGGCAGCTCACCGCACCTCGCAGGCGCCGAGCTTTTTCTGCGCGCCGGGGTCAAGATGGTCGATGTACCCTATCAGGCGCCCGATGCGTCGATGCTGACATCGATGCAGGCGGGTGACCTTGAATCCGCGATCGTGACCACCTTCTCGCTCAATATCCTGCGCTTGCGCGGATTGGCCGTGTTCGCCACCGAGCGCACCCGGTCCTTTCCCGACGTGCCGACAACCGCGGAGTTCGGCCATACGATCCTGCCATCGGGCTACGGCGGCATCTTCGTTCGCCAGGAAACGCCGCCCGCTATCCTTGCGAAGATCGAAGACGCCTGCCGCCGCGCCACCAACGATCCGGCGTATCGCGATTTCGCCGAAAAGCAGTTCCAATCGGCGACGTATCTCGATCGGAAAGCGTTTGGCGACCGTGTCGAAGCCGACTACCGGGCCAAGGCCGCGTTGATTCCGACGCTCAACCTGCCGGCGCAGTAGCGGGCGGAAAAATCCGTTCAATCCGCTGCGGGGCCGATAATTTTCCTCCTTAACCTCGTTACCCTCCTTTCCTCCGTGTCGGGCTTCTGAGGGCGGACTCGGTGGATCTAAAGGGTGCAATGATGGCCAAACCCACTAACGTTCTTCGCATCGGCGCCGGCGCGAGCTTCGCCGACGATCGCATCGCACCCGCCGTCGAATTGGCGAATCGGGGTGAGCTCGACTATCTTGTATTCGAGTGCCTGGCCGAGCGCACCGTCGCGCGCGAAAACCAGACGCGATCGAAGGATCCGGACCGTGGCTACACCCCGCGCCTCATGGATCGGATGGGAGCCGTGCTGCCGGCATGCGTGAAGAACAATGTTCGCATCGTGAGCAACATGGGCGCGGCCAACCCGCTTGCCGCGGCACGTTTGATCCGCCGGCACGCCACCGAAAGCGGATTGGGCGATGTCGGTTGCACCGTGGTGACGGGTGATGATGTCGCCGAAATCGTGCGAAGGCAACCGCAACTCCCGCTGATGGAATCGGGTGAACCGGTCGAGTCGCTCCTGCCCCGCATGGCTTCGGCCAACGCGTATCTGGGCGCCGATGCGATTCTTCGGGCACTCGAAACGGGTGCACTGATCGTCATCACCGGACGGGTCGCCGATCCTTCCCTCTTCGTCGCGCCGGCAATGCACCACTTCGGCTGGCGCTACGACGATTGGCCGCGCATGGCCGCCGGCACTGCCGTGGGTCATCTGCTTGAGTGCGGCGCGCAAGTAAGCGGCGGATGTTTCGGCGATCCCGGCAGGAAAGAGGTGCCGAATCTTGCAGGCCTCGGGTTCCCATTCGCAGACGTTACCGCCGAGGGCAGGATCTGGATCAGTAAGCTTGACGGCACCGGCGGGCGCGTGGATCTCGCCACCTGCAAGGAACAGCTTCTTTACGAATTGCACGATCCGGCCGACTACATCACACCCGATTGCGTGCTCGATATCACCGACCTCGAACTCACGCAGGACGGTCACGATCGCGTCCGCGTCGACTACGCCCGTGCGCGGCCGCGTACGCCCACCTACAAGGTAACTGTCGGCTACTCGGATGGCTTCATCGGCGAAGGCCAGATCTCGTATGGCGGCATCAACGCGGTTGCCAAGGCGAAGTGGGCGGCAGAAGTCGTCCAGCAGCGATTAAAGGATACCGGCTTCACCTATCCGGAGATGCGCGTCGATCTGATCGGCATGTCGAGCCTGCATGGCGCGCCGGAATCGCGGCCCGAACCCTACGAAGTGCGCCTGCGCATCGCCGCTCGCACCAACGATCGCAAAGCGGCTGAAGCAGTTGGATTCGAGACGCGCGCGCTGCATGTGAACGGCCCGGGCGGTGGTGGTGGTGGTGCCGATCCGGTGGTCCGCGAGGTTCTTGCGGTGCAGTCGGTGCTGTTGCCGCGGCACCTCGTCGATCCGCAGGTCGTCGTGGCAAGGGTGCGCGCATGATTCGCGTCTACGACCTGGCCCACAGCCGCGCCGGCGACAAGGGCGATACCTCGAACATCTCGGTCATTGCGTACGACACGAAGAGCTGGGAAATCCTGCGCGAGCAGCTCACCGCCGATCGCGTCATGCGCGCGTTCGCGCACGTGGCAAATGGCCCCGTGCACCGCTACGAGCTGCCCAAGCTGCAAGCCCTTAATTTCGTGATCGAACGCGCGCTGGGCGGGGGCGTCACCCGCTCGCTTGCACAGGACGTGCACGGCAAGTCGTACTCCAGCCTCATGCTCACCATCGAGCTCCACGGGGTCGGGTAGCGATGACCCGTTTCGTTGCCCGCCTCGATGTCTGAGCGCCCGCGGTGCGGGAGGTGGTTCGCCGCGTCGCGCCATCCTGGCTCGATCCTCACGTCGCAAAACGCGTGAGATGGGGCAGAATCATTCCCGACGCGAATAGCAAACTCGACCAGCCACCGGAGCGGCCATGCAATCCAGTCCATTGAAGGGCAACAGCGGTCCGCGCTATCGGCACCTCGCCGAGGCGGGCGATCCATACGAGACGATTCGCATCGACAAACTCACGCCGATCATCGGTGCGGAGATCGCCGGTGTCGATCTCACGCAACCCTTGTCCGAACAGCAGGAAGTGGAAATCCATCGCGCGCTCGCCGAGCATCTGGTCATATTCTTTCGCGACCAGCACATCACGAAGGAACAGCACCTCAATTTCGGGCGCCTGTTCGGCCCCCTGCATGTGCATCCGGCCGCACCCCAGGAGCCGGGCATGCCGGAGCTCATGATCATCCATGCCGACCGCGATTCACCGCGTGCCAATGGCGAGGGCTGGCACACCGATGTGAGCTGCGAGCCGGAACCGCCGATGGGCAGCATCCTCTACCTCCGCACCTGCCCGCCCGACGGTGGCGACACGTTGTTCGCAAGCATGTATGCGGCGTACGATGCGCTGTCCGATCGCATGAAAAACTACCTGGCGGACATGACGGCACGCCATGAAAGCGAACATGTCTATCGCGGCCTGTACGCCAATTTCGGCGTCACCGAAAAGCCCGCGTATCCGAGCGCGGAGCATCCCGTGGTGCGCACCCATCCGGTGACCGGCAAGAAAGCGCTCTATGTGAATCGCGGCTTTACGCGAAACCTGATCGGCGTCCCGGCCGATGAGAGCGACGGCATCCTTCGCTACCTCTACGAGCATATGGAGAACCCGATCTTCCAATGCCGCTTTCGCTGGCGCGCAAACTCGATCGCGTTCTGGGACAACCGCTGCGTGCAGCATCGGGCAATGTGGGACTACTGGCCGCACACGCGGAGCGGTAACCGGGTGACGGTGGCGGGCGATCGGCCGTATTGATGGGGTCAGGTCTTGTCTTTTGCCCAACACCCTGATACACTTCGGCCATGGCACGCCCACTGCGCATTGAATTTCCGGGTGCGATCTATCATGTGACATCGCGTGGTGATCGACGCGAGTCCATTTTCGAGGACGACGCTGATCGCCGCGCCTTCCTGGAAGTCGTATCGCAAGCGCTCGAGCGCTTCGATGCGATCGCCCTTGCGTACTGCCTGATGGAGAACCACTATCATTTCGTTCTCCACACCCGCCGCGCCAACCTCTCGCAGTTGATGCGCCAGATCAACGGCGTCTATACCCAGGCCTACAATCGGCGGCACGACAAGGCCGGGCATCTTTTTCAGGGGCGTTTCAAGGGCATTCTCGTCGATCGGGATAGGTATCTATTGGAGGTCTGCCGTTACGTCGACCTCAACCCGGTTCGTGCGCGTATGGTGAGAGCGCCAGGCAACTGGCCTTGGAGCAGTTACATCAGTCACGTAGGCGGCAGGCCTGCGCCCGGTTGGCTTGATACGGCAGCCGTGCACGGCCATCTGCTCGGTCGTCCACCCGAATCGCGTAGCGATGCCCGCAAGGCCGCTGAACGGTACGTTGCATTGGTGGCGGCGGGTAAGGGTGTCCCGCTTTGGGATCAGGCGTTATCAAAGCAGATTTTCCTGGGCGACCAGGATTTCATCGACCGGATGCAGGCCAAACTTTCGCCGGCCAAGGCAGGGTCCAAGGAGATCCCTGCCCGACAACGCCGAGGAAGCGTCAAACCGCTTCAGCACTACCTTGGTCAGGCCGCCGATCGCGATGCGGGTATTCTCGCGGCGCTACAAGAAGGGCACTACAGCCTGACCGCGATCGCAGGCGCAGTGGGGTTGTCGGTATCCCGGGTCAGTCGGATCGTTCAGCCGAAGGAAAATGATGCAGACTGATTGAAATAGGCAAAAGTCAAGACCTGACCCCATTCCAACCTTTCCAAGGAGCACCTCCATGGCCGTCAAGAAAGCCGCAAAGCAACCCGCACCACGCCTCACGCCACCTGACGTCAATGCGCTCGACGCGGCGCAAAGTGCCCTTCGCAATGCGATTGCCTCCGGACCGCGCGGCGAATTCCGCATGGTCGGGCCGTTCGCCATCTTCATGGAAGCACCCGAATACGGCATGCGTGCGCAAGAGCTGGGCGGGTTCGTACGGCTGAAGACCTCGGTGCCTCCGCGGCTCTCGGAACTCGCGATTCTGTGTGTCGCCCGGAAGTGGCGCGCGCAGTTCGAGTGGTACGCCCATGCACCGATCGCGGAGCGATGCGGCGTGAAGCCCGCGACGATCAAGTTGATCCATCGCGGACGCCGGCCCGAGGGCGCGAAACCCGATGAGCGTGCGATCTATGATTTTGTCGAAGAACTGCATGCGAAGCGCCGGGTCAGCGATCCGACCTACCGAAAGGTGCAAAAACTGCTCGGCAATCGCGGCACGGTCGAGCTCGTCGGCATCCTTGGTTACTACACGATGATCGCGATGCAGTTGGACGTATTCCGCGCGCCGCTGCCCGAGGGCGTGGTGGCGCCATTCCCCGAAACGAATTAACCGCATTGCGCTTCGATTGGACCACCAAATGAGCAACGGGCCACTCTAAGGAAGGTTCGCCCTCGTCACCGGGGCAAATTGCGGCATCGGTCTTGCGATCGCGAGGGCGTACGCGCGCGAAGGTGCGCACTGCCTTCTGGCCGGGCGCAACCGCGCGGCGCTCGATCGCATCGTCACCGAGATCAGCGCAACGAACGGCAAAGCAAGCGCGATTGCGCTCGACCTCGAGCGGCCGGAATCGATCCAGGCAGCCATCGAGCAAATCACAAGAAACTTCCCGCGCTTTGATGTCTTCGTAGCCAACGGTGCTTCACTTGGCGCGCGGCGGCCCATGATCAAGTATCCCCTCGACGTATGGCGGCAGACGTTCCAGATCAATGTCCATGCGAACCTTCAACTGCTGCAGGGGCTCGATCCGCAATTGCGAAAGTCGGTTGCCGGGCGCGTGATCGTCCTCAGCGCGGCGGTGGCTACCAACGCCAAGGTGGGCACCGACTCCTATGCAGCATCGAAGGCCGCGCTCGAGGCGATCGCTCGCATCTACGGGATCGAGGGCAAGGGGACGGCAATCAAGATCAACACCGTGAGCCCCGGGGCAACGCGCACGGGGATGCGCGCCCATGCAGCGCCTGATGAGGATCCGCTGACCTTGAAGACGCCCGAAGACATCTCGCCGCTCTTTGTCGAGCTGGCGCCGACGACTGGCTCAAAGCAAGGACCGGCGGATGATCGCGCGCATCGTTGCGATGGCTTTGTTGGCCCTCGCGCTTCTTTCAAGCGCTGGTGCCGCCGATCCGTATCCGGTCAAGTCAATCCGCTTTGTCGTGCCGTTCCCGCCGGGCAATGCGGGCGACATCATGGCGCGCATGCTCGCGGAGAAACTTACGCAGACCATGGCGCAAACGGTCGTGGTCGATAACCGGCCCGGCGCCGGCGGCAACATCGGCGCGGACCTCGTCGCCAAAGCACGCGGCGGCGACGGCTACACGGTACTGATCGGCGCGAGCTGCATCTTCACTGCAAATCAGTTTCTCTACAAACTATCGTTCGACCCGCACAAGGATTTCGTTCCGGTCACCCTGCTCTACAGCGGCGCGCCGCTCCTGGTGGTAAGCCCGAAGGTCGAGGCAAAGTCGGTACAGGAGCTCATCGACTCGGCACGCAAAGCGCCGGGGAAGTTTACTTTCGCATCGTACGGCTCGGGCCACGTCTCGCACATTATCGGCGAGATGTTCAAGCAAGCCGCCGGCATCGATCTGCTGCATGTGCCCTATAAGAACTCGCCGTTGCCCGATGTCATGTCCGGACAGATCGACATGATTTTCGAATCGCCGCTCCTGGTCGCCAAGAGCACCGGCAAGCTGCGGCCACTGGCAGTGGTCAGCGCCCGTCGCAATCCCAGGATGCCGGACGTGCCGGCGTTGGCCGAGGCGATCCCAGGTTTCGAGGTGACCGGCTGGCTGGGTGCGTTCGTGCCGGCGGGCACGCCCGCTGAAATCGTGCAGCACCTGCATCGCGAATTGGCCGGCGCGATCCACACCGTTGAGTTCAGGAAGCGCCTTGATGAACTGATGCTCGATCCCTGCGGCAATTCACCGGAAGAATTCGGTGCCTTTGTGCGTGCAATGTCCGAGCGTATTGGGCGCGTGATCTGGGCTACGAATATCAAGGCGGAGTCGGGTCGGGCAAGGGCACCACGGGCCCGGCTTTATCGATCGTCCCAATGTCGGGGTACGCAAGATCGTAAATTTGCGTCACGCAACTTCGATCGACGCGGACAAGCCGCACATCTCACCAAATCGCCGATACCATCCGAAGAATAAATCGGCGCGCCGTATCCGTATCGCTTGAAGCGCCATGGAGGACGATTCCCTTCGGGAGGTGGAGGATGCTGCGCATTCAGCGACTGTTTGGCATTGTTGCCATGGCCATGGCATGTCTCTATCTCGTGGCATGCGGCGGTGGGGGCGGGTCGGACTCGGCGCCTGCTGCGAGCACGCCCACAGCGAACAACGCTGCATTCCCGACCGCCACGGAAGACGAGTTACCGGCCGGCGCGCGAGTCGACGTGAGCGCGCTCAAACTTTTCCCAATGGGCATGGCTGACCGGTGGATCTACACCGACGCAGCGTTGGCGACCCCGCCGGGAATGGAGAAGACTGTTGCCCGGCGGGTGACCAACGGGCCGGATGCCGCCGGACGCTTGACCCTGATTGAAACGGATGGTATCTCCACATTTCCCACAACGTACGTTGTGAGCCCGCAGGGACTGCTTCTTCCAGAGCCGCTCGAAGGGTTCGCACCGCACGCCGCGGCGAATGTTATTGGTTCGATCTTCGAGTACGTGGCGCCCCTTTACCCGCAGGGCGCGGTCCGTCGACACATGCGTAGCGGTCCGTGGGGCGCAGACATCGACCGCGATGGCATTGGCGAGAGCTTCCGATACGAATTCATCCAAATCTTCGCCGGCTTCGAGACCATGAGGTTTGGCGCGCTGACGATCGTCAATGTCAGCCGGTTCCGGAACACCATGCAGATGACGATTCGATTTTCGTCGGCCGGCACCGCCGACTACACCGTCACCGCCAGCGAGGAGACATTGTTTGCACCCGGCGTCGGGATGGTAAGAGCCACGCGGACGGCGACCGATTCCACTGGTACGACCATTGAACCAACGCATACGCTCACATTCTCGTTTGCCATCGTGGGCGGCGTCGCCTGGTCAACCGCCCCACCGCCGTCGCCCCCGCCGCCGATCGAGGGTCAGGTCCTGGACGTGCCGCTCGTCCACAACGACCTGGTCTACGACCCGCTGCGGAACCGGTACTACGCAAGCATTCCCGCGTCGCAAGGCAACACCGGCAATCGCATCGCAACGCTTGACCCGGCAACCGGACAGCTGAGCCATTCCTCGCCTATCGGCCCCGAACCCGGTGCGCTCGCTATCGCTGCCGACAGTTCGGTGCTGTACGCAGGCCTCGACGGCTCAGGGGAAGTCGTGAAATTAGCGCTGCCGTCGATGGCGGAAATCGGCCGAACACAACTATCGCCTACCCCATCCGTCGTACTTTGGCGCGCGCAATCGATTGCCGTCTCGCCTGCGAACGCAAATGTCGTGGCGGTGTCGATGGTGTCGAACGACGCCAACGCAAGCCATGTCGGGGTCGCTTTATTGCGGGACCTGATCATGCAGCCGGTCCGCACGCAAATGCTCAACATCAGCAATCTCGTTACATTCGATTCGACCGGCGCAAGCCTGTACGGTTTGAATACCAGGACGACGGAGTTCGGCCTGCGCCGAATCCAGGTGCTCGCCAATGGATTGGTGGAGCAGGCGAAAATCGCGTCGAACGCAGGCTTCAACATTCGGACACTCAGCTTCGCGAACAGCCGATTGATCACAGGCGGCGGCATGTTTGACGCGCCCGCGCTCACGCACGCCGGGTCGGTCTCTGGTGCGTCCGACTGCAGCAAACCTTCCTCGGGAAATATCCTCCTTTGCCTGCCTATTCAAAATGTTCAATCCGGCCAAGGAAGAATTCTGATCGCGGATTCGACCAGTTTCGTGATCAAAGCGGCGTTGACCTATGCGGCGTCAGAACCGAGCGGCCCACAGCGCATCGTGCCCGGTCAGCCGGGACAGGTGGCCCTCAGCTATACCGTAATCTTCACAGTGGGCGCGACGCCCAAGATCCGACTCGTGTCGAGTACCCAGCTCCCGAATCCAACGCCCCCATCGATCACATGGCCGGTTGTTGGATCGACGACGTCGGATGGGCAGGCCATGGATATTGCCTTGCCCCACAACGCAATCGTCTATGACGATGTACGTGATCGGTATTACGCGAGCATTCCCGGATCGGTGATTGGCGCCGGCAATTCCATCGCCTCGATCGTGCCGTCGACTGGCCTGGTGAACCATTCACCGCCGCTCGGATCAGAGCCGGCTGCGCTTGCCCTCTCTGAAGATCGCTCCATGCTTTACGTCGGATTTGACGGTTCCGGCGAAGTCGTGCGATTCGCGCTGCCTTCAATGGTCGAGCAAGGGCGTACCCGCCTCGTATCTGAGCCATTCTTCGGACAGTCGCGGGCGGAGACGATTGCCATGTCGCCCGCGGACCCGACCATCGCGGCGGTGTCGATGGCATGGATGGCAGCCTTCAGCCCGCGGCACGCCGGTGTCGCGTTATTGCGTAACAGCCTGATGCAGCCCAATCGAACGCAATCCCACACCGGAACCAACCGGGTGGTTTTCAATACCGCCGGCACAAACCTCTACGGATCGAGCCCCGAATCATCGGCGTTCACTTTGCGAAGGATCCAGGTACTTGCCGATGGCCTCGTCGAACAGCAGGTCGTTACCGCGCCGACAGCGTTCGGACAACGCGCATTGAGCTTTTCAAGCAATCGCGTGATCGCGGGGCAATCGCTTTTCGATGCACCGGCGCTAACCCTGGCCGGCTCCATCGCCAACGCGACCGATTGCTGGCCCACCCGCGCTGGCGCGCAACTACTTTGCTTCACCGCTACGCCAGGTCGCTCGGTAGTCGGTAATGCAAGCACCTTCACGGCCGGCTCGCCGCTTACGTACGCGACATCAGAGGCGAACGCCCCGCGAGAACTGGTTCAGGGGCCAGCGGGACAGATCGCAATCAGCTACGGTACGCAGTTCAATCAGACCCCGTCAATCCGCCTGTTTTCCAGCCCCCTCCTGCCGTGAGGCGCGATCTTTGTGAATTGCTCAATGCCACAACCCCAGGATCAGGCCAAACAGTAGGAATCGCGTGACGTGATAGCCGGCATCGATCGCCCATAGCGTCATGCCGCGGTTGGCGAAGGTGTAGTTGACCCAGAAACTCGTCGCGACGAAACAGACCCCAACCGCGACGCCTTTCGCGACCGCCATGCCAAGCGATGCGCGAGGACCGATCAGCCACGCGAATGCGGCGGCGGCAAGCAGCGACAAGAGAAAAAGCACCACATACACGGAAGGCGAACCAGCCGGCTTGTCAACCCGTGCCTCGCGCGCCCACGCCGGCAAGAAGAGTGCGGGCGAATACCAAATGGCGCCAAGCGCGAATGAGCCCAGCGCGGCCGCAAGCACCGCCCATGCATTCAATCCTTCCATGTTTCATCTCCCCTTTCGAAAATTTGTCCACGCGTCTACGCGGGAAAAAACCGGTACGAGCCAACCATTTCGTACTCGGTCGCTGAAGGCGGCTCTACGCATCGATCGCGGATATTCGCTTGAAAGGCCTTGAACGCGTCCAACTCGCCCAAGGGATTGCTTCCGTCGGCGCGCTCGTTCGAGAAGAGATGGACGAAACTCACCCCGTCGGCGGCCACGAAGGTTGCGTAGCGAACCCCTTCCAACTGTTTGCCCTCGGCTGCCGCGAACACTGCTTCGGCCAGACGCCGGTTTTCGGCGGCCATCTCGGGTTTTACCTTGTACCGCACCATGATTCGTTTCATCGCAGGCTCCTATTGAAATCGCGTCGACATGTCGATTGCGTGGGCGCATCCGGTTGTCAGCCTTTAGACTTCGCGCGGCCCCGAAACTGATCGCTCCCGGGCGATTATTTTTCAGCCCGGAAGGGCAAGTTCCGTCGGAAGCCCGAAAGCGGTGACGAGCCGGGGCTTGAGAAAGGTGATCACGCTCGCAATCGAGCGGGCGTCCAGCCAGATAAGTTGGATCCCGTGCGGCGCGTAGCGGGCCGCCCCGTTTTCCATCTTGTAGACGGCAAAGGCAGGTTGCCCGCTTGCAATAATCGGGAGTAGTCGGAATCGGCGCTCCCTGGCGAAGATCCGTCCGCGCAGTACTTCAGTGATCGCGGATCGCCCCTCGAACCAGGTCGGGAACGGCGGCATCGAAAAGGTCGCTTCCTCGGCCAACAACGCTACGAGTGAATCGACGTCGCGGGTCTCCCATGCGGCGACATATCGGTTGAGCAGCAACGCCTGATCGGCGTTGAGCATGTTGATTGCAGGCGCGACGTTCAACCGCCGCGTCTGTGCCAACGTCGCGCGTGCGCGAGCGAGCGCGCTGTTGGCCGCGGCAATCGAAATCGCCAGCATGGCGGCGACTTCCGTCGCGTCATACCCGACGACATCGCGTAGCAAAAGTACCGCCCGCTGTCGTGGCGGAAGATGCTGTAGTGCAACGACGAATGCGAGCGCGACCGATTCGCGCTTGATCGTGGCCGATTCGATGTCGGGTACTTCGAGCACGCGATCAGGAAACGGTTCTATCCAGCGTGCCTCTTCAAGTGCATGCGCCATGCCTTCATCGGCACGAACAGCGGACCCCATGAGCTCAGGAACACTGCGACGCGGCCGCTTCTGCAAAGTGGTGAGGCAGGCATTCGTTGCGATGCGATAGAGCCAAGTCTCAATGGCCGCACGCCCTTCGAACCGAGGATGAGCTTGCCATGCCCGGGACAGCGCGTCCTGGAGCGCGTCTTCGGCTTCGGTCCAGGAACCCAGCATGCGATAGCAGTGCGCAGCCAGTACCCGCCGGTGTGGCGCGACGAGCGTGGCGAAATCCCCCTGGCCATGCCGAGTAGCCGGTGGTGTCGAATCGTTGTTCATGACAGCAGGACGACTCCCTCCAATCAACGCGCTCGATTCGCCGGCAATTCCACGAGTTGCACTGGGCGCGTCGTCTCGAGACGGAAGCGGCCACGGCCGGTCCGTTCCATTTGGAGGCATGCCGATCGTTCGATGAGTCGCCGCTGCAGCAAAACGAGGCGGGCCTCCAGATTGTCGCCCAGATCGGGCAACTTGATCGACGGATCAAGCCGGAGCTCGCGATTGCTGAACTCGGTCCGCTTCGATCCGAGGAATTCTCGCACCAGTTTCGCGATGATCGCGCCGGCTACGCCCTTGATGAGATAGTCATCGCCGATGAAGACGCTGTCATCGGCGGCGTAATGGCGGATCGTGACCGCGACACCGCTCGCCTGGACGAGCGCTGTCGCACCGTCAGGCTCGCACTTCAATGCAGCGCCGGCAGGCACGTCGATCACGTCGGGCTGTTCTTGTAGGCCGCGAACCGCCACCGCAAGCGCCCCGGCAATCGGCACCAATGCGTCCTCGTCGTGGTATCCAAAGCGCCGATCACTTGGGCTATCGACGTAAAGCACACCAAGGAGCAACCGACCGGCTACCGGCGGCACAGCGAGCTGGCTCCGCGCGTCCGCGAGTCCAGGCAACGGGTTCGAAGTCTCGAGCCCTGCCGAGATCCCGGCACGCTCGGCGCTGTCCCTGATCGCGCGACCATACGAGTACTCGGTCGTGGCATGCGGAATAAGAATCGGCGTGCGATGGGCCGCCGCGACGCCGATGACGCCAACGC
>JBJXGX010000376.1:0-6720 GCA_046160305.1 Burkholderiales bacterium
TGATCCTGCCGCCGAATGTCACCGTGTTCTCCAGCCGCACGGCGCAGACCGTCCGGATCGATGCGCTGTCGGTCGCGATCCACGGGCGTAGTTTTCCCGATCGGGCGGTCGACGAAGATCTGGTCCCTTCGTATCCGGCGCCGGTGCCGGATTTTTTCAATATCGGCATGCTGCATACCAGCCTCAACGGCCGAGTCGGCCACGACACGTACGCACCAACCGATCCCGCAACGCTGGCGGCCAAGGGCTACGACTATTGGGCGCTCGGGCATGTGCACGCGCGCGAAGTGGTGTCGGAGGCGCCGCGCATCGTCTTCCCCGGCAACCTTCAGGGCCGGCACGCGAACGAGACCGGCGCCAAGGGCTGCGAGCTGGTCACGGTGGAGGCGGGACGGATCGAGGCCGAATTCGTCGCGCTCGATGTCGTGCGGTGGAATCAGGTCGTAGTAGCGCTCGATGGCATCGATGCGCTTGCGGCGCTGGCCGATGCATTCCGCGCGGCCCTCGCGCCGATACTGGTTGGTGCCACCGACCGGCTGCATGCGGTACGGGTCACCTTGACCGGCTCGACACCCTTGCACCGCCTGGAGGCGAAGCAGCCCGGAACCTTGGCCGCCGCGATACAGGCGGCGGCGCAAGACGTGAGCGACGCGGAGATCTGGATCGAGCAGGTGCGGCTCGCATTGACGACACCGATGGATCGCGCCCAGTCAGCAGAGCGCCAAGACGCTGTGGGCGAGCTGATCCGATTGGTGGATGCAATCGCAGTCGATGATGCGCAGTTGGCGAAATGGGCGAGAGCGGAACTCGGCGATCTTCTGAATGCCCTCCCCGCGGAAGTGATCACCGGCGTCGACACGAGCGACGCGCTCCGCTTGGACAGCGCCGCAGACCTGCGCGCTCTCCTCGCGGATGCGGAAGCGACAGTGCTCGCCCGTCTGGCAGCGGCGTCGGACGGCGCATGAAACTTGCCCGGCTGATCCTGACGGCCTTCGGGCCGTTCACCGACAAGACCATCGATTTCGCAACGAGCGCGAGCAACCTCCATTTGATCTATGGGCCGAACGAGGCAGGCAAATCGGCGGCACTGCGGGCAATCACCGACCTGCGATTCGGCATTCCTCTTCGCAGCGCGGATGACTTCATCCACACAACCGGGCAGATGCGCGTCGCGGGCGTCTTCATCGACGACCAGGGCGAGCCCATCGGTCTCGTCCGGCGCAAGGGCCGGGGCGCGACGCTCTCGCGATTCGATCTCGCGACCGAAAGCGCGGATCCTCTCCTGCCCGTGCTGCGGGAGCATGAGCTCGCGCTGACCGGTCGCGTCGAGCGAAGCGAGTTCGAAGCGATGTTCGGGCTCGATCATGCGCGCTTGCGTACAGGCGGTGACCTGTTGCTCAAAGGCGAGGGTGAACTCGGCGCGGCGCTGTTCGAGGCCAGTGCGGGCACCCGCGGGATCACGGCGATCCTCGCTTCGTTGGATGATGACGCAAGAAAGATCTTCAACACGCATGGTCGCGCACAGAATGCGACGATCAACGAGGCGCGGCGCCAACTCGATGAGCAGCGCACCGCGTTGCGGCAGACGCAGACGAAACCGGCCGAGTGGCAGGCGCTGCATCGCGCACACGAGCAGTCGAAGGCTGCGTTGGCCGAGATCGACAAGACGATCGAGGCATTGCGCCGGCGCGAGAATGAACTGACCGAACTGCGCACGGTCGAGCCGTTGCTGCAGCAGCATGACCGCGCATTGGCGGCGCTAGAGGCGCTGGCCGAGGTGCCCGATCTTCCCGAGAGCGCGCGCGAGGAGCGACTGGCGGCGGAACAGGCGCAGCGGCGCGCACAGCAGGACTTGCGGGATGCCGAAATTGAAATCGATCGTTGCACCCAGGCGCTCGCGAACTTGACGATCGAGGCGCCGTTGCTTGAGCACGCCGAGGTGATCGAGCGTCTGGCTGCCGGTGTGGCGAGCGCTTCGCGCAGCCGGATAGAGGTTGGGCAGCAGCAGGCAATCGTCGAGCGGCTCAGCGCAGACCTGACAGCAATCGCCTCGCGGATCGCACCCGGCCGCGAAATTCGCGAGATCCTGAACGCAGCGCCCTCGGACGCCGATCGCGTGGCCTTGAACAATCACCTCGAAGCAATCAGCCTGCTCAACGAGCGGCTGGCGGTGAATCGCCAGCGCGCCGTCGAATTGGACGAGCCATTGAACATCGAGGCGGAAGCGGCTCCCACGTTGCCCGACCCTTCGATTCGGCAAGCCATGGCTGATGCGTTGCGGCGCGCGCAGGCGCTGGGTGATGTCGGGCGGCGGCGGCGCGAACTCGATCGCCAGATCACCGAAATAGAAGGTCGCCTGGTTCAGTCGCTCTCGGACATCGGTGCCGGTTCCGAGCAGGCATTACGTCGAGCCCAACCCTTGCTGGAAGCTCAGATTGCACTGACGCGACGGGAGCTGGCCGAGATTGGCGACGCGATACGTGATGCGCGCGACGAAGACCGCAGGCTCGAGCCGCAATTGGAAGAACAGCGCGTACGCCAACGCCAGCTTGCCGCGGAAGGCGAAGTCGTCACATCCGAGAGCTTGCGTCTTGCGCGGCAGCGGCGTGATGACGGCTGGTCGCGCGTGCGCACGGTCTATGTGGATCGTACCGGCGATGCGGCCGAGCTGGGTCGAACGTTCGATGCAAATCGGCAACTGCCGGACGCGTTCGAGTCCGCGCAGGAAGACGCCGACCGGCAGGCGGATCTGTTGCGCGCGGATGCAAAGCGGGCGGCCACCGCCGAGGAATGTTCCACACGCATCGAACAGATGGAAGCGCGCCGGCGCGAGATTGCGGCCACGCTCGTGTCGCTTGGGGCAGAGCGGGAACGGCTGCTCGCCGGATGGATGGAGCGTCTTCGGCAAGCGGAATTGCCGGCGCTCGATGCCGAGGCACTGCGCGAGTGGCAAGGTCGGCGCGAAGTGGTGCTGGAGCTTGCAGGGCGCCAGGCGGGATTGCGGTCGGATCGCGATGGTGTGCTGGTGGAAACATCGACGGCCGGTTCGGCGCTCATCGATATGCTGCGTGCCGCTGGGCAGACTGGCGCCACAGCGGCGGCGGGTGGCGAAGTCGACGTGCTGCCGTCGTTGATCGCGCAGGCCCTGCAATGGGAGAAGAGGGCCGCGGAGAATGAAGCCCAGAGCAGCGCGCGGGCAAGATCGTTGCGCACGCAACAAGCTGAACGGAAGCGAGTCGGCACGTCGATCGCGCAGACCGAGACGGCGTTGAAGGTCCATGCAGAAGCCCTTGATACCTGGCATGCGCGGCTCTTCCTGCCGGCCGGTAGCACCTCGGAAACCGTAAAGGCTCGATTGGAAGAGCTCGACGCCTTGGCGCGCCAGTGGTCCGGCCTGAACGATGCACGACAGTCCCAGGGCCACCACAATGCAGTCGTCAATGATGTCGATTCCCGTGCGGCGCAGCTTGCAATGCTGGTCGGCGAGTCGCAACCAATGGCGGTGGATGACTTCGCGGATCGTTTGCGCAGGCGCCTGGTGGCGTCACGCGAAAGCGACCAGGCGCGCAACACCCTGATCCGCGATCAGGGTCGGGCACAGCAAAAGAAACAGCAGGCGGAAACGGAGCTTGCGCAACAGAGCACTGCGCTGGCGCGACTCTGTTCGGCGGCGCGCGTCGCAACCGCCGACGTTCTGCCGGAACGCGAGGAGAGCGCCGCCCGCAAGCGCCATGCGCAGACTCAACTGTCAACCCTGCGCGAACAACTCGCGCAAGCATCGGCGCGCCCCGAAGAAGCGCTGCGCCAGAACCTTGCGGGCCAGGATGCAGTGGCCATCGAGAGCGAACGCGCCCGATGCAAGTTGGAAATTATTCAACGCGAAGCAGAGCAAGCCGCGGCACGTCAGGGCGAAGAGCAGACACGGCGCGCACTGGAGGCCATCGATACGTCCGATCGCGCGGCCGCTGCCCGGGAGGGCATGGAGTCGGCCGCCGCGCGATTCCGTGCCGCGATCCGGCCATGGGCGCGGCTGCGGCTTGCCCACGCGCTGCTGAAGGAGTCCTTGAATCGATTCCGCGAACGTGCCCAGGCGCCGATGGTGGCCGCGGCTTCGACTTACTTCTCGCTGATGACCGGAGGGCGCTATGAGCGATTGGAGGCCGACGAAGAAGGAGACAAGCCTGTCCTGCGCGCCATCCAGGCGGATGGAACGAAGAAAGGAATCGAGGCCATGAGCGAGGGCACCGCTGATCAGCTTTATCTGGCGTTGCGACTCGCGGCGCTCGATCTGCGGCGCACATCACACCCGCACATGCCGCTCGTGCTCGATGACGTGCTCATCACTTCGGACGATGAACGCGCGGCGAACGTACTGCGCGCGCTGGCGCGATTCGCGCAAGGCGGGCAGGTCATGATCTTTACGCATCATCGCCATTTGATCGATGTCGCGCGCGCAGCATTGGGCGACCAGGCGCTCACGGTTCATCAACTGTGAGTGGCTGCCATGTGTACCAGCCGACGCGCTCAACCGCAGAGGCAATGTGCGACCATGACAAGCCGCAAGAGCCCGCGTAGGATGAAACAGGTATTGCAATAACTTGAGGAGACACGATGTCATCGTTGGATGTGCGAAACCCCGGATTGCATGATCTCATTGCCCCTGATGCCGCCATCGAGCGTGTCGCCGGCGGGCTCACGTTTACCGAAGGGCCGGTGTGGCGCGGCAATGCTCTCCTCTTCAGCGACATTCCGAACGACCGCATCGTGCGTTGGCGCCGCCTGCCGGAAGGCCCGGAGCTCACCACCTTTGCGATCGGGCGCTCGAATGGTCTGACCTTGGATCGTCAAGGCCGGGTGCTCGCAGCGGAACACGGCGGCCGCTGCGTTTCGCGCGTTGCTGACAATGGCGAGCGAACGGTTCTCGCCGATCGGTTCGAGGGCAAGCGCCTCAATAGCCCAAACGATATCGTGGTGAAGTCGGACGGGGCCATTTACTTCACCGACCCGCCCTATGGCGTGCATACCGTCGCGCCCGGCATCGCGCGTCCGGCGGGCTGGTGGACCGCGCCCATTCCGGGCAAAGAGCAATCCTGCAACGGTGTCTATCGCCTCGCCGCTGACGGCAGCCTGCGTCTTCTTGTTGACGACTTCGCGCTGCCGAACGGTTTGGCTTTCTCGCCTGACGAAGGGCGTCTCTATATCAACGATTCGGCCCGCCAGCATATTCGCGCCTTCGATGTCGGCACGGATGGCCGCTTGAGCAATAGTCGTGTCCTGTTGGACATGGCATCAGACGACCCTGGCGTGCCTGATGGCATGAAGGTGGACCTGCAGGGCAATGTGTTCTCCACCGGTGCGGGCGGCGTATGGGTCGGACGCGCCGACGGCACATTGCTCGGCCGCATTCTCTTGCCGGAACTGCCTGCCAACCTCGGATGGGGCGAAGATGGCAGTGTGCTCTTCATGACGGCCCGCACCAGCGTCTATCGGATGCAAACCAAGACGCGTGGCGCGCTGCTGGGTTGATCGGTGTCGCTCACGCCATCGCCTTCGATCACTCTCATCCGCTCGAGCGGCTCGATGTAGGCATCGCCCGACGGGTCGCCCGGCACCGGCCTATGCACGGCCAGCAGGCGTGGCGTTTCATGCGGTCGCAGCGAGAAACAATATTCGGCATCAGCGGTGAGCACGCGTAGGCCGATTCTCCATTTCAACCCCATCCATTGTCGGAAATACTGGCGCCACGCAGGAGGTGACTATGACCCAGCTTGATCAGGCAATAAGAGAGCTCGTGATCGCCAATCGCATCCTCGCGAACGAGGGGGTCGTCGATGCCTATGGTCACGTCAGCATCCGTCATCCGGCGCATCGCGATCGGTATTTGCTGTCGCGATCGCGCAGCCCCGAGCTGGTGACGCAGGATGACATCATGACGTTCTCGCTCGATAGCAAGGTGGCGGGCGAGGACAAACGGCCACCGTACCTGGAGCGCTTCATCCATGGCGCGATCTATGCCGCCCGGCCTGAGATCAATGCCGTCGTCCATAGCCACGCGAAGGAAGTGCTGCCCTTCACCATCACTTCGACCAGGCTGCGACCGGTCGTGCACTCGGGGAGTTGCATCGGCGCGCACATTCCGGTGTGGGACATCGCCGATAAATTCGGCGAAACCGACATGCTCGTGCGCGACAACGAGCAAGGCGGCGATCTCGCGCGTTGCATGGGCGGCGCCTGGGTCGCGCTGATGCGCGGTCACGGTTTTGCCGCGGCCGGGCGTTCGCTCTTCGAAGTCGTTCGGATCGGTGTCTACATGCCGTACAACGCACGCGTTTATCTGGACGCAATGCGCATGGGCGAGGTCAAGTTTCTATCCGACGGTGAGATCACCAAGCGCGCGAACTGGGATCCAGCTTCGCCCGAAATGCGTCGCGCGTGGGAGTACTGGGCGCGACGTGCGGGTTGCGCGGACCTGTTGGAGACAACCTGACTTTGCGAGAGACGCGTAGCGAAATTTGCGGATCAATCGGCGGGCACCAGCACGAATTTTCCCGCATGCCCTTGCTTCAAGGCCGCGTACACGTCCTTTCCCGCCGCAAGGGGCCGCAACGTAAGCCCGTCCGGTGCGCGCAGTTGGCCACTCTCGAATCCGTGGCGCAACCCGTCGAACATCCGCGCGGATTCGGCTGCCGAATAAAGCAGCGAATTGACGCCGACGATGGA